>DASRBX010000010.1:0-135185 GCA_035653395.1 Gaiellaceae bacterium
CCTGGTGTTTCTCCGCCTCACGCAGCTTCGCCACGATCTGCTCCACGCTGTAGCGCTTCGCCGGCATAACCACCTCCTATCTGGCTCTCAAAACTCGCAGGACCCTCAGACGCCCTGGACCAGATAGAGGGGGGCCGGACACCGGCATAACCACCTCCTATCTGGCTCTCAAAACTCGCAGGACCCTCAGACGCCCTGGACCAGATAGAGGGGGGCCGGACACGGGCAAAAGTTCAGGGTCGCCGACGTGACGCTGATACGAAAAGCCCCGCAGGAGCGGGGCTTTCCCAGTAGCGGGGGCAGGATTTGAACCTGCGACCTCCGGGTTATGAGCCCGGCGAGCTACCTGACTGCTCCACCCCGCGTCGCGGCGCCGATTGTAGCACCCTCGTTACGCTCGTTTCCATGCGGGACCGGGCCATAAAGCGCGTCACAGCCGTCGTTCCACGCTCATGATCGTCGGCGCCGTCGATCTCGGCACCAACACGACGCGGCTTCTCGTCGCGCGCGTCGACGACGGCAACCTCGAGGAGATGCACCGCGAGTCGCGGATCACGCGCCTCGGCGAGGGCGTCGACTCCCGCGGCCGCCTCCTCCCCGCTCCGATCGCGCGCGCGCGCAACGCGCTGTCCGACTACCGCCGCACCGCCGAGTCGCTCGGCGCCGAGCGTGTCCTGCTCGTGGCGACGAGCGCAGTCCGGGACGCCGAGAACGGCGAGGCGTTTCTCGGCGAGATCGAGTGGAGCTACGGCTTCGCGACGCGCCTGCTCTCGGGCGAGGAGGAGGCGGAGCTGACCCGGCGCGGCCTTGGCGAGCTCGACGCCGCGACCTTGCTCGTCGACATCGGCGGCGGCTCGACGGAGCTCGTCCTCGGTGGCTTCCACACCAGCCTGCCGCTGGGCTCGGTGCGGTTCACCGAGCGCCATGGCGAGGACATCGACGCCAGCATCGAGGCGACCCGCGCTCTGCTCCCCGAGCTCGACCCGGAGCACGCGGTCGGCGTGGCGGCGACGATCACGACCCTCGCCGCCCTCGACCTCGGCCTCGAGGAGTACGACCGCTCGCGGGTGCACGGGCACGTCCTGACGCGTGACGGCACCCGCGCGCAGCTCGAGCGGCTGGCCGCCCTGCCGCTCGAGGAGCGGCGGCGCGTGCCGGCCCTCGAGCCGGAACGCGCGCCGGTCATCGTGGCCGGCGGCGCGATCCTGCTCGCGATCCTCGATTGCTACGGGCTCGAGGCGATCCGCGTCAGCGAGCGCGACCTCCTCGACGGAGCGGCGCTCGCCGCCGCCGAGCTGCCGGAGCCCGAGGAGGGCGCCGCGCCTCCCGGCGCCTACACCTGCTGCTAGAGCACGAGCGAGCCCGGGTCGGGCTCGCCCTCGGGCCGTTCGTCCTCGGCGAGGCGGCGCTGCACGACGGCCCGGGAGAGCACGCCGACGAGCCGTCCTCCCTCCTCCACGACGGGCACCCGCTCGAGGTCGTGCTCCTCGAGGAAGCGGAACGCGCTTTCGAGCTCGAGCCCCGCGTCGAGCGTGAAGTTCGGCGGCTCCGCGATCTCGCGCAGCGTGACGGCGACCGGGTCGAGGCCGGCGGCGACGACCTCGCGCACGAGCGTCTTGCGGGTGATGACGCCGAGGAGCCGCCCTTCGTCCTCCGTGACGAAGATCGCGCGCACGTCGTCGTTGTCGGCGAAGCAGCGGCCGGCCTCCCGCGCGCTCTCGCCGGCGGCGAGCGTCGTCGGCTCGGGCACCATCGCGTCGCGAACGGTCTCGGGGCGCATCGCGTGCATTCTGGCGCGCTACGGATAGATTCCGCGTGCTTCGAGGGCTCCCGCGACCTCGCGGATGGCGGCGACCATGGCCGCCTGGCGGAGCGTGATCCCCCTGTCCTCGGACACGGAGTAGACGCGGTCGAGGGCGTCCCCCATCTTGTCGGCCAGCTTGCGGCGGATCTCGTCGCGGTCCCAGAAGAGCCGGCCGAGATCCTGCACCCACTCGAAGTAGGAGACCGTGACGCCGCCGGCGTTCGTGAGGATGTCGGGGACGACGGGGATCCCGCGCTCGCCGAGGATCTCGTCCGCCTCGATCGTGGTGGGCCCGTTCGCGCCCTCGACGACGAGCGACGCGTGCACGCGGTCGGCATTCGCGCTCGTGAGCTGGTCCTCGCGGGCGGCGAGGACGAGGACGTCGCAGGGGAGCTCCAGCAGCTGCTCGTTCGTGATCCGCTCGCAGCGGTCGTAGCCTTCGAGCGAGCCGTTCTCCGCGACATACGCGTGGAGGGCCGGCACGTCGAGGCCCCGCTCGTCGTGGACGCCTCCCGAGACGTCGGAGACGGCGATCACCCGCGCGCCGCGCTCGTGCAGCTCGGAGGCCGCGACGCCGCCGACGTTGCCGAATCCCTGCACGACGCACGAGCGCCCAGCGAGCTCGTAGCCGCGACGGCGGGCGGCCTGCTCGGCGACCATGACGACTCCGGCGCCGGTCGCCTCGCGCCGGAAGACCGAGCCCCCGATCGAGATCGGCTTGCCCGTGACGACCTCGGGGACGGCGTAGCCGCTCTGCATCGAGTACGTGTCCATCATCCAGGCCATCGTCTGCTCGTTCGTGGCCATGTCGGGCGCGGGGATGTCGGTCTGCGGGCCGATCTCGCGGATGAGCTCGGACGTGAAGCGGCGCGTCAGCTTCTCGAGCTCGCGGGCAGAGAGCGCGTGGGTGTCGCAGCGGATGCCCCCCTTCGCGCCACCGTAGGGGAGCCGCAGGAGCGCGCACTTCCAGGTCATCCAGGTCGCGAGCGCGGCGCATTCGCCGAGCGAGACCTCCGGGTCGTAGCGGATGCCGCCCTTCGTCGGCCCCAGCACGGTCGAGTGTTGCACGCGGTAGCCGGGGAAGATCTCGATCGAGCCGTCGTCACGGCGGAGCGGGACGCTGACGATGACCGCGCGCTCGGGGAAGCTGAGCCGCTCGGCGACCATGTCCGAGACGCCTGCGTACGGAAGCGCCTGCTCGTACTGGGCGCGCGCCATGCGAAACAGCGGCGTGTCCCATTCGAGGACCGGCTCCGAGGGCGACGTATCCAGCTCGGACACGCGCCGGAGTGTACGGTCAGGTTGTGGGTCGGCGGCTGGCCCTGGGGCCACCCCGCGCCTCCACCCACCTTCGAGCCTATTGGGAAATGGTGGGTGTGTCCGTGACGGATTCGTCGCGAGAGGCCGGCGCCTCGGCGACTTTCGGGCCCGACGCCGAGAGCATGCTCCGCCCCTCCATCTCGGCCGGCACGGGCTCGCCGAGGAGCTCGAGGAGCGTGGGCGCGACGTCGGTCAGCGCCCGCTGCGGCCCCGGCCCCGCCGGCAGGCCGTCGGCGACGAGCACGTAGAGCCCCTCGTGCGCGTGGTTCGCGTCGTCCGGCCCGGTGTCGTTCTCGAACACGTGGACGGTGCCGGTCCCCACCTGCCCGACGCTCCGCCAGTAGAGGTCGCCGAAGTAGACGAGAAGGTCCGGCGCGATCCCGCGCGCCTCCGGATACAGCTCCTCGGGGCGGTGCGCGACCGTCCCGATCGGCCGGCCCTGGTCGTCGCCGAGCGCCTCGAGCTTCTCCTTCAGCTCGCCCCGCACGCGCTCGTAGTCTCCCGCGGAGACGATTCCCTCCGGCTCGCGCCCCTCGACGTTGAGGAAGAGACGGCAGTAGTAGCCGCCCTCGCCCCACGCGACGGTGCGCGACCAGTCGACGAGCTCGGGCGTGAGCCGCGTCGGCTCGCTCGGCTCCTCGCGCAGCACGAGATACCCCTCGCGCCGCAGCCACTCGTTGACGCAGATCCCGCCGTCCATCCGCTTCGCGCCGTGGTCCGAGACCACGAGCACCGCCGTGTCCTCGTCGGCGAACCGCAGCAGCCGGTCGATCTTCGCGTCGAGCCGCGTGTAGTAGTCGAGCATCGCGTGCTCGTACGGGTTGCCGGGCTCGAACAGCCGGTGCTCGGGGTCGGTGAACCGCCAGAAGCCGTGGTGGATGCGGTCGGTGCCCATCTCGACCATGAAGAAGAGATCCCACGGGCGTGTCTCGAGCAGATGCTCGGCGAGGCGGAACCGCTTCTCCGTCATCTCCTCGATCTGTGCGAGCAGCCGGTCCTTGTCCTCCGTTCGGAAGTTCTCGACGTCGACCATGTACCGGCCGACGAGCCGCTCGATCTCGTCCTTCAGCTCGGGCGGATGCGTGTAGCGGCTCGTCCGCGTGTCGGGCGTGAGGAAGCAAGACACCATCTCTCCCTTGACGCGGCTCGGCGGGTACGTCTGCGGGACGCCGAGCACGATCACGTCGCGCCCCCTCGCCGAGAGGATGTCCCAGACCCGCGGCGCGCGCACCGAGCGCGAGTCGGCGAACACGAGCTGGTCGTACGAGTGGTCGTGCCGGTTGCGGAAGCCGTAGAACCCGAGCGACCCCGGGTTGCGCGACGAGGTCATCACCGACCACGCAGGCACCGTGATGGGCGGGTCGCATGAGCGGAGCACGCCGAAGGAGCCGCGCTCGGTGAGCGAGCGGAGCGTCGGGAGCTCCGGCAGCCAGCGGTCGAAGACGAGCTGGGGCGCCGCGCAGTCCAGCCCGATCACGAGTGCGCGCTTGGCCATGGAGGCCACGTTAGTCGCGGGGCAAGCCGAGGCGTTCCGCCGCGAGCCCGGCGAGCTCCCCGGCGGCGAGGCAGGTTCCGCCTCGCTCCCGCACCGCGTCGATCAGCTCGAAGTAGAGCCGGTCCCACCCGCGAGCGCTCGGCCCGTCGAACCGCTCCGGATGCCAGAGGATCGAGAAGGCGCCGCCGAGCTGCGCCGCCCGGTCGAGAAGCTCGAGCACCCGCGGCCTCGCCTGCGCGGCCGAGAGCCCTTCGTAGCGCTCCTCGGCGAGGGTCGCGTCCATCACGGCGAGCGGCACCTCGACGAGGTCGGCCGGACGTTCGCGCGAGAAGTCCCACGGCCGGAACGGGTGCGCGATGCCGGCCCGGAAGCCGAGCGCGTCCGGAAAGCCGAGCGAGGTGTCGTAGCGGAAGCCGATCCCGGCGAGCGGCGCGAGGTTCCGGTGCGGGTCGACGCGGAGGTAGTGGTAGCGCTGCCCGAGCAGCGGGCCGTCGAGCTGCGCGAGCAGCGCCCGCTCCCGCGCGAGCCGGTCGAGGTCGTCGGCGGCGAGATAGCTGCCGTGCACGCCCACCTCCGAGCCCGCCGCGAGGATGGTCTCGACGAGCCACGGCCGCAGACGGTCGTACGTCTCGGGCGCGGCGCCGTCCGCCCGGTGCGCGTGGCCGGCCAGCAGGAAGAACGTCGAGCGGGCGTCGTGCGCGGCCTCCTCGGCGGCGATCTCGGCGAAGCGCCAGTTCGGGTCGGTGCCGCGGAGCTTGTGGAGCGGGACGCACGCGAGGCCGCGCGCCTCGTGGAGCGCCGGCCCGACCCGGCCCGCGAGGGCATGTCCCTTGAGGCGCGCGGCCGCGCCGGCCACGCCGACCCGGGTCCAACGCCAGGGGACGTCGACGTCGTGCGTCAGCGCGACGGCGAAGCGCGCTCCGCGGTAGGTCGGCGGGTCGATCCCCAGCTCGCGGCGCAGCCGCTCGAGCGGCGGGTCGAGCGGGTCGAGGCACGAGGCGGCGGCGAGGAACCGCCCGTGCCGGTCCCGCTCGGCTCCGCGCTCCTCCACGCGCGCGAGGTGGAAGAACCCGGCGGCGAGCTCGTCCCCCTCGGGAAGCTCGCCGCGGTCGACCGCCTCCCACGCCTCCGACCGGTACGGCAGGTCGTCGCCCAGGCGCAGCTCGGACGCTCCCAGCATGTCGAGCACCCAGCGCGCCCGCTGCTCGACGGAAGCGGGGATCGCCACGGCGCGAGTGTAGTGCCGGCGACGGATCGCCCTCCAGGCAGCGGGCTACCATCGCCCACGTGAGCCAGCTCGCGCAGATCCGGCGCGGAAGCGCGAGAGAACCCGGCGACGGCAGGCCGCGCTCGCTCGCGTCCCAGATGCTCGAGCTCACCCGGCACTCGGCGATCTACGGGATCGGCGGGCTCGTCTCCCGGTTCCTCGCCGTGTTCATGCTGCCTCTCTACACGAGCCACGTCAGCACGGCCGACTACGGCCGGATCGAGCTGCTGATGACGGCGATGGCCGTCGCGGTCGTCGTGCTGCGCGGCGGCGCGAGCTTCGGCTTCGTGCGCTTCTACTTCCTGGAGAAAGGGGCGGAGTACCGGCGCAGGCTGATCCGCACCGTCTTCTGGGCCCAGATGACGTACTCGACGATCGCGCTGGCCCTCTGCGTGCTCTTCGCCCCGCAGATCGCCCGGGTGCTCGGCATCGAGTCGCACCGCGCCGGCGCCCATCTACACGGGAGCGGGGCGAGCCTCGTGATGGCCACGGCCGTCCTCCTGTGGGCGAACGTCAACTACGCGCAGATGACGAACCTGTTCCGCGTCGAGCAGCGCTCGCTCGCCTTCTCGCTCGCGACGGTCGCGAACATCGGCGTGACCGTCCCGCTCACCGTGATCCTCGTGGTCGTCTTCAGGGAGGGGCCGCTCGGCATCATCGTCGGCAACTTCAGCGGCACGCTCGTGATCTACCTGATCCTGCTCGCCTACCGGCGCGAGCAGCTCGGCCTCCAGTTCGACCGCGAGCTGCTGCGCGGGATCAACCGCTTCGGCGTGCCGCTCATGGCCGCGGGGCTCGCGATGTGGGTCACGAACTTCGGCGACCGCTTCATGCTCAGCAAGCTCCTGCACGGCACGTACGCGCTCGACCAGGTCGGGCAGTACTCGCTCGCCAACAAGATCGGCTCGGCGCTCGTGCTCCTCTTCACGGCCTTCCAGGTCGCGTGGCCGGCCTTCGCGTACTCGATCGAGGACGAGCGCGAGGCGAAGCGCGCCTACGCGTTCGTGCTCACCTACCTCATGTACGTCGCCGCCTGGGCGGCCGTGGCGCTGAGCCTGTTCGCGCCCTGGATCGTGCGCCTGCTCGGGCGCAAGCCGGAGTACTGGCCAGCCCAGACCGCCGTGCCCGCGCTCGTCTACTCGAGCGTGTTCTACGCGGGCTTCATCGTCGTCACGATCGCGATCGGCCGTCTGCGCCGGACGAAGTTCAACTGGATCGTGGCCAGCGCCGCGGCCGTCCTCAACTTCGGGCTGAACGTCTGGCTGATCCCGGCCTACGGGATGCTCGGCGCCTCGTACGCCACGCTCGCCGCCTACGTGCTGCTGATGCTCGGGCGGACCTGGCACGCGCAGCGCATCTATCCCGTGCGCTACCAGTGGCGCCGGGTGGCGACGATCCTGCTCGCGGCCGGAGCGCTGACGGGTCTCGGCGAGGCGTTCCGCCACTCGCTGCCTCTGGCGTTCGGTCTGACGCTCGCGTATCCGCTCGTGCTCGCCCCCCTCGGCTTTTACCTGCCGGCCGAGCGGAAGCGTCTCAGGCGGCTCCTCCCGGCCCATAACTAGACTCGCGCGGATGTCTGCGAGGGGCACGGCCGTCGTCGTGGAGGTCGCCTGGGTGAACGGCCTCGCGGCGATTCGCTCGCTCGGCCGGAAGGGACTGCGCGTGCTCGCCGTCGACCATCGCGCCTTCGCGCTCGGCTTCCGCTCCCGCTACGCGGAGCCGCGCCTCGCCCCCGACCCGCTCGACGACGAGGATGGCTTCGTCGCGGCCATGCAGGCATTCGCCGACGAGACCGACGACGTGCTGCCGGTCTTCCCCACCCATGACGAGCACCTGAACGCGATCGCGCGCCACGCCGACGTCCTCGGCGAGCGCTACCGCTTCCCGTTCCCCGCCTGGGACGTGCTGGAGCGGATCCAGAGCAAGCGCCACCAGCTCGAGACCGCGGCGGCGGCAGGCTTGCCGGTCCCCCGCACCCTCTACCCTTCGTCGGGCGAGGAGGCGCGCGCAGCGGGCGAGGAGATCGGCTTTCCGCTCGTCGTCAAGCCCTCCGCGAACGTCGGCTTCCGGCGCAGCCACAAGCGCCAGCTCTTCCGCTGCGAGACTCCCGCGGAGCTCGAGCGCGCGTACGAGCTCGCGGCGCCGCACGAGCCGATGGTGCAGGAGCTGATCCCGAGCGGCCCCGAGGAGATGTACACGCTCGGCAGCTACCTCGACCGCGACGGCCGGGCGCTCGGCCTCTTCTCCGGCCGCAAGCTGAGCCAGACGCGCGGCTACATGGGCAGCGCCCGGGCCGGCGAGGCCCTCTGGGTCGACGAGGTCGTCGAGCAGGGCCTCACGCTCCTGCGCGCGCTCGGCTTCCACGGCATCTCGCAGGTGGAGCTGATGCGCGATCCGCGCGACGGCCGCTACAAGCTGCTCGAGGTGAACCCGCGCCTGTGGCAGTGGCACAGCCTCGCCGCTGCGTGCGGGGTCGACCTCCCGTGGATCGCGTACCGCGACCTGGTCGGCGACCCGCTTCCGCCGGCGCGAATGCACGGAGACGGGAAGCGCTGGGCGATCACGCTCATGGCCGGCTCGGGGCGCGCGCTCGAGCGGCCGCCGTACGTCGACGCCGTCTTCGCACGCGACGACCCGAAGCCGGCGCTCGTTCAGCTCGGCCGCCACGCCTTGCGGAGCGTGCGCACGATGACCGGCGCCGGAGCGCGTGGCTGACACTCTCCGCATCCTCGGGGTCGGGGACGCGAAGTCGCGCCACTTCGCCCGCTGGGCGACCCGGCTCGCCGAGCGCGGCCACGAGGTGCACGTCGCCTCGGGGCGCGTCAACCCGCGCGAGGGCGAGCTCGACGGCGTCCACGTGCACCGGTTCCACGATCTCGACCCGCTGCTGCGGGTGCCGCTCGTGCGACGCTTCCGGATGGCTCCGGCGCTCGCGCGGCTGGCGCGCCGGGTCCGGCCCGACGTCGTCCACTCGCACTACCTCCTGCCCTACGGCTACTGGACGGCGCGCGCCGGCCTCGGGCCGCTCGTCGTCAGCCCGTGGGGGAAGGACGCGATCGTGGACGCGTGGGAGTCGCCCGAGGGGGAGGAGCGGGCCCGCGTGGCGATCGCTCCCGAGCGGGCGCTCGCGTACGTCGTCAACTCGCAGGCGCTCGAGGACGCCGCCGTGCGGCTCGGCGCCGACCCCGCGAGGTTCCACCGCATCTTCTGGCACGCACGCATCGACGGCTACTCGCCCGAGCGCGCCGACCGCGGCCGCTGGCGCGCCCTCGGCTGGCCCGAGGACGCCGTGGTCTGCCTCTCGCTGCGCAACTTCCGCCCCTACTCGAACCTCGACGTCGTCCTGCGCGCGTTCGCGAAGGCCCGGCAGGAGGTGCCCGGGCTGAGGCTCTTCTCGAGCGCCGGCGGCGGGTGGACGCGCGAGGAGTTCGACCGCCTCGCCGCCGAGCTCGGGCTCGAGCCGTACATGGCCGTTCGCGACGTGCCCGCCGCGGAGCTTCCCTCGGTGACCGCGTCCGCAGACTTCGCCGTCACGCTCGCCGACGTGGACTCCTCCCCGGCCTCGCTGCTCGAGACGATGGCGAGCGGCGTCCCGCTCGTCGTCGGGCTCGCGCCCTCGATGGACGAGTGGATCCAGCAGGGGGAAGGCGGTGAGCTCGCCGACCGCCACGACGTGGACGCGGTGGCCGCCGCCATGGTGCGCCTCGCCCGCGACCCCGCGCTGCGCCGCCGCTACGGCGAGCGGAACCTGCGCGAGGTGCACGCGCGCTTCGGCGATCCGACCGCCCAGCTCGAGCAGGTCTACCGCGAGGTTCTCGGCCGGTGAGGGTCCTCGCGCTCGCCTTCGACGGCGCCGACTACGACCTCGTCCGGCGTCTCATGGGAGAGGGGAAGCTGCCGACGATCTCGCGCCTCGCGCGGGAGGGCGCGTTCGGGCCGCTGCGCTCGACGATCCCGGCCTTCACGCCGACCGCCTGGTCGTCCTTTCTGACGGGTCTGAACCCGGCCGGTCACGGCATCTTCAACTTCACGACCAACCCGAACCGGGGCACGCAGAAGCTCGAGAGCGCGGCGAGCAGGGCCGGGACGCCGCTCTGGCGGCTGCTCGGCCCGGCGGGGATCCGGTCGGCCTACATCGGCATTCCCTTCACGTACCCGGCCGAGCCGCTCGAGGGCGTCGTCGTCACCGGGTACGGGGGCCCGGAGCGCCCGCAGATCCTGCCCGCGAGCGCCGAGGAGCGGATCTTCGCCGCCTACCCCGACCTCGTGACGGCGCACCACCCCATGGCCGAGCGCTGGTGGGAGGACTTCCCCGCCTATACGCGCCGGCTGCTCGAGCATGCCGAGCAGATGGCGGGGGTCTGCAAGCTCGTCTTCGAGCTCGAGCCCGACCTCGGCCTGCTCGCGGTCGACTTCATGAGCACCGACCACGTCGGCCATCTCGGCTACGCCCGCTTCGACCCGGAGCACCCGGCGCACGCCTCGACGGGCGCCGGCGACGAGCTCCTGCGGGTCTACGAGCGCGTCGACGAGCTGTGCGGCGAGCTGATCGACGCCGCCGAGGACTGGTACGGCGAGGAGCCGACCGTCCTGCTCTTCTCCGACCACGGGATGAAGCCGATCTACTGGATGTTCCACCTCGACCGCTGGCTCGAGGAGCGGGGTCACCTCCGCTTCCGCAAGCGGTCGCTGCAGCCGTGGCGGCGCGGGCCGCTCGATTGGTTCGCGCGCGTCGACCAGAAGCTCGTGCGGACGCTCCCCTGGTACGGCCGCGCGCTCGACCTGCTGCCGTTTCTGCCGCGACCGGCCGAGGACCGGCTGTTCGCCGACATCGACTTCGGCTCGACGCGCGCCTACGGGTTCGCCTCGCAGGGCCAGCTCTACCTCGGCGAGCTCACCGGAGCGCGGAACGACCCGGCCTACGTCGACGCGCTCGCGGCCGAGCTGGCCGAGGTGCCACATCCCGAGACCGGCGAGCCCGCCTTCCAGGTGCTGCGGAAGGAGGAGCTCTTCACCGGGCCGTTCCTCGACAAGGCACCTGAGCTCATGCTCCTCCCCTACGACGAGCGGATCAACGTCGACCCCTCCCGTCGCCGCTGGACGCAGGCGTTCGAGCGGCACGAGCGCCTCGACCCCGAGGTCTCCTACGGCTACTCGGGCCACCACGGCGTGACGGGGATCCTCGCGGCGACCGGCCCCGGTATCCAGCCCGCCGACGTGCCGGCGGGCTCCGAGATCGTGCAGCTGCCCGCGACGATCCTCAGCCTGCTCGGGCTCTCGGCGGACGGGCTCGACGGCAAGCCGCTCGACGCGATCCTCGAGCACCGCGCGGGCGAGACGACGGAGCGGGTCGCGCCGGTGGCGGAGCGCGCGGCGAGCGACGAGCCGGTCTACTCCGAGGAGGAGGAACGGCAGATGGTCGAGCGCCTGCGCGACCTCGGCTACGAGTAGCGGCCGGGCAGGCGGCTACCTTTTCGGCGCATGCCGAGCGGCAAAAGGGCAAAGCAGCAGCGCCGGATGGCTGCCGCGTCGGGGGGCCGGACGCCGCCGCCGGTGCGCTCCAAGGGCGGAGGAGGCAGCGGGCCAGGCTTCGCGCGGTTCTCCCGGCGCACGCTCGTCGTCGCCGGCGTCGCGATCCTCGTCCTCGTCGGGCTGGGGATCGGGTTGCCGCTGGCGCTCAGCAGCAGCGGCGGGACGACGACCGGGACGGCGCCGATCTCCAGCCTCGGGAAGCTCGTCCCGCCGCCGGGGCTCGGGCCGCCCGGCCCCGAGGGGCCGCCGCTCGAGAGCGGCACGGACATCGCGGCCGCGGGGTCGATCCAGCCCGGCGGGTCGGTGGACTCAATCTCCTGCTCCGCGAGCGAGCAGCTCGTGTTCCACATCCACGCGCGCCTCACGATCTTCGTGGACGGCCGTTCCGAGCGCGTGCCGGCCGGGGTCGGCATCGCCGACCCGCAGACGCAGCAGACGACGCGCGGCCCGTTCGTCGCCCAGGGAGCCTGCTTCTCGTGGCTCCACACGCACGCGGCCGACGGGATCATCCACATCGAGTCGCCGGTCCACCGGACGTTCACGCTCGGCGACTTCTTCGACGTCTGGGGCCAGCCGCTCTCCTCGACGCAGGTCGGGCCGGCCAAAGGGAAGGTGACCGCGATCGTCGACGGGAAGGTGTGGCTCGGCGACCCGCGCGCGATCCCGCTCAGGGCGCACGCACAGATCCAGCTCGAGGTCGGCCGGCCGCTCGTCGGGCCTGTACGGATCACGAGCTGGTACGGCCTCTAGGTCTGCTCGTCGGAGCTCCCGAGTACGCTGCGGCCGTTGAAGCCGCTGGCCTACGTGATCTTCCAGCTCCTCGTGCTCGGCTGGGCGGCGTTCGCCCACGTCCGGCGCGATCCGTCCGCGACGTACAAGCTGCTGTGGCTCGGGGCTCTCGGCGGCGTGATCGGGCTCGACGTCTGGTACTTCGCGAACTACGCGTACCCCGGCGGTTTCAGCTTCTGAGCGGCTTCCGGGCGAGCACCACCTCGGTGTCGCCGGGCCAGTCCCAGAAGAGCCCGTCCGGCGAGCGGGCCGCGAGCAGCTCGCGCACGTCGCGGGAGAACTCGTCCACGCGGTCGCCGAAGAGATGCGGCGCCGACGAGGAGAAGGAGAAGTAGCCGGAGAGCACGCTTTCCGTGTCCCGCACGAGATCGGGGATGCCCGGCACGAAGATGGAGCGCGGCTGGCCGAAACGGGTGCGGACGAGGACGTCCTCGAAGCGGTGGTTTCGCACGGGCGCCATGCCCTGGCCCGCGCGCCGGGTCGAGCCGAGGTAGCGCTCCACGAGCGCCTCGAGCTCGCCGTGCGGTATCGGCGGCGGGCCCGGGCTCGACGGCACGGGCCGGCCCTCCACCGTGTGGACGATCAGCGCGAGCCCGCCGCCCGGCTCCAGCAGGTCGTAGATGGCCTCGGCGACCCGGACCTCGTCAGTCCAGTGGAACGACGACCCGAACGTGACCAGGCGGTACGGGCCCGGCGCGGCCTCCGGGAGATCCTCGGCGCGGGCGAGGACCCACCGGATGTTCGTGATCGCGTGCTCGTCGGCCGCCCGGCGACCCTCGGCGAGCATCGCCGGGTCCGGATCGAGGCCGACCACCTCGTCGAACAGATGCGCGAGCCGGACGGTGAGGATCCCCGGCCCGCAGCCGCCGTCGAGCAGCCTGCCGCTCCCGTCGAGCCCTAGCTCCTCGGCGAGCACCGCCTCGAGCTGCGGCGAGTACGGCGGGCGGCCCGCGCGATAGTGGGCGGCAGCGCCTTCGAAGATCGTCGGGTCGTAGGGCACGATGGGAGACTGCCCGACGCGGGCCCTTGGCTCCAACGGCGCCTCTCGCGCCGCGCGCCTCTCGAACGTCGCCGACCCAGCCGCAGCACTAACGTTCGAGGATGAGCTTCGCGACGCGGCCCGAGCTGCGCGGGACGTTCGGCATGGTCGCCTCGACGCACTGGCTCGCGACCGCGGCCGGCATGGCCGTCCTCGAGCAGGGCGGGAACGCGTTCGACGCGGCCGTCGCGACGGGTTTCACGCTGCAGGTCGTCGAGCCTCACCTCAACGGGCCCGGCGGGGACCTGCCCGCGCTCGTCTGGCCCGCCGGCCGCGAGCGGCCGCTCGTCCTCTGCGCGCAGGGCCCCGCGCCGCGGGCGGCGACGATCGACCGCTACCGCGACGAGCTCGGGCTGAGGCTGATCCCCGGCACCGGGCCGCTCGCCGCGGTCGTCCCTGGCGCGTTCGGCGGCTGGATCGCGCTCCTGCGCGACCACGGGACACTGCCGCTCCGCGACGTCCTCCGCTTCGCGATCGGCTACGCCGAGGACGGCTATCCGGCCGTGGCGGGGATCGGCGGCGCAATCGGCCGGGTCGAGGAGCTCTTCCGCGAGGACTGGACGACGTCCGCCGGCGTCTACCTCCCGGCTCCCGAGCCGGGCACGCTCCACCGGAACCGCACCCTGGCCCGGACGTACCGCCGCATCCTCGAAGAGGCCGAAGCCGCTTCGAGCAACCGCGACGCGCAGCTCGAGGCCGCGCATGCGTGCTGGTACCGCGGCTTCGTCGCCGAGGCGATCGTGCGCTTCCAGGAGCGCGAATGGCTCGACAGCTCGGGCGCGCGCCACGCCGGCCTGCTCGCCGAGGAGGACCTACGCGACTGGGCGCCGACGTGGGAGGAGCCGCTCTCCGTGGACTATCACGGCTACGAGGTCTTCAAGGCGGGACCGTGGAGCCAGGCGCCGGTCTTCCTCCAGCAGCTGCGCCTGCTCGAGGGCTTCGACCTCGCGGGGCTCGCGCCCGCGGGCGCCGAGTACGTCCACGTCGTGACCGAGTGCGCGAAGCTCGCGTTCGCCGACCGCGAGGCCTGGTACGGCGACCCCGAATTCGCCCAGGTCCCGCTCGCCGACCTGCTCTCGCGGGAGTACGCGGACGAGCGGCGCCGGCTGGTCGGCGACGAGGCCTCGCCCGAGCTCCGTCCGGGCTCGCCCGGCGGCCGCGAGCCGCGCCTCGCGGAGCCGACGGGGAAAGTGCCCGTAGCGCCCGGGGTCGGGGAGCCGACGCGGGGGGACACCGTCCACCTCGATGTGGTCGACCGCTTCGGGAACATGATCTCGGCCACGCCGAGCGGCGGTTGGCTCTGGGGCGCCCCGGTCATCCCGACCCTCGGCTTCTGCCTGGGCACGCGCGCCCAGATGTTCTGGCTCGAGGACGGTCTTCCGAACTCGCTCGAGCCGGGAAAGCGGCCTCGGACGACCCTCTCGCCCACCCTCGCCGGCCGCGAGGGGAAGCCGGCTCTCGCGCTCGGTACCCCCGGGGGCGACCAGCAGGACCAGTGGACGCTCCACGCCTTTCTCGCCCCCGTCCACCACGGCCTCGACCTCCAGGCCGCGATCGACGCGCCGGAGCACCACACCGAGGCCTTCCCGTCGAGCTTCTACCCGCGCGAGACTCGCCCGAGGCACGTCGCAGTGGAGGAACGCGCCGGGACGGAGGCGGTCGAGGGCCTGCGCAGGCGCGGGCACGAGGTCGAGCTTTCCGGGCCCTGGACGCTCGGCCGCGTCACGGCCGTCGGCCGCGAGCGGGACGGGATCCTCAAGGCGGGAGCGGACCCGCGCGGCCGCCAGGGCTACGCCGCCGGACGCTGAGGCGGTTCCGGCCGGGTGTCTTCAGCTCGACTGCCTAGACCGCCCTCAATCTCGATCGGCTCGCGAGCGTGAAGGTGCTCCGGCCCGGTTTACGAAGCCGTCGAGCGAGATCGCCCGCAAGGGCCGACGCGCTCGGCGGCGATGAGTCCCGCCGGGGATCGCGGTCTCTACCGGCGAGCGAAACGCGCAACCGAGGAGGCGAGCATGGCCGCTACGTACACGTTCGACGTCTTTTCCAGCCTCGACGGCTTCGGCTCAGTCAGCGGCGGCGACTGGGGCGGCTACTGGGGAAAGCAGGGGCCCGAGCTGCTCGCCCACCGTCTCGCCCTGTACGGCTGGGAGCAGCGGATGGTCCTCGGGGCCAACACCTACAGGCTGTTCGCACACTTTCTGGCGACGGAGCCCGAGGACTCCGAGGTGAGAGACCCGTGGGTCACGCGGATGGTCGACCTGCCCGCCACCATCGTGTCGAGCACGCTGGCGGAACCCCTCGACTGGCCGAACGGGACCGTGGCCGGCGGGGACGCGGTCGACGTCGTCGCGCGGCTCAAGGAGGAGTCCGACGTGCCGCTGCGCTCGCACGGGAGCCTGTCGATGAACCGGGCGCTGATGGCCGCCGGGCTGGTCGACCGCCTCCAGGTGACCGTCTTCCCCGTGATCACGGGCGAGAACGGATCTGATCCCATCTTTCGAGGCGCGGCGGACTTCGACCTCGAGCTGCTCGAGACCCGAACGCTCGACGGCAACATCCAGGAGCTCACCTACCGGCCCACCCTGCACGTCCACGTCTGACGCAATTTGCGGAGCTTTCCGCCGCGGCCCAGTTCCTTCTGGCTCCGGGAAATGACGCTGGGAATGACGCTAGGCAGCCGTGAGCTGCCGGTAGGCCCTATCGCAGGTTCGCTCGAACGTCTGCATCGCCTGCTCGAAGAGCTGGAGCGCGAGCTCGGCCTCGTTCCGGGCGCAGCCGCCTATCCGGAGGGTGCTGCCGTCGTGCCGGAGGTGGGCTCCTACCCCGACGCAGTGGTCGCCGTCGCGGCCGGTCTCGACTTGCCAGCCCAGCAGACGAAGCCACAGGTGGAGAATCTCGCCGTTCACGCGTGCCGGTGTCTCCATCGCCGCTCCCTTCGCCGCGTCCGCCGTCCGGCTGGGCGCCCCGCCGCACCGGGCACCCTCACCGTGGCTCAGATCCTGTCGCGGCCGGGGCAGCTTCAGCTATCGCTCGACAGGTGGTTCACGACCCTGCTTCACCCCGTTCCGGCCGAGGCTGATGCGTTTGAATCCGCCTTGGCGTTTTCGGCCGAGCGGCCCGGAAATTAGCCCGAGGTGGTCCGGGGGTTTGTCGCTTGCCGAGATCTGGCTCGGCGAATGCTTGAAGACGCGATCGGCTGGTGGCGTTACGTTCCTCCGGCTGCGAAGACGGTCTTCTTCGGCCTCTTGGCCCTCCTCTTCGTGAGCCCCGTGCTGGCGTCGATTGGGCTTTCCGCGCGGGGCCGGCCGAAGTGGTCAGGCAGGCGGGTGGCCGACGGAACGCCGGCGGCGATCCACAAGATCCGACACGTCGTGATCATCATGCAAGAGAACCGCTCCTTCGACTCGTATTTCGGCACGTACCCCGGGGCGGACGGTATTCCTGGACTTGCGGGGAATCCGGGCGCCGTGCCTTGCGTCCCGAACCCACGGAAGAGCCGATGCGAGCGGCCCTATCACGACCGTTTGAACCGCAATGCCGGCGGGCCGCACGCGCACGGCAACGCAGTCGGCGACGTCGACGGCGGGAAGATGGACGGCTTCGTCATCCAGGCGGAAAGCGGCAAAGCCCAACTCTGCAAGACGAATCCTGATCTCTCCTACTGCTCCCGCAATCCACAGCGGCCAGATGTCATGGGGTACCACGACTGGCATGAGATCCCGAACTACTGGGATTACGCGCGCCGCTTCGTGCTTCAAGACCACATGTTCGAGCCGGATACATCCTGGAGCCTGCCCGCGCACCTCTTCCTCGTCTCGGGCTGGTCTGCGCGCTGCACGAGAAAGGGGGACCCGATGAGCTGCCAGCCGGCCATCCAGGATCCCGGGATGCCGCCGCGCGGCCCGGGAGAGCCGAGCGGACAGACACCGGACTATGCCTGGACAGATCTCACCTGGCTCCTTCACCGCCACCACGTCAGCTGGGCCTACTACGTGGCGACTGGTTCACAGCCCGACTGCACCGACAACGCGATGGCTTGCCCCCCGGTGCCCCAGAACGCGAGGCCCCCCGGAGTCTGGAACCCACTGCCCTGGTTCGACACCGTCCGTGAGGACCATCAACTCCACCACATCCGTCCGCTAAAGCGCTTCTACAGGCAGGCCCGAGCGGGCAGGTTGCCGTCGGTTTCCTGGATCACGCCCTCCCAGAGGACCAGCGACCACCCTCCGGCTCGAATCACAAGCGGCCAGGCCTACGTCACCCGCCTCATCAACACGATCATGCGGAGCCCCGATTGGGACTCGACCGCGATCTTCCTAGCCTGGGACGACTGGGGCGGCTTCTACGACCATGTCATCCCACCCATCGTGGACCGCCAAGGGTACGGCCTGCGCGTACCAGCCCTAGTCATCAGCCCCTACGCCAAGCGCGGTTACATCGATCACCACATCCTCAGCTTCGACGCATACCTCAAATTCATCGAGGACGACTTCCTGCAAGGCCAACGCATCGACCCCGCCACCGACGGCAGACCCGACCCCCGCCCGGATGTCCGCGAAAACGCGCCCATCCTCGGCAACCTCGTCGACGACTTCAACTTCGACCAGAAGCCCAGGCCACCGATGATCCTCCCCCTACACCCGCACTACAGCTAACCGACCCGCTTCGCCGGGGTTTCGCCTCGCAGCTCGCGGCCAAGCCGAAACGCCAGTGCGATCCCGTCTTTCGGCAGGGAACGGCGGCTGAGTCATCAGCGATAAGGGTTGTACAAACGTGCTATCGAGTCACAAGGAAGAGGTCTGCGGTGACGTATAGAGTCGGGCGACCCATGAGGCACACATCCATTTGGGCCGTTGCGGCGGTCGTGCTGGCGGTCGGACTTTCGTCGTTCCCCAGCCAAGGCCGCGGCGCCACCCAAGGCATCCGCACACAGGCGAGCCTCAGCGTCGCGGTCGTGCCCGGGTTCACGGCACCGATCTATCCGGGTTACAGCGGAGTGGGAAAGTTCCCAGTCGGCAACCCCCAGCTTTCCGCCTACCACTTCAGGGCCGTGGCCGCAAGCAAGCTCACCGCGAGCAGCCTCGCCCCCTACGACACGGTGATCCTGTACGGAATCCGATGGGCCGACATCTCAGCGAGCGGACAAGCGGCGCTCAACGCGTTCGCGGCGACGCACAAGGTCATGATCTGGGACGCGGACGGAACGGGCTCCCAGAACTACAGCACCTTCATTCATCCGTTCTCCACCCTTGCCAGCAACGCGAGCGGCAGGCCTCAGGGCTCCGCCGTCACGTACCCGGCGGGCAACGACCCGAACGGCAACGATTTTCTGGCCAGCCCGAACGCGGGCAGCCCGTATTACCTCGACCCGTCTCAATTGGTCAGCGATCCGAGCATCATCAATGACATGAACGCGATGAAGACGGGAACGCCGAACTGGCTTCCGGGGCTCGCGGCTTCGAACAAGAACATCCCGCAGGGCGGCTGGCCGCTCGCTTGGTCCTACGGGGAGATCGGTAATCGGACCGGCTTGACCATCTACTCCGGGTTGGACGCGGACGCGATCGACAATAGCCAGCTCAAGCCCAACGACGAGATAACCGAGCTGGCGCTGGAGCTGAAGGCGCCGTTCAGCACGAACCCGCAGTCGTGCAGCCCAACCTGCGCGTGGCCGCCCAAGACGGTCGGTCCGCCGCCACCGCCCCCCAAGCCCGTCAACTGCCGGCTGGCGAAGCGGGTCCCGACGCACTGGGTGCACCGCAGCATCTGGATCTGGCTGAACTGCAGCCCGCAGGCAGGCGTTACCGCCAGCATCAAGTTGACGTCGTCAGGGCCGGTCCTCGCCTCCGCCACAGAGCAGAACGGACTCATCCACCTGCGCCTGCAGACGCGACTGTTGCCCACGAATCGTGTTTCCCGACCAGCGGTGATATATGGCAACACCCAGCAAACCAAAAGTCTCTTCCTGCGACTCAAGGTCGACAACACACCGCCGCGCCTCCTCTCGCTTCGCACGCGCATTACGAACGCTGGCGACCTGGTCACCTTTCGGGTGAGCGAGAAATGTCAGATGCGAATTGCAGGCGGTGGCCGGCGATACTCGCATTGGATTTGGGTCGCCCGTCACAAGTTGGTGAAGGCCACTCTTCTCCCCGACGTCCGACACGCCCGGCTCATCCTGCGAGACCGGGCACGCAACACCGTCATCCGCAAGCTCAGCTGGTGACCTCTGCTGCCTCTCGGTCGGGGCGTATGCCGGGGGCGGGGCTCGAACCCGCACGGCCCGAGGGCCACCCGATTTTAAGTCGGGCGCGTCTGACCAGTTCCGCCACCCCGGCCCGCTCAGCGTAACGCTCACCGCGGCGCCCGATACCCTGCGGCACGATGACGCAGGACACGATCGTCGCCCTTTCCGTCCTCGGCGTCGTCGGCCAGGTGCTCGTCGGGATGGGGCTCGTCAGCGGCCTGCTCGCGCTCGCCGGAGTGCGCGCGCCACTCGACCGGCTGCGTGATCTCCTCTGGGGCTACGAGCTGTGGGGAGCGTTCGTCGTCGCGGCGATCGCGACCGGCGGCAGCCTCTTCTACTCGCAGGTCGCCGGCTTCATCCCGTGCGAGTTCTGCTGGTTCCAGCGAGTCCTCATGTATCCGCTTTCGATCCTCACGCTGTTCCTCGCCGCCCGGGGGGACAATCGCGCCGCGCGGTACCTGATCCCGCTCCCGGTCGTCGGCGCCGGGACGTCGATCTACCACATGCTGATCGAGCGAGGCGTCATCTCGGAGCCGAGGACGTGCTCGCTGTCGGCCCCCGGCGGCTGTGGCACCAACTGGATCGCGCCGCACTCGTTCGGCTATCTCACGATTCCGACGCTCGCGTTGACCGGGTTCCTCCTCCTGATCGGGTTCCTGCTCCTTGCCTCGACGGGCGTGGACGAGGCGACGGAGGAACCGGCTACCCTTCCCGCGCATGCCTAGCGGGAAGAGGGCCAGACAGCAGAGGCAGGCAGCCGCGGCCGCCGTGCCGCCGCCCGTCCGCTCGAAGGGCGTCGGCGGAGCGCGCGCCCGTCAGGCGTCGCCTCGTGCGCTCGGGATCGCGGGCGCCGTCGTCCTGCTCGTCGTGATCGCGATCGTGCTCGCCGTCGTCCTGGGCCGCGGCGGCGGCAGCGCGAGCTCCGGAACCGTCTCGGCGGCCGACCTGCACGGCCTGCCGGCCGTGGGCAACCAGAACTGGCCCGGCGCGCTGCAGGGCGCGGGCGAGGCGAACGACCTCTTCAAGGGCATCCCGCAGAACGGCCTCATCCTCGGCAGCCCGCAGGCGCCGGTCGAGATGGAGATGTTCATCGACGTCCAGTGCCCCGTCTGCCAGAACTACGAGACGACGTATCTGCCGACAGTCGTCCGCCAGTACATCCGGACGGGCAAGGTGCAGCTCCATCTGCAGCCGTGGGCATTCCTGGGCGGGGCGGGCTCCCAGTCGTTCAGCGGGCGCTACGGCGTGATCGCCGCCGGCGCCCAGAACAAGGCGTTCCAGTACGCGAAGGTGCTGTACGACAACCAGGGCCCGGAGGAGAGCGGCTGGCTCGACGGCCAGATGATGGCGAACATCGCCGCCAGCGTGACCGGCCTCAGGCTCGACGCCTGGCGGGCCGACACGAACAGCTCCGGCGCGCGCGCGGTCGCCGCGAAGGTGGACAAGCTCGCCGCGAAGGTGGGCGTCACGGGCACGCCCACGATCCTCGTCGGCTGCACGGGCGGCAAGCTGCACGACATCGTCGGCCCCACCGTCGCGCCGAACCTGCAGGACACCGAGCAGGCGCTCAACGCGGCGCAGTCCGCCTGCGGCAAGTAGCAGCTCCTTGTCCGGGGCGAAAGTGCGCAAAGTGCGCGCTTTTCCCGCTTGACCGCCGGCGCCCCGCGCGCATAGGCTCTGCGAGCCGGCATCGATGGACTCACGGGTTCGTCGGGGCCGGCGTTTCTGTGGTCCACCCGATGCCGTCCGGGCGCCTCTGTAGGGTTTTGCGCCCCAAATGATCGTGGGACTCGTCATCGGCCTCCTCCTCGGCGCCACCGGCGCGTGGCTTCTTCTTCGCACCAGGAACGCCGAGCTCTCGGCGCGCTTCGACGCCCTCGCGGCAGAGGCGCTGCACCGGAACAACGAGTCGTTCCTCGACCTTGCTTCGGGCAGGCTCGAGCAGAAGGAGCAAGCCGTGGCGCAGCTCGTGCAACCGCTCAGGGAATCCCTCGAGCGCGTGTCCGAGCAGACCGAAGCGCTCGAGCGATCGCGGCGCCAGGACTACGGCTCCCTCGCGCGCTACGTGAAGGATCTCGCCGAGACGGGTGAACGCGTGCGAACGGAGACCGCGAATCTCGCGACGGCGCTCCGCTCCTCGGAAGTTCGCGGCGCCTGGGGCCAGATGCAGCTTCGGAATGCCGTCGAGACGGCGGGAATGCTCTCCTACTGCGACTTCGAGGAGGAGGTGCATACGACCTCGGACGGGCGTTCGTTCCGCCCCGACCTCGTCGTGCGCCTGCCGGGAGGCCGGCGCGTCGTCGTGGACGCGAAGACGCCGCTCAAGGCGCTGCTCGACTCGCTGAACGCCACCGAGGATCGGCGAGCCGAGTTGGTCGCCGACTACGCGCGCCACGTCCGCGAGCACGTTCGCAGCCTCAGCGCGAAGAGCTACTGGCAGCAGTTCGAGGACACACCGGACTTCGTCGTCATGTTTCTCCCCGGCGAGGGGTTCTACCGAGCCGCGATCGAGGCCGATCCTTCGCTCCTCGAGGCGGGAGCGAACGAGCGCGTCGTCCTGGCCAGCCCGATGATGCTCATCGCGCTCCTACGCACCATCGCCGCCGTCTGGAACGAGGAAAAGGTCGCGGAGAGCGCACGCGCGGTGAACGAGCTCGGCCGCGAGCTCTACGAACGGCTCACGGTCATGACCGACCATCTCGTCACCCTCGGGAAGCGGCTGGACGGCGCGGTTCAGGCGTACAACCAGTCGGTCGGCTCCTTCGAGCGCCGCGTCCTTCCACAGGCACGCAAGCTGACCGAGCACGGCGTCCGCCCGAAGAAGGAGCTGCCCGAGCTCGAAGGGTTGGAGCGTGCTGCGCAGCCGCCACAGACCGTCGAGCTCGGCGGGCGGCAGATCGAGGCTTCCGTCGTTCCGCCTGCAGCCGACGCGGCCTAGAACCTGAGCAGCGCGGCGACGCCGCCCACCGGCTCGAGGTCGCGATGCTCCTCGCCGATCACCTCGACCCTGCCGCCGTGCGTCAGCGTCTGGTGAACCGCGAGGTCGAGCCCGGTCTCGGCCGGCTGAAGGCTCGTCCCGTCGAGCGGGCAGCTTCCGTCCACCGCCTGCGCGCGGCCGCACGCGGGACAGACGAATGCCGGCTGGTCGGCGCCGTCCTGCACGAGCAGGAGCTCCACACGACCGTCGGAGGCCGCCTGCAGGGTCTCCTCCCAGCCCGTGGCGGCGCGACCGTTCCGCGCGGCCTCCTCGCGCCAGCGCGCGAGCAGCTCCTCCTCCCGTCCCTCGCGCCACTCGTCGAGCAGCGGCCGGGCGGCCTCGAGCAGCCTCGGAGCATCCACGTGCGCCTCCGCCGACACCCAGCCGACGAGCGCCGCGCGCGTCTCCTGAGCCAGCAGGCCTTCGAAGGCGGACCGTGTCTCCTCGGTTCCCGCGAGCACCACGCGGACGTCGCGCAGCCTGCGGACGGCGCGGTCGAGCGCGTCGGCCACGTCGCGCAGATGCCGGTCGACGATCGCCTCGATGTGCCGCTCGTAGCGCGCCTGCGACCAGCCGCCCTGGTCGTGGCGACCCGGGACGGACGCCGACTCGTCGGCGAGCGGAACGAGCTCGCCGGCCCGGAGCCGGTAGACGTCGCCGCGCTCGCGCCCCACGTACGCGACCAGCGCGCCGTCGCCGCTTCCGACGAGACGGACGAGCGGCGCGAGATAGAGCTGCTTCGCGATGCGCGCCTCGTCCGCCACCGGCCACGGCAGCGGAAGCGGCAGGAACAGGTTGTCGAGCCCGGCGGAGAAGATCGCGACGCCGCGGATCCCGTCACGGTCGAACTCGCTCCCGAACCACGCCTCGATCCGCTCGAGATCGCGGGCGAGGGCGGCCCGCTCGTCGTGTCCCATCGTCGGGCGCCGCTCGGCCAGCTGCCGCTCCGCGCGGGCGAGCAGCGACCGCGTATGCGAGGCGAGAGCACCCGCGGTCGGGACGGTGCTCGGGTCGAGGCCGACGTAGAGGCTCACCGCGCAGCCCTGCTCGGCGCGGAAGGCAGCAAGCTCGCGCAGCTGCTCCCACGTGATCGTTCCGGCCACGTCGCCCGTCTCCCCCGGCCGGCGATTCTTATGCGTCGTGCGACCCACGGGCCGGGAACGTCAGTCCGGCTCGAATCGTTTAATAGACGTACAAGTTTTCGCGAAAGGAACTCATGAGCGACGTACGTAACGTGATCGTGATCGGCGGGGGCCCGGCGGGATACACCGCCGCCCTCTACGCCGCGCGCGCGAACCTTCGGCCGCTCGTCATCGAGGGCTTCAGCTGGGGCGGCCAGCTGATGATCACGAGCGACGTGGAGAACTATCCGGGCTACCCCGACGGGATCATGGGGCCGGAGATGATGGCCGAGTTCCGCCGCCAGGCGGAGCGGTTCGGCACCGAGTTCGTCACCGACGACGTGACGCGCGTCGACTTCTCCGAGCGGCCGTTCCGCGTCTGGGTCGAGGACGAGGAGTACCGCGCGCGCTCCGTCGTCGTGGCCACGGGAGCGAGCGCCCGCTGGCTCGGGCTCGAGTCCGAGGAGAGGCTGAAGGGTCGCGGCGTTTCGGCCTGCGCGACCTGCGACGGCGCCTTCTTCCGAGACAAGCACATCTTCGTCGTGGGCGGCGGAGACTCGGCCTTCGAGGAGGCTCTGTTCCTCACCCGGTTCGGCTACAAGGTCACGCTCGTCCACCGCCGGGACGAATTCCGCGCCTCGCAGATCATGGTCGACCGGGCGCACGACAACGAGAAGATCGAATTCAAGACGCCGTTCGTCGTCGAGGAGGTGCTCGGCGAGGACTCGATCACCGGGCTCCGGCTCCGGAACACGGAGACGGACGAGACCGAGGAGGTCGAGGCGGGCGCGCTGTTCGTCGCCATCGGGCACGACCCGAACACGAAGCTCTTCGTCGATCAGCTCGACCACGACGCGAACGGCTACCTCGTGACGAGGCCGGGCACGACCGAGACGAACATCCCCGGCGTCTTCGCGGCGGGCGACGTCCAGGACCACGTCTACCGCCAGGCCGTTACCGCGGCCGGTAGCGGCTGTATGGCGGCTCTCGACGCCGAGCGGTTCCTTGCCGCCGACGAAGGCCACACCGGAACGGCCTCGACCGCGCCGCGGCCGGAGGCCGAGCCGACGAAGGTGTAGCCGAGGCCGCCGGCTACCCTGACGGCCGTGCCGAACTTCATCTGCCCGAACTGCAAGGAGCGGTCGGTCGACATCGACCGGAAGGAAGGCCTGTACGACGAGGCCGTCGCGTGCCACCACTGCGGCTTCGGATTCCTGTTCGAGCTGATGGACGACTACTACCCGGCGCCGACGACCGGTCTCGTGACGTGCGACCAGGAAGGGCGCATCCTTGCGGTCGGGCGCGGCGTGTTCGAGCTCAGCGGCTGGAGCGAGGCGGAGGTGCTCGGCGCCGACGTCGTCGCCGCCTTCGGGCTCGCCGGGTTCGAGGAGGAGAAGAACCCGGTCAAGCTCTCTCTCGAGTGGGGGGTGCGCCGGCTCAACGAGCAGCTGCAGCTGCGCACGCGCGGCGGTCAGATCAAGCGCGTCATCGGGGACTTCTTCCCCGCGCTCAACGACGACGGCGGTCTCCTCGTCGCGCTGACCCCCGCGCACGGCTAGAGTTCCGGCGGCGCGACGCGCCCCGGCGATGGAGCTCGCCGAGAACCGCCGCAGAGGCTGATGGCTCCTACGATCGAGAGGAGCTTCGCGTGCGGACGATCGTGGCGATCGGCATCGCAGGATCGCTCGGAGCACTGGCTCGCTACGGGCTCGACGGTCTGGTCTCCCGACGCCTGCCGTCACCGTTCCCGTGGGGGACGTTCGCCGTCAACATGAGCGGGGCGTTCGTGCTCGGATTTCTGATGACGCTCATGACGGAGCAGCTCACCGCGGCGCCGTGGCTCCGCTCGGCGCTCACGATCGGCCTCCTCGGCGCGTACACCACGTTCTCGACGCTCTCGTACGAGACGTATCGCCTGCTCGAGGACGGCGCGCTCGGCCTCGCCGCCGCGAACGTCCTCGGCAGCGCGGCTACAGGCCTCGTCGCGGTCTATCTGGGAGTAGTCGCGGGGAGAGCGCTGTGAGGCTCGAGGGAGAAGGCAAGCTGCTGCGGCTCTTCATCGGCGAGTCGGACACGTGGCACGGCAAGCCGCTCTACCAGGCGATCGTGGAGCGCGTGCGCCGGGAAGGGCTCGCCGGGGCGACCGTGCTGCGTGGCATCGAGGGCTTCGGGGCGGACTCGCGGCTGCACACGTCGCGGATCCTCCGCCTCTCGGAGGACCTCCCGGTCGTGATCGAGATCGTCGACACGCCCGAGCAGATCGACCGCGTCGTGCCGCTCCTCGACGAGATGGTCGGCGAGGGGATGCTCACGCTCGAGCGCGTCCAGATCGTCTCGTATCGGTCGAGCGACGAGTAGCCGTCGACGGCCACAATGGGGCCGTGGACTCGCTGCGCGGACAGCTTCTCGTCGCTTCGCCGGCGCTGCTCGACCCGAACTTCCGCCGGACGGTCGTCCTCGTGACGGAGCACACGGAGGAGGGGGCGGCCGGGCTCGTCCTCAACCGTCCCTCGCCGGTCGAGGTGGCCGGTGCGGTGCCGCAGCTCGAGCCGCTCGTCGACGACGGCGAGCAGGTCTGGGTCGGCGGCCCGGTGCAGCCGGAAGCGGTGCTCGTGCTCGGCGAGTTCGTCGATCCGGACGACGCCGCGGTGCCGCTCTTCGGGGCCCTCGGCTTTCCTTCGCTGGCCGAGCCGGAGGAGGTCGTCCCCGTCACCACGCGGCGCCGGGTCTTCGCCGGCTGCGCCGGCTGGGCGGCGGGGCAGCTCGAGGCGGAGCTCGCCGACGAGGACTGGATCCTCGAGCCCGCCCGCGCGGACGACGCGTTCACCGACGAGCCGGAGCGGCTCTGGCGCGACGTGCTGCGCCGCAAGGGCGGCATCTACGAGCTCGTCGCCCGCATCCCCGAGGACCCGCGCGTCAACTGAGCCGCGCGAAGGCGAATACGTAGGTCAGCACCGGCAGCGGAAACCGCTCGCCGTAGCCCGACGCGAGCTCGTGCACGGAGCGCAGCGCCTCCTCCCGCTCCTCCGGTTCCGCCGTGAGGAACGAGCTCGCCGTCGAGAGGTAGCCGACGAGCGCGTCGGGGCCCGACCGCCAGACGCTCTCGACGACCGTCCGCCCGAGCTCGCGGAACCACCGTGCGCCCGGCAGCTCCTCGTCGCGGTACGGCTCGTGGCCGGCGAAGCCGATGAGCTCGCCGAGCTCCGCCTGCAGCGGGTCGCGCTCGTCCCACCAGTTCCAGAGGAGCGCGAGCCCGCCGTCGGGCCGGACGACGCGGTGCAGCTCGGGAACGGCGCGCTCGCGGTCGAACCAGTGGTACGCCTGTCCGGCGAAGGCGGCGTCGACGCTCGAGTCCGGCAGCGGGATCGACTCCGCCGGCCCCTCGTGCGCCTCGGCCTGCGGCACGACGTGCCGGAGCTGCTCGAGCATCGGGGCTCCCGGCTCGACGGCCACGACCTCGAAGCCGAGCGCGACGAGGCCGCGGGTCAGCTTCCCGGTCCCGGCGCCGACGTCGAGGATGCGCGCGCCGCCCGAGAGCCCGATGCGATCTGCCGCCCAGCGCACGGCCTCCTCGGGATAGTCGGGACGGTGCCGCTCGTATTCCGCGGCGACCGTCTCGAAGCTGCGGGACCGCGCCGCGCGGTCAGACACGGCTGGCCGGGCAGAGGTCGTTCACGACGCAATCCTCGCAGCGCGGCCGCCTGGCGTCGCACACCCGGCGTCCGTGCCAGATCAGAAGATGCGGAAAGCGGCCCCAGTCGGCCCGCGGCACGAGCCGCACGAGGTCGCGCTCGATCTTGACCGGATCCTCCTGGCGGGTGAAGCCGAGTCGCTGCGAGAGGCGGCGGACGTGCGTGTCCACAACGATGCCCTGCGGCTCCCCGAGCTCGGACGCGACCACGTTGGCGGTCTTCCGCGCGACGCCCGGCAGACGGACCAGTTCCTCGAGCCGCCGCGGCACCCGGCCGTCGAATTCCTCGAGCAGCGTCCGCATCGTGCCGCGCAGCGCCTTCGCCTTCTGGCGGTAGAAGCCGGTGGCGAAGATGTCGCGCTCGAGCTCCTCCTGCGGAACCGCGAGGTAGTCCTCGGGCCGACGGTACTTCTCGAACAACCTCTCGGTGACACGGTTGACGTTCACGTCGGTCGTCTGGGCCGAGAGCATCACGGAGACGAGCAGCTCGAGCGGGCTGCGGAAGCGAAGCGCGATCGCGGCGTCGGCGTGCTCGGCCGCCAGGCGCTCGATGACCGGCCGGATCCGTTCCTTCTTCGGCCCCACTCGCCGGCGGGCCTCCTGCACGTAGCTACGAGGCAACTGCCTCCGGCTGCCGCGAGCGCAGGCGTGGTCCGGCGCAGACGAGGTCGAGCGCCGGACAGCCGGCGCAGGCGAACTCGCTCGGCGTCGGCGGGAACTCGCCGGCCTGGATCCGCGCGATCGCGGCCGAAAGCTCGGCCTCGAGCTCCGCGACGTCGGCGCGCGAGAACAGCGCTTCCACCGGCGACTCGGGCCGCTCGAGGAAGTGGTAGACCACCTCGACCTCCTCGGCGCCGGCCCGGAAGCACGCGAGCGCGTAGACGAGCCGCTGCAGCCGGTAGTCCTCCTCGACGATCTCCTCGGGCGAGGACTCGCCGAGCGTGTTCGTCTTGTAGTCGACCACGAGCGCACGAGAGCCAGAGGTCTTACTCGAGCCCGGCCGCACGTCGGCGGCTTGGCCGCCGGCGTTTGCAGCCATGTGGAACACGTCGAGATACCCGTGCACGAGCACGCCGTCGTGCTCGAACGTGAAGTGCCGCTCCTTCTGGACGCCCTGCAGCGCGGCGAGGCGGCGGGCGAGGTCGGAGTCGCAGTAGGCGGTGACGAAGCCGCGGATCAGCTCGTCCTCGAGCTCGGGCGCGACCGGGACGGCGAGGTCGATCTCCTCGAGCAGCGCGTGCACCGCGCTGCCGATCTCGGTGCCGGACATCTCCCCGGTACCCTCGCCCTCGACCGGCCGCTCGCTCATCCCGAGCCCGTAGCGGGCGAAGTACTTGTACGCGCACTGCTCGAAGAGCGAGAGCGCGGTGAAGGAGAGCCTGCGCACGCGATGGAGCGGCGGCTCCGGCAGGGCGACGAGCGGCGGCAGCTCCGGCGCCGCGGGCGGCGTCTCGATCTCCTCGATCGCCCCGAAGAGCGCGAGCTGTCCCGGGCTGGAGACGTCGACGGCAAATCCGTCGACGCCCGCCTCGATCGAGACCTCGCCTCCTCGGGCGGGCCCGGGCGCCGTCACCGACGGCTCCGGCCGGTGGCGGTCGAGACGCACGAGCAGCCGCGCGTCGCCGCGCACGAGCTCGAGCGGCGCATCGCCGGCGGCTGCGAGCTCCGCGTCGGCGTCGAGCCGGTCGAGCACCCAGGCGATCGGGGTCGGCGCCTCCCGATCGGAGCCGAGATCGACCGAGCCGGAGACGATGAGGCGCTCCTTCGCCCGGGTCATGGCGACGTAGTAGAGGCGGAGGCGCTCGGCACGCTCGGCCTCCTGCCGTGCCTCCTTGACCGCCTCGTAGTCGAAGGCGCCGCGCCGCCTGGCGGTCACGGGGTCGGCGACCCGGAAGCCGAAGCGCCCGTCGGGGAGCGCGAGGATCTCGTCCGGCGACGGCGGCACGCGGTCGCGTCCCGCGTCCGCGACGATCACGACCTTGAACTCGAGCCCTTTCGCGGCGTGGATCGTGAGGAGGCGGACCGCGTCGGCCCCTTCTTCCTCCGCGACCGCCTCGAGCTCCCGCGCGCCGACCGCCTCCTGCTCGGCGACGAAGCGGACGAATCCCTCGACGTCCGGCCCGCGCAGCTCCTCGTACGAGCGAGCGAGCCGGGCGAGCTTGCGCAGGTTCGCGTAGCGCCTGCGTCCGTCCCACTGCGCGAGCACGGCGAGGTCGTAGTCGTGCCCCGCGACGATCTGCTCGCAGAGGCGCTCGAGCGAGAGGCGCGGCATCGCCTCGACCAGGCGGTCGTAGCGCTGGCGGAAGGCCCGCATCAGCCGCTCGTCGCGCTCGCCGATCCCGGGCGGCAGCCCGTGCTCGAGCCCCGCGAAGAGCGGACGCCGCGAGGCCGCCCGGCGCACGAGGGCGAGCGCGTCGTTCGAGACGCCGACGAACGGCGACGCGAGGACCGACACGAGGGCGACGTCGTCGTAGCGGTTCTGGAGCAGGCGGAGGTACATGAGGAGGTCGGCGACCTGCTGCTGGCCGAAGTAGCCCTTGCCCGTGGCGCGGTAGGTGGGCAGCCCGAAGCGCCGCAGCTCGTCCTCGTACCACTCGGCATCCGTCCCCGCCGCGAAGAGAAGGACGATCTCGCCCGGCGTCGCCGCCCCGCTGTCGACGAGCTCGCGCACGCGCCGGGCGACCGCGTTCGCCTCGCCGCGCCGCCAGTGGACGCCGGTGTCGCGGTAGCTCTCCTTGTCGGTGACGAGCAGCTCCACTGGATGACCGAAGACCGGGTCGGGATACTCAGCCGCGGCGGCGAGCTGCTGGAACTCGCCTCCGAAGTGCGAGCCGAAGAGCTCGTTGACGGCGGCGAGCACCTCGGGCCGCGACCGGTAGTTGAGCGTGAGCGTGAGCGGCTGTCGTGCGGCCTCGCGGCGCTCCCGGAAGACCCGCACGTCCGCGTGGCGGAAGCCGTAGATCGACTGGAACTCGTCGCCGACGAAGAAGAGCTCCGTCTCCGGCCCACGCAGCAGGTCGACGATCTCGGTCTGGAGGCGGTTCGTGTCCTGGAACTCGTCCACGAGGATCGAGCGGAAGCGCGCCTGCTCGCGGGCGCGGAGCTCGGGCTGCGAGCGGAGCAGGTTCCGAGCCTCGAGCTGGAGGTCTTCGAAGTCGAGGGCCGACTCGCGCGCCTTCGCATCCGCGTAGCGCCGGGCGAACAGCGTCAAGAGCTCCTGCAGGAGGGCGCGGTCACGCGTCGCAGCCTCGTCGAGCGCGGCCTGCTCGACCGCGGCGAGGGCCTCGCAGTAGCCGGCCGCGCGGTCGCCGCGCGCCTTGAAGCCGGTGAGGTTCATCAGCCGGTCGGGACGGCTGTCCCGGTCCAGCAGCTCGAGGAGCTCCGCCGCCGTCCGCCGCTGAGCGTCGGTCGCCTCGGGATCGGACACCAGCGAGGTCGCGGCGGCGCGCAGCTCGTCCACGCGCTCGCCGAGCTCCGGTCGCGCCGCCACCGCGAGGTCGAGCTCGCGCCCCCCGGCGCGCAGCGTCTCGTAGACGCTCGTCAACATGCGCCGCAGCCGGTCGCTGCCGTACGTCGCGAGGAGCTCGAGCCGTTGCGGGTCGTCCCCCGCACAGAACTCCGCGAGCGCCTCGCCGAACGCCTCCGAGCGGAGCACCGCCGCCTGCGCCTCCTCGAGCTCGCGGAAGCGCGGGTCGAGCCCGGCGGCGAGCGGATACGCCCTGAGCAGACGCGCGCAGAAGCCGTGGATCGTGGAGATCCAGGCGTCGTCCAGCTCGCGCGCGAGGTCGAGCCGGCCGCGCTCGGCGAGCGCCGCGCGGATCCTGGTGCGCAGCTCGCCCGCGGCGCGGCGCGTGTACGTGATCACGAGGATCGAGTCGACGTCGAGGCCGCGCTCCGTGACCGCCCGCACGACCCGCTCCACGAGCACGGCGGTCTTGCCGGTCCCCGCGCCGGCGGAGACGAAGACATCGCCTTCCGCCTCGACCGCGGCGAGCTGCTGCTCGTTCAGCGCCCGGCGGCTCACGACCGCTCCACGCGACACACCGTCCACAGGTCGCACCAGCTCGGGCACTCGCCGCCGAGCGGGTCGTGCCGGACATCCCCCTCGCGCATCCGCTCGGCGAGCGCGGTCGCCGTCTCCCGCGCCGACTCGACCACGCCCCAGAACGCCTCCTCGTCGAGGTAGTCGTGCGAGACGTAGCCCGGCAGCGTCTCGGTCTCGGAGCCGCGGACGAGCCCGCGCGGCTTGCGCGCTCCGGCGAGCGGCCGGTAGAGGCCGCCGAGCGGCTCGAGCCCCACGAGGTCGCGGAGGACGAGCATGTAGAGCGGGATCTGGAGCCGCAGCTCGCTTTCGATCTGCCGCGCCGAGTACGCGCTCTTGCCGGACTTGTAGTCCTGGACGACACCGCGCGCCCCGAACGGGTCGACGTCGATGCGGTCGATCTTGCCGGAGAGCGTGAGACCTGAGCCGAGCTCGAGGCCGCGCTGCAGCTCGGGCGCCGCCCGCTCGCTGCCGAACGCGACCTCGAAGCGCCGCGGTACCAGGGGCGAACCGGACTCGCACTCCTCCTCCACGAGCGCCGCGAGGTCGCGCCACAGCGTCTCCTCGAGCTCGCGCTCCTGCATCTCGGTCAGATCCATCCGGACACCTGCGAGCGCCTCGTCGAGGCAGCGGCGCATGAGCCCCGTCGCGGCCTCGACGTGCCGAGGCTCGAGCTTCTCGACGCCGAGCTCCGCGGGGACGCGCGAGAAGAAGCGGTAGAGGGCGTTGTGGGCGACGCTGCCGCGTTGCTTCGCGTCGGGCTCGGCGTCGATCGTGCGGGGGTCGAGGAAGCGCTCGACGAACCACGCCGAGGAGCAGTCGGCGAAGCGCTCCAGCTCGGTCACGGCAAAGGCGGTGCGCGAGCCGAGCTGCTCGAGGACGAGCGGGTTGGTGAGCCGGGTCGGCCTCCGGAAGGCGCCGCGGGCGCGCTCGAGCCTCCGCTCCCAGCCGTTCGCGCGGGCGAGCGCCTCGGCCGTGGGCGCATCGTGGGAGGCAAGCTCCGCGAGCGCCCGCAGCCGCTCGCGCTCGGTCGGCGCCTCCTCGAGCGGCCACGTCAGGGCCGAGAGGGGACGCCGGCGGGTCCAGCGCCGCACGTCTTCCGGGTCGAACAGCGACGCGGTCTCGTGCCAGAACGGGCTCGCCTCGCGCGGGCTGCCGTCGTCGTCCGCCGCCTCGCGGACGAGGTAGAGCCGCCGCGAGGCGCGGGTGCAGGCGGTGTAGAAGAGGTAGCGGTCCTGCTCGACCGAATCCGGGCGCTGCAGGCGGGCGCCTCTCTCGTCCAGTGCGCGTCTCGCGTCCTCGTCGAGGAACGGCGACCCCGGGCGGCGTCGCGGCAGGCTGCCCTCCTCGAGCCCGAGCACGAAGACGGCGTCGAAGCGTCGCGTGCGGGCCCGCAGCAGGTCGACGACCGCGACCCGGCCCGCCTCGTCCCCGGCCCTGTGCGGCAGCGCGGCGCGCTCGAGCGCGGCCAGGACGTCCTCCCGCACGAGGTTTCCGCTCAGCTCGCGCCAGCCCTCGAGCTCCGCGAGGAGCCGTCGCAGCGTCTCGTAGGCCCTGAGGTCGAGCCGGCTCGCCGGATCCGCCGGAGGACGGTCGAGCCCGTACGCGTTGCGCAGCATCCCTTCCGCGAGCTCCTCCACCGCCTCGACCGGATCGGCCGCGGCGCGCAGCTCCTCGAGCGCCGGCAGCGGCGCGCCGCGCAGGCGCTCCGACTCCTCGACGACGCGCTCCGGCGCCTGGACGGCGCGGCCCCGCAGCCGCCCCTCGACGAAGTCCACGGACCTGCGCTCCAGACCCGAGAAAGGCGAGCGCAGGAAGGTGAAGAGGTCGTTCCTCGTCCCTCCTCCCCACGCGAAACGCAGCAGCGACGCGAGGGCGTGCCCGAGCGGCGTCTGCGTGAGCCGCAGCTCGCCGTCGACGGCATACGGGACGCCGAACGAGCCGAGCACGGTCTCGAGCGCCCCGCGAATCCGCTCGTAGCCCGGGACGACGAGCCCGATCCGCTCGGGCGCCGTGCCTCCGCGCGCGAGCGCGAGCACCTCCTCGCCGACGAGCTCGAGCGTGCCGCGGCTTCCCGCGCCCTCGAAGAAGCGTACGACCCCGTCGAGCGGCGGCGCGTCCCCCGGCTCGTCCGCGAACAGCGCACGCTCGAGATGGGCGAGCGCCGGTGGAGCGACCGCGTCGTAGCGCGGTGGCAGCTCCTCGACCGCGGAGGCGAGGCCGGCGAGATCCTCGGCTGTCCGCCGCAGGGCGGCGAACGCCGCGCGACCGGGCTCGTACGGCAGCGAAACTGTGACCTCCGTTCGCGCGGCGAGGGCCTCGAGCAGCGCCCATTCGGCCCCCGTCAGGTCCTCGAAGCCGTACGCGAACACCGGCTCGCCGCCCCAGGCGTCGAGCTCGGCGCGGAGGCGCTCGACGGCACAACGGCGCAGCAGGCCGCGGTCCCAGCGCTCGAGCAGGTCGAGCTCGTCGCGGTAGCCGCCGTAGAGCCCGCCGAGCTCGCCCTCCACCGCGTCCGGCTCCAGCAACCCCTCGTCGAGCTCGTCGAGCGTGCGCTCGAGCGAGTCGACGAAGCCCGCGCGCTCGGCGGAGCGCGCGAAGCCGTGGAGACGGGCTCCGGCCACCATGCGCCGGACGAGGAGCGTCCGTCCCGCGCGTCCCAGCTGCCGGCGCGGAGCGGCGGCCCCGGACGCGAGTCGCCGGAACAGGTCGTCGAAGGTGCCGATCGAGCCGCCGAGGAGCGCCCGGCGTCCCGCCAGGAGCTCGAGCTCGACACGGTCGACGTCCGCCCGGTTCGGCACGATGAGCACCGGCTCGGCCCCCTCCCGGGAGTCGAGCGCGTCCAGATACCGGTCGAGCAGGAGCCCGACCTTGCCCGCGTTGGCAGGGCCCGCGATGAGGCGGAGCGGCACCCGCCTACGCTAGCGCGCGCGCGGGACGGCTCTCTCGCCCGCGATCAGCCCGTCACGGCGGACTTGGGCCGGCGGCCGCGGCGGGCGGCTGCCCGGCCCGGCATCTTGCCGGCGCAGTCGTCGCAGAGGTCGGCCTGCTTGGCCCCGCGACGAGCGTCGGTGTAGGTGACGCGCATGACCGCGCCCTTGCCTTCGTCGACTTCGCTGCTGCAATTGTCGCAAACGAGCACCGTTTTCCGAGCCACCGTTGTCCTCCTTCACACGCGCCGATTTGGGGGAAACCTACAGAAAGTCGTCAGGCGCTATGCGGCTTCGCGTGCGCGCCGGATTCGCCACGAGCGCAATAGGCTGAGCATCGCCTGTTCTTCCGGTGAGAGAGCCGGCTCGCGTGCGGTCACGACGCGCAAATGACGCGGCCGAAAATCGTCGATCGTTCTCCCGTCGAGGTACTGCTCCACGACGGCCGGCGAGACGTACGAATCGCGTGTCACGGCCGGCGTATTTCCGAGCTGCTGCGCGACACGCCGCATGACCGACGTCACGGACCGCTTCAGCTCCTGTTCCGACTCCGGAAAGCCATGCTTGTCGGCGCGCTCCGCGAAATAGATCGCCGCGAGCAGCGTACCTCCCCAGGTGCGGAAGTCCTTCGCGCTGAACTCGTCCCCGAGGTAGATCTTCACGTAGTCGTTCAGCCGCTTGCTCGTGAGGTTGTAGGTGCGGTCTTCCCATTCGTACTTGAACACGCGGGGGCCCCTGAGCTCGAGCAGGCGACGCATGGCCGCGGCGAGATCGGGATCGACGACCTCGGTGCGGACGCGGATCCCGTGCTTCGCGGGAAAGGAGAGGCAGACGCGACGTCCGCGGACCGTGACGTGGCGCCGCAGAAGGGTCGTGACGCCGTACGTCCCGTCGCGGACGTAGCGCTCGGAGCCGACCCGGAACCAGCCCAGCTCGATGAGTCGCAGCGCGATCGCGGAGACCCGCTCCCGGTCGAGCTCCTCCTGGTCGAAGTGGAGCGCCATCGCCTCACGCAGGGCCGGAAGCGCGTCTCCGAACCGGATCAGCTTGTCGTACTTCGCCTGCTCCTGCTGGGCCCGGTACTCCGCGCTGTACAGGTACTGCTTCCGGCCCGCGGCGTCGTAGCCCGTCGCCTGGAGCTTGCCCGTCGAGCGCGGCGAGATCCACACCTCCTTCCAGGCGGGCGGGATGGCGAGCGCCTCGATCCGGGCGAGCTTCCGCTCGTCGGTGATCCGCTTGCCGCCGCTGTCGTAGTAGCGAAACGCGCCCTTCCGGCCCTTCCGGCTCCACCCCATGTCGTCGGGTTGTCGTCAGAGGGCCCGAGCGCCAAACGCCGATACCATCGACCGGCCATGCGCGACGAGCGGACGATCGTCGTCCTGGAAGGCGACGAGACCGGACAGGAGCTTCTCGAGGAGAGCCTGCGTGTCCTCGAGCCCGGCGTGATCGGGGTCGAGCTCGACTTCCCGCGCTTCGACCTTTCGCTCGAGGAGCGCCGCGCGACAGACAACCGGGTCGTGTACGAGGCCGCGGCCGCGATCCGCGAGCACGGCCTCGGGCTGAAGGCGGCGACGGTCACCCCGGAAGGTCGCGGGGACGTCGGATCGCCGAACCGCATCCTCCGCGAGGAGATCGGGGGCAGGGTGATCGTCCGCACCGGCCGGCGGATCCCGGGAGTCGCGCCGCTCGGCGGCGTCCACGCGCCGATCTCGATCGTGCGGATGGCCGTCGGGGACGCCTACGGCGCGAAGGAGTGGCGCGAGGGCGAGGGCGACGACGAGGCCGCCTTCCGCACCGAGCGGATCGAGCGCCGCATCTGCCGCGCCGTCTCCGAGTTCGCGTTCCGCCAGGCGGAGCACACCGGCGCGAAGGTCTTCGGCGGGCCGAAGTACACCGTCAGCCCGACGTACGAGGGGATGCTGAAGGAGGAGATGGACGCGGCCGCCGCCCGCCATCCCGACGTGCCCTACGAGCCGCAGCTGATCGACGCGACGTTCGCGCTCCTCCTCTCCTCCGCCGGGGACCCGCTCGTGATCCCGGCGCTCAACCGCGACGGCGACATCCTGTCCGACCTCGTTCTGCCGCTGTTCGGCTCGATCGCGGGCTCGGAGTCGCTGCTAGTCGCCTTCGACGACGACTTCGAGCCGGCCGCGATCATGGCGGAGGCGGCACACGGGACCGCGCCGTCGCTGCAGGGGAAGAACGTCGCGAACCCGATGGCGATGATCCTCGCCGGCGCCGCGCTCCTCTCCCACGCCGGCGAGGAGGCGCAACGCGCCGGGCGGGCGATCCGCGAGGCGTGCCTCGAGGCGGTCGCGCAGGGCTCGCGGACCGCGGATCTCGGCGGCCACCTCGGCACGACCGAGTTCACCGACGAGGTGATCGGCCGGGTCCGCGCGAAGCTCGAGGTCTGGGCCGCGCTCTAGGCGACGGCTGCGAGCAGCTTCGCGGTCGGGACGAAGACGAGCTTCCCGGGCTTCCTGTCGGAGCTCGGATTCGCCGCGTAGACCAGCCCGCGCGCGCCGAGCGCCGCGGAGCAGCCGTTCCGGCAGGGAGCGATCGCATCGTCCTTGCCAGTCTTCAGGTCGACCAGGTGCAGATTCGACGCACCTTCCACCGTGGCGAGCTCTCCGTGCACCGCGAACGTCGTCGCCGGCGGGACATGACCGACCTCGACAGGCCAGGTGTGCACCAGCGCGCCCGTCTTCCAGTCGTAGACCCGCAGCGTCACCGTCAGGGAGCCGGGCTGCGGAATCGTCTCCGTGAGCACCACGAGCTCGTCGCCGCTCAGCGCCACGCCCACTGCGTGGCGGTCGACCCCGACCTCGTCGAGCAGCGTGCCGCCGGAGGAGTAGACGCCGACGGTCGGGGCGGCGGTCGCGGGGCTGACGTCGTCGGCGGGCCAGGCCTCGGTCGAGCGGAAGACGGCGATGTGGCCGCTGTCCGCCGAGCGGGCCACGACGGCGCCTGCACCGGTCGCGATCGTGTGCAATCCGGTCGGCGTCACGAGGCTGAGCCGCTCGCCGCTCGGGACGCTGGCGCTCGACTTCCAGCTGCTGACGGCCAGGACCTTGCCCGAGCCGACCACGCCTGCGATCCAGCTGCCGTCGGAAAGGCCGCCGTCGGGTTGCCCGTCCTGCGGATTGGTCTGGTGGTTGGTCGTCTTCGCGAGCTGATGCGCCGTTCCGCCGGCCGTCGCCGTGTAGAGATGTTCCTGGGTCTGCTGCGAGTTCCCGGTCACGAAGCGCGTGATCAGGGTGACCCGCTTGCCGGCGATCGCGACTTCTCCGCTGCCGAAGCCGAACCCGGCGCCCTTGTTCGGATACGTGCCCTTCACCGTCGCGAGCTTCCCGGTTCTCACGTTCCAGACGGCGACATTCCGATCCGTTGTCATGTAGGCGACGCGAGAGCCGTCCATAGCCAGCGACACGACCGGCTTGGCGGTCCGCTTCTCTCTGGTCGCCTGCGACTTTGCCGCACCCGCCGGAGCGGAGAACAGCACGAGAGCCGCAGCGAGGAGCAGCCCGATCCAGGAAAGTCTTCTCATGGTCGGGACGCTAAAGCGCAGTTGTTAGAGCGCTGAGGTATTTCGGTTAAGAAGCTGCGACGGCGTGCCACGTGTCCCAGCCGTCGGCCCAGGCAGCGACGAAGAGCTTCGCCGCGACCGGGTCGAACTGCGAGCCGGCGCCGTGCTCGACCTCGGCGAGCGCGTGCTCGTGCGTGAGCGCGCGGCGGTACGGCCGCGGCGAGATCATCGCGTCGAAGGCGTCGGCGATCGCGAGGATCCGGGCCTCGACCGGGATCCTGCGGCCGCTCAGCCGCGCCGGATACCCCTCGCCGTCCCAGCGCTCGTGGTGGAAGAGGACATACGGCAGCGCCTCGTGGAAGCGGCGCAGAGGCAGCACGAGCTGCGCACCGGCGGACGGGTGGCTGCGGATCTCCGCCATTTCCTCGAGCGTGAGCGGCCCGGCCTTCCCGAGCAGCTGCGGTCGCACCCGGACCTTGCCGACGTCGTGCAGCGGTGCCGCCCTGCGCAGCGAGTGGATCCTCTCGCGGTCCCAGCCGAGCTCGAGGGCGACCGGCTCGGCAAGCGCGGCGACGCGGGCGCCGTGGCCGAGGGTCTGGTCGCGCTGCTCGAGCGCGCGTGCGAGCGAGGCGAGCATGCCCGGGACGGATTCCGCGCAGGGGCTGCGACTCCTACCTCTTCCAGATGCCGCCGATCGGCGTTCCCTTGTGGGAGAACCCGAGCCGCGGGAGCCCCCAGGCGTCCTCGATCGTGCGCAGCAGGCCATAGTGGTTCGTCGGCTTCGTGAACCTCGAGCCGGGGCGCACCGTCGGGCCGAGCGCGAGCGCCTCGACCCGCCCGCCGCCCCCGGTGTCGCTCGTCCCTTCGTCGAAGACGACGAAGACGACGCCCCCACGCAGCTCGGGCGAGCGCAGGAGCGGCACGACGTGCGCCTTCAGCCACGCGTCACCGGTCGCGACCGAGCAGTCGTGCATGTCGTCGCACAGATCCGGGACGAGGAGCGAGAAGTCCGGCAGCCGGTGTCTCGCGAGGTCTCGCCCGAGCTGTGGGAACGGGACGACGCGGCGGCGGCGCGCCCGAGAGCCGGCGACGTCTCTGAAGTAGAGGAAGGGATCGTGCTTCTTCGCGTAACGCCCGTCGAAGCCGCCGGTGAAGCCGGGATACGGGAGGCCCTCGGCGTACGTCTTCCAGGTCTTGCCGGCGGCCGCGAGCGTGTCGGCGAGGCTCCGGGCACGCACGAGGCAACCCGTACAGTCGCTCGTGATGCCGTGAGTCGAGCCCGAGACGAGGGCGAGGTAGTTCGGCAGGCTCGGATGCGCCACGGCGTCGTAGTTCGTCAGCGTCGCGTAGCGACGGCCGAGCGCGTTGAACGTCGGCGCCTCCGGGTTGCCGCCTATCGACGTCGCCTCCTTGTTCTCGAACACGACGACGACGACGTGCGTGAAGTCCGGGAGACGCACCGAGGGCGGCGCTACCTTCGGGATCGTCGCGCCCACCGAGCCTCCGCAGCCGGCCGCGGCGAGGACGACGAGCAGGAGCGAGACCGCGCGCCTCACGTCTCCATCCGGCGCCGTAGCAGATGGATCCCGGCCAACAGGAGGATGATCGCGGCGATGACCCCGATTCCGATTCCGAGATCGCGCTCGATCGCGACGACGACCGCCTGGCCGAGGTAGTAGGCGAGGAGTCCGATCAGGAGCCCCCAGGCGACTGCGCCCGCGACGTTCCAGACCAAAAAGCTGCCGAGTCGCATCCTCCCGACCCCCGCCATCCAGCCGAGCGTGGCGCGCAGCACCGGAACGAAGCGCCCGAGGAAGACGGCCTTCGGGCCGTGCTGGTCGAAGAACTGCTGCGAGCGATCGATTCCCTTCTGCGTCACCCGCTCGAGCCAGGCCCAGCGGCCGAGCACCTCTCGCCCCCAGCGGCGGCCGACGACGTAGCCGAGGAGAGCGCCGCTCACCGCTGCGGCGATCGCGAGGCCGATGATCGCGACGATGCTCCCGTGCCCTTGCGAGGCCAGAGCCCCCGCTGCGATCAGCGCCGCCTCGCCGGGGATGAACGGGAGGCCCGCCACCTCGAGGAAGACGACGACGAAGACGACCCAGAGACCGTAGTGCCCGACGAAGTGCGTCAAGCTGCGTAGGCTACGCGGCGTAGTGAGGGTCGGGATCCCGCGCGAGACGACGGAGGGTGAGCGCCGGGTCGCGCTCGTTCCCGAGAGCGTCGGAAAGCTGGCAGCCGCGGGCTTCGAGCTCGTCGTCGAGCAGGGCGCCGGCGAAGCCGCCTCGTTCCCGGACGCGGCGTACACCGAGGCCGGCGCTGCGGTCGGTGATCCGTGGTACGCCGAGGCCGTCGTCAAGGTGCGAAAGCCGTCGGCGGAGGAACGCGGGCACCTCCGCTCCGGCCAGGTCCTCATCGGCTTCCTCGAGCCGCTCTCGGACGCGGAGGGCGTCGAGGCGCTCGAGGGCCGCGGCGTGACGGCGTTCGCGCTCGAGTCCGTGCCGCGGATCACGCGGGCGCAGCCGATGGACGCGCTGTCCTCGCAGGCCACGGTCGGCGGGTACAAGGCGGCGCTCCTCGCCGCCGAGCACCTGCCGCGCTTCTTCCCGATGCTCATGACCGCGGCGGGCACCGTGCCGCCGGCGAAGGTGCTCGTGATCGGCGCCGGCGTGGCGGGCCTGCAGGCGATCGCGACCGCGCGACGGCTCGGTGCGGTGACGACGGGCTTCGACGTCCGCCCGGTCGTCCGCGAGCAGATCGAGAGCCTCGGCGCGAACTGGCTCGCCCTCGGCGTCACGGGCGCAGAGGCGGAGGGCGGATACGCCCGCGAGCTGACGCCGGAGGAGATGCAGGCGCAGCAGCAGGCGCTCGAGGGGCGGATCGCGGACTTCGACGCGGTGATCACGACGGCCGCCGTTCCCGGGCGGCCGGCGCCGAGGATCATCCCCGCCTCCGCGGTCGAGGCGATGCGGCCGGGCTCGGTGATCGTCGACCTCGCGGCCGAGACGGGCGGCAACTGCGAGCTGACCGAGCCGGGAGAGATCGTCGAGCGGGAGGGCGTCACGCTCGTCGGGCTCACGAACCTTCCGAGCACGATGCCGTACCACGCGTCGACGCTGTACTCGCGGAACGTCCAGGCGCTGCTCCTCCACCTCGCGCCGGACGGGGAGCTCGCCCTCGACTGGTCGGACGAGATCACGCGCGGCGCGTGCGTCGCCGGCAGGAAGGAGGGAGCGGCGGCGTGAGCCACAACACCCTGCTCGTCTTCGAGGTGACGATCCTCGTGCTCGCGATCTTCCTCGGCATCGAGGTGATCTCGAAGGTGCCGACGCTGCTACACACGCCGCTGATGTCGGGCACGAACGCGATCCACGGCGTCGTCATCGTCGGCGCGATGATCGTGCTCGGGCAGCCCGGCAAGAGCGCCTTCACCTGGGTCGTCGGCTTCGCCGCGGTCGTCCTCGCCTCGGCGAACGTGGTCGGCGGCTTCGTCGTCACCGACCGGATGCTCGAGATGTTCAAGAGCCGTGAACGCCCGAAGAAGCAGGACGGGGAGTGAGCTACAACCTCTCGAACCTTCTCTACCTGGTCACGATCGTCGCGTTCGTCCTCGCGCTTCGCTTCCTCTCCAATCCTGCGCACGCACGGCGGGGCAACCAGATCGGGGCGGCGGGGATGCTCCTCGCGATCGTCGTCACGTGGATCAAGGTCGGGTCCACGAGCTGGTGGGCGATCGCGATCGCGATGCTGATCGGCGGCAGCTTCGGAGCCGTCGCCGCCCGCAAGGTGCGGATGACCGCGATGCCGCAGATGGTCGCGCTGTTCAACGGCGTCGGCGGCGGCGCGGCCGCCCTGATCGCGCTCGCCGAGCTGCATCGTGTCCTTCCCCTTCCCGGCGCGCCGAAGGTGGACATCTCGCTCGGGATCGTGCTCTCGGCGCTGATCGGGGCGATCTCGTTCGCCGGCTCGATGGTCGCCTTCGGCAAGCTGCAGGAGCTGGTCAGCGGTCGGCCGATCACGTACGCCGGACAGCAGTTCGTGAACGGCGCGCTCTTCGTCGCGGCGCTCGGGTGCGCGGTCGCGCTCGTCGCCGGCGTGCAGGACGAGTGGCTGCTCTGGGTCACGATCGGCGCCTCCCTCCTCTTCGGCGTCCTGTTCGTGCTCCCGATCGGGGGAGCCGACATGCCCGTCGTGATCTCGCTGCTCAACGCGTTCACCGGCCTCGCCGTCGCGCTCGGCGGCTTCGAGCTCGAGAACAACGTCCTGATCGTGAGCGGGATGCTCGTCGGGGCGAGCGGCACGCTGCTGACGCTGATGATGGGCCGGGCGATGAACCGCTCGATCGCGAACGTCCTCTTCGGCGCGTTCGGGAAGGTCGCCGTCACAGCGGGGGGCGCGGCGGACGGGGACGGCGACCGCAGCGTGCGGAGCGCGAGCGCGGAGGACGTCGCCGTCATGCTCGCGTACGCGAACAAGGTCGTCTTCGTGCCCGGCTACGGGCTCGCGGTCGCGCAGGCGCAGCACGACGTCCGCCAGCTCGCCGACCTGCTCGAGGAGAAGGGCGTCGAGGTCTCCTACGCGATCCACCCGGTCGCGGGCCGCATGCCGGGCCACATGAACGTCCTCCTCGCCGAGGCGAACGTCCCCTATCCGCAGCTGAAGGAGATGGAGGAGGCGAATCCGGAGTTCTCGCGCACCGACGTCGCGGTGGTGGTGGGCGCGAACGACGTGGTCAATCCGGACGCCCGCTCGAACCAGGGCTCGCCGATCTACGGGATGCCGATCCTCAACGTCGACGAGGCGCAGACCGTCGTCGTGCTCAAGCGGTCGATGAACCCGGGCTTCGCGGGGATCGAGAACCCGCTCTTCTACAACCCGAAGACCGTGATGCTGTTCGGCGACGCGAAGGAGTCGATCACGAAGCTCGCGGCCGACGTCAAGAGTCTCTAGGTCAGGAGAGGCGCGCCGGGGCGAGCAGCTCGAGTTGCGGGGATTCGCGGCCGAGGATCGCGTCCGCGACGAGCTCGCCGCACGCGAAGCCGAGCACGTTGCCATGGCCCGAGTAGCCGCCCGCGACCCAGACGCGGCCGTCGCGGCCGGGGACCGGGCCGACGAGCGGCAGCATGTCCTGCGTCAGGCCGAAGATGCCGGCCCAGCGGTGGGTCACCTCCACCGGCCGGCCGGCGAGCTCGTGGAGGAACGACTCGAGCGACGCCTGGATCGCCGGAGTCGTCTCCTCGACATCGGTGAGCTCGTCGAGGATCGAGGTGTCGCGGAAACCCCCGAGCAGGATCCGGCCGTCCGGAAGCTGCTGCCAGTAGTCGAAGCCCTGGCGCGCGTAGTGCGGCCGGTCGTAGAGGACGCGGTCGAGCGGCTCGCTCGCGATCACCTGGCCTCGGGTCGGCCAGATCAGGTCGGCGAGCTCGGGGACGAGGCCGTGCCCGTAGCCGTCGGTGGCGACGAGGACGCGGTCGGCATCGAGCGCGTCCACGTCCTCGACCGGATCGTGCTCGCGGATCTCGGCGCCCGCCACCGCCGCGAGCGCCGCCAGGCGGCGCACGAACCGGGCCGGATGGACGGCGCCGTCGTGGGGATGGAAGATCGCCCCGCGGAAGCGGCCGGCCGCCCCGCCGGGGACGTCGTCGAGCCACTCGGCCTCGAACCCGTCGTCGCGCAGCGCCTCGTACTCGAGGCGGATGCCCTCCCGCTCCTCCTCGTCGGCGGCGAGCCGGTAGCTCCCGGTGCGCCGCAGGGCGTCGCCGGCGAGCTCCGCCAGGCGTTCGAGCGCGTCACGCGTCCAGCGCCAGTACGACGCGGCGATCTCGGCGCCGTACGTCTCGCGCGCGACGTCGTAACGTGCCGCGCCGCCGGCGAGGGCGAACCCGCCGTTGCGACCGCTCGCGCCCTCCGCGATCCCCCGCGCGTCGTGCACGCGGACGCGAAGCCCGGCCTCGGCGAGCCGGAGCGCCGCGGAGCAGCCGGTGACGCCCGCGCCGACGATCGCGACGTCGGCCCGTCCTTCGACCCGTCTCCGGGGCGGCGGTGGGCTGGATTCCTCGAGCCAGTACGGGTTCACGAAGCGCGACGGTACACGCCGTCGCTCCCGACGACGCGGCCTTCGAGCTCGAGCTCGACGAGAGCTCGCGCGACTTCGTCGGCGCCGAGCCCGGTGCGCCGGACGAGCTCGTCGGCGCTCGCAGGCAGGAGCCCGAGAAGGGGCGAGTGCTCAGTCGGCACAGGCTCCGGCACGATGCCGAAGGAGGCGAGGACGTCGGCGGCGCGCGTCAGCGGCGCCGCGCCGAGCTTGAGCAGCGCGTTCGTGCCGGCGCTCAGGGCCGACGTGATCTCGCCGGGCACGGCGAAGACCTCGCGCCCCTCTTCGAGCGCGAGGTCCGCGGTGATCAGGGCGCCGCTGCGCTCGCGCGCCTCGACGACGACGGTGGCCGCGCACAGGCCGGCGACGATACGGTTGCGGGCCGGGAAGCGCCACGGCGCGGGCTCGACTCCGGGTGCGTACTCGGAGACGATCAAGCCCGAGTCCGCGACGCGGCGCGCGAGCTCGGCGTGCGCGGCGGGATAGTCGCGGTCGATGCCGCAACCGAGCACCGCGACCGTCGTCCCGTTCGCCTCGAGGGCGCCGCGATGCGCTTCGGCGTCGATTCCCCGCGCGAGGCCGCTGACGACTACCAGCCCTGCGCCGGCGAGCTCCCGGGCAAGGCTGCGGGCGACGGACGATCCGTAGCCGGAGCAGGCCCGAGCGCCGACGATCGCGACGGCCGGCTGCGCGAGGACCTCCGGTTTCCCCGCCCCGCGGAGGAAGAGCCCGGCTGGCGGATCGTGGATTGCGCGCAGGAGGCCCGGGAAGCCCGGCGCGGAACGCGGCAGGAAGCGGAGGTCTTCAGCCGCGAGCCGCCCGAGGTAGGCGCGCTCGTCGAAGCGCCGCTGGAACGCGCGCCAGCGCTCGGCGCGGGGTGGGCGGACGAGGTGCGTACCCGTCTCGGACGCGAAGACCGCCAGGGCGAGGTCAGACATTCGCGAGCTCGTCCGGCGAGCGATACGACAGCGCTTCGGCGATGTGCTCGGCGCGCACGCAGTCGGCGCCCGCGAGCGCGGCGATCGTGCGCGCAACCCGGCCGACGCGCGCGTAGCCTCGCCCCGAGAGGTGGAGACGGTCGGCGGCGCGCCGGAGCAGGGCATCGGCCTCCCGGTCACGCGGCGGCGGCTGGGCCGTGAGGCGCTTGCGGGCGGCCGTCACCCGTTCGGCGACGACTGCGGAGCTCTCGCTCGGCGCCGCGGCGAGCTCCTCCCCGCGCACGCGCGGCAGCGCGAGGACGAGGTCGAACCGGTCGAGCAGCGCGCGTGAGAGCTTGTCGCGATACCGAGCGAGCCGCTGGGCCGAGCAGCTGCATTGCGCGGCCGGGTCACCGCGACCCCCGCAGGGGCACAGGTTCATGGTCGCGATCAGCTGAAACCTGGCGGGGAAGGCGACACGGCCCGCGGCGCGGGAGACGGAGACGAAGCCGTCCTCGAGCGGCTGCCGCAGCGCCTCGAGCGCGGGACGCTGGAACTCCGCGAGCTCGTCGAGGAGGAGCACGCCGCGATGCGCGAGGCTCGCCTCCCCCGGCCGCAGGTGCGGCCCGCCGCCCACGATCGCCGCGGTCGAGGCGCTGTGGTGCGGTGCCCGGAACGGTGGGCGCGAGACGAGCGGCTGCTCGCCGTCGAGCAGTCCCGCGACCGAGTGGATCCGCGTCACCTCGAGCGCCGCGTCCGAGTCGAGCGGCGGCAGGATCCCGGGCAGGCGGCGGGCGAGCATCGTCTTCCCCGTCCCTGGCGGACCGCCGAGAAGGACGTTGTGGCCGCCCGCCGCGGCGAGCTCGAGCGCCCGCCGGGCACGCTCCTGGCCGCGGACGTCCGCGAGATCCGGTGTCGCCCGGGCGTGGTGGCCGTTCGGTGAGAGCGGCTGCTCGGGCTCGAGCTCGAGCTCGCCGCGCAGGTACGCGACCGCCTCGGCGAGGTGCCGCACGGGGATCGCTGCGACTCCCGCGAGAGCCGCCTCCCGGGCGGAATCGGCCGGACAGAGGAGGCGCTCCACGCGCAGGCGCCGGGCCCCTTCGGCGACCGCGAGCACGCCGCCGACGCGGCGTAAGCGCCCGTCGAGCGCGAGCTCGCCGACCGCCGCGGTCCGCTCGAGCGCGTTTCGCGGCACCTGCTGGGAGGCGGCGAGCAGGGCGAGCGCGATCGGTAGGTCGAAGCCCGAGCCCTCCTTGCGCAGCTCGGCAGGCGCGAGGTTGACGGTGATGCGCCCCTGCGGGAAGCTCAGCTCGGCGGCGGAGATGCCGCTGCGGACGCGTTCTCGCGCCTCCTGGCAGGCGCGGTCGGCGAGGCCGACGATCGCGAAGCCGGGGACGCCGTCGCGAACGTGCGCCTCCACGTCGACGCGCCGCGGCTCGAGGCCGACGAGCGCATGCGTGACCGCGTGTGCAAGCACGCAACGAGGCTAGGAGGCGGAGCGTGTCGTGAGCGTGTCGCGTTCGTCGAGGCTCCATGACTCGGTCGAAGCGACATGGGATTTCCGGCGATCTTCGACGAAGTCGTTACACCCGTGACACCGGTCGAGGGGTAGCGTCTTCGCCGAGGGCGGAGGGGCGCGGACCCCACCCTGGGTGGGGGAGCGGTCCGACCGCATTGGTGCCGGTCAGGCCACGCGGGCGACGAGGACGTCCTCGAAGTACTCGCCTGCCCGCCGGCCCGTGCGGCGGTTGACATGGCGGCGATGCCGGGTCTCCAGGCGCAGGCCCGCCCGCTCGAGGATTTCCGGGTAGAGGTTGCGCCGGTCGTTGACGACGACGAGCACAGGCGCGTCCGCGCGCAGGTATCCGGCTGCCCGAGAGAGGACGGCGGCGACTCCGGCCCGGTACGCCTCGAGTGCCGGGAGCGACGTCCCCGAGGCGGCTGCCCCGATCTCCCGCTCCCGCCGGTCGTCGAGCTCCAGCAGCTCGTAGGCGTAGCGGTGCTGCTCGTGATAGTCGATCAGTCCCGGGTAAGGCGGGGAGGTGAGGATCCCGTCATACGGCCCGCGGAGCGCCAGCTCGCGCGCGTCGCCGTGCAGCACCGTCGCCGCTCGCTCCACGCCGCGGACGCTCGCGAACTGCTCGATCCGCGCCAGCGTGTCGAGCGTGTACCGCCGCAGGAAACCGCCCGCGGACTCGACGGGCCGGCACTCGCGCCGATGCTTGTGGCACCAGTACCCGCCTCGCTGCGGAGTCTTCGGCGCCTCGAGGTCGTAGTGAGCGGCCCGCCGCGCCGAGCGCGCGGCGCGCGACAGGATCACGCGCAGGACGTCCCGATGGCGGTACTCAGGGATCAGCTCCCGGAAGCCGAGGAGCTGGGCGGCCGCCCGCGGCGCATACCAGGCGCGGAGGTATCCGCTCGGGCGCGGGCCCCGTGACGGCAGGGACTCGACGCGCCGGGCGGCGTCGTGGAGCTCCTCCGCGAGCCCGGCGAGGTCGTACGGGGCCGTCTTGACGCGCATAAGGAGGCAGTTGAACGCGGCGATGTCGACGCCGGTCGAGTCGAGCCCGGACTCGAGGGCCTGCACGAGTGTCGTCCCGGAGCCGGCGAACGGATCGAGGACGTGGTCGCCGCGCTCGAGGTAGCGGTCGAGCAGTGCCTCTACGAGCTGCGGGATGAACTTGCCGTGGTACGGGTGGAGCCTGTGGACGTGCTTCGTCCGCTCTCGCTCGGGCAGCGCGGCTTCCGACCACGAGAGATCGAGGTCCAGCGTCGCGTACAGCTCGTCCTGGCCGACGGCCACGGAGAGAACTTCGTTGTCGAGCTCAGAACGCCTGCGGCACCCGCTGGAGGCGTCCGTGGCGGATGGCGACGACGTCGAAGCCGATCGCCAGCCGGGCGAGGTCGGGGCGGGCGCCGAGCCACGCCTCCGCGGCGCGGCGGAGGCGCCGGCGCTTCTCGGCCGTGACCATCTCGAGCGGGTCGCCGAACCTCGCGCCGCGCTTCTCCTTCACCTCGACGAAGCGCAGCGCACGGCCGCGCCGGACGATCAGGTCGAGCTCGTTGCCGCCCACCCAGACGTTCTCGCCGAGGATCTTCCAGCCGCGCAGCCGGTACCACCGCACCGCACGCCGCTCGGCGGAGCAGCCGGAGCCCGCTCTAGGCAACTGCCTCCTCCAGCTCGCCCTCGTAGCAGAGTGCCTGGAAGCTGAGCCGGTGCACCGCGGACGGGCCTCGCGCCCGCACGACCGCCGAGTGGCCAGGCGTGATGTAGCCGACGTGCTGCGCGAACCCGTAGGCCGGATAGAGCGCGTCGAGGCGGCGCATCAGGCGGTCGCGCGTCACCTTCGCCACGATCGACGCGGCTGCGATGGCCGCGCTCTTCTCGTCCCCGTCGACCACGGCCGTGTGCTCCGGCGCCGACGGGCCGAGACGGAAGCCGTCCACGAGGCAGGCCTCGGCCGGCGGCGTCAGCGCCTCGAGCATCGCGCGCAGGCCGGCCAGATTGGAGCGATGAAGCCCGTTGCGGTCGATCTCGCCCGGCGGGATCACGCCCACGGCGACCCGCGCCGCGCAGCGGACCACGGCCCGGAAGAGATCCTCACGCCGCTCCGGGGAGCACTGCTTCGAGTCGTTGAGGAAGCCGAGGGGGCGAACGCGGTGGTCGCGCAGCGAGCCGTAGTCGAGCAGCACGCCTGCCACGACGAGCGGGCCCGCGAGCGAGCCCCGGCCGGCCTCGTCCGCACCGGCCACGAACCGCGCTCCGAGGCGACGGTCGAAGCGCAGGAGCCTCTGGCCGGTCCGCTTCTGCACGACCGCGACCATAGCGCGCGATCCGGGCAGCGGGGGGCCGGCTCGCGAAGTTGCCGGAAAGTCGTTACTCGGCCGAAGCCGGCTCGGGCTCGGCCGCCGCTTCCGGCTCCGATCCCTCGTCCGCGGACGCGTCCTCGCCAGGCTGGTCGGCGGGCTCTTCCTCCGCCGTCGGCTCGTCCGCCGACTCCGCCTCGGCCTCGACGGGCTCCGCCTCGGACTGCGGCCCCTCGGCGTCCTCGGGCTCCGCAGCCGTCGTCTCCGCCTCCGTCGCGGCGAGGGTCCCCTCCACCGCCTCCGGCAGCGTCGACCCTGCTCCGTACCGCCGCTCGCGGACGCGCGCCTTCTTGCCCACGCGGCCCCGGAGGTAGTAGAGCTTCGCGCGGTTGACGTCGCCGATCGCGGCCACCTCGATCTTCTCGATCTTCGGGGAATGGAGCGGGAACGTGCGCTCGACTCCCACCCCGAACGACTGCTTCCGCACCGTGAACGTCTCGCGCGCGCCGGCTCCCTGGCGCTTGAGCACGATCCCCTCGAAGACCTGAACGCGACGACGCGTGCCCTCGATGACCTGGAAATGGACGCGCACCGTGTCGCCCGCCTTGAAGCGCGGGACGTTGCGCAGCTGGGCGCGCTCGAGGTCCTGAATGACGTTGCTCATGGAAAGAGGGCCTGACGGCCGACGAGCCAAGGGTACCGGAATCGACCTCGATCCGATCGTCTACCGGAAGCCGATCCGGTCGGGGGGCCAGTAGACGAAGAACACGATCCCGATCAGCTTGCTGCGCGGCACGGAGCCCCAGGTCCGCGAGTCGCACGACTGCGGGCGGTTGTCGCCCATCATGAAGTAGCTGTTCGGCGGAACGTGCCAGCTCTGGCCGAAATGCCCGCTGTCCCGGAGGCGCTGGTCCTTGGTCACGTACGGCTCGTTCAGCTTCACGAACTTCTTCGAGCCGGGCCCACGGATGTAGATGAAGCCGTTGTCGTCTTCCTTCACGGTGTCGCCGGGGAGGCCGATCACGCGCTTCACGAACGTGCCGCCCTCGCCACACCTGCTGGCCGCCTCGCTCGGCGTGTTGAAGACGACGATGTCCCCGCGCGACGGCGGGCCGAAGTCGAGGCAGATGCGGCAGGCGAGCACGCGGTCGCTCGACTGGCCGAGGCAGCCGCTCTGGTTCGGGCCCGGGCCCTTGGCGCAGTTCAGGGTCCGCTCCATCGACGAGGAGGGGATGCGATAGGGGTTGACGACCCACTCCTTGAGCGCCAGGACGATCAGGATCGCGCCGGCGATCGTCAGGATCCAGTCGAGCGTGACGCGCACGCTGCGCGGGAGGCCCGGAAAGAGGCGCGCCAGAGGGTCCCGGGTGGCACGACCGCCGTACCGGTCCGCGCGAGCCTCGTCCGCGAACACGTCGCTCCTCCCGCTGTGGCCGTAGTCCCCTTGATCGCCGTAGCCGGACGACTCCCACTCCCTCCGTGGCGTCTCGCCGTAGTCCGGCCGCTGCCACGAAGGCGGGGTCGGCCAGCCGCCCGGCGCCTCTTCCTCCGCGGGCGCCGACTCCGGCTGCTCGCCGAACCAGCTGCTCGACGAAGGCCCGGTCGAGCCCCTCTCCTCCTCCGGCCAGCCGAACGGAGCGTCGCGCCCGCTCTCCGGCTCTTGCCGCTCGTCCTCGTCGCCGAGCTCGGGCCGATGGCGGCCGGCGTCGTCGCTCATCGCACCTGCTCCCGCCGCCAGGCCTCGACGCGACCGTGGTCGCCCGAGAGCAGCACCTCGGGCACCGGCCAGCCGCGGAACTCGGCCGGGCGCGTGTAGTGCGGATACTCGAGACCGCCCCCGAGCTCGGCAGAGAAGCTCTCGAGCTCCCCGGATCCCGCGGCGAGCGCCCCCGGCAGGCGACGCGCGACCGCGTCGAGGACGAGCATCGCCGGCAGGTCGCCGTTCGAGAGGACGTACGGCCCGACCGAGATCGCGTCCGTCGCGAGGTGCTCGACGATCCGCTCGTCGAAGCCTTCGAAGCGGGACGACAGCAGCGTCAGCGCCGGCATCGAGGCCAGCTCCTCGACGACCGCCTGCGTGAGCTGCCGGCCCTTCGGCGTCAGCGCGATCACGGCCCCCGGAGGCTCCGTGCCGTAGGCGGCTTCGAGCGCCGCGGCGACGACGTCGACCCGGAGGACCATGCCCGCGCCGCCGCCGTACGGCTCGTCGTCCACCTGCCCCGCCCGGAGCGGCGTCGAGTCGCGGTAGTTGAAGAGGCGCAGCTCGAGCTCGTCGCCGAGGACGCTCGCCACCGGCCGCTGCTCGGTCAGCCACGCATACGCGTGAGGGACGAGGGTGAAGACGTCTATGCGCACGGGCTGGGCTCTTCCGGGTCTGCGAACCCCACGGCGACGACGATTCGCCCGCCGGCAGGATCCACCTTCCGGACGCACGCCTCGACGAGGGGCAGTGACGCACCGGAGTCGAGCTCGAGCACGTCGTTCGCAGGGTACTCCAGCACCTCGCGGACCCGCCCGAGCTGCCGCCCTCCCTCCTCCTCGACCCGGAGGCCGACGAGCTGGAAGACGTAGAACTCGTCCTCGCCCTCGAGCTCCGGGAGGGTCGCGCGCGCGACGGCGAGCTCGGCGCCGCGCTCGACCTCCCGGTCGAGGCGGATCACGGGGCGGCCGCCCGAGCCGTGACACGAGCGGACGACCGTGGCCGGCTCACCGCCCGCGTACAGCACGGCGCCCTCGGCGAAGACCGCCTCCCGCCCGCTGGCGCCGTCCACGAAGAAGCCGCCGTCGAGGCCGTGCGACTTCCCCACGCGCCCGACGGGGACGAGCTCAGGCATGAGGCCTCCGGCTCGGCGCCGGCAAATGCGCCGAGCGAACGCGGGCGCGCCTGGCCTGCGGCGAGAGCGCGCCGCGGAGGGTGGCTCCGCCGCCCGGGAGCGGCGCGCGGCCGGCGGCCTCAGAGCCCACGCTCGGTGAACTCGGCGACCGCTTCCTCGCGGGTCGCCTCGAGCTCGGCGCCCTCGTACGGCGTCCGGCGGTGGGAGAGGTCGAGGAGCCAGTACGCGCCCGGCTCCTCCTCGTAGGGCATGCCGACGCTGCCGGCGTTGATCACGCGGACGCCTGCGACCGTGCGCTCGTACTGCGTGTGCGTGTGCCCGCACACGACCGCTGCCACGTCGAGGCCCTCGAACAGCGGAGCGATCCGCTCCTCGGGCGTGCGCTCGGTGAAGATGTCGACGTCGTTCCGCGGCGAGGCGTGGCAGTAGAGGACGTCGCCGATCTGCTGTGTCTCCGGCAGCCCGTGCAGGAAGGCGATCTCCTCCTCGCTCAGCCTGGCGCGTGTCTGCTCCACGAGCGGCTCCGGGACGAGGCCGCGCTCACCGGGATGGAGCTCGCGATCGGCGTTGCCGCGCACCCAGCGCACCCGGTCGCCGAGCGCCCGCAGCCGGGCAAGCGTCTCGGATGGCTCGTCGCCGCCGGCAACGACGTCGCCGCCGACGACGATCGTCGCGTCGTCGGGCACCTCGGCGAGCACCGCTTCGAGTGCGGAGAGATTTCCGTGGATGTCGTAGAGCGCGGCGACGCCGGGCATCTCAGTCGACGATCTCGAGCTGGAGCCGGCGACCCTCCTCGACGCCGCCGGCGCGGACGACCGTGCGGAGCGCGCGGGCGAGCCGGCCCTGGCGGCCGATCACCTTGCCGACGTCGGCCTCGGCGACGTGGAGCCGCAGCAGCAGCGTCCCGTCCTCTTCCTCGACCTCCTCGACGCGCACGGCGTCGGGCTCGTCGACGAGCCGGCGAGCGAGCTCGGCGACCAGCTCGGCCATCCGCTACTGGATCCCTTGGGCCTTGAGGAGCTTCGCCACCGACTCCGTCGGCTGCGCGCCCTTCGCGAGCCAGCCGCGCACCTTCTCCTCGTCGAGATCGATGAGCGAGGGGTCGGACTGCGGGTTGTAGCGCCCGACGATCTCGATGAACTTGCCGTCGCGCGGCGAGCGCGAATCGGCGGCGACGACGCGGTAGATCGGGTTCTTCTTCGAGCCGACCCGCGTCAGCCTGAGCTTCACTGCCATGACTTACCTTCTCGCTTTCTTCTTCTTCCGTTTGGACTTCGACTTGCGCGTCGCGCTCGGGCGCGGCGGGCCCTGCCCCGGCTGCTGGCCCGGGAGGCCGTTGCCGGGCAGACCGGCGCCGGGAATCTGCGGCATCTTGCCCGATCCGACGAGCTTCATCATCTTCGCCATCTGCTTGCGGGCGTCGATCAGCTGGTTCACCTGCTCGACCGTGGTGCCGGAGCCGGCGGCGATCCGCTTGCGGCGGGAGGCGTCGATGACGTGCGGGACGCGCCGCTCGTGCGGCGTCATCGAGAGGATCATCGCCTCGACGCGCTTGAGCTGGCGCTCGTCGACCTGGTCGAGGCCCTCGAGCTGCTTGCCGAGGCCGGGGATCATCTTCAGCACGCCCTGGAGCGGCCCCATGCGGCGGATCATCTTGTAGCTCGAGAGGAAGTCGTCGAACGTGAACTCGCCCTTGAGCATGCGCCGCTCGAGCTGTTCCTTCTCCTCCTCCTCGATCGCCGCCTCGGCGCGCTCGATCAGCGTCAGGACGTCGCCCATGCCGAGGATGCGCGAGGCCATCCGGTCCGGGTGGAACCAGTCGAGCGCGTCGAGCTTCTCGCCGGCCGACGCGAGCTTGATCGGGCGCCCGGTGACCGCGCGGACGGAGAGCGCGGCGCCGCCGCGTGCGTCGCCGTCGAGCTTCGTGAGGACGACGCCGTCGAAGTCGATGCGCTCCTGGAAGGCCTGCGCGACGTCGACCGCCTCCTGCCCCGTCATCGCGTCGAGGACGAGGAGGACGTTCGTGGGCTTCGCCTCGCGCCGCACCGCGGCAAGCTCCGCCATCAGCGCCTCGTCGACATGCAGGCGGCCGGCCGTGTCGAGGATCACGACGTCGCGCCCGTCCGTCTTCGCCCGCTCGATGCCGTCGCGGACGGCCTTGACGGGGTCGCTCCGCTCGTTCGCGTAGACCGGCACTCCGACCTGCTCGCCGAGCTGGACGAGCTGGTCGATCGCGGCGGGCCGCTGCAGGTCGGCGGCCACGAGCGCCGGCGTCCGGCCCTCCTTGGCGAGCAGGAGCGCGAGCTTGCCGGCCGCGGTCGTCTTCCCCGATCCCTGGAGGCCTGCGAGCAGGATCGTCGTGGGCGCCCGGGGCGAGAACGCAAGGCGGGAGTCCGAGGAGCCGAGAAGGACCGTCAGCTCCTCGTGCACGATCTTCACGACCTGCTGGCCGGGCGTGAGGCTCTTCCGCACGTCCTCGCCGAGGGCGCGCTCGCGCACATGCGCGACGAACTCCTTGACGACGCCGAAGTTGACGTCCGCCTCGAGCAGCGCGAGCCGGACCTCGCGCATGGCGCGGGAGATCGCCTCCTCGTCGAGGACGCCGCGCCCGCGGAGATCGCCGAGGGCGCTCTGGAGCTTCTCGCTGAGTGCGTCGAACATCGCGGCCCGCAGCGTAGCCGGGCTGGAATCTCGCCCGGCTGCGAGTCACACTTGCCACATGGTCTCGACGGCTGCAGCCCGGAAGACCGTCAGCGTCCTCTTCTGCGACCTGGCCGACTCGACCGCGCTCGGGGAACGGCTCGACCCCGAGCCGCTGCGAGAGCTGATGGGACAGTGGTACGACGAGATGCGGGCGGCGGTCGAGCACCACGGCGGCGTGGTCGAGAAGTTCATCGGCGACGCCGTGATGGCCGTGTTCGGGCTGCCCCGCGCGCACGAGGACGACGCGCTCCGGGCGGTCAGGGCCGCGCTCGACATGCAGGCAGAGGTAGGACGGCTGAACGGGTCCCTCGCCGAGCGCGGCGTGCCGGAGCTGCGGATCCGCATCGGGGTCAACACCGGCGAGGTCGTGACGGGGGACGACGCGGCGACCCTCGTCACGGGCGACGCCGTCAACACCGCGAAGCGGCTCGAGCAGGCGGCCGAAGGCGGCGAGATCCTGATCGGCGGGATAACCGAGCGGCTGGTCCGTCACGCCGCGCGGCTCGAGCCGGTCGCCGCCGTCGATGCGAAGGGAAAGAGCGCGCCGGTCGAGGCGTGGCGCGTGCTGGGGACGATCGCCGGCGCCGAGTCGTTCGCGCGGCGCTCGGACATCCCGTTCGTCGGCCGGACCGGCGAGCTCGGCGTCCTGCGCGACGAGCTGGCGGCGAGCGCGGACCGCCGCGAGTGCCGCCTCGTGACCGTGGTCGGCACGGCCGGTGTCGGCAAGACACGGCTCGTGTCGGAGCTCGTCGACGAGGTCCGCGAGTACGCCACGGTCGTCGGTGGGCGCTGCCTCCCCTACGGCGACGGGATCACGTTCTGGCCGCTGACGGAGCTCGTCCGCCGGCTCGGCGGAGAGCAGGCGGTCCAGGACGCGATGAGGGACGACCCCGACGCGGCGCTCGTCACCGAGCGGCTCGCCGTGCTCGGCGGCAGCGGGGCCGCGCCGCCGGAGGAGATCTTCTGGGCGGTGCGGCGCCTCTTCGAGGCTCTCGCCCGCGGGCGGCCGCTGGTCGTCGTGCTCGAGGACGTGCACTGGGCCGAGCCGATGCTGCTCGACCTCGTCGAGCACGTCAGCCGCTGGAGCCGCGACAGCACGATCCTTCTGCTCTGTGTCGCGCGCCCGGAGCTGCTCGAGGAGCGGCCGGGCTGGGAGGGCGCGCTCGTGCGGCTCGAGCCGCTTTCCGCCGGGGAGTCCACCGAGCTCCTCGACGCCCTGGACATCGGCGGGATCCTCTCGCCGCAGCTCCGCGCCCGGGTGGCGGACGTCGCGCAGGGGAACCCGCTCTATACCGAACAGCTCTTCGCGATGCTCGCCGAGGAGGCGCGTGCGGCGGCCGAGCTCGTGGCCTTGCCGCCGACGATCCAGGCGCTCCTTGCCGCACGGCTCGACCGGCTCGACCCGCGCGAGCGGAACGTGCTCGAGTGCGCCGCCGTGATCGGGCGGGAGTTCTGGCCGGGAGCGGTGGCCACCCTCGGCGACGACAACGAGGGGCTCGGAGCGACGCTGCTCGGCCTCGCCCGTCGCGAGTTCGTCGAGCCGGGGCCGTCGAGCATTCCCGGCGAGGACGGCTTCCGCTTCCGCCATGCCCTGATCCGGGATGCGGCGTACGCCGGGATCCCGAAGCGGACGCGCGCCGAGCTCCACGAGCGCTTCGCCGGCTGGCTCGAGGTCCACGGCCACAGCGACGAGCTCCGCGGGTACCACCTCGAGCAGGCGTACCGCTACCGCGACGAGCTCGGCTCGCTCGACGAGCACAGCCGCTCGCTGGGAGAGCAGGCCGGCGAGCTCCTCGCGGCCGCGGGGCGGCAGGCGCTGGCCCGCGACGACGTGCCCGCGGCCGTCAACCTGCTCGAGCGGGGCGCCGCCCTTCTGCCCCGGGCCGGCGGCTCGTGCGGATTCGTCCTGCTCGACCTCGCGATCGCCCTCATGCGCTCCGGCGCCTTCGCAGCCGCCGAGGGCGCGCTGGAAGAAGCACTCGCCCTCGCCTGCGAAAGCGGCAACCGGCAGCTGGAGCTGCGCACGCTGATCGAGCGCGAGTTCTTCCGGATCTTCACGAACGCCGGAACCTCGGCCGAGGAGATCACGCGCGTCGCGGAGGCCGCCATCCCCTCCCTCGAAGAGCTCGGCGACGACGCCGGGTTGGCGAAGGCCTGGCACCTGCTCAGCGAGCCTCCGGTCGACGCGTGCCGCTGGGGCGACCGCGCGGGGGCGCTCGAGCACGCGCTCGAGCACGCGCGGCGCGCGGGGGACGCCCGCGAGGCCGCCTTCGTCGCGGCGTCGCTGATGCAGGCGATCCAGCTCGGGCCGACGCCCGTCGACGAGGCGATCGAACGAGCGCACCTCTTCCTGCGGGAGAGCGAGGACGACCGGCTGCTCACCGCTTCGATCCTCAGCTCGTTCGCCGTGCTCCTCGCCATGCGCGGCGAGTTCGGAGAGGCTCGCGCGCAGTGGGGCCGCGCGCAGGCGCTCTGGGACGAGCTCGGGATGGCGATGCGCCGCGCGATCCGGGCGATCGACGCCTCGACGATCGAACTGCTGGCGGGAGACGCCGAGGCGGCCGAGCGCGAGCTGCGGACGGGGTATCGGATGCTCGAGGAGATCGGCGACGTGCACCTGCGGCCGACCGTCGCCGCCTACCTGGCCGCCGTGCTCGCGCAGGCCGGCCGCTCCAGGGAAGCCGAGGAGTTCGCGGACTTCGCGGAGTCGCACGCCTGGGAGGACGACATCGTGACGCAGGTGATGTGGCGGGTCGCCCGCGCCCAGATCCCGACGCACGCCGGCGGGGCCGCCGACGCGGAGCGTCTGGCCCGCGAGGCGGTCGGGCTGGCCGAGCCGACCGACTTCCTCGATCTGCAGGCGACAGCCCTTCTCGCCCTCGCCCGCGTGCTCCGCAGCGCCGGCTCGCCGGAGGCGCGGGAGGCGGCCGCCGGGGCCCGGACCGTGTACGAGCGCAAGGGGAACGTGGTTGGCGCAAGGCAGGCGGCCGTGCTCGCCTAGCCAGCGCGCCTCCGCAGGAGTAGGGTCACCCGCGGGGGAGAAAGGGAGTGCGGCATGAGCCAAGGCCAGGGCGGACCCTGGAAGGGCAGGTCGGAAGGGCCGGGCGCGAACCTGCAGGACGCGATCGTCGACGCCTGGGACAAGGCCAAGGGCGACGAGGCCCCGGCGGGCAAGTACGTGGTCGAGTCGATCGAGATCGAGACCTCGAACCCGATCCACGCGTACGTCGTCGTGATCAAGACCGGCTGACGCCCGAGCGGCCGCGGGCGCGCCACGGACGCGTCCGCGGCAGGTAGTCCCTTCCGTGCCTAGCCGGCGACGAGCGCCTGCGCGTAGTCGCGCGGGTCGAACGGCTGCAGGTCCTCGAGCGCCTCCCCGACGCCGACCAGCTTGACCGGCAGGCCGAGCTCGTACGCGATCGGGATCGCGACGCCGCCCTTCGCGGAGCCGTCGAGCTTCGTGAGCACGACTCCGGTGACCCCGACCGCGTCGCCGAAGAGGCGGGCCTGCTGGACGCCGTTCTGGCCGGTCGTCGCGTCGACGACGAGCAGCGTCTCGTGCGGCGCTCCCTCCAGGCGGCCTGCGATCACGCGGCGCACCTTCGCCAGCTCCTCCATCAGGTTCGTCTGCGTGTGGAGGCGACCGGCCGTGTCCACGACGACGACGTCGCGGCCGCGCGCCACCGCGGCCTCGAGGGCATCGTACGCGACCGCGGCCGGGTCGGCGCCGCGCTCGGAGCCGACGAAGTCCGCGCCCGCCCGCTGCGCCCAGATCTCGAGCTGCTCCTCCGCCGCCGCCCGGTACGTGTCGGCGGCCGCGACGACGACCGAGCGTCCGTGCTCCGCGAGCCGGGCCGACAGCTTGCCGATGGTGGTCGTCTTGCCGGTGCCGTTGACGCCCACGACGAGGATCACGGCCGGCTCGTGCGCGACGTCGAGCAGCGGAGGCTCGCCGAAGAGCGCCGTCACCTCCTCGGCGAGCGCAGCATTGAGATCGGCGAGCTCCCCCCGCGCCTCGAGCCGCCGGACGAGCTCCGCGGTGGCGCGAGCGCCGACGTCGCCGGCGATCAGCGCCTCCTCCAGCCGCTCCCAGTCGGCGTCGTCGCCCGGGTCGAAGGAGGCGGCCGCCGCGAGCTCGCCGGTCAGCGCGCGGCGCGACTTGGAGAGCGAGTCGCGGAGCCGCGAGAAGAAGCGGCCGCCAGCCTCATCCTCCGGCGCGCCCGCCGCGCCCGGCTCGCCCAGCAGCTCCCCCCAGCTCCGCGCCATGCGGTGAGCCTAGTCGGCGAGCTGCCACTCCTCGTTGCGGATCAGCGGTAGCTCGGTTCCGTCGGCCAGCACCGCGTCGACCTCGAGGTCCGGGCCGCCGACCATGAAGTCGACGTGGATGTTCGAGACGTTCATCCCCTCGTCGGGCTCGCCGTCGAAGGAGTACGGAAGCCCGAAGCCATAGGCGACGTGACAGGTGGCGTTCTCGTCGAAAAGGGTGCTGTAGAAGAGCGTGCCGGTCTGGCCGACGCGGGATTCCTTCGTGACGAGCGCGAGCTCGCCGAGCCGGTCCGCGTTCTCGATGCTCGCAAGATGGCCGCGCACGACGTCTGCGCCGGTCTCGGCCTCCACCTGCACGATCCGGCCGTTCTCGAAGGTGAGCTCGAGGCCTCGGATGAGCTGTCCCGCGAGGTTGAGCGGCATGCTCGAGCGCAGCGTCCCCTCCGCCCGGCGCGAGTCCGGGGTGGTGAAGATCTCCTCCGTCGGCATGTTCGCGACGTAGTCGATCCCCCCGGCGGTGCGGAAGCGGGCTGTCCCCCACCTCGCGCCCGGCAGGAGGCCGACCGTGAAGTCGGTCCCCGGGCCGCGATAGCGGAGAGCGTCGGCCCGGCGCTCGGTGAGCGCGGCCGCCCGCGCCTCGAGCCGTTCGAGGTGCTCGCGCCACGCCGCGACCGGGTCGGGCTCGTCGAGGCGGAAGCAGAAGGCGACGAGCTCCCAGAGCCGCTCGACGTCCGGCTCGCCGAGCACCTGGCGCGCCCAGCCTTCGGTCGGCGCTCCCACGCCGCACCAGTTGACGCTTCGGTCCTTGTGGTGCTGCCGGAAGAGCTCCGCCGCCTCGAGCGGGATTGCGCGCCCGACGCGCTCGCCGTCGAGATCCGCGAGCAGCTCCGGCTCGGGGTCGCCCGCCGTCCCGAGCTGCGCGCAGCCGGCCATCGACTCGGCGAGCCGTTTCAGCCACTCCGGCGAGTACGTGAGCGCCTCGTCCGGCCCGAGCTCGATCATCGCCCGGCGCACGTGCTGGTCGCCGTACTCGACGTTCACGTACGAGGCGCCCGCCCGGTACGACTGCCGCACGAGCTCGCGGACGAGCTCGGCGTGCTCGACGAGGCCGTGGACGAACACCTCCTGACCCGGCTGCACGTTCGCGCCCACGCGGACGGCCAGCTCGGCGTAGCGCTCGAGCCGAGCGCCGTTCGCGCTCACGCCAGCTGCCACTCCTCGTTCCGGATCAGCGGTACCGCGGTTCCGTCGGCGAGAACCGCGTCCACCTCGAGCTCGGGCCCGCCGACCATGAAGTCGACGTGATGGTTCGCGAGGTTCATCCCCTCGGGCGGCTCGCCGTCGGCGAGGAAGGGGAACCCCGTGCCGTAGGCGACGTGGCAGGCCGCGTTCTCGTCGAAGAGCGGGTCGTAGAAGAGCGTGTCGGCCTGGCCGACGCGGGACTCCTTCGTGACGAGCGCGACCTCCCCCAGGCGGTCGGCGTTCTCGATCGTCTCGAAATGGCTGCGCACGAGCTCCGCGCCGGTCTCGGCCTCGACCCGGACGGCCCGGCCGCCCTCGAACGTGAGCTCCAGCCCGCGGACGATCTGCCCGGAGAGCGGCAGCGGAAGCGTGGCGCGGATCGTCCCCTCGGTGCGGCGCGCGTCGGGCGAGGTGAAGACCTCCTCCGTCGGCATGTTCGCGACGTACCGGATCCCGCCCGCGGTGTGATGGGCGCCGGAGATCCAGCGCACGCCGGGCAGCAGGCCGACCGTCAGGTCCGTGCCGGGGCCGCGATAGCGGAGCGCGTCGGGACGAAGCTCGTTCAGGCGGGCGGAGCGCTCCGCGAGACGCGTGAGGTGCTCCTCCCACGCGGCCGTCGGGTCCGGCTCGTCGAGGCGCATGCAGAAGGCGACCTTCTCCCACAGGCGCTCGACGTCCGGCTCGCCGAAGACCTGCCGCGCCCAGCCCTCGTTCGGTGCGCCGATGCCGCACCAGTTGACCGTGTTCTCGGCGAGCTGCTGCATCCTGATCTCGATGATCTCCTGGGGGATGGCCCGACCGACGCGCTCGCCGTCGAGATCGGCCATGAGGTCGGGCTCCGAATCGCCGGTCGTCGCGAGCAGCGCGTTGCCCGCACACGAGCGGACCAGCTTCTTCAGCCACTCGGGCGAATACGTGAGCGCCTCGTCCGGGCCGAGCTCGATCATCGCCCGCTGCACGTGGGCGTCGTTGTAGAGCACGTGGACGTACGCGGCGCCCGCACGGTAGGCCTGCCGGGTCAGCGCCCGGGCGAGCTCGGAGTGCTCGATGTTCGGGAAGAGGAAGACCTCCTGGCCCGGCTGGACGTTCGCGCCCACCCGGACGACGAGCTCCGCGTAGCGCTCGAGGCGGTCGTCCATCGCACACGATCCTATGTGGTTCGGGCCACTAGGATCGCCCGATGCGCGAGCCTCGGCCCGGCCTCTGGCACTGGCAGGCGCCCCATCCGGACTGGACCTACGAGTGCTGGTGGCCCGAGCTCGTCTCGTCGTACGCGGTCGAGCTCGGCGACGAGCTCGTGCTGTTCGACCCGCTCGCGGTGCCCGACGAGCTGCGTGAGCGGGCGACGGCCGCCGTCCTGACGGCTCCGTACCACGAGCGCGACGCGCGCGAGCTCGGCCTTCCGCTGCACGCTCCGCCCGCCGACACCTCGCAGGACTGGGTCGAGAAGTTCGGCGTCGATCCCGACCAGGTGCGCGGCCTGGAGAGCGACGACCTCGCCTGGCTCCGCAAGGGCGAAGGCGAGGGTGAGTTCCACGGCCCCGGACGCTGGCCGTTCGGCATCGAGGCGTACGCGGGCCGGGAGGACAACGACCTCGTCTTCTGGCTGCCCTCGGTCCGCGCGATCGTCAGCGGTGACTCGCTCTCCGACTTCGGAAACGGCCTTGACATCCAGCTCGGCGGCCGCAAGCACGTCACGCGCGAGGAGGTCGCGACCCGGCTCCGTCCGCTGCTCGAGCTGCCGGTTGAGCTCGTGCTGCCCGCCCACGGCGAGCCCTCCGACCGCGCGGCGCTCGAGCGCGTCCTCGCCTGAGGCTATGCCGCCGAGGCCGCCTCGGCTTCCTCGCGCGGCAGGCGCCGCGAGACGACCTGCGAGACGCCTTCGCCCCCCATCGTCACGCCGTAGAGGACGTCGGCGGCCTCCATCGTCCGCTTCTGGTGCGTGATGACGACGAACTGCGCCCGGTCGGAGTAGCGGCGCAGGAGCTCGACGAAGCGACCGATGTTCGTGTCGTCGAGGGCGGCTTCGACCTCGTCGAGAAGGTAGAAGGGGCACGGCCGCGCGAGGAAGAGCGCGAAGAGGAAGGCGATCGCGCCGAGCGCCTTCTCGCCGCCGGAGAGGAGCGACAGGCGCTGGACGCGCTTGCCGGCGGGACGTAGCTCGACCTCGACGCCGGGCTCGGCGTCGTCTCCGTCCTCCTCGGCCTCGGTGAGGCGGAGCCGGCCCTCGCCGCCGGGGAACACCGTGGCGGTCACGTCGGCGAAGTGGCGGCGGACGGCGTCGAACGTCTCGGCGAAGCGGCGCTCGACCGTCTCGGTCAGCTCGTCGCGGAGCTTCTCGAGCTCGGCGAGGCTCGCCTCGAGGTCGGCGCGCTGGGCGGCGAGCTCCTCGAGTCGCGCCTTCTCGGCCTCGTACTCCTCGTGCGCGAGCGGATTCACCTGGCCGAGCGTCTCCCGGCGGCGCTCGAGCCGCTCGGCCGCGGCGACGAGCTGCTCGCGGTCGTCTCCTTCGGCGGGCTCGTCCGCGCCCGCGTGCTCGAACCGGCGCCGAGCCTCGTCGGCCTCGGCCTCGAGTCTGGCGGCCTCGACCTCGAGCGCGGAGACGGACTCCGAGGCGGCCGCGAGCTCCTGCCGCAGCTCGACCTCGGCCGCGCCGAGGCGGCGCAGCTCACTCCCGAGCTCGCCGCTTCGCGCAGCGCCGGCGTCCACGTCCTCCCGCAGCGGAGCCTCGAAGACCGCGGCGGCCGACGCCGCCGCGAGCAGCGCCTCGTCGAGCCGCTCCGCCGCCGAGACGACGCGGGCGAGCTCGTGCGGACGGGCGCGCCGGCGGCCTGCTCGCACCGCCGCGTCGATACGTGCCGTCTCGGCCGCGCGGGCCGCTTCGGCTGCCTCACTCGCACGCAGCGCGGCGGCATCCGCCGCGGCCACGAGCGTGGCCACCTTCACCCGGAGGCTCGCCGCGTCGCCTGCCGCGCCCTCGACGATCGCCGGCCGTCCGCCGAGGCGGAGGACGTCACGCTCCGCCGCGGCCACGCGCTCGGCGGCCTCGGCGAGCTCGCCGCGCAGCGCCGCCTCCCGCTCCGCAATCGCCCGGAGGCGCTCGCCGAGTTCCCCCGTCCGCTCCGCACCGGCTTCGCCCCGGGTGCGCAGCGGCGCCTCGATCCGCTCGACGTGGGCGTCGAGGGCCGCCAGTGCCCGCTCGAGCCGCCGCGCCAGGGCCGCGAGCGTCGCGAGCGTCCCGGCGTCGGCACGCCGGATCGTGAGGCGCGGCGCGACGGCCGCGAACGCTTGCTCGGCGGCGACGGCACGCTCCTCGGCCTCCGCCGACTTGCGGTCGGCGAAGCGCGCCTGCTCTGCGAGCGTCCTCGCCTCCTCGGCCAGCGCGCGACGGCGCGCGTCGAGCTCGAGCAGCACGGCCTCGGCGGTCTCGCCCGCGTACCAGAGCTCGCCGGTGCGCGGGTCGTAGCCGAACCCGTCGGCCGTCACCGCCGGTTTCGCCGAGCCGAGCAGCTCCTCCCGCTCGACCACGGGGAGCTCGGCGACGAGCTCGTGTGGGTTGCGACCGGCGACGACCACGAGCGAGCCCAGCCCGAGCGCCGCGGCGCGCTCGAGGAGCGCGAGGGCGGCGTGCGTGTCCTCGGCGAGGAGCGCCGCTGCCCGCGGCCCGAGGGCCGCCGCGACCGCCCGCTCGCTGCCCGACTCGATCTCGAGCTCGGAGAGGACGAGCCGCTCGCCCTCCTCCGCGAGCGCCCGGGCCGCGGGCGGGATCCCTTCGCGCTCGGCCAGCGACCGCTCGAGCGCGGCAAGCCGCTCGGCGGCCGTCCGCGCCCGTTCCGCGAGCGTGTCCCGCTCGTGCAGCGCCTCCCTCGCGCGCGCCCGCGCGGCCAGTGCCTCCTGCTCCAGCTGACGAGGCGACGGGCTGCCATGCGCGGCGTCGGCCTCGGCGTCGGCGAGCTCCGTCCGGAGCCGAGCGGACAGGCGCTCGGCGGACTCCCGTTGCACCGAAAGCCGGGCGACGTGCGACCGGAGCTCGTACGAGACGGCGAGCGCGGCTTCCCGCTCCCCCGCCGCGCCGGTGAGCTCGCTCTCGATGCCGCGCCGTTCCGCGAGGAGCTCGTCGAGGCGGCCCTCGAGGGCGCTGCGCTCCCCCGCTTGGGCCGCGAGCAGGCGGGCGAGCGCCTGTCGCGCACGCTCGGCGGACGCCACGCGCTCCACCGCCGCCGCCTGTGCCGTCGCCGCCGCGGTTTCCCACGCGCGCTCGAGCCCGGCGAGCTCGGCGGCGGGATCACCGGCCTCGGCCGCGGCCGTCTCGTGCCGCGACCGCGCCTCGGCGAGGAGCGCCGCCGCCGACTCGCGGCGCAGGCCGAGACGCTCGCCGGCGCTGCGGAGCCGGTAGAGCGCCTGCAGCGCCTGCTCGCGTGCACCGGCCGCGTCGGCGAGCTCCTCCTCGGCCCGGCCACGCTCGGCGAGCAGAGCGTCCAGCCGCTCCTCGACCCCCCGCCGCATCTCGGCCGCCGAGCCTCGTCGTGTCTCGAGCTCGGCGAGGCGCTGCTCGAGACCGGCGAGGTCGAGCTGTGCGATGCGCGCCCGCAGGCGCGCGATCTCCACCCCGAGCTTCTGGGCCCGCTCGGCCGCGGTCGCCTGCAGTGCGAGCGGCCGGAGCCTCTTCCGAACCTCCGCCTCGACGTCGCGGGCGCGCTCGACCTCGAGCGCGACCCGCGCGAGCTTCAGCTCCGCGCGGTGCCGGCGGGCCTTGAAGCGGCCGAGGCCCGCCGCCTCCTCGATGAGGGCGCGCCGCTCGGCCGGCTTCGAGGCGAGGATCGCCTCGACCTTGCCCTGCCCGATGATCGAGTGCATTCCCTGGCCCAGCCCGAGGTCTGCGAGCAGCTCGACGAGGTCGAGCCGCCGCACCGGGGCTCTGTTGACGAGGTACTGCCCCTCGCCGCCGCGGTGCAGCCGGCGGGCGACCGAGAGCTCGGCGTAGTCGACCGGGAGGGCGCCGTCGGCGTTGTCGAACAGCAGCTCGACCTCGCAGAAGTCGGAGGGGCCCCGCGAGCCGCCGCCGGCGAAGAGGACGTCGTCGGGCTTCTCGGCCCTGAGCTCCGTCGGGCTGAGGGAGCCGGCCGCCCACCGGATCGCGTCGGAGACGTTGGACTTGCCGGAGCCGTTCGGGCCGACGATCACGCCGACGCCCGGCTCGAGACGGATCTCGACCGGGTCCGGGAACGACTTGAAGCCACGCAGCTTGACGGCGCGCAGATGCACCGCCCGGCACCCTAAAGAGGCCGCAGGACGCTACCGGCGGGGCTGCTGCTCGTCGTCGCGGGCGAGCGGAGCGTCCTCGTCCGCCGCCTCGGCGTCGTCGAAGATCTCGAGGATCCCGCGGGACTCCGGCTCGAGCTCCTCCGCCGCGAGCCTTCGCAGGCGCAGCTCGGAGTTGGTGGGCCGCCTCTCAGCCATGAGGCGGACAGGATGCCAGAACGTCAGCGGCGGGTGCCGGTGACGAGCAGGTACTCGCGCTCGTCGAGGTACGTGCCGTCGGCCTGGCGGCCTTTCTCCCAGTGCGCGCGTGCCACTCGCTCGAAGTCGTCGCGCCGCTCGGACGGAAGGTTCTCGAGCATCACCTTGACCGGGCCGAAGCGAGGCGCGAAGAACTCCCAGGCATGCTCCGGCGACTCGTCCTCGAGGCGCGAGATCCGCCGCTCGAAGGACAGCTCGAATGCGTCGCCGAGCTTGTCGCGGACGTACTCCTCCCGCCCCCACATGAGCGGGGACCCGGCGCCGGACGGAGGCGGCGGCTGAAACGTGGCAAACGTGGCGAGCATCTCCCCGATCGTGCCCTCCGGCGTCCAGGCGGTGAAGCCGAGGCGTCCGCCGAGCCGGAGGACGCGCGCCACCTCGCGTGCGACCGCGTCGTGGTCGGGGCCGAAGATCATCCCGAAAGAGGAGCTGGCCACGTCGAAGCTCGCGTCGGTGACGTCGAGGTTCTCGGCATCGCCCACGCGGTAGTCGATCTCGTAGCCGCCGGTCGCGGCGCGCTCCTTCGCGACGTCGATCAGCCGGGGGGCGATGTCGATCCCGGTCACGCGCGCGCCGGCACCGGCCGCCAGCTCGGCCACGTTCCCCGCTCCGCACGCGATGTCGAGCCACCGCTCGCCGGGCTGCGGAGCGAGCGCCTCGACGAGCGCCGCGTGGACGTCGCCGATCGATTCGGCGACTTCCTCGAACGCACCGGCCGACCAGGCGACCGCGGCGCGCTGCTTCAGCTCGGCGAAGTCGGACACGGGCGCGAACCTACTACTCCGCGTCGTCCGTGTCGAGCTTCGCGAGCGCCTCGCGGGCGGCCTCCTGCTCGGCGGCCTTCTTCGTCCGGCCTTCCCCTCGCCCGAGCTCCTCCCCGCCGATGACCGCCGCGCAGGTGAAACGGCGGTCGTGCGGCGGCCCGTCGACGGAGATCTCGGCGTACGTCACGTGACGGCCGGTGCGGGCGAGCAGCTCCTGCAGGTCCGTCTTGTGGTCGACGCGCGTCGTGAGCGCGTGCTCGATCTGCTCCGAGAAGGCCTCGACGACGGCGTCCTCGATCGCCGCGAAGCCGTGCCGGAGGAAGAGCGCGCCCATCGCCGCCTCGATCACGGCCGCGAGGACGTTGCGGTTGCGCGAGAGCCGCTCGAGCTCCTCGTCGGTCTGTGGGGAGGCGGCGTGCGCGACGAGACGCCGCCCGAGATCGAGCTTTCGCGCGACCTCCGCGCACGTCGCGCGCGAGACGACGTGGGAGCGCACCTTCGCGAGCTTCCCCTCCGAGAAGTCGGGATGGCGCGAGTAGAGCGCGTGGGCGACCGCCAGCTCGAGGACGCTGTCGCCGAGGAACTCGAGCCGCTCGTACGAGGCGCTCCGCTCGCTCGCCCACGAGGTGTGCGTGAAGACGGGCTCCGCCAGCTCCGGCGGGAGGGCGTCGATCAGCTGCGCGAGGGAGGAGTCCGCGGCTACTGGTGCGAAGTGACGTAGTCGACGGCCTGGCCGACGGTCTGGATCTTCTGCGCGTCCTCGTCCGAGATCTTGATCCCGAACTGGTCCTCGAGCTCCATGATCAGCTCGACGAGGTCGAGAGAGTCGGCGTCGAGATCCTCCTGGAAGGAAGCCTCCTCCGTGATGTCCGCCTCGTCGATGCCGAGCTGCTCGGTGAGGACCTCCTTGACCCGCTCGTAGACTTCCTCGCGCGACGCTGCCATGTCACCTCGTTGTGGTCGGGGGCCGAAAGCGCGCCGATCATACAGCCTCGACCTCGCGCGGTAGGCGCGCAGCGAGGCGGCCGACGACGTCGTGGTCGACGCCGCGGGCGGCGAGCCGGATGGCGTTCGCGATCGCCGTCGGCGACGAGTTGCCGTGGGCTATCACGACGAGCCCGCGCAGCCCGAGCAGGTAGGCGCCGCCGTACGTGTCGGGGTCGAGCCGGGCGCGGAGCCGGCGGGCGGCCGGGCGGATGAGGAGGCCGCCGAGCGTGCCGGCCGTCGTGGCCGTGATCTCCTCCCGCAGCGAGTCGAGCAGGGTGCGGATCGTCCCTTCCACCGCCTTGAGCGCGACGTTGCCGGTGAACCCGTCGGTGGCGAGCACGTCGGCCGCGCCCTCGAGGACGTCGCGGCCCTCGGCGTTACCGCGGAAATCGAGCTCGGAGGCGGCGAGCAGCTCGTGCGCCTCGAGCGTGAGCTGGTTCCCCTTCTCCGCCTCCTCGCCGATCGAGAGGAGCCGCACCTGCGGCCCCGCGATGCCGAGCATCTCCTCGGCGAAGACGGCGCCCATCGTCGCGAACTGCAACAGGTGCTCGGCGCGGCAGTCGGCGTTCGCGCCGGCGTCGATCAGCACCGACGGGCCCCTGCGGGCGGGTATCGGCACCGCGATCGCCGGACGCCGGACTCCCGGGACGCGCCGCAGCAGGACGAGGCCTGCCGCGAGGATCGCTCCCGTGTTGCCGGGCGACACGGCCGCGTCGGCCTCCCCGTCGGCGACGGCCTTGACGGCGCGGACGAGCGAGCTGTCGGCCTTCGTCCGGAAGGCGTCGGCGGGCTTCTCGTCCATGCCGACGACCTGCGTCGTCGGGACGCGCTCGAGCCCACGCGTGTCGAGCTCCGGCGAGCCGAACACGACCGGCTCGATCCCGTCGCCGCGCGCGGCGAGCGCGCCCTCGACCACCGCCTCGGGCCCACGATCTCCCCCCATCGCGTCGACGGCGATGCGGGGCATGCCGCTACGGCGCTTGGACGCGGAGCGGCTCGACCTCGCGGCCCTTGTAGGTGCCACAGGTCGGACAGACCCGGTGCGGCCGCTTCGGCTGGCCGCACGTCGGGCAGACGTTCACCTTCGGCGCACCGATCGCGTGCGTGGCGCGGCGCTTGTCGCGGCGCGACTTCGAGGTTTTCCGCTTCGGGACGGCCATGGGCGCGGGCCACTATAGCCTGCGCCCGTGGACACGACCGGCCTTCTCCGGCTCTTCGACGAGCAGATGCGCCGCCGGGCCGCGCCGGACTGCCTGTACGTCGGCGACGGCTGGGCGGGCGTCCTCTGGCGGCCGGACGACGACGACGTCGAGCCGCTCGTCGCCCGGCTGCGCGGGCTTCCCGGCCATGTCGAGTGGAAGTACTACTCACACGACGGACCGGAGCTGCGCCAGCGTCTGACCGCGGCGGGGCTCGAGCCGGAGGACGAGGAGACCGTCGTCGTGGCGGAGGCCGCGGCGATCCCGCCTCCCCCGGAGGATGTCGAGCTCCGCGTCGTCACGGACGAGTTCGTCGACCTCGCGGCCGAGGTCTTCGGCGACCGCTTCGGGCTGCCCGAGAAGGCCGTCGCGGTCGTCGCGGTCGTCGACGGATGTGCCGTCTCCGGCGGACGCGTCGATTTCGAGGACGGCGTCGAGTTCGCGGGGCTCTTCGGCGGCGTCACGCTCCCGGAGTACCGCGGGCGCGGGTTGTATCGCGCGACCGTCGCCAAGCGCGCGGAGCTCGCGCGTGAGCGCGGCTACCGCTGGCTCTACTCGGACGCGTTGCCGACGAGTCGGCCGATCCTCGAGCGGCTCGGCTTCGTGGCCGTGACCACGACGACGCCGTTCACGCTTCCCGCCGAAGCTCGCTGAGCTTCGCCCAGCGCGGGTCGGCGCGCTCGTCGGCGTGCTCGTGCGGCTCGGCGTTGAGGTCCTTTCCGCAGACAGGACAGAGGCCGGCGCAGTCGGGGCGGCAGAGGATCTTGTCGGGCAGCGCGAGCGCGATCGCGTCGTGCGCCCAGGCGGAGAGATCGAGCCGGTCGTCGTCGAGGTACTCCGTCCGTTCGTCGTCGCTCTCGGGCTTCGTCGCCTCGTACTCGCGCAGCCGGAGCTCGAGCGCGAGCTCGGCGTCCTGCAGGCAGCGGAAGCACGGGCCCGCGAGCGTGACCTCGAACGAGAGCTCCAGGATCGTGCCGCTCGAGGCGCGCGTGACGGCGAGCTGCGCGGGCGCCGGGTCCGGCCGCGGCTCGTAGCGCTGCCCGCCGAGCACGAGCGGCTCGAGCTCGATCTCGACGCGCTCGCGCGCCTGGTCGCCGGAGCGGATCCGCAGCGTGCGCAGGTCGAACGTGGTCACAGCCGCACCGTAGCGCTGAAGGACGCTTTCCCAGCTCAGGGGGCGATGCGGCGGAGGTCGGCGAGCCTCGGCACACGCTGCAGGGGGAGCTCCTGCGCCTCCTTGCGGCGGAGATACGGCTCGACCGTCTCGGGAAGCGGCTCCGCTTCCTCGTGCGGCTCGCGGGCGAGGACGAGCATCCCGACGGAGGACACGATCACCGTCCCGGCTGCGAGCTCGCGTCCTCCGACCGCCTCGCCCGCGAGCCCCCAGCCGAGGAGGACGGCGACCGCGGGATTGACGTACGCGTAGGTCGAGACGAGCACGCTCGGCGCCCCGCTTCGCAGCAGCCAGCCGTACGCCGTGAAGGCGACGATCGAGCCGAAGACGACGAGGAAGCCGAAGGCGGCGGCCGAGCCCGCCGAGATCGCGCCCGGATGGACGCGGCCGACCTCCCCCAGCGCGGCCCCGGTCACCGCGAGAAACGCGGCGGCGCACAGCATCTGCATCGACGCCGAGAGGAACGGCGGCTTCGGCAGCGGCGCGACCCGGCCGTAGGCCGAGCCGGCCGCCCACGCGAGGGCGGCGGCGAGGATCACCGCCGCGCCCACCGGGTCGACGTGGCCGCTCTGGCGGACGAGCAGCGCCACGCCGAGCAGCCCCGTGGCGATGCCGGCCAACGCGCCGAGCGACAGCCGCACGCCGAAGAACGTCCGGTCGAGCAGCGCCGTGAAGAGCGGCACCGTCGCGATGAGAAGCGCGGTCAGCCCCGAGGCGAGCCGCTGCTCGGCCCAGGCGACGCCTCCCGTGTCGACGAAGAGGAGGAGCCCGCCGACGATCGCGGCGGCCCTCCACTCGCGCCGGCCCGGCCGCGACGAGCGGACGTCGCCCCGCCACGCGGACCACCCGTAGAGGAGCCCGCCGGCGAGCGCGAACCTCACCGCGAGCATCAGCAGCGGCGGCAACGTCCGGTCGGCGATGGCGATCGCGAGATACGTCGATCCCCAGACGACGTAGACGATCGCGAGCGCGACGGCGATCTTCGTCCTCACGTCCGCAGAGTGCCGACCCGACTGGATCAGCGCAAATGGAGTTATCGTTCGTATCGATCATGAGCGGTAATGACTGGCTGGGCGTCGAGCTGCGCCATCTCGCGGCTCTGGAGGCTGTCGCGCGAACCCGCTCCTTTGGGGGCGCCGCACGCGAGCTCGGGTACACGCAATCGGCGGTCAGCCAGCAGGTCGCCCAGCTGGAGCGGATCGTCGGGCAGCGGCTCTTCCATCGCCCTGGCGGCCCGCGGCGGGTCGAGCCGACGGAGGCCGGCCTAGTCCTGCTCGGCCACGCCGATGCGATCGTCGCGCGCCTCGATGCGGCCCGCGCGGACATGGCCGCGCTCGCCGAGGGCGCCGCGGGAACGCTCCGCGTCGGCATCTACCAGAGCGTGGGCGCCCGCCTCCTTCCCGCGCTCGTGCGGCGCTTCCGCGCCCAGTGGCCGCTCGTGGGCGTGCGCGTGCGGGAGGAGAGCTCCGCCGCCGACCTGCTGCGGCTGCTCGAGCACGGCGAGCTCGACCTGACCTTCGCCGACCTGCCGCTCGCCGACGGCCCGTTCGAGTGGGCCGAGCTGCTGCAGGACCCCTACGTGCTGCTCGTCTCCGCGCGCTCGGAGCTCGCGAAGCTCGACGCGGCGCCGCCGCTGCGCGAGGTCGCGAGGCTGCCGCTCATCGGCCGCCGCACGACCGACGAGCCCGAGCGGTTCCTCGCCGGACGTGCACCCGAGCTCAACGTGGTCTTCCGCACCGACGACAACGGGACGCTCGGCGCGCTCGTGGCCGAGGATCTCGGCGCGGCGATCGAGCCTCAGCTCGTCGTCGACCCGAAAGACCGGGCGGTGAAGATGCTGCCCTTCGGCTCACGGATCCCGCCGCGAACGCTCGTCCTCGCGTGGCATCGCGACCGCTACCGCTCGCAGGCGGCGCAGGCGTTCGTGCAGCTCGCGCGCGAGGTGGCCAACCCATAGCTCTACCTTGCGGCGCAAGACAAAGTAACTACCATGCGGCGCATGGCAAGCGAGAGCAGGCGCAGCCAGATGCTCCGGGGAGTTCTCGATCTCTGCCTGCTCGCGGTCGTCGTCGACGAGCCCGCGTACGGCTACGAGATGACGCGGCGCCTCCGCGAGCGCGGCCTGTCGACGGTCGGCGAGGGCTCGATCTATCCCCTCCTCGGGCGGCTCGAGCGCGAGGGGCTCGTCGCGACGCATCGAGCCGCGAGCGACGGGGGCCCGCCGCGCAAGTACTACAGCGCCTCGTCGAGCGGGCGGCGCGCTCTCACCGAGGGCGTCCGCGCCTGGCGGCACGTACGCGGAGAGGTCGACTCGGTTCTGGCCACGATCGAAGCGGAGGTAGGCGAATGAGTGCGTTCGTCGAGGAGTGCCGGAAGGAATGGAGGCGGCTCGGCGTGCCGGACCTCCTCGCCGAGGAGATGGCGACCGACCTCGAGGCCGACCTCGCGGAGGCGGAGGCGGACGGCGTCTCGGCCACGGAGATGCTCGGCGAGAGCGATCCGCGCCGCTTCGCGGCGACCTGGGCGAGCGAGCGCGGGCTCGTGTCGGAGCCGGCGCCGCAGAAGAAGCGGCGGCGACGCTTCTGGCCCTGGATCCTCGCTGCGTTCCTCTTCATCGTCATCGTGCTGAGCTGGCTGGCGCTCCAGACCTTCGGCTCCAGTGGAGCGCGCAGCGCTCCGCCGGCGCAGGTCACGCCCGTGGCCGTGACCCACGCGCCGTCTCACCGGGTCGTCGTCCCGGACCTCGTCGGCGAACGCCGGCCGGCGGCGCTCGCGAGCGCGCGAGCGGCGGGTCTCGCGGCCGAGGTCCGGATCGGCACGGCCGGCACGGTCGTCAGGCAGCAGCCGGCGCCCGGAACGAGCCTCCGGCGAGGCTCGACGATCAGGCTCTTCGTCGCGCGCCGCTAGAAGCGCTCGTCGTCGGCCATGTCGCCGTTGGCGCCGAGGCCCGCGATGACCGACTCCTGCGAGCGCTCGTGCAGCCGCTCGCGGCCCCGCCGGACGGCGGTGAGGAAGCGCTCGAGGTTGACCTCGAGGGAGGCGAGCTGGCTGTCGGCCCAGTCCTCCATCTCGAGCTTCATCTCGCGTGCGCTCCGCCGCGCGTCGTCGACGATCTCGTCGGCCTGCCGCTCCGCGATCTTCACGATCTCGGTCTGCGACGCCTCCCGCACCGCCTGCTCCCGCGCCTCGGCGAGCAGCCGGTCGACCTCGCGCTTCGCCTCGGCGAGCATCTCCTGCCGCTCCTTGACGATCCAGCGGGCCTGCTTGATCTCCTCCGGGATCGTCGCGCGCATCTGGTCGAGGATGTCGTAGATCTCCTCGCGGTCGATGCGCACCTGGTCGGTGAGGGGCACCGCCTTGGCGTTGTGGACGAGGTCGTCGAGCTTGTCGATCAGAACAAGGACGTCCATTGGCTCCGCAGTGTAGCCCTCTCGGCGGAAGGCGCGGTCAGTCGCCCGGCCGCTCGGGGGTTCCGGGGCGGCCGTTCGGGAAGATCTCCGCGAGTCGGCGGGCGACGGGACCGGGCACGAGCTCGGACACGTCGCCGCCGAAGGCCGCGATCTCCTTCACACCGCTCGAGGAGACGAAGCTCACCTGGGGGCTCGCCATCACGTACACCGTCTCGACCTCGGGCGCCAGCGTCCGGTTGAGCTGGTTCATCTGGAACTCCCACTCGAAATCCGAGATGACCCGGAGGCCCTTGACGATCGCCTTCGCCTCCCACCTGCGCGCGAAGTCGACGACGAGCTCCCGAAAGACGTCGATCTCGACGTTGTCGAGGCCCGAAAGGGCGTCGCGGAGGAATTCGACCCTCTCCTCGACCGCGAAGGTCGGCTCCTTGTGGTGAGGCATCCCGACCACGCCCACCACGACGCGGTCGAAGATCCCGGCCGCGCGCGTGATCACGTCGACGTGGCCGTTCGTGACGGGGTCGTACGAGCCGGGAGCGATTGCGGTGATCACGGTTGCGCCTCGAACAGCGTCACGCGCGTCTGGCCGTATTTGCGGCTCGTGCGGACGGGCAATGGCAGCTCCGGCTCGGTCCTTGCGTCGGTCTCGACGACGAGCAGGCCGCCCGGCGCGAGCAGCGGCGGCAGGTGGTGCGCGAGGCGAGGCTGGATCTCTTCGAGCATGCCGTAGGGAGGGTCGACCAGCACGAGATCGTACTTCGCTCGCGCGGTCGCCTCCTGCGCGACGGCGCGCAGGACGTCGCCGCGGACGACACGCGCGCCCGTGAGCCGCAGGCGGTCGAGGTTGCGCTCGATCGTCCGCACCGCTTCGGCGTCGTGCTCCGCGAAGACGGCGCTCGCGGCGCCGCGGGAGAGCGCCTCGATGCCGAGCGCGCCGGAGCCGGCAAAGAGGTCGAGCACGCGCGCTCCGTCGAGCGGGCCGACGAGGTTGAAGATGTTCTCGCGGACGCGGTCGGACGTCGGCCGCGTGTAGAGCCCGCGCGGCGCAGCGAGCTTGTGCCCCTTCCGGCTGCCGGCGATGACGCGCACCGGCAGATCGTTGCATCAGGTCGCGCGGGGGAGCTTCACGCGAGCCTCTCCGGCTCGACCTCGGCGAAGAGGGCGGCGGCGGCGTCCTGGAGCGGCCCGGGCCCGATCCCCGGCGCCGCCGCACGCGCGCGTTCGAGCAGGTCTCGATCGCGGCGCAGCTGGGCGAAGCGCAGGTCGGAAAGTCCCGACTGGCGCGTGCCGAGCAGGGCGCCGCCGCCCCGCAGCTCGAGATCGACCTCGGCGAGCTCGAAGCCGTCGCTCGTGTCGCACAGCGCCTGCAGACGGGCATGGGCGGACTCGGTCAGCTCCTCCTTCGCGCGCGACACGAGGAGGCAGTACGACTGCTCGGCCCCGCGCCCCACGCGGCCGCGTAGCTGGTGGAGCTGCGCGAGGCCGAAGCGGTCGGCCTCCTGCACGATCATCACCGTCGCGTTCGGCACGTCGACGCCGACCTCGATCACCGTCGTGGCGACGAGCACGTCGAGCTCGCGCGCCTTGAAGCGCGCCATGAGGTCGCGGCGCTCCGCGGCCTTGAGCCGGCCGTGCAGGCAGCCTACCCGGAAGTCTCGCAGCTCGGCGCGGCGCAGCCGCTCGGCCTCCTCCTCCGCGGCGCGCGCGAGCGAGGTCTCCGACGCCTCGATCAGCGGGCAGACGACGTACGCCTGACGCCCCTCCCGCAAGAGCCGCGTGAGGCGCGTGTACGCCTCGGAGGCGCGGTCCTCGGTGATCCAGCTCGTGATCACGGGCTTGCGGGACGCGGGCGGCTTCGCGATCTCCGAGACCGCGAGGTCTCCGTAGACCGTCAGCGCGAGCGTCCGCGGAATCGGGGTCGCGGTCATGTGGAGGACGTGGGGGGCCGTTCGCGGGAGGTCGTCGCGGCCAAGCCGCGACGACCCCACGGAAGACCCGGCTCCGCGAGCGGAGCCGCCGGCCGCCACGAGCGCCGAGCGCTGCTCGACGCCGAAGCGGTGCTGCTCGTCGACGACGGCGACGGCGAGGTCTCGCAGCTCGAAGCCCTCCTGGATGAGCGCGTGCGTCCCCACGACGACGTCCGCGCCGAGCGCGTTCTCGCGTTCGCGCCGGCCGGACGAGCTCGTGAGGAGGGCGCAGCGCACGCCGAGCTCGAGGCAGAGGTCGGCGATCGTGAGGAAATGCTGCTCGGCGAGCGTCTCGGTCGGCGCCATGAGGGCCCCCTGGCGCCCGTCCTCGACCGCACGCAGCAGCGCGTACAGCGCGACGACCGTCTTCCCGGAGCCGACGTCGCCCTGCAGGAGCCGCTGCATCGGAACGGTGCGCGCGAGGTCGCCGTCGATCTCGCGAATCGCCCGCTCCTGGTACGGCGTGAGCGCGAACGGCAGCGTCTCGCGATAGCGGCGGATCAGGTCGCCCGGCTCGCCGAGCGCCGGAGCGAGGGTGCGCTCCCGCTCGGCAGCCCGGCGGGCGATCCCGACCTGGAGGACGAGGAGCTCTTCGAAGGCGAGCCGCTGCCGGCCCGCCTCGGCCTCGTCGAGGGCACGCGGGCGGTGAACGGCGGCGAGCGCGTCGCGCTTCAGCGGGAGCCCTTCGCGCTCGCGCAGCTCGGCCGGCAGAGGATCCGGTACGTGGGCCGTGAGCGGCAATGCGGCATCCACGACCCGCCGCACCGCCGCGGCGGCGATCTCCTCGGCGGCGGGATAGACCGGAGCGAAGTCCGCCGTGGCGCGCGCCTCGTCGCCGACGTCGTAGGAGCGCGGCTCGAAGCCGAAGCGGCCGAGTTTGCCGCGCAGCCGCACCTCCGTTCCCGGCTTCAGCCGCTCGAGGAGCCACGGCTGGTTGAACCAGGTCACGCTGACCGTCGCCGTGCCGTCGGCGACCCTCGCCACGATCCGGCTCCGGCGCCGGCCGCGGAGCGGACGCTTCTCGAGGTTGAGCACGCGCCCGCTGACGACCACCTCGTCGCCCTCGCGCAGCGCCGCGATCGACACCTCGTCGGCCGGCGTCTCGTAGCGCCGCGGCCGGTGCTCGAGCACGTCTCGGACGGTCGCGAGACCGAGGCGCCCGAGCTTGCGCCGGGTCGCCGCGGCGACGCCCGGCAGCGTGTCGAGGCCGAGGGCGAGGCGCTCCGGCCGCAACGCCCGCGGGGTGGGCGGCCAGGCTCGCGGCTGGTCCAGGCCTGCGAAGACCGTCTGTCGACGGGCGGTTGTCATCGTCCGCGGCACCGGGCGCTCAGGAGTATCCCGCGCGGACCGGACGTCGGTGCTCTACGGGTACCGGCCCGGCCGGCTCTTGCTCGCCGTCCACGGCGGAAGCGGATCGAGACGGACGATCCTCCCTTGCCGCCAGCGGTATCGGACGACCACGGCTCCCCCGGTCGGACAGCACAGGGGATCGGTCGGACGGTAGAGCACGTAGAGGAAGGCGAGGGTGTCGAGATCGCGCCAGCCGGCGAGAATCTCCGCTGACGGCCGCTTCGAGTCGGTGCCGACGAAGCGGGAGCCCCGGAAGAACCAGATCCGCTGCTCGTGGCCGTCGCCCCCGCCGCAGTCGCCGTAGAGCGCCTCGAACCGGAAGCCTCGATCCTCGACCCACATCGACGCCGAGCGCCTGCTGCCGGGGTGGCAGTGCCGCGCCACGTAGCGCTGGGCGGTGCGCAGATCGGTGGAGCCGGCGGCGCTCGCGGCGGCGGCGCAGATACCGGCACAGAGGGCGGCCAGGGCGACCAAGCGCTTCACAGCAAGGAACCTAGCGCCCTCACATGTCGTCGCGGAACCAGAAGAGCGCGAGCGTGCCCGGCCCGGCGTGGGCGCCGATGACGGCGCCGAGCGTGACGACGAGCTCGAGCTCCGCGCGCGGCCGCCGCTCGCGGACGAGCGCCTCGAGCTCGGCGGCCCGCTCCGGTGCGGCGGCGTGCGCGACCGCGAGCCGGAAGGCGGGCTCATCGCGCGTCTCGCCCTCGAGCGCCGTCGCGAGCTCGGCGAACGCCTTCCGCTCCCCGCGCACCCGCTTGACCGGCACGACCTCGCCGTCTCGGATCGAGAGGATCGGCTTGACCTGCAGGAGCGTCCCCGCGAACGCCGAGGCCTTCCCGATGCGGCCCCCGCGCTGCAGGAACTCGAGCGTGTCGACCGTGAACAGGAGACCGCGCTCGCGCCGGTACCGGTCGACGAGCGCGTCGACCTCCTCGTCGCTCGTCCCGCGCTCGAGCCGCCGCTGGATCGCGAGCGCGAGCAGCGCGATCGAGGCGGAGGCCGTCTCCGTGTCGATCGTCCGCACGCGCCCGTCGCCGAGCTCGGCCCCCGCGGCCTCCGCGCTCGCGAAGGTGCCGGAGACGCGCGAAGAGACGTGGAGCGAGAAGATCCGCTCGTACGCGCCGAGCCCGCGGTAGCAGGCGAGGAAGTCCCCCGGCGTCGGCTGCGACGTCGTCGGGAACGCGCCCGCCTCTCGCAGCCTGTCGTAGAACTCCGAGGCGCTGATGTCGACCCCGTCGCGAAGGCTCTCGTCGCCGAAGCGGACGTAGAGCGGCACGACACGCCAGTTCGGGAAGCGGTCGGCAGCGTCCGGCAGGTCCGCCGTCGAATCGAGGACGACCGCGGTGTTCTCGGCGCCGAGCCTCACGCCACGGCGGCGGCGTGCAGGATGGCCGCGACGATCTCGTCGAGCTCCTGGTCCTTCGCCAGGCAGGCGACCGCGCCCGCCTCGACCAGCGCCTCGCGCTCGGCGGCGTCGGCGGAGGCGGTCAGCGCCACGACGGCCACGTCCGGCAGCGCGGCGACGACCTGGGCTGTCGCCTGGATGCCGTCGAGCGCCGGCAGCCGGTAGTCCATGAGCACGACGTCCGGACGGTGCTCGATCGCCGCGGCGACGGCCGCCGCCCCGTCGCCGACCGAGGCGACGATCTCGACGTCGGGCCGCATGCCGAGCAGCAGCTCGAGCGCGTCGCGGAAGACCTCGTTGTCCTCGACGAGCAGGATCCGGACGGGCGGCATGCGGTCAGCCTATTCCGCGCCCAGCAGAAGGGGGTAGTGCGGCTGGCCGCCCTCGTGCACCTCGACCTCGACCTCCGGATGCTCGGAGGCGAGCCGCTCCAGGAGCGCCTCGAGCGGCGGCGGCTCCGCACCCGTGAGTAATGTGAGGACCGCTCGCGGCTCCGCGAGCAGGCGCGCCACGACCCCCGAGGCGACCTCCGTGAAGTCGTCTCCGCCCACCAGCGGCTCGCCCTCGACGAGGCCGAGCCACGCCCCCCGCCGGACCGGCAGCCCGTCCAGGAGGACGCCGCGGGAAGCGAGCGTCACCTCGCCCGTCGCGACGCCCGCGGCAGCCTCGGCCATCTCGGCGGCGTTCTCGGTGGCGTCGCGCGTCCCGTCGTAGGCGACGAGCGCGGCCAGCCCGGCCGGGATCGACTGGGTCGGCACGATCTCGGCCGGCCGGCCCGCCTGCGCAGCCGCCTGCTCCGCGACGAGCCGCACGTTCGGGTTGTTCGGGAGGACGATCGCCTCGTCGGCCTCGAGCTCCTCGAGCGCGGCCACGAGCTCCGCGGTCGACGGGTTCGCGGTCTGCCCTCCCTCCACGACGCGGATCGCTCCGACCGGCTCGGCGAGCGTCTCGAACAGGAGCCTGTTGCCCTCCCCCGCGACGACGGCGACGACGCCGCTCCTCGCCCGCACGGAGGGCACGACGGATAGGCGGCGCTCGCGCTGCTCCTGCTGCTCGTGCATGTTCGCGATCTCGACGCCCTCGATCGTGCCGACAGAAGTGCCGAGCGAGAGCACGGCGCCCGGCTCGTCGGTGTGGACGTGGACCTTGAGCGCGCTGCCGTCGCCGACGACGACGAGCGAGTCGCCGAGGCGCTCGAGCTGCTCCTCCATCAGGTCGCGGTCGAGCGCGTCGCCCTCGACGACGAAGACGGTGCAGTAGCGGTAGCGAGAGGGCTCGAGGTGGATCGCGCCGGGGCCGGGCGCCGGTACCGCCGCGGGGGGCGCCGCGGGCGGAGCCTCGCCGGCGACCGCGCCGGCCAGGCCGCGGAGGAGCTCGACGAGCCCGGCACCGCCCGCGTCGACGACTCCCGCCTCTCGCAGCACCTCGAGCTGGTCGGGCGTCCGAGCCACCGCTGCCTCGCCGTGCCGTACGAGCTCGAGCAGCATCTCCCCGAGCGGCTCCTCCCCGTCCGTGCGCCGCTCGGCCTCCTCCGCGAGCTCGCGGATCACCGAGAGCATCGTCCCCTCCACGGGCCGGCGCACCGCGCGGTAGGCGGCGTCGGAGGCTCCGCGCAGCGCGCGTGCGGTCAGGGGCGGGTCGATCCCGTTCCTCGACTCGGCGAGCACGTCGGCGACACCGCGCACGATCTGGGAGAGGATGACGCCGGAGTTGCCGCGCGCCCCCATCAGCGCCGCCCGAGCCACCGCGTGCGCGAGCGCCGGCCGCTCGGCCGCCTCCGTCGAGGCGAGGGCGTCGGCGACGGCGCGCACCGTGAGCGTGAGGTTGGTGCCGGTGTCCCCGTCCGGGACGGGATAGACGTTGAGGTCGTCGATGCGGCCCCGGCTCGCCTCGAGGGAGGCGAGGGCGGAGCCGACGAGGCCGCGCACGACCTCGAGGTCGCTCTCCGCGCTCATTTTCCGCTCGTTCGCACGTCGTCGACGTGCACCTCGACGGCGCCCACCTGCAGCCCGGTCAGGCGCGTCACCTCGTAGGCGACACGGTTGCCAACGCTCGAGGCGACCTCGGCGAGATTGAGCCCGTACTCGACGACGACATGCAGGTCGATCGTCACCTCGCGGCCTTCGCGGCCGATCTCGATCCCGCGCGGCCGGCCGCGGGCGCGGGCGAGCTGGCCGCGCAGGGAGCCCTTCATCCCGACCACGCCGTAGCACTCGAGCGCCGTCTCCGCGACGATCTGCGCGATCGCCTCGCTCGAGATCGTGATCCGCCCGAGGCGCGAGGAGAGCGCGTGCCCCGCTTCCATCGAGGGTTGGACCGAAGCCTCCGTCCTGGGGTTGCGGGGCGTAGGATCGCCGCGTGCCGAGGCTCGCGACCGCCGACGACATTCCGGTGGCCGCGGAAGCGCTCGGTCGTGCGTTCGTCGAGGATCCGCTGCTGACCGCGATCGTGGGCCGCCCGCCCGACCTCGCCGGCCGTCTGGGGCGCTACTTCAGCCTCGAATGCCGCCAGGCGCTCGCCGCCGGGGGCGAGATCTGGCTCGACGACGACGGGCTGGGTGCGGCGATCTGGCGCCGCCCGGGCGCATGGCTCGACCCGGTCTCCACCCAGCTCCGCAGCCTCCCCGCGTACGTGGCCATCTTCCCGCGCCGGTTCTTCCGCGCGTCGAAGGCGCTCAACGCGACTGCCCGCGCGCATCCGAAGAGCCCGCCGCACTGGTACCTGCTGGCCGTCGGCGTCGTGCCCGAGGAGGTGGGCCGCGGGCGCGGCTCCGCTCTCCTCCGGCCGGTGCTGCAGCGCTGCGACGAGGAGCGGGCGCCCGCCTACCTCGAGGCGTCGACCGAGGCGAACGCGCGCCTGTACGCCCGCCTCGGCTTCGAGCCGAGAGACGAGATCGACGTGCTGCCCGGCGTGCGCTCGCGGCCGATGTGGCGCGAGCCCCGCTAGGTCGGGCTAGAGGGCCTTCTGGACCTTGCCGGCCTTGAGGCAGCGCGTGCAGACGTAGGCGCGCGTCGCCTTCCCGCCGAGGAGGACGCGGACGCGCTGCAGGTTCGGCTCGAAGCGCCGCTTCGTGGCGACCATCGAGTGGCTCCGGTGATGGCCGAAGCCGGGCTTCTTCCCGCAGACTGCGCAGACCTTCGACATCGGCGGTCCAGGATAGCCGAGACCTCTGCGCCGCCTTCCGGCGGAACTGCCTGCTCGAGCCAGGTCCGCTCGGGACCTGGCCGGGGATAGGTGGAGGCTAGCCCCGCGCCTGCTGGCGGACCTGCGCGAACAGATCGGCCATCTCGAGCGCGGCCCGGGCCGCATCGGCGCCCTTCTCGGTGCGCGCCTCGGCCTGCTCGGCCGTCTCCACCGTGAGAACGCCGAACGCGACCGGCACGCCCGTCTCGAGGCCCGCGAGCTGCAGCCCCGAGGCGGCCTCGCCCGCGAGGTAGTCGAAGTGCGCCGTCTCGCCGCGGATCACGCAGCCGAGCGCGATCACGCAGGAGTACCGACGCGTCTTGGCGAGCGCCATCGCGCCGATCGGCAGCTCGAACGCGCCGGGCACGGGCATCACGGTGATCCGTTCCTCGGGCACGCCGGCCGCGGCGAGCGCCCCGAGCGCCGATTCGAGGAGCCGGTTCGAGATCTCGCCGTTGAAGCGCGAGACGACGACGCCGACCGTGCGCTCCGCGCCGGACGGGGAGCCCTCGAGGACGGCGACGCCGTCCGGGATGTCGAGCTCGCCCGGGACGTGTCCCGCCGGCGTGGCCGCCTCGGTCTCGGACGCCTCGTCTCCGTCCGTCGCCGGGCCTTCGTCGGGCTCGGCGACGGGAGTCGCCAGAGGTTCGGACCCGGCCTCGGGCTCCTCGTCGCGCGCCTGCGACCACCCGGCCGGCTCCGTCCCAGCCTCCGGCTCCTGCACGTCCTCCTCCTCGGCAGCCGGGGGCGCCTCGCCCGGCCAGAAACCTCCAGTCGCGCTCATTCGCCCTCCGACTCGAACTTGAGATTCTGATGGTGCAGCTTGTGCCCGAGCTTATCCCGCTTGGCGGCCAGATAGCGAACGTTCTCGGGATGGGGCGGCATCTCGATCGGCACCTGCTCGGTCACCTTCAGACCGTACGCCTCGACGCCCGAGACCTTCTTCGGGTTGTTGGTCAGCAGCCGCATCGTCGTGATCCCGAGGTCGGCGAGGATCTGGTTGCCGATCCCCCACTCCCGCTCGTCGGCGGCGAAGCCGAGCGCAAGGTTCGCGTCGACCGTGTCGAGCCCCTGCTCCTGCAGCTCGTACGCCCTGAGCTTGTTGAGGAGGCCGATCCCGCGGCCCTCCTGCGCCATGTAGAGGAGGACGCCGCGGCCCTCCGTGGAGATGGCGGCGAGCGCGGCCTCGAGCTGCTCGCCGCAGTCGCAGCGGAGGGAGTGGAAGACGTCCCCCGTCAGACACTCGGAATGGACGCGGACGAGGACGTCGTCCCCGATCTCGCCCATCACGAGCGCCAGGTGCTCGCGGCCGGTGAGCGTCTCGCGGAAGGCGGTCGCCGTGAAGAGGCCGAACTCCGTCGGCAGCCGCACCGAGACGGCGCGCTCGACGAGCTTCTCCGTGCGGCGCCGGTACTCGATCAGGTCGGCGACCGTGATCATCCGCAACCCGTGGTCTTCGCAATACGGGATGAGATCCGGCACGCGGGCCATCGTCCCGTCCTCGTTCATGATCTCGCACACGACGCCGGCCGGGACGAGGCCGGCGAGCCGCGCGAGGTCGACGGCCGCCTCCGTCTGGCCGGCGCGCACGAGCACACCGCCATCACGCGCCCGCAGCGGGAAGACGTGACCGGGCTGGACGAGGTCGTGGGGTGTCGAGGCCGGGTCGATCGCGACCTGGATCGTGTGGGCGCGGTCGGCGGCCGAGATCCCGGTCGTCACGCCCTCGCGGGCTTCGATCGAGACCGTGAACGCAGTGCCGAGGCGCGCCTCGTTCCGCTGGGTCATCTGCGGCAGCCCGAGCTGCTCGCAGCGCTCGCCGGTGAGGCAGAGGCAGACGAGCCCGCGCGCATGGGTCGCCATGAAGTTGACCGCCTCGGGCGTGGCGAACTGCGCCGCGACGACGAGATCGCCCTCGTTCTCGCGCTCGGGATCGTCGACGACGACCACCATCTTCCCCTTCCGGATGTCCTCGACGGCCTCTTCGATCGTGGCGAAGGGCGTGACCGCGGAGCTCACGGCAGCCTTCCGGCGACGAGGCGCTCGAGCACCTTGGCGAGGACGTCGGCCTCGAGATTGACCTCGTCGCCCGGCTCGAGCCGGCCGAGCGTGGTCGCCGCGAGCGTGTGCGGGATCAGCGCGATCTCGAACCCCTCGTCGTCGAGGGCGGCGACGGTGAGCGAGACACCGTCCACCGCGACCGAGCCCTTTTCCAGGCAGTAGCCGAGCACCGCCTCGGGGGCGTCGACCCAGAGGCGGCGGCCGTCTCCCTCGACCGCGACCGAGCGAACGCGGCCGACGGCGTCGACGTGCCCCTGGACGACGTGGCCGCCAAGCTGGTCCCCGACCCGCAGCGACGGCTCGAGGTTCACGGCCGCGCCTGGCTCGAGGGCGCCGAGCGAGGTCCGCGAGAGCGTCTCGGGGACGACGTCGAACGCGAGGTTTCCGCCCTTCGCCTCGACGACGGTGAGACAGACCCCGGCGACGGCCACCGAGTCTCCGACCGTGGCGCCCCCAGCCGTCTCGGGAGCCGAGACGACGAGCCGCGAGCCGTCGAACGCCGCGACCGCTCCGACCTCGCGGACGATGCCCGTGAACATGCGGCAAAGGTTACGGCTCGTGGAGATATGCCTCCAGGAGCACGTCCTCGCCGGAGGGCTCCACACGCAAGTGGAGAAGCTCGAGCGGCGAGCCGAGATCCCCGAGGACGCGCGGCCCGTCGCCGGCGAGCACCGGCGCGACGAAGAAGAGCAGCTTGTCCACGAGGCCGGCGGCGAGGAACGCCGTCGCGAGCGTCGGCCCACCCTCGAGCAGGAACGACTGGACGCCCTCCGACGCGAGCACGCGCAGCTCTCCCTCCAGCGGCCCCGCTCGCAGCTCGAGCTCCGAGCCTTCCGGCAGCGGGCCGCGCCCGAAGGCGAGACGTCGCGGCTGCGCGGCCGCGCCGACCGCGCGGGCGTCGAGCCGCGGCGAGTCCGCGCGGACCGTCCCCATCCCGACCGCCACGGCGTCGGAGCGGGCGCGCAGCTCGTGCACCCGCCGCCGCGACTCCTCGCCCGACACCCAGCGGCGGCCGGGCACGACGACCCGGCCGTCGAGCGTGACCGCCGCCTTGTAGGTCACGAAAGGGCGGCCGAGGGACTTCCAGGTACGCCACGCCTCGTTCTGCCTGCGCGCGGCCAGGTCGTCGAGGAGCTCCACCTCGATCCCGGCGGCGCGCAGCCGCTCGAGCCCGCGGCCGTCGACGAGCGGGTTCGGGTCACGCGCGCCGACGACGACCCGTGCGAGGCCGGCGGCGGCGACCGCGTCGGCGCAGGGAGGAGTCCGCCCGTGGTGGGAGCACGGCTCGAGGGTCACGTAGAGCGTCGCGCCGCGCGCCGCCTCGCCGGCCCGCTCGAGCGCGAGCGCCTCGGCGTGCCTCACGCCGTCGAGCTCGTACCAGCCCTCCCCCACGACCTGGCCTTCGCGGACGACGACCGCGCCGACCAGGGGGTGGTCGCCCGTCTTCCCCCGCCCGCGCTCGGCCAGCTCGAGCGCGCGCGCGTACGGGTTCACGCGACGGCCCGGAGGAGCTCGCGGTACGCCCGCACCGGATCCTCCCGCGCGAAGACCGCCGACCCGGCGACGAAGAGGCTTGCGCCCGCCTCGTGTGCAGGCCCGATGGTCCCGTCGTCGATCCCGCCGTCGACCTGGACGTGGATCTCCGCGGGCAGCGCCGCGCGGAGGCGCCGGATCCGGTCGAGCGCCTCGGGCATGAACTTCTGCCCGCTGTAGCCGGGATGGATGCTCATGCAGAGCACGAGGTCGGCGTCCTGGGCGACGTCGGCCACCTCCTCCGGCGCGCTTTCGGGGTTGAAGGCGACGCCGGCCTGAAGGCCGTGCTCGCGGGCGGCCGCGATCGCGGCGGAGATGTCGGCGACGACCTCGTAGTGGAAGGTGACGCTGTCGCCCCCGGCTCGCGCGATCTGCGGGAAGTGGCGCAGCGGGTTGTCGACCATCAGGTGGCAGTCGAGCACGCCTCCGCCCTCGTGCACGAGGGGCGCGATCGACTGGAGCACGACGGGCCCGACCGTGATCGGCTCCACGAAGTGCCCGTCGCCGACGTCGAAGTGGAAGACACGGCACCCGCCTCGGAGGAGCGCCCGGATCTGCTCCCCGAGGCGCGCGAAGTCGGCCGCGTAGAGCGACGGCTCGACCTCGACCGTGCGGATCCACTCGCGCCAGGTCATGCGGCGATCGTACGCGGCTCACCCCCGCGCGAGGCGGGCGACGAAGAAGCCGCTCGTGCCGTGCACGTGCGGCAGGGTGAGGAGGAACTCCGGCCGCCACGGGTGCGCGAAGGCAGGCCACTCCTCCCCGAGCGGCTGCACGCGCAGGCCGCTCTCGTCGACGACCGCCTCGCACTCGTCGGGATTGAGAGTGCAGACCGAGTAGACGACGGTGCCGCCGGGACGCACCCGCTCGGCGGCGGAGCGGAGGAGCGCGAGCTGCAGCTCGGGAAGCGGCGCAGCGCGCCAGCGGAGGTCGGGACGCTGGGCGAGAACGCCGAGGCCCGAGCAGGGCGCGTCGACGAGCGCACGGTCGAACCCGTCGAGCTCCTCAGGCAACGCGGTTCCGTCCGCCTCGACGACCCTCACGTCCCCGCGAGCCATCGTCGCGAGGTTCTCGCGCAGCTCGCGGGCGCGCGCGGGCTCGATCTCGACCGCGGTCACCTCGCCGCGGAGCTGGCCCGTCTTCCCGCCGGGGGCCGCGCAGAGGTCGAGCACGCGCTCGCCCTCCTCCGCGCCGACGCAGAGGCCGGCGAGCTGGGAGCCGCGGCTCTGCGGCCAGATCCGCCCCTCCGCGACGAGCTTCTCGTCGACGCGCTCGACGCGATAGGCGCCGGGGACGTCGGTCGGCTCGGCGCCCGGCGGAGGCTCGCCGCGCACCAGCCGCACGACGGTCTCGAGCGGCTCGTTCATGGCGCGCATCAGCGCGAGCGCCCCTTCCTCGCCGAGCACGCGCACGAAGGTGTCGTGGATCCAGTCCGGATACGACTCCTTCAGCGGCCCGTCGGGCAGCGAGTCGAGCAGCGGCCGGAGCCCGTCCGCGAGCCGCCGCAGGACGGCGTTCGTGAACGGGACGGCCCGCTCGAGGCCGGCGCTGCGCACGAGCTCCACCGACTCGTTCACGGCGGCGTGCGGCGCCGTGTCGGCATAGCCGAGCTGATACGCGCCGAGGCGGAGCGCGGCCCGCACCGGCGGGTCGAGCTTGCGCATCGGTCGCTGTCCGAGCGTCTCGATCGCGTGGTCGAGGGTTCGCACCCGCTGCACCGGGCCGTAGACGAGCCGTTGCGCGAACGCGCGCTCCCGCTCGTCGAGCCCCGCGGCCGCGCTCCGGAAGGCACGGTCGGCGTACGCGTCCTGCTCGAAGACGCGCAGCAGCACCTCGTAGGCGGCGCGCCGGGCGGGGCTGATCACGTGCGACAGACGAGGATCGCCCACCCCATCACGGCGCGCTCCCAGCGCAGGTACCGGTCGCGGTCGGCCGCGCCGCGCGCGCGAAACTCCTCCACCTGCGGATGGTTCGGGTTCACCGCGAGCCAGGCGTCGAGCGTCTGCCAGTGGAGGGACTCGTAGCGGTCCCAGTCGTCCTCCGAGGATGCGATGAGCGAGACGACCCGCACGCCGGCCGACTCCGCGCGCTCGATCGTCTCACCCAGCGGCAACCATTCGTCTTCGGCGGTTCGCTTGCCCGCGCCCGGGTCGGGCTCGGGCGGAAGCGGCCACGTGCGCCAGTACGGCTCGCCGACGCCGAGGATGGGCGCCGCGTCGCGGAGACGCCGGAGGGTGGGGACGAGCCCGCCGTGGACGAACGTCGCGCCGAGGCAGAGGGCGGCCTCGTAGCGGCCGAGCTCGAACGTCGCCGCGTCGGCCTCGACGAGCTCGATCCGACCCTCGAGACCCGCGGCCGCGACGCGCTCGCGGGCCGCCGCAACGAACTCCGGCTCCCGCTCGACGCACGTGAGCCGGCAGCCGAACGCCTGCGCCAGCACGAGCGCCGGGCCGCCGCGGCCGGAGGCGAGATCGAGGACGTGCGAATCGGGCCTGAGCCCGAGGCGGTCTCCGAGCAGGCGGACCTTCTCCTGGCTCGTCGGGTTCTGGATCTCGTGCCGGGCCTCGACGACGGCGTGCCACCAGGTCATCTGCGGCCTCGCAGGTACGCGTCGTAGGCCATGCGCCGACCGCCCGCGGGCTGCACCTCGAGCGGCTCGAAAGAGCCGTCCTCTGCGACGCGCGCCCGCCACACGATCAGGTCGCCGAGCCGCGCGCCGATGTGCGGGGAGAGCGCGCGGACGCGGTTCACGAGCTCCTGCGCCGGCGCTTGCGGGTCGAGCACGCGGTCCTCGGGACGGATCTTCTCCGCGTACGTCACGCCCTCCTCGGGCTGGGGCTCGAAGATCGGCTCGTTCTCTGCGAGCACCTCGCGGAGCAGCTCGGCCGCGAGCCCGGCGGCGCGCGCGTAGACGGCGCCGGCGTCGTCCTCGGGCGCGACGGGGAAGGCACGCGCCGCCGCGATGGGCCCGGCGTCGAGCGCCTCGACGGTGCGATGGATCGTGACTCCCGTCTCGTCGTCCCCGGCCATCAGAGCGCGCTCGACCGGGGCGGCGCCGCGCCACCGCGGCAGGAGCGACGGATGGACGTTGAGCCAGAGCGCCCGCTCGAGCAGCTCGTCGGGGATCAGGAGCCCATAGGCGCACACCACGACCGTGTGCGCTGCGATCCCCACGGACGAGTCGAGCTTCGCCGGCTGCTCGACCGGGATCCCGAGCCGCTCCGCGACCACCTTCGCCGGCGGCGCCCCGAGCTTGCGGCCACGGCCGCGCGGCCGGTCGGGACGGGTGAAGAGCTGCACGACGTGGTGCTCCGCGGCGAGCCGCTCGAGCACGTCGGCGCCGAACGGGGCGGTCGCCGCGACCGCGATCCGCCGCGCCATGCTCAGCCGATGACGATGCGCGGGCGCAGGCTAGCAAGGGCCTCGCGCTTCGCCTCGGGCGTCGTCCGGTCGAGGATCAGGACGCCGTCGAGGTGGTCGGCCTCGTGCTGCGCCACGCGCGAGTACGGCTCCTCGAGCTCGTACCGCACCTCGGCGCCGTGCTCGTCGCGGCCCTCGACCGTGATCGCCGCGGGACGCTCGACCGGCAGGACCACGCCCTGGATGGAGAGGCAGCCCTCGTCCTCGACCGTCGTCTCGTCGCTCCGCTCCACGATCTCCGGGTTCGCGAGCGCCACGGTCTCGTCCTCGGAGACCTGGAAGACGAAGAGGCGCTGGAGGACGCCGACCTGGGTCGCCGCGAGCCCGATCCCGTTCGCGTCGGCCATCAGCTGCTTCATCCGGTCGGCGAGTCGCCGCAGGTCGTCGTCGAAGTCCTCGACCGGCCGCGCCACCATCTTCAGCGCGGCGTCCGGGTACTGGCGGATCTGAGCGAGCGCGAGGCGTCGTCGTGCCTGCTGCTCGGGGTCGAGCTCCTCCTCCTTGACCTGTCCCTCGATCTCCGGCATCGGGGCGGACTGTACCCTCGCTGCGTGCGTAGGCTCGACGGAGCACGCCAAGGAGCGGAGGCGCCGACATGTGCGGCGCCGGAGCGGAACTAAGTGGATCCCAGGACGCTGCACGAGATCATGAGCCAGGGCGCGACCCTGCCGGAGACGCCGCGGGAGCGGCGGGAGCGCGAGACGCTCGAGGCGGATCTCGAGTCGAGCCCGGTGCGCGGGACGCCGCTCGAGCAGCGGCTCCGCAACTTCCGTCCCGATCCCGAGTCGGCCGTGCGCGCGCTCGGCGGACCGACGATCTGGATGCGGCGGCTCCGCGCGATCGAGGACGCGCTCGAGCAGCACGAGCGCAGGCTCGGCGAGGCCTGGCGCTCGCTCGCCGAGCAGCTCGACGACCACGAGGAGTTCGCCGCCGCCTGGCGGGAGCTCGCCGCCGGCTGGAGCTTCGCCGAGGTGAACGAGCTGATCGAGCGGCACAACCGCAACTTTCCCGCCGAGGCGCGGCTCGCGATGGACCCGCGCACCCGCGACTTCGCCCCGATCAACGGGCGGTCGTACCAGCGGGAGCCGCTCGACGCGCGCTGGATCCTCGCGCGCTTCCCCGCGGATCGCGCGGCCGCCCTGTCGTGATCCGGCCGCTCCGGCCGGAGGACGCGGAGGAGCTGGCGGCTCTCTACCTCGCGAACCGGGAGTTCCTGGCGCCGTTCGAGCCCGTGCGGCCGCCCGAGTTCTTCACCGCAGCGGGCCAGCGGGGGCGATTGCGGCGGCAGCTCGACGGCGACACGCATCCGTTCGCGATCCTCGACGGAGGCGCGATCGCCGGGACGATCAACGTCTTCCACGTCGTGCGCGAGTCGCTCCAGAGCTGCGCGATCGGCTACTGGATCGACCGTGCCCGCAACGGGCGCGGCCTCGCGACGGGCGCGGTCGGCGAGATCGTGGAGTACGCGTTCGGCGAGCTGGGGCTGCACCGCGTGGAGGCGGCGACGCTCGTCGACAATTTCTCGTCGCAACGCGTGCTCGAGAAGAACGCCTTCGAGCGGATCGGGCTCGCGCGGCGGTTTCTCCGCATCGACGACGAGTGGCGCGACTTCCTCCTCTTCCAGCGGGTGGCCGACGACTGAAGCGTCAGCGCCGGTTCTCGCGGTGCTGCGACGCCCCCTCGACCGGAGGGATCCACGGCTCGCGGCGCTTGATCCAGAGCTCCGCCTGCGGCACGAGCCCGAAGGGCGCGTCGTCGAGCGAGCCGAGCTGGACCTCCACGCCTCCGTCGTAGACGCCGAAGAGGCGCGAGCCGCAGCCGGGGCAGAAGCAATCCCCGTCGTGGCCGGCGTACTCGCCGGTCACTCGAAGGCCTCCCGCGGCCACTGGACGTAGATCGTGTACGCGCCGCCCGAGCGCTTCCTGCAGTCGGCGCAGTGGCAGCGTCCGACGTGGAACGGCTCGCCGCGGACCGTGTAGCGCACCGCGCCGCAGAGGCAGCCACCCTCGCGAATCCTCTCCTGCATCGACCCGAGCCTAGAGGCTCTGCGGATCGACGTCGACGACAGCCGCGAGACCGGCGCGGCGCATCGCGGACGCGGCGGCCGCGAGAAGCGCCGCAGCGCGCGAGGCGAGCGCGCGAGGCCGGTCGGTCTTGCCGACGAGCTGGGCGCGGTGGCGGCCGCGGAGCCGAAGCAACGGCGCCGGGCCGAGCAGCTCGAACTCCGGCAGGCCCGCCTTCAGCTCCTCGAGCGCGCGCGTCGCGTCGGCGGGCTCCGGCCCCGAGACGAGCACCCGGACGAGGTGCCGGAACGGCGGATAGCCGAGCGTGCGGCGGCGCTCGAGCTCGCCGGCGAGGAATCCCGCGACGTCGTGGCGCGCCGCGTGCTCGATCGCGCGCGACTCCGGCTGGAACGTCTGGACGAGGACGCGGCCGGGGACGTCGCGACCGCTGCGGCCGGCGAGCTGGGTGAGGAGCTGGAACGTGCGCTCCTCGGCGCGGAAGTCGGGGAGGCCGAGCCCGGTGTCGGCGTCGACGACGGCCGCGAGCTCGACGCCGGCGAAATGGTGTCCCTTCGCCACCATCTGCGTCCCGACGAGCACCGCGCGGTCGCCGCGTGCGAAGCGCTCGAGCGCGTCGCGGAGCTGGTCCGGCCTGGCCACCGCGTCGGCGTCGAGCCGGATCCGCTCGAGCTCCGGCACGTGGCGCTCGAGCTCGCGCTCGAGCCGCTGCGTCCCGGCGCCGATCCGCGCGAGCTCCGGCGAGCCGCATTCCGGGCACGTCTCCCCGGCGGCCTCCCGGGCGCCGCAGTGATGACACCGGAGCGACCCGTCTCCATGCAGCGTGAGCGCCACGTCGCAGTTCCGGCAGCGGCGGGTGGCGCCGCAGGCGCGGCAGTGCAGCGCAGGCGCCACGCCCCGCCGGTTGAGGAGGAGGATCGCCTTCCCCCCTCGCTCGGCGAGCCGTCCCAGCTCGGCGAGCAGCGGCCCGGACAGCGGGTAGCCGGTCTCGTGCCGCAGGTCGACGACGCGAACCGTGGGCAGCGGGGCGGCGATCCGCCCGCCCAGCTCGAGCCGCTCGAGGGAGTGCCACGACTCCGGCCGCGGCGTCGCGGAGCCGAAGATCGCGACCGCTCCTTCCAGCGCAGCCCGCTTGGCCGCGACGGTGCGGGCGTCGTAGCGCGGGTCCGACTCCTGCTTGTAGGAGCCGTCGTGCTCCTCGTCCACGCAGATCACGCCGAGTGACGGCAGCGGCGCGAACACGGCCGAGCGGGCGCCGACGACGACGGATACGTCCCCGGTGACGATCCGCTCGCGCTCGTCCCGCCGCTCCGCCTCCGAGAGGCCGGAGTGGAGGAGCGCGACGCGGTCGCCGAACCGAGCCTGGAAACGGCCGAGCGTCTGGGGCGTGAGCGCGATCTCGGGCACGAGCACGATCGCGCCGCGACCCACCCCGAGCGCCGTCTCGCAGGCGCGGATGTAGACCTCCGTCTTGCCGCTGCCCGTGGCTCCGGCGAGCAGGACGTTGCCGCCGCCGCTCCCGAGGAGGCTCTCGATCCGCTGCAGCGCGCGCTCCTGCGAGTCGGAGAGCCGCACCGGCGCCGCCTCGGCGGGAAGGGCCGATCGCGCGGCGACCTTCCGCCGGTCGCCGCGCCGCGCCCGCTGCTGCGGCGCCACCAGCGCGAGCGCGCGGGCCGGCGTCGAGCCGTAGTAGTCCGCGAGCCAGAGCGCGAGGTCGACGAGGGCCGGCGGGAGCGTCTCGAGCACCCGCTCGGCCGCGACCGGCTCGACGTCCGGGGGCAGCTCGGCGTCCGCGTCCACCACGACCCCCCGCCGCCGCGCGTTGCCGAACGGAATGGAGAGGACGGCGCCCTTCTCCACGTCGTCGGCGATCTCGTACGTGAAGGGCCGGGCGAGCGCGCGCGCGCTGACGATCGGGTACACGGAGGCGAGCCGGGTCACGGGCAGCGAGCGTAGCCGCGCCGTTGGTCGGAAGCTTCGGGGCCGGACGGTAGCGTTGCGCCGTGTCCCCCGACTGGCCGCTCGAGACGAGCCGCCTCGTCCTCCGCCCCTTCGTGGAGGAGGACCTGGAGGCGATCTACGCGATGCGCTCCGACGCGGCGGTCGCCCGCTACCTCTACGGGGAGCCGATGTCGGAGGACGAGGCGCGGAGCTTCCTGGAGCGCAAGATGGCCGTGTCGTCGTGGGAGAACGAGGGCGACTGGCTCTCCGCCGCCGCCGTCGAGCGGGCATCCGGCACGACGGTCGGCGACCTCGCCTTCCACTGGGTGAGCGAGCGGGACAGGACGGCCGAGATCGGCTTCGTCTTCGACCCCCGTCACCAGGGCAAGGGCTTCGCGACCGAGGCCGCGCGCGCCCTCCTGGACTGGGCGTTCACGGCGGCCGGGTTCCACCGGGTCATCGGGCGGACCGAGGCCCGCAACACCGCGTCGGCCCGCGTGCTCGAAAAGCTGGGCATGCGCCTCGAGGCGCATTTCGTCGAGAACGAGTGGGTGAAGGACGAGTGGCAGAGCGAGCTCGTCTACGCGGTCCTGCAGCGCGAATGGACGGCGTAGGTCACCTGCCGGACTGAAGCTCCCAGGCGCCGATCACGGCGTCCTCGATCGCATCCGCGTTCCCGTGCTCGAGGTCGGCGACGATCATCATGTGCCTGGCGAAGCGGTCCGGCACCGAGAACGTCTCCGGGAACGAGAGGAGCAGGAGGTCGCGGAAGTCGAAGGTCGCGCGGATCACGACGTGGGTGTCGTCGAGCTGGCGCGCGACCAGGCGCCCGCGGTAGCGCCAGTCGAGGAGGCCGCCGCGGCGGCTCTCGGAGACGCCCTCGAGCTGCGCCGCCAGCCGGCTGAGGTCGTCGAGCCGCATCGGGTCATGCTCGCACGTCCGAAATCTCCCGCGAGACGTCTCAACTGCCATGGCGACGCGTTTCGGCCTGGCGGCCGTCCTGGCCGCGGCGGTGCTGCTGCCGCTCGCAGCCGCGGCGAACGCGTCCGGAGGCGCGAGGGCGCTGCGAGTGAGCCGCTGTCGGGGCCCCTCCAACGCGGAGGTGGTGCAGGCGGTCGACGGCCGCTACGTCTACGAGGCCTGGATCGGCTGCAGCCACGGCATCGGCTTCGCCCGCTCGGCGGACGGCGGTAGGACATTCGGGCGCTCTCGGGCCGTCCCCGGGTCGCATCTCAGGGGCGAGCACAGCTGGGATCCGGCGATCGTCGCGGCGCCCGACGGAACCGTGTACGTGGCCTACATGGTCGGCCCGGAGGAACGAGCGCGGGCGAGCTCGGCGCCGATGCGGCCGGTCGTCGCCGTCTCGCACGACCACGGCCGATCCTTCGACCGCGTCTCCACGTTGCCGGTGCCGAGCACGAAGAGCGCGAACTTCGGCGACCGCCCCTTCGTCGCCGTGGGGCCCGAAGGAGCCGTGTACGTGACGTGGGACTACGGGCCGCGGAAGAGCGACGTGAGGATCGTCTGCCCGCCGACGAGCAGCTGCTACTTCACCGCAGGCGACTTCAACGCGGTCCTTCAGAAATCGACGGACGGCGGACGGACGTGGACGAGGCTCGTCCCGATCAGCCCCGGGTTCCCACTGGGCGGCGCCGACAGCGCTCCGATCCTCGCCGAGCCGGACGGGGCGCTCGACGTCCTCTACTGGCAGCACGCGACCGACCCGAAAACCCTGGCCGTCTCGCCGGGACGCGAGTACTTCACCCGCTCCACCGACGGCGGCAGGAGCTGGTCGCAGCCGGTGGCCGTGGGGCCGCAGGCGGGCACGATCGGCTTGCAGGAATGGTGGATCGACGGCTCGCTCGCCGTCGACCGCGCCGGGGTCCTCTACGCGGGCTGGGACACGCAGAGCCGGGGCCGCGACACGGCATGGCTCGCCTGGTCGACGAACGGCGGCAGGCACTGGTCGCCGCCGGTCCGGGTGGCGTCGAGCCGGACCGAGCACCTGACCGAGGTCGCCGCGGCCGGCCACCGCGACGTCTATGTCGGGTGGCAGACCGTCGTCCGCGGCAAGGGGTACGCGACGTTCCTGCGGCGCTACGCCGTCGGCAAGGGCTGGACCGGCGCGGCGCGGAAGGTCTCTCCCGCCTACGGGAAGCCGCAGATCTGGCCGGGCGACACGTTCGGCCTCTCGACGCGGAACGGCTCGGCGCTCCTCAGCTGGGGAAGCGCGCTCCATGCGCGATCCGGCTCGCAGCTCTACTTCCGGAGCGCCAGGCTGCCGAACGGCTAGACGCCCGCTGCGCTCACCACGAAGTCGGTGGCGAAGCCGAGGAGGACGCCGGCCACGACGAGCCAGGTCACGAGCGCCGTCCGGCCGTAGCTGCGGTTCACCGCCATCAGCTCCTGCACGACGTAGAGGATCGAGCCGGCGGCGACCGCGAAGAAGACGACCGACATCGCCTCGCTCGACCAGGCCTGCCCGAGCACCGTGCCGAGGAACGTCGGCCCCCCGCCGATCAGGCCCATGAGACCGAGGAATCCCCAGCTCGGCTTCGTACCCTCGCCGGCGAGCGGCCCGCAGATGCCGAAGCCCTCGGTCGCGTTGTGCAGCCCGAAGCCGACGATCAGCGTCACCGCGAGGCTGACCGAGCCCGCGGCGGCCGCCTGGCCGATCGCCAGGCCCTCACCGAAGTTGTGCACCCCGATCCCGACCGCGATCAGCAGCGCCAGTTGCTTGCCGGGCGTCAGGTCGTCGAGCCAGGTGCGATGCGTGAACTCGTCGACCGCGGCCGCCCCCGGGCCGACCATCGTCGTCACCCGTCGGCTCGCTCGGCGGCGCATCCAGACCGCGTAGTGGACGAGTCCCATCAGGCCGAGCGCGAACCCGGCGGCGCCGACCCCCGAGAGCCAGGCGAACCTCCCCCAGTGCCGAGCCTGCAGCGCCGAGTCGATCGGGTCGACGGCGCCCGTGAGCACGTCCCAGAAGAGGAAGAGCAGGATCCCGGTCGCGAGCGCCGAGAGGCAGGCACGCACGATCGGCCCGACCGTGTTCACCCGCGCCACGGGCAGACCGAGGAAGATCGTCGCACCCGCGATCAACCCCAGGAGAAGAGTGTGTCCCGTCGACATGGCCGGTTTGTGCCTCCCCGTGTAAGGGTTCCCTTACACGGAGGCGCGCGGGCAATATAGCTGCGTGCCCGCCGCCGGCCATTCCGTGGACGAGTACCTCGAGACGATTTACTTCCTCGCCTTCCCGATCGGCGAGTACACCCCGCACGGGGCCGGCTCGCCTCCACTCGCGTCCCGGGTCGCCGAGATGCTCCACGTGTCCCGCGCCTCGGCGGGCGAGATGCTGAAGCGGCTCGAAGCGGAGGGCCTCATCGAGCGCGGCAAGCGCAAGGAGGCGCTCCTCACCGAGGCCGGCCGCGAGCGCGCGGAGCGCGTGGTGCGCAAGCACCGGATCATCGAGCGGCTCCTCACCGACTTCATGGGCTACACCGGGTACGAGTCGCACGAGCGGGCCGACGAGCTCGGCGACACGTTCAGCGACGAGATGATCGAGCGGATCGACGACAAGCTCGGCCACCCGCAACGCTGCCCGCACGGCTGGCCCGTCGACCCGGAGGTGGAACAGGCCGAGAACGCGGAGCTCGCGCCCCTCGCCACCCTGCCGGCCGGCTCGCGCGCGACGATCGTGCGTCTCGCTGAGCACGACGGCGACCTCCTGCACTGGTTCTACGACCAGGGCCTCGTGCCGGGCACGAGCATCCTCGTGCGCAGGGCGGAGCCGGCGGCGGATCAGTTCACGGTCGCGATCGAGAAGGTCGGCGAGCGGGCGATCTCGGAGAAGGCCGCCGCCGGCTTGTTCGTCAGACCTGCGTAGGAGCCGGCGCGGTCAGTCCTGCGGCCTCCCGCAACGCTTCCGCGCGGTCTCTCCGCTCCCACGTGAAGTCGCCGTCCTCGCGGCCGAAGTGCCCGTACGCGGCCGTCCTGGCGTAGATCGGCCGGCGCAGGTCGAGATCGCGAAGGATCGCGGCCGGGCGAAGATCGAAGTGCTCGCGGACGAGCTCCTCGATCCGCCGCACCGGAATCGCCTCGGTGCCGAACGTGTCGACGAGCACCGAGAGCGGGTGCGCGACGCCGATGGCGTAGGCGACCTGGATCTGGCAACGGTCGGCGAGGCCGGCCGCGACGACGTTCTTCGCCACCCAGCGCGCCGCGTAGGCGGCCGACCGGTCGACCTTCGTCGGGTCCTTGCCCGAGAAGGCGCCGCCGCCGTGCGGGGCCGCTCCGCCGTAGGTGTCCACGATGATCTTGCGCCCGGTCAGCCCGGAGTCGCCCATGGGGCCCCCGATCACGAACTTCCCGGTCGGGTTGCAGTAGACGAAGTCGCGGTCGCCGAGGCGCCGCTGGTCGTACAGGTCCTTCGGCAGGATCGGCTCGATCACGTGCTCGACGAGGTCGGGCTTGAGCAGGGTGTCGACGTCGAGCCCGTCGCGGTGCTGCGTGGAGACGAGGACGCGCTCGATCTCGACGGGCTGCTGCCGGCCGTGCTCGTCGACGTCGTAGCGCACCGTCACCTGCGTCTTGCCGTCGGGGCGCAGGTACGGGAGCACGTCCGCCTTCCGCACCTCCGCTAGCCGCCGCGCAAGCCGGTGCGCGAGCATGATCGGCAGCGGCATCAGCTCCTCCGTCTCGTTCGAGGCGTAGCCGAACATCATCCCCTGGTCGCCGGCGCCGAGCTGGTCGAGCGGATCGCTGTCGCCGTGCTGGTTCTCGTACGAGGCGTCGACGCCCTGCGCGATGTCCGGCGACTGCTCGTCGAGCGCGACGATGACGCCGCACGTCTCGGCGTCGAAGCCGAACTTCGCGCGCGTGTAGCCGATCTCGCGGATCCGGTGGCGGACGAGGCTGGGGATGTCGACGTACGTCTTGGTCGTGATCTCGCCTGCGACCACGACGAGCCCGGTCGTGATCAGCGTCTCGCAGGCGACGCGGCCCTCGGGGTCGTCGGCGAGGACGGCGTCGAGGACGGAGTCGGAGATCTGGTCGGCCATCTTGTCGGGATGGCCCTCGGTCACCGACTCGGAGGTGAAGGAGAAGGAGTGGCTGGACATGCCGCGCAGGCTACCGCTGGACGCGGATCCCGCCGACGTCCTCTGCGTAGCGCAGTGCCGTCGCCTCGAGCTCGGCGTCCGTCGTCGCGCAGGCGTCGGCGAGGATCGTCGCCTTCAGCCCGTGCTCGCGCGCGTCGAGCGCCGTCTGCACGACGCATCCTTCGGTCGTGGCCCCGACGACGAGGACGCGCTCGGTCGACTCGGCCTCGAGCAGCAGGTCGAGCGCGGTGTGGTCGAAGGCGGAATAGCGGTGCTTGAGCAGGACGCGGTCGCCGTCCTGCGGCAGGAGCCGGCGGATCACGTCGCCGCCGGGCCCGTCCGCCGCCTCCCTGGCGAGGGCGGGAGCGTCGCCGTCCCAGCGGTCGCGGTCGTCGTTGACGTAGATCACCGGGACGCCGGCCGACCGCGCCGCGGCGATCGCACCCGCGATTGCGGGGCCGCGCTCCCGGAACGAGGCGAGGAGCGGCTCGGCGTCGTCGTGGTCGAAGGCGTCGAGCACGTCGACGACGAGCAGCGCGTCGCCTTGCTCGAATGGCGCTTCCGGGCTCAGGCGGACTCGAGCTCGTCGCAATCCGGACAGAGCGCGAAGAGGCAGCCGTCGCGGCCACGGTGCATCCTCCACCCCGTCGCCCGGCCGCTCGACAGGCGGTCACAGCCCGTGCAGCGGAGCGGGTGACCGGTCAGGGAGCGCGTCTCCTCGATCCGCCGGCGAAGGGCCTCGGCGCCGCGGCCGGGCCCCGTCCCGCGCCGGTCGCGGCTCACGCGGCGGCCCGGGGCGCCTGGGCGGTCTCTCGGGTCGTGGGCTCGTCCCGTGCGGCGAGCCTCGCCCGCTCGGCCTCGACCTCCGAACGGATGAGCTGCTCGTGCTCGAAGCAGTAGGTGCTGAGCGTGAACGTCTCGCAGTCGGAGAAGGCGCATCCGTGGAGCATCGGCATGCGGGCATCCTAACAGTTTCAAAACATAAAGACCTGGCGCGCGAGAGCTACTCCTCCGTGGGCGCCCTCCCCATGAGCCCCGCCGCGAGGTCGGTGAGACTGTGGCCGGAGAGGACCGCGCACACGCCTTCCGTGATCGGCAGCTCGACGCCGAGGCGGCGGGAGAGGTCGCGGAGAGTCGGAGCCGTCGTCAGTCCCTCGACGGTCTGGCCGATCTCCGCCACGGCGCGCTCGGGCGTGAGGCCCTGCGCGATCAGCTCGCCGGCGTGCCGGTTGCGCGTCTTGGCGCTGCAGCAGCTGACGACGAGGTCGCCGATGCCCGCGAGGCCGGCGAACGTCTCCGGCCGCGCGCCGGCCGCCTCGCCGAGACGCGTCATCTCCGCGAGCCCGCGCGCGATGAGCGAGGCCTTCGCGTTGTCGCCGAGCCCGAGCCCGTCGACGCCGCCCGCCGCGAGGGCGATCACGTTCTTCGCCGCGCCGCACAGCTCGACCCCGACGAGATCGGCGTTGACGTAGGCGCGGAACAGGCTCGAGTTGAGGGCATGCTGGAGCTCGCCCGCCAGGGCGCCGTCCTCGCTCGCGATCACGGCGGCCGTGGGCAGCCCGGCGGCGATCTCCTCGGCGATGTTCGGGCCGGAGAGGACGGCGACGCGGCGGCCGCGGACGCGGGTGGAAAGGCGCTCGCCGGTCTCGGGATCGAGCCCCTTGACGAGGCTGAGCACCGGCGCCTCGCCGGGCAGCGACGCCACGACCTCGGCGAAGGCCCTGCTCGGCACCGCAGCGGCGACGACGTCGACGTCTGCGGGGGCATCGGCGAGGGCGACCGCCTCGGCGCCGCGGAGGTCGACCTTCTGGAGGTAGCGCGGGTTCCAGCCGGTGCTCTCGATCGCCTCGGCCTGCTCGCGGGAGCGGCAGGCGAGCACGACGTCGTGGCCGCGCTCGAGGAGCACGCGCGTGAACGCCGTCCCCCAGGAGCCGGCTCCGACCACGAGGAATCTCACGTCAGGATCGTTTCACGAAGTCGATCGAGACCGGCACGCCGTCGAGGCCGAAGCGCTCCCGCAGCCGGTTCTCGACCCAGTAGCCGTAGTCGCGCGTGACGAGGCCCGGGTCGTTGACGAAGGCACGGAAGCGCGGCGGCCGCACGCGGATCTGCGCGCCGTAGAGGAGGTTGAGCCTGCGGCCGCGCGGGCCGCTCGGCGGCTGGCGCTCGGCTCGCAGCTCGGCGAACGCGCGGTTCAGCTCGGCGGTAGGGATCCGCGCGACGTGGCGGTCGAAGAGCTCCGCGACCCCGTCGAGCAGCCGCTCGAGGCCGCGACCCGTGTGCGACGACACGGCCACGAACGGCGGCCGCTGCCGCAGCCGCCGTCGCAGCTCGCCGCGCACGTCCTCGACGCGGATCGTGGTCGCGTCCCACTTCGAGAGGACGACGAGCGTCGAGCAGTCCGCGTGCCGGGCGACGTCGGCGACTGCGATGTCCTGCTCCACGATCCCCTCCGACGAGTCGATCAGGACGAGCGCGACGTCGGCGCGCTCCGCGGCCTCCAGCGCCCGCAGCTCGGAGTAGAACTCGATCCCACGCCGGTGGCGCCGCTTGCGCCGGAGGCCGGCGGTGTCGATGAGGACGAAGGTGCGCTCGCCGCGCTCGAGCACGGTGTCGACGGCGTCGCGGGTCGTGCCCGGGATCTCGCTCACGATCAGCCGCTCCCGGCCGAGAAGCGCGTTGACGAGGCTCGACTTGCCGACGTTCGGCCGGCCGAGGATCGCGACGCGGACGGCGTCGTCGGGCAGTGGGGGCCGTCCCGCCGGCGCGAGGCGCTCGAGCTCCGCGACCACGCGGTCGAGGAGGTCGCCGCTGCCGGTGCCGTGGAGGCCCGAGATCGGGATCGGGTCGCCGAGGCCGAGCCGGTGCAGCTCGAGCGCGAGCGGCTCCTGGCTCGGGTCGTCGATCTTGTTGGCGAGCACGAGTACGGGCTTGTGCGCCTCGCGGAGGATCTGCGCAACCTCCTCGTCGCCCGGCGTGACGCCGGCGCGCGCGTCGACGACGAAGAGCACGAGATCGGCCTCCGCCACTGCCTCCCGCGCCTGCCGCGCGATCGCCCGGGTCAGCGGCGCCGGATCCGCGATGTCCACCCCGCCGGTGTCGACGAGGACGAAGCGCTTGCCGGTCCACTCGCACACGAGTTCCTTACGGTCGCGCGTCACGCCCGGCGATTCGTGGACGACCGCCGCCCGCGTCTCGGTCAGCCGGTTGACGAGCGTCGACTTGCCGACGTTGGGGAAGCCGACGATCGCCACCGCGCCGAGCAGCGGCGGAGGCGGCGGCGCGGGCAGCTCCCCCGCGTCGAGCTCGTAAGTGTGCTCGCTCACGCCGGAAGCGTGACCGGTGCGGCGTCCTCCCGCGTCGGCGGGACGGCGTGTCGGGGCCTCCCCGCTTCGTGCAGGTCGCGCAGCCAGCTCCACAGACGATGGAGCTCAGCCTCGATGAGCGCGGACGCCTCGCGGTAGCCCTTGCCGCCGCGCGGCAGCCCCTCGAACCGCATCGGCTCGCCCCAAGCGATCGAGACCGGCGCGAAGTTGCCGAGCCGCCAATGCTGCGAGCCGTGGATGGCGGCGCAGATCACCGGTACGTCCTCCTGCAGCGCCACCATCGCCGCGCCCGGCTGCACGTGGCCGGGGACGCCGCTTCGCTGCCGCGTTCCCTCCACGAACACGCCGAGCGCGCCGCCGTCGCGCACGACCTCTCGCATCCGCCGCACGGCGTCGCGATCGGACTCGCCGCGGCGCACCGACAGCGTCCCGAAGCCGCGAATCAGCTGGCCGAGCCCCGGCACGCCGTGCGCCTCGACCTTCGCGAGGAAGTAGAGGTGGCGCTTGCAGACGTAGCCGACGCAGGGGATGTCGATCCAGTGGAAGTGGTTGAACGCGAGCACGACGCCGCCGCTGCGCGGGATCCGGTCGGTGCCGTACGACCGGAGCCGGGCCGCGACCGCCGTCGGAAACCCGAGTGCCGGCCTGCCCACGGCCCAGACGAGGTCCTCGGACTTCACGCGGCCGAGCGCTCGTGCACGAGCGCCGCGATCCGGTCGACGACGTCCTCGACCTCGAGGCTCGTGGTGTCGATCTCGATCGCGTCGGCGGCCGGTTGCATCCGCGCCGCGTCGCTCTCGTCGCGGAGCCGCAGGTCGGTGGCGAGCGCGTCGGCGCCGATGCCCGGCCGCTCGGCCATCCGCCGCTTCGCGCGCTCCTCGCGATCGGCGACGAGGAACACCTTCACCTCGGCGTCGGGCGCCACCACCGTGCCGATGTCCCGGCCCTCGATCACGACGTCTCCGGTGCGCCCGAGCTCGCGTTGCCGCTCGCGCATCACCTCGCGCACCGCCGGATGGCGCGCCACGACGGGAACCATCCGGTCGACGCGCGTCTCCCGGATCGAGGACGTCACGTCGGTGCCGCCGATCCAGACGCGCTCGTCCTCCGAGAAGAGCACGGGATTCTCGCGCGCGAGCTGCGCCAGGCCCTCGGCCGCTCCGAGGTCGAGGCTCCGCTTCATGGCGAGCCAGGTGAGCGCCCGGTACATCGCGCCGGTGTCGAGGTAGCGGAAGCCGAGCCGCTCCGCGAGCGCCCGCGCCACCGTGCTCTTGCCCGCGCCTGCAGGCCCGTCGATCGCAACCACCATCGCTACCGCCTCGTCACCGACTCGAGGAGCTCGTAGAAGCCGGGGAAGCTTATAGCGGCCGTGTCGGCGCCCTCGACGGCCACGCCCTCGCGGGACGAGAGGCCAGCGACTGCGCCGAGCATGGCGATCCGGTGGTCGCCGCGCGCGTCGAGGCGGCCGCCTCGCAGGCGGGTGGGGACGCCGGTGACCGTCCAGCCGTCGGGCTGCGAGCGGATCCGGGCGCCGAGCGGGCGGAGGCCGTCGGTGACGGCCTCGATCCGGTCGCTCTCCTTGACGCGCAGCTCGGCCGCACCGGAGACGCGCGTCTCGCCGCGGGCGTGCGAGGCGAGGAGCGCGACGAGCGGCAGCTCGTCGACGAGGCCGGGCACCTCCGCCGCGCCGATCTCCGTCGCGACGAGCTCCCCCGGCTGCACCTGCACCGACGCGACAGGCTCTCCGCCCGCGCGGCGCCGCTCGAACACGGAGACGCGGGCGCCCATGCGCTCGAGCACGTCGAGCAGCCCGGTGCGGCGCGGGTTGACGCCGAGGTCGTGGACCGTGAGGTCGCTGCCGGGAACGAGCGCGGCCGCGACGAGCAGCGGCGCGGCCGACGAGAAGTCGCCGGGGACGACGACCTCCTCGAGCCGCAGCGCGCCCGCGGGCTCGAGGGTGACCGAGCTCGACCTCCGGCGCACCCGGACGCCGGCGGCCTCGAGCATACGCTCCGTGTGGTCGCGCGTCGGGATGCGCTCGACGACCGTCGTCGGGCCTTCCGCGTTGAGGCCGGCGAGCAGGATCGCCGACTTCACCTGAGCGCTCGCGACCTCCGGCTCGATCTCGATCCCCCGCAGGGAGCCCGAGCCGCGCACGACGACCGGCGCGTGGCCGTCGGTCGTCTCCACGCTCGCGCCCATGCGGCGCAACGGCGCGGCGACCCGCTCCATCGGCCGCTGGGTGAGCGACTCGTCGCCCGTCAGCGTGAACTCGCCCTCCTGGCCCGCGACGACGCCGGTCAGGAGGCGCATCAGCGTCCCGGCGTTGCGGCAGTCGACGCGTCCCGCGCGCAACCCGCGCAGCCCCACGCCGTGCACGATCAGCTCGTCCTCGGCGACGTCCTCCACCTCCGCGCCGAGCGTGCGCGCGGCGTCCACCGTCGCCTGTGTGTCGCTCGAGCGGCCGAAGCCGCGGATGCGGGTCTCCCCCTCGCCGAGCGTGCCGATCAGGACGGCGCGGTGCGAGATGGACTTGTCCCCGGGCACGACGACGTGCCCGACCAGCGCGGCGGCCGGCTCCACTCGCATCGACTAGCCGATGGTGCGGCCCATGAGGGACGCGAGCGCCCGGATCTCGTCGGCGAAGTCGTGGAACTCGGAGGTCGGGATCTGCTGGGCGGCGTCGCAGAGGGCCTCCTCGGGGCGTGGGTGCACCTCGACGATGATCCCGTCGGCGCCGGCGGCGACCGCGGCGCGCGCGAGCGGCAGGACGAGGTCGCGCCGGCCCGCGGGATGGGACGGGTCGACGATCACGGGCAAGTGCGTCTCCTGCTTGAGCACCGGGATCGCGCCGATGTCGAGCGTGAACCGCGTCGCCGTCTCGAAGGTCTTGATCCCGCGCTCGCAGAGGATCACCTCCGAGTTCCCCTCCTTGACGATGTACTCGGCGGCCATGAGCAGGTCCTCGACCGTCGAGGAGAGCCCGCGCTTGAGGAGAACGGGCTTCGGCGTGCGCCCCACCTCGGAGAGGAGCGAGAAGTTCGACATGTTGCGGGCGCCGATCTGGATCACGTCCGCCGCCTCGACGACGGCCTCGACGTGGCGCGGGTCCATCAGCTCGGTGACGAGCGGCAGCCCGGTCTCGGTGCGCGCCTCCTTCAGGATCTCGAGCGCCTCGTCGCCGAGCCCCTGGAACGCGTAGGGCGACGTGCGCGGCTTGAAGGCGCCGCCGCGCAGCATCGTCACGCCCTCGGCGGCGACGGCGCGCGCCGTCTCGAGCGTCTGCTCCCGGGTCTCGACCGTGCACGGCCCGGCGACGAAGCCGAAGTAGCCGTCGCCGATCCGCCGCCCGCGGGCGTCGATCACGGTGGGATCCGGCGAGAGCTCGCGCGAGACGAGCTTGTACGGCTTGAGGATCGGCAGCACCTGCTCGACGCCCGCGAAGCCCTCGAGCGGGAGCGTCGCGAGCAGCTCCCGCTCTCCGATCGCGCCGATCACCGTCGCCTCGCGGCCTGGCGTGACGAGCGCCGAGCAGCCGGCCTCCTCGAGTCGGGCGACCACCTCGTCCACCTGCTCGGAGGTGGCGCTCGCGCCCATCACGATGAGCAGCTCGGGGGCGCCGGTGATCGCCATCGAACAAGCTTAGGCAGAATCATCTTCTCGATGGCCGACCGCGCCCCCGCACCCGAGCCGGCGAAGCCGCGTGTCTTCTCCGGCATCCGCGCCACGGGCGACAAGACGCTCGGCAACTACTCCGGCGGCTACCGCCAGTACGCCGCGACGCAGGAGGAAGGGGAGGCGTTCTTCTGCATCGTCGACCTCCACTCGATCACGACCCCGATCGAGCCGGCGGAGCTGCGGGAGTACACGCTCGCCGGCGCGGCGATGCTCTTCGCGACCGGCCTCGACCCCGACCGGTCGACCGTCTTCGCGCAGAGCCACGTCGTCGCGCACGCCGAGGCCGCCTGGCTGCTGAGCGCCGCGACGAGCTTCGGCGAGCTGCGGCGCATGACCCAGTTCAAGGAGAAGTCGGAGGGCCAGGACTTCGTCTCGGCCGGGCTCTTCACCTACCCGGTGCTGATGGCCGGCGACATCCTGCTCTACCAGACGGAGATCGTCCCGATCGGCGACGACCAGCGCCAGCATCTCGAGCTGACCCGCGACGTCGCGGAGCGCTTCAACCAGCGCTACGGCGAGACGTTCACGATCCCCCGCGGCGTCTACCCGGAGGAGGGCGCCCGGATCAAGAACCTGCAGGAGCCGGAGCGGCTCATGTCCACGACCCGGGGCGCGCCGCAGGGCGTCGTGCGGATGGTCGACGGGCCCGACGTGATCCGGAGGAAGTTCAAGACCGCGGTCACGGACTCGGAGAAGGAGATCCGGCACGATCCGGACACGAAGCCGGGCATCTCGAACCTGCTCGAGATCATGTCCGTCGCGACAGGTGAGCCGGTGCCCCAGCTCGAGCGCCGCTTCGACGGCGCCGGCTACGGCGAGTTCAAGGAGGCGGTCGGGGAGGCGGTCGTCGCGCTTCTCGCCCCGATCCAGGAGCGCTACGGGGAGCTGCGCGCCGACGAGCGCGAGCTGCAGCGCCTGCTCGCGGTCGGCGCCGAGAAGGCGCGCCGTGCGAGCGAGCCCACGCTCGAGGCGATGTACGAGCGCATGGGCTTCGTCAAGGCCGAGGCCGGACGGCTGTTCGGCGCGGCGCGGCCGCGCGGGCTGTAGCTCGAAGTTTCACAGATTCCGAATGTTCGCCCAGTACGGTCGGGCCGTGACCCCTCGCCGCATCCTGACCTCGCTGGTCCTCTGCCTCGCCCTCGCGTCGGTCGTCGTTCAGGCCGCAGGCGCCGACGAGGCGGGGAACCCGCGGACCCTCCTGACCACGAGAGCGCCCATTCGCGCCTTTGCGCAGGGCTCGAGCCGTATCGCGTGGATCGGGGCCAAATGGCATGTCGACGTGCGCGGGAACGGGCGTCGGCCGAAAACCGTCCGCCTCGGCACGGCGCATCCGTACACCGGGAACAGCGGCGTGCCCTTGCACCTCGCGGTCGCCGGCACGCGCGTCCTCTGGACACGCCAGGGCGGCGGTAACCTCTTCGAGACGAGCGTCTGTGTCCGGAAGACGGGGAGCGGCCACGCTCCCAAGATCGTCTTTCTCGCTTCGTCGGTCAGGGAAGGCGGGCCCGGCTCCTACTTCGGCCCGGTTGTGGGCGTCGGCTCGACGCTCGCGTACTCGGCCGTCGACTACGAATGCGTCGACCAGAACGACTGCTCGCAGCTGGCGGAGGCGCCCTCCCGGGTCAACGGGGTGTTCCGCGTCATCGGTACTTCATGGAGCACTCAGCTGCCGGCGGTCGTGCCCGCCGCGACCGAGCTCGCCGTCTCGGGAAACCGGCTCGCGCTCCTGCCCGCGCCCGAACAGGTCGCCGCGACCCAGCTCACCGACCCCTCCTCCCCACCTCCGGCGGCGGCGGGAACCGCGGTCCAGATTCGCGACGCGACGACCGGGAGCCTCGTCACGCAGTTCACGCCGCCGGGCACGGTGCGCGCACTCGCGCTCTCCGGCGGTGTCGCAGCGGTGGTGGACGACCTCGGCGGCGGCACGCGGGCCATCGAGCGCTACGACGCGACAACGGGGGCGCTGCTCGGCACGACCGGCAACATCGCGGTCGGCGACGCGCTCTCGGCGAGCGGGCACACGCTTGTCTATGCGGTCGGCGGCGGCAAGATCGAGGCCATGGATTTCGAGACCGGGGCGCTCCGCGTGATCGGGGTTTCGCCGACGCCGCCGATCGGCCTCTCCATCGCGGGCAAGCGGGTGGCCTGGGCCGTCAACGTGCACGGTCACGGCCGCGTTCTCGCGCTGACGCTTCCCTGAGCCGCTCGACCTCGCCCGGCTCGAGCTCGCGCCACGAGCCCGGCTCGATCCCTTCCAGCGTGAGACCGGCGTATGCGCTGCGGTGCAGGCCGGTCACCGGGCAGCCGACGGCCGCGAGCATCCGCTTCACCTGGTGCTTGCGTCCCTCGTGGAGGACGAGCTCGACGCGTCCCGGTCCGAGGCGGCGTGCGTTCGTCGGTGCAGTCGGCCCGTCGTCGAGCTCGACTCCCTCGCGCAGGCGCTGCAGCGCAGCCTCGTCCGGGTCGCCCTCGACCTCGGCGACGTAGGTCTTCTCGACGCCGTAGCGCGGGTGCGCGAGCCGGTGGGCGAGCGGGCCGTCGTTCGTGAGCACGAGCGCCCCGGTCGTGTCCGCGTCGAGCCGTCCCACCGGCACGACGCGCGGCTCGTCCGGCACGAGCTCGACGACGGTGGGGCGTCCGCGCGGGTCGCGGGCCGTCGTGAGGACGCCCGCCGGCTTGTTGAGCAGGACGTAGCGCAGGCGTTGACGCTCCACCTGCTTCCCGTCCACCTCGACCCGGTCGTGCGTCCCGATGTCGCTGTTGAGCCGTCCGGGCTCGCCGTTCACCCTGACCCGGCCGGCCTTGATCAGCTCGTCGGCGCGCCTGCGCGAGGCGACTCCGGTCCGGGCGAGGAACGCGTTCAGGCGCATCCTGAGAAGATACGCCCGTGCCGCACTACATCTCGCTCATGCGCTGGACCTCGCAGGGGCGGATGGGTCTGCCGGCCTGGCGCGACCGGATCGAGGACGGGGAGCGGGAGATCGAGGAGGCCGGCGGCAAGCTGGTCGGCGTCTGGGTGACGCTCGGCCGCTACGACGTCGTCGAGGTCTTCGAGGCTCCCGACGACGACACGGCGCTCGAGATCATGACGAGGCTCGGCAGGCACGGCGCCGAGCAGACCGAGACCCTCCGCGCCTTCACCCGCGACGAGGCCGAGAGCATCATCAAGAAGCTGTGACGAAGCGGCGAACCTAACGACACGGTACGAGGTACCGTGACGTCTTCGTCACGGCCGCGGCCGCCGCCGTTCAGGCGCTGCGCTTCTCCGCGACCGCGTGCAGGCGGTCGCGGATCTCGGCCGCGTCGGCGCCGACGTCGTCGAGGCGCGGCAGCTCCGATAGGCTCTCCAGCCCGAAGACGCGCTCGAAGAGCGGCGTCGTGCGGTAGCGGACGGCACCCCCGGCGCCGTTGTCGCGCCCCGCTTCCGCGATCAGGCCCCGCTCGAGGAGGTTCGCCACGGCGGACTCGGCCGCAACGCCCCGGATCCGGGCGATGTCCGGCCGCGAGCACGGACCGAGGTAGGCCACGATCGCGAGCGTCTCGAGCGCCGCCTGGGAGAGGTTCCGCTGCGCAGGCCGCTCGAAGAGGCGGGCGCACGCAGCCGCCTCCTCCCGCCCCGCGCGGAACGCCCAGCCCCCCGCGACGTGCTCCAGCACGATCCCGCTCCGTTCCTCGGCGAAACGCTCGGCGACGAGCCGCAGCGCGTCCTCGACCCGCTCCGGATCGTCGTCTGCCGCGGCCGCGAGCTCGTCGACCGAGAGCGGCGCCGAGGCGACGACGAGCAGGGCCTCGAGCGTCCGCGCGAGCCTGTCGAGGCTGGAAGCGTCGTCGGCCAAGCCGACGACGCCCGGCCGGAAGACCGGGTCGCCTTCGGCGACCTCCGGCGAAGCGGCGGGGATCAGGCGGAGCGGACGGTCCATGCGGCGGTCCTTTCCTCTCGGGCGTCGTTCTCCTTCGCGACGCGGCTGACGCGGATCGGCGCGAACGGCGCCGCCTGCTCGATCGCGAGCTCGCCGGCGCGTCGCAGCTCGAGCACCGCGAGGAACGCGGAGGCCTGCTCGAGCCGCGTCAGCTCGGCCACCTCGGTCTCGAAGTCGAAGCGCGAGCGGCGGCGGAGCAGCGCGCGGAACTGCTCGAGGAACTGCGTCACCGGTGGGAAGCGCAGGGCCATGTGCGACAGCGAAACGGCGGGCGGTTCCTGGGCGAGCAGACGGAGTGCCCGCGCGAGCGCCTCCGGATCCTGCGCCGCCGGCGGCGGCTCGGCCTTCGGAGTGAGCGGCGCCGGGCCGAGGCGGAAGAAGCGGTCGCCCTCCGAGGCGAGGCGCTCCCGCAGCCACGCGGCTGCGTCCTTGGCGCGCCGGTAGTCGGCGAGCCGGCGTGCGAGCTCCTCCGCCGCCTCCTCGGGCTCGAGCTCCGCGAGCTCGGCGGCCTCGTCCGGGAAGAGGGCGCGGGCCTTCAGCTCGAGCAGCGCCGCGATGAGAACGAGGAACTCGCCGCACGCCTCGAGGTCGAGCTCCTCGCGCTCCCCCAGCCGCTCGAGGAACGCGGTGACGATCCCGGCGAGGTCGACGTCTCGCAGGTCGAGCTCCTCCTTGAGGACGAGCGCCAGCAGCAGATCGAACGGCCCCTCGAACGCGTCGAGGTCGAGCTCGAGCTCCCTGACGATCACCGAGCGGACGCTAGCGGCGTTACCGGACGCGGCCTTTGGGGACGGCCATGCGCGGCCCCGTCGGCACCGGCCGCGGCTTAGGCACGGCCCTCGACGAGGGCTGCCGGACGAGCTGCCACCAGACGAAGAAGCCGACGGAGAGGATCCAGACGCCGAGCGAGACCCAGAAGTTGACGCGCATGTGGAGGAAGTAGTTCGAGGGGTCGATGCGCAGGACCTCCTCGAAGGTGCGGAACGTCGTGTACCAGGCGACGTACAGCGCGAAGAGCGCCGGCCGCCGCAACGCGAAGCGCCGGTCGATCCAGAGCAGGACGCCGACGCCGATCAGGTCCCAGACGAACTCGTAGAGGAAGGTGGGGTGGTAGTAGCCGAACTGGCCCGGCGAGCGGTAGCGCGCGAGGATCCCGGTCTGGTGCGCCTGGTCGATGCGCAGGGCCCAGGGCAGGCTCGTCGGCCGGCCGTACAGCTCCTGGTTCCAGTAGTTGCCCCAGCGGCCGATCCCCTGCGCGAGCAGGAGCCCCGGCGCGACCGCGTCCATCATGAGCCGGACGCTGTTGCCGGAACGGTGCACGACCCACGCCCCCACGGCGACGCCGAGCGGGATCGCTCCCCAGATCCCGAGGCCGCCGTCCCAGACCGCGGCGAAGCCCCACCAGTGCTGGTGGATCGTCGGATCCTGGTTCCAGCTCGTGAGGTCGTGGTACAGGCGCGCGCCGACGACGCCGGCGATCACACCCCAGAGCGCGACGCGGAAGATGAGGTCCCAGTCGCCGCCCCAGCTCACCCAGCGGCGTCCGGTCAGCCAGATGCACGCGGCGATGCCGACGAGCAGCATCACGCCGTACATGTGCAGCGTCAGCGGCCCGAGGCTGAACGTGCCGCTCGAGGGCGAGGGGATGTAGCCGAGCACGACGCCGGTCACGGGCACGCATTGTGCCCGGAGGCGACGAGGGCCGCGCGCCCTAGCTCAGGATCCGGATCGCAAGCTCGGGCGGGCAGCCGCGCTGCACGAGCTCGATCGCCTCGTGGAGGTCGACGTCGAACCGGCCGGCGAGCGCGACGGCGTCGTCGCCGGGGAAGCCCACGCGCATGAGCTCCGCGGTGCGCCAGCGCTCCACGCGGTCCAGCTCGGTCTCGATGATGTCGTGTGCCGCAGCCATCCGCAGTGTCCGCCATAACTTTCGGGATGGCGCCGGAATTGGATCTCCCCCTCCGGGGGGATCTTCGCCGCACTATTGGACTGAGGTTGCGCCGAGGAGGTGCCGCACCGAGGCGAAGAAGTCGGGTTGCGGGTCGACGCGGTACTCTGGGCCGAGCTCGAGCAGCTTCGAGCCGAGCGACGTGACGAGATCGACGTACACGGGCGCCTCGCCGGGGAAGTCGCGAACCACCCCCGCGAGCTCGCGGATGACGCCTGCCGGCGCGCTGCGCGCGTCCACCTTGAGCCGCACCTCGCGCCGCTCCGGCGTGGCCTCGAAGGCCGAGACCTCGAGCGCGACGAGCTTCGTCTCGCCCTGCTGCTTGTGGTCGACGCGGCCCTTGACCACGAGGACGGCGTCCTCGACGAGCAGCCCGCGCGCGGCCGCGTACGTCGAGTTGAACACGACCACCTCGACCGACCCCGTCACGTCCTCGAGCTGGACGAAGGCCATGGGCTCGCCCTTCTTCGTCGTCGTCGTCCGCACCCCGGCGACCATGCCGCCGGCAAGGACGGTCTCGCCCTCGCGCCGCCGCTCGAGCTCGGCGAGCGTGCAGTCGGTGCGCCGCCGTAGCTGGTCGCGGATCGCGCTCAGCGGATGCTCGGAGACGTAGAGGCCGAGGCTCTCCTTCTCCATGCGCAGCAGCTCGGACTTCTCGAACTCCTCCTCCGAGACCGGCTCGTAGTAGCCGTCGGAGGTGCTCTCGCCGAAGTCGAAGATCGAGACCTGGTCCCGCTGCTTCGCACGCTCCGTCGCGGCGGCGAGCGCCCGCTCGAGCACGGCGAGCATGCCCTTCCGCGACCCGGGCAGCGCGCCGGCCTTGATCAGCGACTCGAGGGCTCGCTTGTTCACGATCTGCGGGTCGACGCGCTCGGTGAAGTCCCAGATCGAGGTGAACGGGCCGCCGTCGGCGCGGGCGGCGACGATCGCGCGGCACGCGTTCTCGCCCACGTTCTTGACCGCGTTGAGCCCGAAGCGGATCTTGCCCTCGACGACGGCGAAGTCGACCTGCGACTCGTTCACGTCCGGCGGCAGCACCTCGATGCCGAGCTCGTCGCAGGCGGCGACGTAGAACGGCACCTTGTCCTTCGTGTTCATCACGGAGGAGATGAGAGCCGCCATGTACTCCCGCGGGTGATTCGCACGCAGCCAGGCGGTGCGGTAGGACGTGAGCGCGTAGCAGGCGGCGTGCGACTTGTTGAAGGAGTAGTCCTGCGCCTGCTCCATGTCGGCCCAGAGCTGCCGCGCGACGCTCTCCGAGGTGCCGCTCGCGGCGCAGCCTTCGAGGAACTTCGTCTTCAGGGAGGCCATGAGGGAGTGGATCTTCTTGCCGATGGCCTTGCGGAGATCGTCGGCTTCGGCCGGCGAGAAGCCCGCGATCTGCTTTGCGATCTCCATGTACTGCTCCTGGTAGATGCAGATCCCGTAGGTGCCGCGCGTGATCGGCTCGAGCCGCGGGTCCGGGTAGGTGACCTGCTCCTGGCCGTTCTTGCGGCGCGCGTAGACGGGGATGTAGGCCATCGGGCCGGGCCGGTAGAGCGCGCCGATCGCGATCAGGTCGTCGAACTCGGTCGGCTTGATGAGGCGCAGCGCCTCGCGCATCCCGGACCCCTCGAACTGGAAGACGCCGATCGACTCGCCGCGCGCGAGCATCTCGTACGTCTTGCGGTCGTCGAGCGGGATCGAGCCGATGTCGGCGATGCCGGCGAGCCGGCACGCCTTGTCGATCACGTCGAGGTTGCGGAGGCCGAGGAAGTCGATCTTGAGCAGCCCGATCGCCTCGATCACGGTGCCGGAGAACTGCGTCACGACCTCCTGGTCGGCGCCCTTCTGCTGCAGCGGCACGACGTTCGTGAGCGGCTCGGCGCCGATCACCACTGCGGCGGCGTGGATGCCGTCCTGGCGGGTCAGCCCCTCGAGCGGCCTCGCCAGGTCGACGATCTCCTTCGCAACGGGGTCGGAGTCGTAGGCCTGCTTCAGCTCCGAGCCGGGCTTCAGACAGTCCTCGAGCGTCTGCCCCGGGCCTTCGGGGATGAGCTTGGCGATCCGGTCGACGACGCCGTAGGGGTGCTCGAGCACGCGACCCGCGTCTCGGACGGCTGCGCGGGCGGCCATCGTCCCGAAGGTGATGATCTGCGCGACCCGGTCGCGCCCGTACTTTTCGCGCGCGTAGTTGATGACGCGCTCGCGGCCCTCGACGGCGAAGTCGAGGTCCATGTCCGGCATCGACTTGCGCCCCGGGTTGAGCATCCGCTCGAACAGGAGCCCGTACACGATCGGATCGACGTCCGTGATCTCGAGGCAGTACGCGACGAGGCTCCCTGCCGACGAGCCGCGGCCGGGGCCGACGCTGATCCCGTTGCGGCGAGCGAAGGCGATGAGGTCGGCGACGATCAGGAAGTAGTCGCTGAAGCCCATCTCCTTGATCGTCTTGAGCTCGAACTGGAGCCGCTCGCGGAGCTCCGGCGTCACGGTCCCGTAGCGCTTCGCGGCGCCCGCCTCGACGAGCTCGACGAGGTAGTCGAACGCGTCCCGGCCCTCGGGCGTGTCGAACCTGGGCAGGAGGATGCGGCCGAGCTCGATCTCGACGTGGCAGCGCTCGGCGACCTCGAGCGTGCTGCGCAGCGCGTCGTCGCGGCCGGGGAAGTCGGCGGCCATCTCCTCCGGCGTCTTGAAGTAGAACTGGTCGGTCTCGAACCGCCAGCGGTTGGGATTGCGGAGCGAGTCGCCGGACTGGATGCAGAGCAGCGCCTCGTGGGCGCGCGCGTCCTCGTGCCGGAGGTAGTGGACGTCGCCGGTGGCCACGGTCGGCAGCCCGCGCCTGCCGGCGAGGGCGACGAGCTCGGGCGTGATCCGCTGCTGCACCTCGAGGTGCGCGTTCTGGAGCTCGACGTAGACCTGGTCGCGACCGAAGACCTGCTCGAGCCGGTCGAGCTCGGCCTCCGCGTCGGCGCCCCGGTTCTCCTCGAGCGCCTTGCAGACGCGGCCCGAGAGGCAGCCCGAGAGCGCGATCAGCCCGGCGCCGTGGCGCTCGAGCAGCTCCCAGTCGACGCGCGGCTTGTAGTAGTAGCCCTCGAGGTAGCCGAGCGAGGAGAGCTTGATCAGGTTCCCGTAGCCCTCGTTCGTCTCGGCGAGGAGCGTCAGGTGGGCGTAGCCCTTCTGCTGCGCGCGCCGGTCGTCGGCGACGTAGACCTCGCAGCCGAGGACGGGCTTGACTCCCTCCTGCCGGGCCGCCTTGTAGAGGTCGACCGCACCGGCGAGCGAGCCGTGGTCGGTGAGCGAGACGGCCGGCATCTCGAGCTCGGCTGCGCGCTTCGCGAGATCCGGGATGCGGCAGGCACCGTCGAGGATCGAGTACTCGGAGTGGACGTGGAGGTGGACGAACGGCGCTTCGGGCACGGGAAGTCGATCGTAGAGATTCCACGTGACGGCGTTCCCGGCCCGCTTGGCGACGGCCGCCGAGAGGAATACGATCGCTCCGAATGCGGATCTCCCTTGCGCTTCTCCTCGTCCTCCTTGTCGCCGCGGCGGCCGGCTGCGGCGGCGGCGGCAAGAAGGGAACGACCGCGGCGCGGACTCTCGTCGGCTCCACCTCGGTCACCTTGACCTCGACAACCGGCGGGGCGGGCGGGAACACGCAGCTCGCGACCGCGAAGAACTGCCGCGACCTCGCCGGCCTCGCCACGAAGATCGCGAGCGCCGTCACGGCGCGGTCCGGGAATCCGGCCACGACGCTCGCGTCCGAGGCGGCGGCGCTGCAGGCGCTGGCCCGGGCGGCGCCGCCGGACGTCCGGGGCGACTTCCAGACCTTCGCGACGGCGTTCAACGGCTTCCTCCACGCGCTCGAGAAGGCGGGCTACAAGCCCGGCGCGGCCGCGTCGCATCCGCCGTCGGCGGCGCAGGCCCGGGCGATCACGAAGGTCGCGCGCACGTTCGACACGCCGAAGCTGCGGCGCGCCCAGCAGCACCTGAGCGCCTGGGCCGCCCGGAACTGCCAGGGCGTCAAGGTCGGCGGCTGAGCCTCTCCGGCGGCGGCCGGAGCCCGGAACGGTCCTGCGACACTCCGACGGTGAGCCGGCGCCGCCTCGTTCCGCTCGCTCTCGTGGTGACCGGCCTACTCGCGGTCGTCGCGATCGCCGCGAGCGGCCGGCCTCTCGGCAAGAGCGGCGGCACCGGTGCCGGGCTGCCCACGACGTTCTGGAACCTCGTCTTCACGACCCTCGTCATCGTCGAGGTGCTCCTCATGCTCCTGGCGCTCGCCGGCCTCGTCCTCCTGCGCCGCGAGCGCACCCACGTCTCGCGCCAGAACGCCGGGACGCTGCGGACGATCGTCGGCCTGATCGTGGTCGCGGCGATCGTGACCTATGTCGCCAGGCACATCGATCTCTCGCATCTCCATCCGAGCCACGCGCCGAGCACTCCCTCCTCGCCGCCCGGCGGCAGGCGGAAGATCCCGAGCTCGCGGGCGCAGCACGTGCACTTCCAATGGGAAGAGCTCGTCGTCGTCCTCGTCCTCCTGCTCGCGCTCGCGGTCGCCGCCCGGGTCACGCGCACGCGCCTCGGACCGGGGTCGGAGCGCCGGGGGCGCGACACGCCGGAGACGCTCGCCGAGGCGCTCGACGAGTCGCTCGACGACATCCGCACCGACCCCGACCTGCGCCGTGCCATCATCGCCGCCTACGCCAGGATGGAGCGGGCGCTCGCCGCCGCGGGAGTCCCCCGCCACCACGCAGAGGCGCCGCTCGAGTACGTCGAGCGCGCGCTCCTCACCCTCGACGCGGGCGCCCCCGCCGTCCGGCGTCTCACCGACCTCTTCGAATGGGCTAGGTTCAGCCACCATGAGCCCGAGCCGTCGATGAGGGACGAGGCGGTGCACGCGCTCGAAGCGGTACGCGACGAGCTGCGCGCCTCGGAGCCGGCTCCGGCGTGAGACGCGCACCGGGACTGATCCTGCCGGTGGCCGCGGCGGCGGCCGCGCTCGTCGTCCTGCTCGCGATCCGGCCCCTCTCCACGTCGAGGGCCCTCGCGATCTGGGTCGTGCTCGCCGCCGCGATCGTGCTGTTCCTCCTCGTCCGGCGCTCGCGCGTCGACCGCGGCGAGTCGCGGTTCGAGGCGGCTCTGCGCGGGCCGGCCGAGAAGACGCCGCAGCTGGTCGAGCTGCTCCGCATCGAGCGCGACCTCGAGCTCGGGATCGCCGGCGCCGGCCACGCGCATCACCGGCTCCTGCCGATCCTGCGCGAGGCGGCCGCGGCCCGGCTCGCCTCGCGCCACGGCGTGGAGCTCGAGCTCCGGCCGGACGCCGCCCGCGACCTGCTCGGGGACGAGGTGTGGGAGCTCCTGCGCCCCGACCGGCCCGAGCCCGACGACCGGTTCGCCCGGGGCGTGCCCCGTGGGCGCGTCGCCGCGGTGATCGAGCGGGTGGAGTCGTTGTGAGCGCAGGCCTGGCCGAGCTGCGGGAGCGCGCCGAGCGGATCCTCGCCGAGGTGGAGAAGGCGGTCGTCGGCAAGCGGGGGCCACTCGAGCTCATCCTCCTCGCGCTCCTCAGCGACGGCCACGTGCTGCTCGAGGACTACCCGGGCCTCGCCAAGACCCTGATCGCGCGCTCGTTCGCCCAGGCGACCTCCCTCCGCTTCGCGCGCATCCAGTTCACGCCCGACCTGATGCCCGGCGACGTCACGGGCTCGCAGATCTTCGACCAGCGGACGGCAGAGTTCGTGTTCCGCCCCGGTCCGGTCTTCGCGAACCTCCTGCTCGCCGACGAGATCAACCGCGCCCCGCCGAAGACGCAGGCGGCGCTGCTCGAGGCGATGCAGGAGCGCCAGGTGACGATCGAGAACACGACCCACCGGCTCGAGTCGCCGTTCCTCGTGCTCGCCACGCAGAACCCGATCGAGTACGAGGGGACGTACCCGCTGCCGGAGGCGCAGCTCGACCGCTTCCTCGTGCGCATCTCGGTCGGCTACCCGGAGCGACACGACGAGATCGAGATGCTCGAGCGGCGGCTGGCGCGCGGCGTGGACGAGGTGGAGCTCGAGCCGGTGATCGACGGGGCGACGCTGGTGGGGCTGCAGCGCACGCTCGAGCAGGTGCACGTCTCGGACGCGATCGAGGGCTACGTCGTCGACCTCGTGGCGGCGACGCGCGACTCTCGACGGCTCGCCGTCGGCGCGAGCCCGCGCGGCAGCATCGCCCTGCTCAAGCTGTCCCGGGCGAAGGCGGCTCTGTCGGGCCGCGACTTCGTCACTCCCGAGGACGTGAAGGCGGTGGCGGTGCCCGCGCTCGCGCACCGGCTGATGGTGAAGCCGGAGCTCTGGGTGCAGCGCCTCCGCGGCGAGGACGTCGTCGAGGAGGCCCTCCGCACGGTGCCGACGCCGTCGGCGGAGGACACCCTGAGCGCCGCCGAGGCGTGACCGGCTTCGCCTCCCGGCGCCTGCCGCTCTACGCCTCGCTCGCCGCGGCCGCGCTCGTTGCGGGGCTCGCGTTCGGGCGGGTCGAGCCGGTCGCGCTTGCGGCCCCGTTCGTCCTCGCCCTCGTCGCGGCCGCGGCAGGGCAGGAGCCGCGCGTCTCCGCGCGACTCGCGTTGGAGCGCGAGCGCGCGCTCGAAGGGGACGAGGTGAAGGCGACGGTCGTCCTCTGGTCGACCGGCGACGTCGACCGGCTCGAGCTGGCGCTCGCGCTGCCTGCGGAGCTGAGCGTGGACGGAGGTCCGGCGCGGGCGCTCCGGCTCCGGGCGGGAGAGGAGCGAACGGTCGAGTTGCGGCTGCGCTGCGAGCGGTGGGGCGCGTTCCCGGTCGGGCCGGTGCTCCTCCGCGCGCGAGACGTCCTCGGCCTTCGCTCGTGGGAGGGCAGCGCGGGCGAGCCGGTGCGGCTGCGCGTCTACCCGGGCGAGGAGACGCTGCACTCGCTCGTCGCCCCGCTCGAGACGCAGGTCTTCGTCGGCAACCAGGTCTCGCGGGCGCGCGGCGAGGGGATCGAGTTCGCCGACCTCCGCGAATGGCAGCCGGGCGACCGCGCGCGTCGAGTCAACTGGCGCGCTACCGCGCTCCGCGGCGAGCTCTGGGTGAACGAGCAGTACCCCGAGCGGAACACCGACGTCGTGCTCTTCCTCGACACGTTCGCCGAGGTTCGCGCGCAGGGCCGGAGCACGAACGACCGCGCCGTGCGGGCTGCCGCGACGCTCGCGCGCGCCTACCTGCAGCGCAAGGATCGCGTCGGCCTCGTGGGGTTCGGCGGCTTCCTCTCCTGGCTCGTGCCCGACTCGGGGACGCGGCAGCTCTACGCGATCGTGGACACCCTGCTGACGAGTGACATCGTGCACAGCTACGCGCTGCGCGACGTCACGACGCTGCCGCCGCGAACGCTGCCGCCGAAGGCGCTCGTGCTCGGGATCACCCCCCTCCTCGACCACCGCACGGCCGCCGCCCTGCTCGACCTGCGCGCGCGCGGCTACGACCTGATCGTCGTCGAGGTGTCCCCGCTCGAGCTCCTCCACCCGGGCCTCGCCTCGTCGACCGAGCTCGCCCACCGCCTCTGGCGCCTTTCGCGAGAGGCGCTGCGCTGGCGCTACGAGCAGGTCGGCGTCCCCGTCGTCACCTGGCGGGACGAGGTCCCCCTCGCCGGGCCTTTGGAGGAGGTGAACGCATTCAGGCATCTCGCACGACCCGCGTGACGGCCGCGCTGGTGGCGGTCGCGGCCTACGGCGGCGCGCTCGCCGACGTGCTGGCACGCGCCGGGTCGGCGGCGGCGTTCCTCGCGCTCCCGGCCGCGCTCGGGGCAGTGGCGCTCGTCGTCGGGCTCCGCCACCGCGGACCGGGGATCGCCGTCGCGCTCTGGCTCGGCGCCGGAACCTACGTCGCCTTCGCCGTCCACGTCGAGCACCACGTGGATGCGACGGCGCCCGTCGTGGCGCTCCTCCTGCTCCTCGCGACCGAGCTCGCCGCGTGGTCGGTCGACGAGCGGCTCGGGATCCGCGCCGCCCCGGAGCTCGCGCTGCGCCGGGGGATCGCTCTCGCCACGCTGGCGCTCGCCAGCCTCGCGGTGTCGTCCCTCGTCGTCGCGCTCTCCGCCGTCCCCGCGAATCACGGCCTGCTCTGGACGGCCCTCGGGGCCGTGGCGGCGGTGGGAGCCGCGGGCACGGGGGTCTGGGTCGCGCGGCGCTAGCGCGGCGCGGGTGGAACGAGCCGCCCGGCTGGTACCCCCGCGGACGCCTTCAGCTCGGCCCGGTCGGCGCGCGTCTGGGCGGCAAGTCGACGACGGTGACTCCGTTCCCCTGTGGTCACCGAGCCCCGAGCGTACGCCGTGGAGTCCGGCCGTGCAACGGAACGTTCCCCGCCCGGCGCTGCCGGCGGCTCGTGAGCAGTCCGAACAGGAGCGCGCCGGCGAGGAAAGCCGCGAGGAAGGCGAACGCGCGCAGGAAGACCCCGCCGTAGCCGTGCCGCGCGACGTCCACGAAGGGATACGGGTACCAGTGGCGGACGCTTCCGCGAACGAGCGTGTACGCGAACCACGCCAGCGGATACACGAGCCAGGCGACGACGAGGCGCCACGGGATCCGCTGCCGTGGCGGCTCGACGAACCAGTCCAGGACGGCAGCGGCCGGAACGACGTAGTGCACGACGGCGTTCACGAACGGGTCGTGGGTGTCGAGCTGCTCCTGCAGCCCCGAGAGAAGCAGCGCGAAGACGGCGCCGGTGATCACGATGTAGAGGGTGGCGGCGCCGCGGGCGGCCTCGAAGGGGAGCGAGCGCTCCGCCCGGCGGACGAGCGCGCTCAGCGACAGCATGGTCGCCGCGAGGAGGTTCGACTGGATCGTGAAGAAGCTGAAGAAATTGCCGACCCCGCCGAAGCTGGGGTGTCCCTGGAGGCGGGCGAGCTGATACGCGATCGCGACGACGGCGGCGCCGGCGACCGCGATCCGGAGAACGCCGTGCCCAACGCTCCGCCGGCTCACGCAGCCAACTCTACGTCGATCGAGGGCGGCGCTCGGCTTCAGGCGGGGACGGACACGACCTGCTGGATCATGCCGCCGTCGATCACGTAGCTCGATCCCGTCACGTAGCTCGCCTCCTCGGAGCAGAGCCAGGCGACGAGCGCGGCCACCTCCTCGGGCTTGCCGGGCCGCCCGAGCGGCACCTCGGGGTCGAGCCGCTCCGCGTCGGCCTCGTTGCGCGGCGTCGCGATCACGCCGGGCGCGACGGAGTTGACCCGGATCCCGTGCTCCGCGAGCTCGAGCGCGAGGTTCCGGCTCAGCATCCCGAGCGCCGCCTTCGCCGCGGCGTAGACGGCGAAGCTCGGCCGCGGGATGTGCTCGTGGACGGAGGTGATGTTCACGATCGAGCCGCCTCCCTGCTCCTTCATCCGCCGGGCCGCCGCCTGCGCGGCGAGGAAGCTGCCCCGTACGTCGACGTCGAAGGTGAGGTCGAAGTCCTCCACCGTCAGCTCGAAGAACGGCTTCGCCGTCGAGAGGCCCGCGTTGTTGACGAGCGCGTCGAGGCGGCCGAGCGACTGCGCCGTCTCGGCGACGAGCCGCTCGGGCACGTCGGGGTCGGCGATGCTCCCCCACACCCAGTGGATCCGCTCCTCCCCGTACTGCTTCCGCAGGTCCTCGAGCGGCCCGCGGTGCCGCTCCTCGTCGTCCTGGGTGGCGTAGCCGAGCTTCCAGCCGTCGGCGAGGAAACGCTCGGCGATCGCCAACCCGATGCCCGTGTTCGCGCCGGTGACGAGTGCGACGCGGTCGGACACCCAGGGCTCCTTCCCTCGTGGCCGGCGCCTAATCCCGAGCCGGCGGTAGAGAGCGGCGGCCGCGCGATCGCGATCACGGCGCCGCGCCCGGCACGAGACGGACCGAGGCCGGCGCGACGCAAAGGCGAGGGCGGCTCGCATGGCCGGCACTCCACAGGCAAGAATGGCGCCGATGGACCGGGCCGCGCTGCGGGAGATGCAGAAACCGCTCAAGGATCGCTACCGCGAGGAGCCGGCGGCGGCTCTCGTCACGCTGCATGCCGACGGCAGGCTCGACGAGAACGAGATCGCCTGCAAGGTCGACACCGGCCGCGCGCTCGTCGAGGCGGGCCTGCACCCGGCGACCGGCGGCACGGGCGCGCTGGCGTGCTCGGGCGACATGCTGCTCGAGGCGCTCGTCGCCTGCGCAGGGGTCACGCTCCGCTCGGTCGCGACCTCGATGGAGCTCGACGTCTCGGGGACCGTCCACGCGGAAGGCGACCTCGACTTCCGCGGCACGCTCGGCGTCGACCGCGAGGCTCCTGTCGGCTTCGCAGCGATCCGGCTCCGTTTCGAGCTCGCCTCCGACGCGCCGCGTGAGTCGCTCGACAAGCTGCTCGAGCTGACCGAGCGCTACTGCGTCGTCTTCCAGACGGTCGCCGGCGGCGTCCCGGTCGAGCTCTCCTATTCCACCTCGTAGGCCATCAGGATCGCGTCCACGAACTCGCCGCCGCGGCGGTAGTGCCGCTTGCGGAAGCCCTCGCGCTCGAAGCCGAACCCTTCGTAGAGCGCGATCGCGGCCTCGTTCCAGGGAAAGACGTGCAGCTCGAGCTTGTGGACGCCCGCCTCGCGGGCCCACTGCGCGGCGGCCCGCAGGAGCGCCGTCCCCACCCCCTGCCGGCGTGCGTCGCGCGCGACCATGAGGCCGACGTCGGCGACGTGGGTGCTCGCGGGATGGGGGTCGCGCCCGACCGACAGCCGGCCGACGAGCGTCCCGTCGTCCCGCTCGGCGACGAAGACGGCCGCGTGCGGATAGCGGCGCAGCGCCTTGAGGAAGCGGCGCTCGTCGCCGGCGCTCCGCCACTCGCCGGCGACGCTGATGAGCCAGCCCTCGGGCTCGGCGCTCACCGCGTCGGCGAGCCGCGTCAGCTGCTCGGCGTCGGAGGGGTCGGCTTGGCGGATCCGGTAGTCCACTACGCCACAACTACACCAGCGCCGCCCCGGCGCGGGTCGCCCGCCGCCGCGAGCGAGCCGTCGTCGCGGATCTCGACGGCCGAGACGCCGCCGAAGAAGAGGTTCCGCTCGCGCCAGCGCACGACCGCGTAGCCGGCCGCCTCGAGCTCGTCGCCCGCGGCGGCGGACTCGCAGTGCGCGACTCCCTGCTCGAAGTGGATGCGCGGGGCCTCGACCGCGTCCTCGACGCCGAGCCCGCGGGCCGAGACGTTCGCCACGACCTGGAGCAGCGCCCCGTGCAGCCGCCGGCTGCCCGCCGAGCCGAGGACGAGACGCGGCCGGCCGTCCCGCAGCAACACCGACGGCGCCATGAGGGAGCGCAGCCGCTCGCCCGGCCGCTCCCCTCCGCTCAGATGGGTCTCGCCGAGCATGTTGTTCAGGTGGATTCCCGTGCCGGGGACGACGATGCCGCTCGCGGAGCCGAGGGAGCACGAGAGGGACACCGCGTTTCCCGCGTCGTCGAGGGCGCTGATGTGGGTGGTGCCGCCGGGGTCGTCCGCATGGCGCGCGTCCTCCTGCGCCTGCATCGCCCGCGCGATCGCGAGGGGAGTCGCCTCGGCGTCGCCGAGGGCCTCGAGGCCGACCGCGAGCAGGCGGCCGCCGCTCGAGGGCGGAGGATTGGTGCGGAGCTCGCCGCCGCGGTACGCCGTCGCGAGCGGCTCGCGCTCGATCACCCGATAGCGGGCGAGATCCTCGCTCGTGATGGGCACGTGCGCGGCCAGGCCGGCGGCCACGTCCCCGCGATACAGGAACTCCGGGCCCTCCTCCGCCAGCCGCTCGACCGTGTCGGCGAGCTCGGGGGCGGCGAAGCGCTCGCCGAGCTCGAGGGCGCGCCCGGGGCCGTACAGCGCGTCGCCCTCGGGCGAGAACCGCATCAGGGAGTCGAGGATCCGGTGCAGGTACGCCTGCGCCTCGTTGAGGACGACACCTTCGCGCGCGAGCCGGACCGCCTCCCCGAATAGGTCTCGCCACGGAACCGATCCCCAGCGGGAATGCGCCTCCCAGAGGCCGAGCGCGGTGCCGGGCACGGCGACGGACGCGGGGCCCGTGTAGAAGATCTGCTCCGTGTCGCCGAAGTCGACCACGAGCTCGACGAGCTCCCCGGGCGGGGCCGGCCGCTCGGGCACGGCGACGAAGAAGTCGAGCAGCCGCGTGCGCGCCTGGCCGGCCTCGTGGAAGACGAGAAACCCGCCTCCGCCGATGCCGGTGAGGGGGCTCTCGCAGACCCACGAGACCGCCGCCGCCGCGATGCAGGCGTCGACGGCGTTGCCCCCCGACTGCAGGACCTCCGCTCCCGCGGCGGCGGTGAGGGGATGCCCTGCTGCCAGCGCGCCTCTCATCCCGCGAGCGTACGCTGCGGCCATGGGGGACGTCTCGTTCGCCGCCTCGGGGCGGGTGCCGTGGCGGCTTCGCCTGCACGTCCCTCCCGAGGCCCTGCTCTGCACCGGTCTCGCCGCGACCGTCGCCTCGCTGCTTGCGTGGCTGGCGCCGCCGGGCGGCGACCTCGCGGCGCACGAGTACCAGCGGTCGCTCTTCCTCGTGCACGGCTTCACCCTCTGGGACAACTTCTGGTACGCCGGCCGCTACGCGTTCGTCAGCTACAGCGTCCTCTACTACCCGCTCGCCGCGCTGCTCGGGATCCACCTGCTCACGGTGCTCACGGTCGCGGTCTCCGCCACCGCCTTCGCGCTGCTCGTCGAGCGGGAGTGGGGCCACTCGGCGCGCTGGGCGGCGCGCTCGTTCGCGCTCGTCTGGCCGGGAGCGATCCTCGCGGGCGAGCTTCCGTTCACGCTCGGCGTGTCGTGCGCGCTGCTCTGCCTCCTCGCCGTGCAGGCCGGCCGGCGCTGGACGGGTGCCGCGTTGATCGTCCTCACGCTCGCGGCGAGCCCGGTCGCGTTCGTCCTGCTCGCAATCGTGCTCGCGGGGATGGCGCCGGGGCACCGTGCCGCCCTCCGCAGGGCCCGCGTGCCGGCGCTCGCTCTCGGCGTGGCGGCGGCCGCGGAGCTCGTCTTGCTGCGCCTGTTCCCCTCGGGCACGCTCGCGTTCCCGGGCGTGGAGGCTCTGGAGGCGACGGCGTTCTGTCTCGGCCTGCTCGCGCTCACCTGGAGGCTCGAACGCGCACGGCGGCTGCGCGGCCTCCTCGTCGTCTACCTGCTCGCGGTCGTCGCCGCGTACGCGATCCCGTCGGGGCTCGGCCACGACATCACGCGGCTGCGACAGCTCGCCCTCCCGCTCGCGTTGCTGATCGTGGCGCTCCGACGCTGGCGGCCGCTTCCGCTCGCGCTCGTCGCCGTCGCGCTCGCGGGCGCCTGGACCATCGTGCCGCTGGCCGGCGCCTGGGCTCGCAGCGCCGCCGACGACTCCTCGCGGGCGACGGTCTGGCGGGCTCCGGTGCGCTTCCTGCACGCGCACCTGGGCCCGGGCTACCGCGTCGAGGCGGTGGACACGAGCCAGCACTGGCCGGCGCTCTATCTCGCGGAGGCGGAGATCCCGCTCGTGCGGGGCTGGTTCCGCCAGGACGACCGCCCGGTGGCCTCGCTCCTCTACCGGCGGGGGTTCACGGCGCCCGAGTACGTCGCCTGGCTGCGGCGTCTCGGCGTCGCGTACGTCGTCCTCACGAACGCGCCGCCCGACTACAGCTCGCGTCGCGAGGCCGCCCTCGTCCGCAGCGGGCACACCGGCCTGAGGCGGGTCTTCGCGGGCCGGATCGTCTCGATCTACGCGGTGCCCCGCCCGCGGCCGATCGTCACCGGGCCGGGCCGGCCAGCCGTGCTGGCGCTCCGCGAGTCTGCCCTCCGCGTCCGCGTGTCGCGGGGCGGCACGTACCGGATCGCGGTGCGCTGGTCGCCGTACTGGCAGGCCTCGTCGGGATGCCTCACGCGCGACCAGGCCGGGCTGATGCGACTGACGACGCGCGGTGCGGCGACGGTGCGGATCGGGTTCGACGTGGACGCGGCCGGCCTGCTCGACGCATTCGCCGGCGCCGTCCCGCCCTGCCGCGCCCGCAGCTAGCCGACCTCGCGCACCAGGTCGGAGAGCGGCTTGCGGTTCGCCCGCGCCGACCACTCCTCCGCGCTCCGGCTCTCCGGGTCGCGCGGCCGCGCCGGATAGCCGAACGAGAGGATCCCGCGCACCTCGCCCCCGCAGATCTCGGCCGCCGTGTCGGGGTCGCGGATGCCGTTCGGGCACGAGGCGATGCCGTCGCCCCACGCCGCGAGCATCATGTTCTGGGCGCAGCGGCCCGCGTCGAAGGCTCCCGCCTCGCCGACGATCGCGACGACGAGCGCCGCCGAGCGGACGTTCTCGGGCGCGTACACCGCTTCCGCGAGACGGTCCTTCTCCCGGCCGGAGACGACCACGAACTCCCAGCGCTGCCGGTTCTTCGAGCTGCCCGAGAGGCGGCCGGCGTCGAGGATCCGCTCCCGCACCTCGGCCGGAACGGGCGTGTCGGCGTGCGCCCGCTCGTCGCGCTTCGAGGCGATGGCGAGGTACGGGTCCATCCCCGCCGGGCGCGTCAGGTGCGCAGGAAGGACGGCACGTCGAGGTCGCTCTCGCCCGGGCGGCGCTGCTCGGCGGGCGGCGTCCAGGCGTCGCCGCGCGGCCGGCGTCCACGGCCGCCGAAGCCGGTGGCGACGACGGTCACCCAGACCTGGCCGTTGAGCCGGTCGTCGACGGTGGCGCCGAAGATGATGTTCGTGTCGTCGGTCGCCGCGGCGCGGATCACCTCGGCGGCCTCGTTCACCTCGACGAGCGTCAGGTCGTCGCCCCCCGCGATCGAGAGGAGGATGCCGCGCGCGCCGGTGATCTCGGCGTCGATCAGCGGGGAGCGCAGCGCCCGCTCGGCCGCCTCCCTCGCCCGGCCGTCGCTCGTCGAGGAGGAGAAGCCGATGCCCATCAGGGCCGTGTCCGAGTCGGACATGATCGTGCGCACGTCCGCGAAGTCGAGGTTGATCAGGCCGGGCATCGTGATCAGGTCGCAGATGCCCTGCACACCCTGGCGGAGGACGTCGTCGGCGACCTTGAACGCGTCGAGCATCGAGGTCGACTTCTCGAGCACCTCGAGCAGCCGGTCGTTCGGGATCACGATCGTCGTGTCGCAGGCGGCGCGCAGCTCGGCGATCCCCTGCTCGGCCTGGGTGCGGCGCTTCGTGCCCTCGAAGCGGAACGGCGTCGTGACGATGCCGACCGTGAGGGCGCCGATCTCGCGCGCGATCCGCGCCACGATCGGCGCGGCCCCCGAGCCGGTGCCGCCGCCCTCGCCGGCGGCGACGAAGACCATGTCCGCGCCGCGCAGCTCCTGCTTGAGCTCGTCGTACGCCTCGTCGGCGGCGCGGCGCCCGACGTCGGGGTCGGCGCCGGAGCCGAGGCCCTGCGTGAGCTCGCGGCCGATGTGGATCTTGACCGGCGCGTCGCTCGTGCGCAGCGCCTGGATGTCGGTGTTGACCGCGATGAACTCGACCTGGCTGATCCCGGCGTCGATCATCCGGTTGACCGCGTTGAGCCCGGCGCCGCCGACGCCGACGACCTTGATCACGGCGAGATAGGCGCCCGCGTCGGCGCCGGCGCGATGGAGGCGCGCCGGAGACTCGGGCAGGGCCTCGAGGTACCGCGAGACCGGCGGCAGCTCCTCCGGGCGGAGCTCCGGTGGCGGCGCCGGGGGCAACGGGTCGGGGTCCGGCGTCGGAGCAGGCGGCTGCGGATCGGGCAGCGGCGGCCCCGGATGCGGCTCGGGGGTGGGTGTCGGCGGAGGAGGCGTCTCGACCCCCGCTTCCTCCCAGCTCGGGACGTGCTCGACCGTCCGCTCGTCGGGCTCCGGCGGAGCCTCGGGAGCGGCGGTGGCGGCGTCCTCCGGCTGCTGCGGGGCGGCCCCGCCTCGCTGCTCGGCCTGCTTCTGCGCGGCCTCGGTCGCGCGGAAGAGCTCCGCTAGCGGTCCCTCACGCATGCTGGCGCGCCGACGCGCCATCGAGCACCTCCTTCGCGAGATCACGGTACATCGAGGCGGCCTCGCCGCTCGGGTCGTACTTGAGGATCGACTGTCCCTTCACCGGTGCCTCGGCGTAGCGCACCGTCTTGCGGATCTTCGTGTTGAGCACGAGGTCGCCGAAGTTCTCCTTCAGGATCTCGACGGCTTCACGCGAGTGGAGGAGCCGCCGGTCGAACATCGTCGCGAGGATTCCCTGGATCCCGACGTTCGGGTTGAGGTTCTCGCGGATCATGGAGAGCGTGTTCTCGAGCTGGACGAGCCCGCGCAGCGACAGGTACTCGCACTGCACCGGGACGATCACGCCGTCGGCTGCCACGAGCGCGTTGATCGTGAGCAGGCCGAGCGACGGAGGCGTGTCGACGAGGACGTAGTCGTAGCTCTCGCGCACGGGCAGCAGCGCCTTCTCGAGCGCGCGCTCGCGCCCGATCATCGAGGCGAGCGCCAGCTCGGCGCCGGCGAGGTCGATCGAGGAGACGGCGACGTCGATCTCGTTGGAGCGCACGATCTCGGAGATCGGCAGGCGGTGGACGAGGACGTCGAACATCGAACGGTCGATCTCGTCCGGGTTCCAGCCCTGCGACATCGTCAGGTTGCCCTGGGGGTCGAGGTCGACGGCGAGCACGCGGAGGCCCTGCTCGGCGAGCGCCACGCCGAGATTGAGGGTCGTCGTCGTCTTCGCGACGCCCCCCTTCTGGTTGGCGAAGGCGATCACGCGGGCCATGGCCGGACCGCTATCCGCCGTCCGCGACTGCGGACGCGCTAGTAACCGCGTGAGCCCCATCCCTGCTGACCTTTCGCAGCGCCGTAGTCGACTCCTTCTCGATTAGTTTTGCCCGGATGGAGCGGAAATGGCGCGTCCTGGCAGTCGTGTGCGTGGCGGTGTTCATGCTGCTCCTCGACATCACCGTAGTCAACGTCGCGCTGCCGAAGATCGAGAAGGAGCTGCGCACCTCCTTCACCGAGCTGCAGTGGGTCGTGGACGCCTACGCGCTCACCCTCGCGGCGACGATGCTGAACGCCGGATCGCTCGGAGACCTGCTCGGCCGGAAGCGCATCTTCCTGGTGGCGATCGCGCTCTTCACAATCGCCTCCGCCCTGTGCGGCGCGGCGACCTCGCCGGTGTGGCTGATCGTCGCGCGCGGCGCGCAGGGCATCGGCGGCGCTGGGATGTTCGCGGTCTCGCTCGCGATCATCTCGCAGGAGTTTCACGGCCGTGAGCGCGGAACCGCGTTCGGCATCTGGGGCGCCACGGTCGGGATGGCTGTGGCGATCGGGCCGCTCGTCGGCGGCGCGCTCACCACCTACGTGGGCTGGCGCTGGATCTTCTTCGTCAACATCCCGATCGGCTTCGCCTACGTCGCGGCGGGCATCCGCGAGCTGCACGAGTCGCGCGACGAGGCGCACGGCGGCTTCGACCTTCCGGGCCTGACGACGCTGACGGCGGGGCTGTTCGCCGTCGTGCTCGGCCTGTTGCGCGGGAACGACTGGGGCTGGTCGAGCGGGCGCGAGATCGGCCTGTTCGCCGGCGGCTCCGCGCTGCTCGTCGCCTTCGCGGCGATCGAGCTGCGGCGGGAGGAGCCGATGTTCGACTTCCGGCTCTTCCGGGTCCCGACCTTCACCGGTGCCCAGATCACCGCGCTCGCGCTGTCGGCGGGGATGTTCTCGCAGTTTCTCTATCTCGCCCTCTACCTCCAGGACGTGCTCGGCTACTCGCCGATGGGCGCCGGTATCCGCTTCCTGCCGCTCTCGCTCGTCTCCTTCGTAGTCGCGCCGATCGCCGGCAGGCTGTCCGCGCGGATGCCGGTGCGCCTTCTCCTGAGTGCGGGCCTCGCCCTCGTCGGCGTCTCCCTGCTGCTGATGTGGGGCATCTCGCTCCACTCGACGTGGCTGACGCTGCTCGCCGGCTTCGTCGTCGGCGGGATCGGGATCGGTCTCGTCAACGCCCCGCTCGCCTCGACCGCCGTCAGCGTGGTCGAGCCGCGCCGCGCAGGAATGGCGTCGGGGATCAACAACACGTTCCGGCAGGTCGGGATCGCGACCGGCATCGCGGCGCTCGGCGCCATCTTTCAGAGCAAGATCGCATCGAGCCTCGTCATCCCCTTCGAGACGCCAGTCAAGGGCGTGTACGCCCCTCTCCGACACCAATGGGCGCAGGGAATCGCATCGGGAAACCTGCAGTTCCCCCAACGGGGTGCGGGCCACGTGAACATGGCAGCCCTTACGACTTTCGCGCGAATGGCGTTCATCCACGGCCTGAACGGGATCCTGTTCACCGCCGCGTTCGTGCTCTTCGCGGGCGCGATCCTGGCCTTCGCCCTCGTGCGGCGGCGGGACTTCGTCGCCAGCGGGCCGGCGGTCGAGGCGGCTGCGGGCTAGTAGCTCGCTGCCCCGGCGAGGCGCGGGCGGCGCTGGACGCGCAGCGCGAGCTGCCAGGCTGCGATGAGGAGCATCACGGCGGCGCCGGTCACGATCACGAGCGCCTGCGCCGCGATCGAGAACGCGACCGCGTGCGCGGTGCCGACGCCGCTGAGCGCGAGGATCGCGGCGCCCGCTCCCGCCTGCGTCGCGGCGCCCGCCGGGGCGATCGGAAGCGCCGCCGAGGCGGCGGACGCGACGAGGAACGCAAGCGCGAGCACGTAGGAGCCCGGCATCGAGAGCGCGTTGAGGAGCAGGAAGACGGCGAGGCCGCGCAGGCTCCACGAGACGGAGATGAGCAGCCAGGCCGCCCACGCCTCCTTCGTGCAGTGCGTGTGGTCAGCGATCCAGCGGCCGAACCGCCGGCGCGACACGAACCGCAGGCGGGCGATCCGGGGCAGGTTCGCGACCACGACCGCGGCGGTGATCCCGGCGGCGGCGATTACGGCGAAGCCCGCGCGCGCAGTCCAGTGGCTCGAGCCGGCGGCGGCGACCGAGGCCAGTGGCGTCAGCGCCGCGTTGTCGAGCATCCCCAGGACGATCAGGCTGAGGCCGAGGGTGCCGATGCCCGCCTTCGTGCCCGGATAGCGCTTCACGATGGCGATACGGATCGCGTCGTCGACGCGGCCCGGGAGCGCGATCCCGCCCACGCACGCCGCGCCGCCCGCGAACGCGAGCGCGTCGGCGCCGGGCCGCTCGCTCGCGTGGAACAGCCGCTGCCAGCCCCAAGCCTTGAAGGCGTAGGCGGCGAGGAAGAGGAGCGCCGAGCCGGCCACGAGCACCGGGTCGGCGTGGTGGATCGGCCAGCCGCCGCCGACGAAGTGGCGGACGCTGACGAAGGCGACCGCGAGCAGGACGAGCCCGAAGCCGCCGTTCAGCACGAGCTGGACCTTCCGGTTGGAGAGAAGCCGCATCACCGCAGTTACGACGGTGCTATCGGCGCTGAGAATGCGAAGTTGAGTCACTCGATCGGGGCCTGCCGCAAGGTTCGGCAAGGTAGCAGCGCTTGGTGAGCGCGAGGTGAGGTCGACCGGCTTACGGTCCGCCCACCGCGTCCCTCGCCAGATCGAGCCTGAGCAGACGCCCGCCGGCCGTCCGCAGGCGCAGGCTTACCGTCTGAGCCGACGTCTCGACGCGGCCGCCGAGCGGCGCCCCGGCGATCGTGAGCGCACCGGTCGGTCCGGCGTCGACGATGCGGACGGTCTGCTTCCCGGCCCGGAGGTTCTGGCGGACGATCACGAGCCGGCCGATCGCCGGGTCGTCGCCCGCAGCCCCGGCGTAGACGGCGACGAGCGTGCGGCCGTTGCTCACCAGCCATCCGTTCCGCGCACGGAGGACGGAGGAGCCGACCGGGACGGGCGTGCCGGATCCGAGCATCCGGGCCGGGATCGGCTGCTGCGCGAAGTCCGGAGGCGGAGCCGGCTCGGTGTTCGAGTCGGTCGTGGCGACGGTCGCGAGACGGGCGAGCGCCGCCGCCTTCTTCGCCGGGGCCGGGGAATGGCCGACGGCGGCGGCGAGCGCGAAGCCGCCTCCCGCGCCGACGGCGAGACCCGCGAGCGCGGCCGCAGCCAGCCGTGGGCTCAGCAGCCGAAGCACACCAGCTCCGGGTCGACGAGGCCGCTGTTCGCAGCGCCGAGCGTGTTCCAAGCCGTCGCGGGCGCCAGTCCGACGCCGGTCGAGGCGGTCGCGCCGGCGAAGTAGTAGCCCCCGTTCGCGGCGTTCCACCACTTGCGGACGACGGTCCACTGGTTCGCGTTCGCGGTGTAGTAGATCTCGGGCAGCGGCAACGCGGGGCCGTGGAAGGACACGTAGCCGACGTCGCTGACGTGCCAGCCGTTGTTGCACGGGCCGTCGCTGCTGCCGCTCTGCGGACAGCCGTCCGCCGAGCCGAAGTCGTAGTAGAGCGCCCAGCCCTGGCCCGCGACGCCGTTCACGAGCTGCTTCGTGATCAGCGGCGCGTCCCAGCTCGGCTCCATGTCGGAGGCGGCGTCGGCCGTCTGGCTGTCGTAGCCTTGGGAGACCTGGTAGTCCTGGAGGTCCTCGGCGCGCGCCGACTGCTGGTAGCCGGCGTTCCAGACGTCCGTGGTGGACATGCCCGCGTCGGACATGTGGTAGTTGCTGTTCCCGTAGACGACCTCCACGGCGCCGCGGACGTGGCAGTTGTGGTAGCCGTCGGCGGCCCGCTTCAGGGCGGCGAGGATGTCCGTGTTGGAGAAGCGCGTGTTGGAGAAGTCGACCGTGCCCCAGCTGCTCGGGCCCAGCTTGCGCGCGGCGCCGAAGTCGAGCAGGAGGACGCGGAGGCTCGGGTCGGGTTGGGCCGACGCGAAGTCGCAGCCGCGAGCGTAGGCGTACGACTTCAGGGCGCTGAGCGAGGCGCCGTACATGTACCAGGCGGTGACCGGCGTCGGAGCCGCAGCCGCGGCCGAGGCGAACGCGAGCCCGGCGGCCAGCGCGAGCGCCGCCCCGACCAGCCTCATGCCCGGCTCCCGGCGGCGGCGGTGGCAGTCTGCGCCTCGGCGAGCGCGATGGCGGCCGCTCTCGCCCGGGGGTCGCGCTCGCGCTCCGCCCATTCCCCTGCCTCGCGGACGAGCTCGCGGAGCTCGGCAAGGAGGGAGGGGACACCCGCTCCCTCTCGCTCGAGCGCGTCGATCCGCTCCAGCCTGGCCAGCACCGCTCGCGCTTCATCCATGTCCCGAGCGTAGGCGGCAAGTAGTGGCGTGTCTGTGTCAGCTAGCTCGCACGTTGCTGGAGGCTCGTCACGGCGGCCGCCTGCCCGAGCAGCGCCTCGTCGAGGTCGCGGACGAGACCGGGGCGGTCGCCGTGCAGGAGGATGGCGACGAGCAGCCGGCGCACGAGCTCGCAGCTCGGCTGCCGCAGTCTCTCGGCGAGGTCGGTGCGCTCGGCGGGCGTCCCGCCCAGGAGCGCCGCGCCACGCATCGCCGCGGCCCAGGCGCCGTCGCCCTCGCCGAGCGCGGCGTCGAGCGCGTCCCGGAGCTGCTCGCCGCGGAACGGATCGGACTGGAAGAGCGCGAGCTCCCAGCGGTCGAGGGCGTCCCCGAGCCGGGCGTCGTCGTCGGCGGCGCCGAGCCGGACCCGCACGTCGCCCGCCACCGACGCGCGGAACGGGTCGAGCCGCGTCGGCTCGCCGGGAGGCGCAGTCGCCGCGATCGGCAGCACGGGGCGGATCCCGTACGGCCGCCAGTCGAGGCGCTCGAACAGGACGGGCCCCGCGGCGACCGGCGCCGAGGTCGCGAGCCGGATCGCCGTCACCGCGTCGGCGAGCTCGGCGGGAGCGTCGGGCGCCTCGCTCGTGCCGCTCGGGAGCGAGCGCTCGAGCTCGAGCACGCAGATCCGGTCCGGCTCGCGGCCGAAGTCCCGCGGCAGGAGCCCGCTCGCCTCCGGCCACATCGCCGACAGCTCGCCGGTGGCGGCGACGCGCACGCGGATCCCGTCGCCGAGCTCGATCTGCGAGCCGACCGAGAGGCCGATCAGCGGCGCGACCGCGCCGTAGGAGTGGCCCTCGCCGTAGAGGGACCCCTCCAGCTCCTCGTAGGCCCGCGCGAACGCGGTGTCGTCCCAGTCGAAGCCGCCGCAGTTCTCCGCGGTGCGGACGAGAAGCGGCACGAGCACGCTGCGGTAGACCGCGCGGCGCTCGTCGCGGATCTTGCCCTCGTGTGCGTGGGCGAAGATTCGCGCCGCCGGCTCGCGGAGCAGGTCGGCGACGGCGTCCTGGACGTCGACGCGCGCGAACAGCCGCTCGGCCCGCGCCTCGACGAAGCCGCGCACGAGCGGGCGGTACTCGTAGAGGGTCGGCCGTCCGTACGAGCCGTGCTCCTCGAAGGCGAAGGGGAGCTCGGCCCCGTCCTCGAGCTCGCGCGTGAAGACGGCGAAGGCCCCGAGACAGAAGCGGCGGAGCGTGTCGTGGAGCTGCGGCGCGCGCATGCGGACCGTCTCCTACGACGGCCGCGCGTTGCCTCCTACCTCAGCTCTGGCAGCCGGGGCACCAATACGCGGTGCGTACGTTCTCACCTTGCGGCCCCGAGCGGACGATGCCGCCGCACCGGGGGCACGGACGGCCGGTGCGCCGGTAGACGCGCCGCGCGGGCCGCCTTCCGTCGAGTGCCGTCCGCATGAGCGTGTGGGCGGTCTCGAGGACGGAGCGCAGCTCGTCGTCGCCGAGCTCGCCGAGCGGCCGCCACGGGGAGACGCGCGCCTCCCAGAGCGCCTCCGCCTTCCAGAGATTTCCGATCCCCGCCACGCGCCGCTGGTCGAGGAGCGCGTCGCCGACCTCGCGTTCCTGCGGCCCGGCGCGCAGCCGCGCGAGCATCGTCTCGTAGTCGGGCGGCTCGCCGAGGACGTCCGGGCCCAAGCCGGGCAAGTGACAGTCTGTTACAAGCTCGAGCACGGCGCCGTTCCAGAGCACCGCCTCGCGCTCGGCGCCGCGCAGCACGAGCCACGGCTTCCCCACCCGCGCCGCGCCCCTCGGCTCGACGCGCCAGCGGCCCTTCATCCGGAGGTGGCTGCGCACGACGAGCCCGCCCTCGAAGCGGAGGAGGAGGTTCTTCCCCACCGCCTCCACGCCTTCGAGCCGCCGCCCGTCCAGGCGCGCCGCAAGCCCTTTGATCGCGGCGCGCGGATGTGGCGTCTCGACCTCCACGCGCTCGCCGACGAGCACCTGGAGCCGCCGGGCGGCGCGGTGGAGCGAATCGCCTTCGGGCACGCGGGGAAGCCTACGATTGAGCCGTGCCCAAACCGTTCATCGGAGTCCGCTGGTGGCTCGGGATCGCGTTCGCGGTCGTGGCCGCGACGTCGACCGCGATCGTCGTCTCGCAGTTCTCCGACCGCTCCGAGAGCGCCTTCCGCCGGCACGGCCAGAGCGTCACGCTCAGGGACGCCCAGCTCGGCGCCCGCCTGCCGCAGGCGAAGCGGGCCACCTTTGCGGAACGGGAGAACGTCAGGTTCGGGATTTTCCGCAGCCCGCAGGACACTGCGCCGGGGCTCGAGCGGAACGCGGTGGTCGCGGCCCTGCACGGCCACAAGTTCGCCGAGGGGGACAAGGACGGCCGGACCTACATCGCCGCCGTCCCCTACCACGGGGCGGCCCTCGTCACGGTGGACCGGCTCCCCGATCTGGCCGAGGCGATCGACACCGTCAACGGCGAGGCGCTGAGGGCGGGCGTGATCGCCGGCGTGATCGGCGTCATCGTGGGACTGCTGCTCGCGCAGCTGATCGCGCTGCGTCTGCGGCGCCTGAGCGCAGCCGCCGAGGCGATCGCGCACGGCGACTTCGAGACGCCGCTGCGCTACCGCTTCCGCGACGAGTTCGGCACGCTCGCGCAGAACTTCGACCGGATGCGGCGGCAGCTCCGCCGCTCCTTCCGCCGCCTCGAAGCGGAGCGGGACCGCCTGCGGCTCCTGCTCGAGCGGCTGCACGAGGGCGTGCTCACGATCGACCAGGATCTTGTCGTCCACTTCGCGAACACCGAGGCGCGGCGGCTGCTCGGCGGCCGCGTCCGGGAGGGCGATCCGCTGCCCGAGCCGTGGCGGGGCTTCTCTCTCCGCGAGTTCGCACAGCGGCTGTTCGACGAGCGCGCGGCGGTGACGCAGGTGCACGTCACGCCCGACGAGCAGCACGCCTACGGCGTCGTCGGCATCCCCTCCCAGCCCGAGACCGACTGGGCGCTCCTCGTCGTCGACGACCTGACCGAGCAGGAGCGGCGCGAGCTCGCCGAGCGCGAGTTCGTCTCGAACGCGGCGCACGAGCTGCGCACCCCGCTGACGACGATCATCGGCGCGGTCGAGGTGCTGCAGGCCGGCGCGAAGGAGGATCCCGCCGAGCGCGACCGCTTCCTGGCCCACATCGAGCGCGAGGCCGGCCGGCTGGCGCGGCTCGCCCGCGCGATGCTGACGCTCGCCCGGGCGCACTCCGGGCAGGAGCCCCCGCGGGTGGAGGCCGTCGAGCTGGCGCCGCTCCTGCGCGAGGTCGCGGCCGAGCTCCAGCCGCACCCGGGGGTCGCCGTCGACGTGGAGGTCGCGGACGGGCTCGCGGTCGAGGCGAACCGCGACCTGCTGGAGCAGGCTCTCCGCAACCTCGGCGAGAATGCCGCCAAGCACACCGCCCGCGGCTCGGTCACCCTCCGCGCCTACCGCGACGGGGACGCGGTCACGGTGGAGGTCGAGGACTCCGGGCCGGGGATCAGGCCCGAGGTGCAGCGTCACGTCTTCGACCGCTTCTACCGGGGCGAGCGCGACGCGCACGGCTTCGGCCTCGGCCTCGCCATCGTGCGCGAGTCGGTGCGCACGCTCGGCGGGCGGATCGAGCTCGACTCCTCGCCCGGGGAAGGAACCGTGTTCCGGATCCTGCTCGCGCGGGCCCGCGTCCGGGAGGAGGTGCCGGCGGCGTGAGTTCGGGGGCGGCGAACGGCCAGGGGCAGCGGATCCTGCTCGTGGACGACGACGCCGGCGTGCGGGACGTCGTCGCCTTCACGTTGCGGCGGGAGGGTTACGAGGTCGACGAGGAGCGCGACGGGCCGTCCGCGCTCGAGGCGGGCCGCTCGGGCGTGTACTCCCTCGTCGTGCTCGACGTGATGCTGCCGGGCCTCTCCGGCGTCGAGGTGTGTCGCGCGCTGCGGGCCGAGAGCGACGTGCCGATCCTGATGCTGACGGCGCGCGACGCGGAGTCGGACCGCGTGCTCGGGCTGGAGCTCGGCGCGGACGACTACGTGACGAAGCCCTTCTCCAGCGCCGAGCTGCTCAGCCGCGTCCGCGCGATCCTGCGGCGCCGCGAGCTCGACCGCGCGGGAGCCGGCTCGACGGTGCGGAAGCTCGGCGGGCTCCAGATCGACCTCGGCCGCCACGAGGTCCTCGTCGACGGCGAGCGCGTCCACCTGACGCTGTCCGAGTTCAAGGTTCTCTCGCTCCTCGCCGAGCAGCCGGAAGCGGTGGTCTCGCGCCGGGAGCTGATGCAGCACCTTTGGGCGAGCGAGCACGTCGGCGACGAGCACGCCTGCGAGGTGCACATCTCGAACCTGCGCCGCAAGATCGAACGCGACCCGACCCAGCCCGAGCGCCTCGTGACGGTGCGCGGGTCGGGCTACAAGCTCGTCGCGGCCTGAAACCGGCCCGCGCGCTGAGGCGTGAGGACTGTGAGTCTGTGGCTGTCCCGTCTGGGGCTGTTGTCAGGTTGGTGCCGGTGCTCTTTGTTCGTGACTCGGTGAGAGGATGACCCCGCTGGCGCGGGTGTCTTGCGAGTGATGTGTCCGGGCGAAGAGTGACCGGTGCCGG
>DASRBX010000011.1:0-58456 GCA_035653395.1 Gaiellaceae bacterium
CCGGCACCGGTCACTCTTCGCCCGGACACATCACTCGCAAGACACCCGCGCCAGCGGGGTCATCCTCTCACCGAGTCACGAACAAAGAGCACCGGCACCAACCTGACAACAGCCCCAGACGGGACAGCCACAGACTCACAGCCCTCACGCCTGGCAGGCCCGCTGGATCCCTACTCGACCTCGTCCGCGTCCAAGACCTCGGGGTCGGCCGGGTCGCGGCGTGGCTCCGGGCGCTCCTCGAAGGTGACCGCGATCCGCTCGATCCGGTTGCCCTCGACCTCGAGCACGTCGAAGCGCATCCCGTCGTAGGAGACGTCGTCGCCCGGCTCCGGCGCCCGGCCGAGCTGGCCGAAGACGAAGCCGGCCACCGTGTGGAAGTCCTCCTGCGGCAGCTCGGTGCCGAAGCGGTCGTTGAACTCGTCGATCGAGAACATCCCGTCGACGCGGTACGAGTCATCGCCGATCTGCTCCACCGGCTCCTCCGGTACGTCGAACTCGTCCTCGATCTCGCCGACGATCTCCTCGAGCAGATCCTCGAGCGTGGCGATGCCGACCATGGCCCCGTACTCGTCCACGACGACCGCGAAGTGGTTGTTCGTGCGCCGGAACTCCTGGAGGAGCGACGCCAGGTCCTTCGTCTCCGGGACGACGTACGCCGGGCGCAGCAGCGCCTCGAGATCCACCTCCGCGAGGCCGCGATCGTGGATCGCGCTGAACAGGTCGCGCACGTGCAGCACGCCCGCGATGTCGTCGAGCGACTCGCGGTACACGGGGTAGCGGGTGTACGGAGAGTCGAGCACGACCGCCAGCACCTCCTCCGGCGGCAGGTCGACCGAGACCGCGGCGACGTCGGGCTTCGCGACCATCACGTCGGCGACGTCCTTGTCCCCGAAGACGAAGACCTTGTCGATCATCTCGCGCTCGCCCTCCTCGATCTGGCCCTGCTGGGTCGACCGCGAGACGAGCATCCGCAGCTCCGCCTCCGAGTGCACCTCGCGCTCGGCGCCGGGCGGCTCGAGGCCGAAGGAGTGCAGGATCGAGTCCGTCGCCGCCTGCAGCAGCCAGATCGCCGGCCGGAAGACGGCGAGAAAAGCGCGCACCGGGATCGAGACCCAGAGCGCCGTTCCCTCCGCGTGGCCGAGCGCGGCGCCCTTCGGCACGAGCTCCCCGAAGACGACGTGGAAGAAGCTGAGGATCGCGTACGCGATCACGATCGCGAGGATCGCCGCCATCCAGTGCTTGAACTCGCGCGAGAGCGTCTCCTCGCCGAGGGCGCCGATGCCCAGGGAGGTGAGCGTCACGCCGAGTTGCATCGCCGCGATGAAGCGGCCCGGGTCGCCCGTGATGCGCAGGACGTCGCGTGCGCGGCGGTTTCCCTGGTGTTGGAGCTCGATGATCCTCGTCCTGCGCGCCGTGACGAGGCCGTACTCCGCGGCCACGAAGAAGGCGTTGAGCAGGATCAGGACCGCGACCCCGATCAGCTCGAACAGAAGTGTCACGCCCTCACCCCGAGGGCGCAGGTACTAGGAGGGTTCTCGTCCAACTCTCCGGCCGCAGTATAGGGACGCCCCCGGCGCGTGCCCTCATCACGAACGTGTGTTCGCTATCCTCCGAGGATGCGGGTCGAGTACCGCGAGGAGCCGTGCCGCAGCGCGCTCAACCGCGTGCGAGGGATGCCGTTCGACTGGTCGCTCAACCCCTACATGGGGTGCGCGCACCGCTGCACGTTCTGCTACGTCCGGGCGTTCGAGGCGCGCGCCGACCGGCCGTGGGACGATCGCTACGGGGCGAGCATCCGGGTCAAGACGAACGTCGCGGAGGTGCTGAGACGAGAGCTCGCGCGGGCCTCCTGGGAGCGCGAGCCGGTGGCCGTGGGGGCGGCGACCGACCCCTACCAGCCGGCCGAGGGCCGCTACCGGCTCACGCGCGCGTGCATCGAGGCGTTCGCGGAGGCGGCCAGCCCGTTCTCGCTCATCACGCGCGGCCCGCTCGTCGTGCGCGACGTCGACGTGCTCGCGGAGGCGTCGCGAGTGGCGAACGTCTCGGTCACGTTCTCCGTGCCCACGCTCGACCGCGAGATCTGGCGCCGCACCGAGCCCGGAACCTCGCCGCCGCGGCAGCGGTTGCGGGCGCTGTCGCGCCTCGTGGAGGCCGGGATCGACGCGAGAGTCGGGATGGCGCCGATCCTCCCGGGCCTGAGCGACGCTCCCGAGCTCCTCGCCGACGTCGTGCGCGAGGCGCGCGCGGCCGGGGCGACGGGAATCTGGGCGAACCTCCTCTACCTCCGGCCCGGAACGCGCGAGTATTTCCTCGCGGCGCTCGAACGCGACTGGCCCGAGCTGCTGGCCGAGTACGAGCGGCTCTACGGCCGCGGCGCCTATCTGCCGCGCCGCGAGACCGACCCGGTGCGGCAGCGCGTGCGCGCGCTCGCACGCAGCCACGGCGTCCGCGACCGGCGCCGAGTCCGCCTTCAGCCGCCCGCAGCGGCGGAGCAGCTGCAAATTGCGGCTATGTGACAGCGCAGCGCCGTTCTATGATCTCCCGGCCGTTGGCTGCGAGCGAGATCACCTGTCTGATCGTCGACGACCACGAGGTGGTGCGCGAGGGGCTCCGCCTGTCGCTCAGCCGAGCGCCGCACATCCGCGTGATCGGCGAGGCCGCCGACGGCGAGGCCGCGGTCGCGCTCGCCGAGCGGCGGCACCCCCAGGTCGTGATCATGGACGTCCGCATGCCCGGCATGGACGGGCTCGAGGCGACGAAGGCGCTCATGGACAAATCGCCGGACAGCGCCGTCCTCATCTTCACCGCCTACAGCGAGCGCAGCCTGCTCAGCCGCGGTCTCGAATCGGGCGCGAAGGGCTACGTGCTGAAGGAGGCGCCGCACGAGACGCTGCTGCGGGCGATCGAGAAGGTCGCGGGTGGCGAGGGCTACGTCGACCCGGCGCTCATGCCCGCCTTCCTGACCGGCCGCGACAAGGACGACATGCTGACGACGCGGGAGCGCGAGATCCTGCAGCTCCTCGCCGACGGGATGTCGAACGCCGACGTGGCCACGCAGCTCTTCATCAGCCAGGAGACCGTGAAGAGCCACGTGCGGCACATCCTCGCGAAGCTGGAGGCCGACACGCGCACGCAGGCGGTCGCCATCGCGCTCCGCGAGGCGATCATCGACTAGTGAAACAGCCGTCCACCAGCGCCGAGAGCCCGGCCGCCGACGAGGCCGACCGCGAGCGTGCCGAGCAGGTCCTCGCAGCGGAGCAGGACGAGCGGCGACGCATCGCCCTGTTCCTCCACGACGGCCCGGTGCAGTCGCTCGCGGGCGTCGCGCTCATGCTCGACGCGTCCCTCGACCTGATCGGCCGGGGCGAGCAGGCCCAGGCGCGCGAGATCCTCGACCGCGCGCTCAGCCGCACGCGCACGACGGTCGGCGAGCTCCGCGACCTCTCCTTCAACCTCGAGCCGGTGGCGTTGCGCGACCACGGGTTCACCGCCGCGGTCGACGCGCTCGCGCAGTCGCGCGGCCGCGAGCACGACGTCGAGGTCTCGCTCGACATCGGGCTGATCGACGCGCTCGGCGAGCGGACGCAGGCGGCGCTCTACCAGATCGTCCGGGAGGCCCTCGAGGAAGCGATCCGGCGCGGTCCTCCCTCCCGCTTCGAGGTCACGGCGACCGCGGACGTGCCGGGCACGCTGCGCCTCGTGATCCGCGACGACGCGCCCACCGAGCGACGCCGGCGGGCGCTCGAGGTGCTCGCGGAGCGCGCGCGGACCCTCGGCGCGACGCTCGCACTCGACCACGACGTCGGCGGCACGACGATGAGCCTCGAACTGCGCGGCCAGCCGACCGGCGACGACTAGTCTTCCGCGCGGTGAACGGGGACGGGGCACAGCAGCATCTTCTCTTCGTCTGGAAGCCTTCCGGCTACGAGCTCGTCGAGCAGGAGGGCGAGGCGCCGTCCATCGGCTCGCAGGTCGAGGTCGAGGGGAAGCAGCTTCGGGTGACCAAGGTCGGCCCGTCGCCGCTGCCGGGCGACCGCCGCGTCTGCGCCTACCTCGCCGGCTAGCCGACGGCGATCGACTCGGCCGCCGTGAGGCCGAGCACGAGCGCCTGGGCGAGGCCGCTCGCGTAGCCACCCGTCGCCACGCCGCCCGCGTCGACTCCCGCCGCCCAGAGGCCCTCGACGCCTCTGACGCGTGCGGCGGTGTCCACCTCCAGGCCCCCGATCGTGTGCGTGACCGCCGCCGCGACGTGGACGGCGATCCCCTCGTCGCGCTCGACGATCGTCGCCCCCGCGGCGCGGGCGGCCTCGACGCGGTCGTTCGTCTCCGCGACGACGTACCAGGCGCGCGGGCCGACCAGCTGCGCGAGGTCGTTCTCGTGCCACGCCACCTCCGGCGGCGTGATCTCGCGCCAGCCCTCCGTGAAGACGCGCGCGTCGCGGCCGTAGAGCTGGGCGAGGGGGACGAAGTCCTCCTCCGCGATGCGGGCCGGCGGAGCCGGCATGACGCGGCCGTAGAACTCGTCCATGCCGGCAGTTGTCGCAGCGCCCCGTGCGAGCGCGAGGTCGAGCCCGTCGCCCTCGCTCCACGGGTTGGCGCGCAGGAGCAGGCCGCGCTCGCGGGCGAGGCGTCCCGGGAAGCCACCCGTGGCGAGCAGCAGCGGCGGCTCGGCGTCCTCGGGTAGCAGCGTCTCGAGCTCCACCTCGCCGGCCGCCTCGGCCAGCAGCGTCGTCAGGGCGCGCGGGTCGTAGCGGCGGCCGGTCGTGAGGGGGTTCTCGGTGTCGCGCCAGACCGGCTCCGCCCCGAGCGTCTCGAGCCAGCCGAGCGCGTCGTCGAGCCTCTCCCAGACCAGCCGCTGCAGCCGCTCGTCTCCGCCGGGGCATTCGGCACGGAACCGCTCCCAGTCCAGATGGCGCCAGACCACGCACGAGGAGAGGAGCATCGACCCGCCAGCGCGCGTCCCCTTCTCGAGCACGCGCGGCTCGTGGCCGAGCTCGCGCAGCCGCGCGGCGGCGACGAGGCCCGCCATCCCCGCGCCGGCGACGGTGACCCGCAACTCAGGTCAGCGAGAACGTCGGCTTGTGCTCGACGTACTCGATCCGCACCCGCTCCGGCCCCCAGACGAAGACCGCGAGCGTGTTCGCGGCGTCGACGATGTCGTCGATCTCGACGCCGATGTCCCGCGCCGCGGCTGCGTGCTCGTCCGCCGAGTCGACGAGCACGGCGAGATGGTTGAGCAGCGGCCGCTCGGGCGCTCCGGGCTCGCCGGGCTGGAACTCGATCCACGCGCCGCCCACCTCGACCCGCGGGCACCCGGAGCTGCCGGGCGCCGCTGCGCGGAAGCCGAGCGAGCCGTACTCCGACGCGGTCGCGTGCGGGTCGGCGGAGCGCAGGGCGACGTGGTCGAGGTCGTAGTCGAGATCCGTGTCCCCCTCGACGAGGCCCAGCGCGACGCCTTCTTCGAGCTCGAAGTACGCCTCGCCGTCGCGCCGGCGCTCGACCGGGAGATCGCCGGGGAGCTCGGCGAGCGCCCGCTCGAGGTCGCGCACGCGCAGGGCGACGTGCTCCAGAGCGCCGCGCTCGCGTGGCCCGTCGGCCGAGAAGAGCGTCAGCTTGCCGCGTCGCGCGTCGGCGCCGACGAGCGTGAAGGCGTCCGTCCGGTCGATGACGTGCATCCCGAGGTGCCGCACGGCGAAGTCCGCCACGGCGTCGCGGTCGGCCAGCCAGTAGGCGACGTGGTCGAGGGTCTTGGGGTTCACGACAGGCGCCCTTCCCGCGCGGGGCCGCGCTTATGCGATGGGCTCGTTCTGGACGTTGTTCTCGTCCGCGTATTTCTGCGTCAGCTCGTTGACGACGTCCATCCCCTTGTCGTACGCGTAGTTGATCTCCACGAACGCGTTCCATTTGTCCGGCAGCGCGTCCTCCGGGAAGATCGCCTCGACCGGGCACTCGGGCTCGCAGGCGCCGCAGTCGATGCACTCCTCGGGGTCGATGACGAGGATCCGGTCGGCCTCGTGGATGCAGTCGACAGGGCAGACGTCCACGCAGGAGCGGTCTTTGATGTCGATGCAGGGCTCGGCGATGATGTACGTCACGGCGTCCTACTGTAGATAGCGGTCGGGGACGGCCGCGCCGTCAACCGTCACGTCTCGGCGGACCCTGCAAGCGCCGCCACTACCTGGCCGAGCTGGTCGCCGAGCGCCGATTTCGCGAGCACCTGGTCGAAGCCGGCGGCGTGCGCGGCGCGGAGCCCGGCGGTGTCGGTGTGGTTCGTGAAGCCGACGATCGGGATGTCCGGAAACGTGTCCGCGACCTCCTCCGGATCGATCCGCGACACGTCCGCGAGGACGAGCTCCGGATCCTCCGTGTGGTCGACCGTGATGAGACGATGGCCGGGCAGGAGCGCCTCGAGCTTCCCCCGCATGAAGAGATCGACCCCACAGAGCAGGATCGTCGCCACGGCGGAAGGTTAGAACGGGATGGAGGCTGCGTTCAAGCGCGGGGTCGAGGCGATTCGCGAGCGGCGCTACTTCGAGGCGCACGAGGAGCTCGAGCTGGCGTGGCGCGCCGCGCCGGCCGAGGAGCGCGACTTCTTTCGGGGCCTCGTCCATGTCGCAGTGGCCTGGTACCAGGCAGGGCGCGGGCGTCCCGTCGCCACCGCGAGACAGCTCGAGAAGGCGGCGCGGCGGCTCGGGCCGTTCGCTCCCGCCCATCGCGGGGTCGACGTCGAGTCGGTGCTCGCGCAGGTGGAGGCGGCGCGGGCCCGCGTGGCCGGCGGCTCGCTCGACCTCGACCCGCCGAGCCTCACCTTGTAACAGACTGTTACTTGGATGGGGCGGTGGCCTTGCGGACCGGTCCACGACGAGATTCCGGGCGCCGCGGAGCACCTTGTAACAGTCTGTTAGGAGGAAGGACAGGCTTGGAGTGGCCAGGTCTAGGGCTTCGCCAGGCCGAGGTCGATGAGGGCCCGGTTGACCGCGACCTGGAGCCACCACTCGCGGTCGAAGAAGAGCAGCAGCCCGAGCGCGACGAGCACGAGGCCGCTCACGATCTGGATCAGGTTGTAGCGGTCGCGCAGCCAGCGGAACGCGCCCATCGCGCGGGCGTACGCGAGCCCCGCGACGACGAACGCCGCCCCGAGCCCCAGCGCGTAGGCCGCGAGGAGGACGGTGCCCTTCACGACCGTCCCGCTCGTGCTCGCGAGCACGAGCACCGCTCCGAGAACGCTGCCGATGCAGGGCGCGGCGCACACCGCGAAGGCGCCGCCGAGGAGTGCGCTCGAGCCGCGCCGGCGTGCCCCGGCGAGCAGGTTGGGAGCGAGCACGCGCTCCGGCACGGGGAGCAGGCCGACGAACGCAAGCCCGAGCACGACGAGCACGAAGCCTGCGAGCTGCGTCCTGGCGGGCCCCGACAGAACGCTGCCGATCGCAGCCGCGCCGGCTCCGAGGACGACGAAGACGACGGTGAAGCCGAAGATGAACGGGAGGCTCGAGAGGACGACGCGCCTCGCCGTCCCGCGCTGCCCTAGCCGGCCGACCTCGACGCTCGACACCGCCGCGAGATAGCCGGGGACGAGGGGGAGCACGCACGGGAGGACGACCGAGACGAAGCCGGCGGCAAACGAGATGCCGAGCCTTCCGCCCATCACTCGAAGCGTGCCAGCACGTCGTCGAGACGGCGCTCGGTCTCCTCGTCGAGACCCGAACCGACGGTCTCCGCCGGCTCCTCCGCCCCCCTCTGCCGGCTCCAGCGCCACACGCCCAAGCCCAGCACGAGGGCGCCGCCGAGGACTCCCGCGATCGGCAGCCACCAGGCGAGGAGGTCGAATCCCCTATGCGAGGGGGCGGCGAGGATCCCCTGCCCGTAGTTCGCGACGAGGGCGGCCTCGATCTGTTGCGCCGTCCAGCAGGCGGAGATCTTCTCCGAGATGAACGCCTCGATCCGCTGCGCGGCCGGCGAGTCGGACTGATCGAGCGTCGTGTGGCAGGTCGGGCACATGACCTGTCCCTCGAGGTAGGTCAGCGACGTGCGCGGATGCGCACAGGACGCGGCGGCAGGGCCCGCGAGGACGAGCGCGGCCGCGGCGACGGCGGCGAGCCGCAGCATCACGCGGCCGCCTTGGCCAGCGCGCTCCGGAACTCCCCGGCGAACGCCGGGGCCGTGATGGGCCCGGCGAGGTGTGCGACGACCCGCCCCTGCCGGTCTAGCACGTACGTCTCGGGCACCTGGGAGACTCCGTAGCTGCCGCTCGTCACCGTGCCCGAGCCGTCCTGCAGCATCGTGAACGTGAGCGAGTGCGCGCTCACGAAGCGCCGCGCGTCGGAGGCGAGATCGTGGAAGTCGACGCCGAGGAAGACGACGCCGCGGTTGCGGTACGTCGTCCAGTCGCGCTCGAGCACGGCGGCCTCGGCCTTGCACGGCTGGCACCACGACGCCCAGAAGTTGAGCACGACAGGCTTGCCGCGGTAGGAGGCGAGCGAGACGGTGCCGGAGCCCTCGAGCCGGCGCAGCGTGAAGGCCGGAGCCTTCGCGCCCACACCGGGCGCGTGCGGCTGGTTGCCGAGCTGCCAGACGAGGAGCGCGAGCAGCCCTGCCACGCCCGCCAGGGCGACGAGCTGCGCGACCGTCTTCAGGCGGCGCGTCACGCCCGCAGCGCCGCCTTCAGCTCGCGGGAGAACTGCCGGCTGTAGCCCTTGTCGCTGACCGGCCCCACCACCCGCTCGCCGACGATCCGGCCGGCTGGGTTGATGACGTACGTGACCGGAAGGCCCGGCAGGGAGTACGGCCCCTGAGCGAGCTTCTCGCTCGGATCGAACACGATCGGGTACGTGACCCCGTGTGCGCCGAGGAAGCGGCGCGCGTCGCCTCTCGCGTCCCCGCTGTCGACTCCGAGCACCACGAGCCCCTTCGCCCGGTACCGCCGCCAGAGCGACTCGAGATCGGGCGCCTCCCGCTTGCACGGCTCGCACCACGAGGCGAAGAAGTTGAGCACCACCGTCTTCCCGCGCAGCGAGGCGAGTGAGACGTTCCCTTTCCCGTCGAGGCGCGGCAGCGAGAACGCGGGCGCACGGGCGCCGACCTTCGGCGGCGGCGTCTGGTGCGTCAGCTTCCACACGAGCAGCACGCCGAGGACTCCGACCCCCGCGACGGCGAGCGCCTGCGCTCCGAGCTTGAGCCCCGCTCTCACGACCTCTAGGACGGGATGATGAACACCGGCGTTCCGATCCGGACGCGGTTGAACAGCCACTCGGCCGAGGGCACCTGCATCCGGATGCAGCCGTGCGACTCCGAGTGGCCGATCGACCACGGCTCGTCGGTGCCGTGGATGCCGACGCCCGGCGCGCTCAGCCCCATCCAGCGTGTCCCGAGCGGGTTTCCGGGGCCTGGCGGGACAGGCTTCGCGCCCGCGGCCCAGGAGTCCTGGGTCGGCGGGAACCACCACGGGTTCTTCTGCTTGACGACGATCTCGAAATGGCCGAGCGGCGTCGGCCACGCCGCCTGCCCCGTCGCCACGGGAAAGATCCGCACGAGCCTCACGCCGTTGTAGAAGTAGAGGCGGTTCGAGCCGCGATGGATCACGATCACCGGCGAGGCCTTCACCGCGGCCGCCGTGAGCCGCCGCAGCGGCGCGGCGATCACGCTGCGGGTGCCCGCGACGATCGCGTCGCGGATCAGCATCCGCGTCGGGAACGGCCGCAGCGCCCGGCCCGGACGGGCATGGGTGAAGAAGGGCCGGCTGTGCCGGAGGATCACCTGGCCGGCGACCGGCGCGCGGTACGTCTTGGCCGCGAGCGTCCTCACCCAGTTCGAGACGAGCTTCGTGTCGACCGTCGGCGTGAGCCGGATCGCCGTGCCCGCCGGAGCGGTGAGCGCCGACTGGACCGCCGGTGCGAGCGGAAGCGCCGTGTGGAAGTGGTGCGGCGAGACCGAGACTCCGCGGTGGCCGACGTGGAGGACGACGCGTGCGTAGTACGCGGTCTGCACGGCCGTGGTCGCCTGGGCCGCGGTCATCCCGCCGACGTCGACCGAGCCGATTCGGACGCCGTCCGCGATCACCGGCGCCGGGGTGCCGTCGGCACGGGCATGTCCCGCCCCCACGCCGAGGGCGCAGACCAGGAGACAGAGGATGAAGCCGGCGCGCTTGCCCACGGATCGGTGGGATTCTAGCTTTCGACCGCTATCCCTCCGGGCCAGGCCACGTCAGGGCGCCGTCGGCAGCAGCCGCTCGTGGAGCCGGCCGCCGCGCGCGGCGTACTCGAGGATCATCCGGTCGGTCACCCATTCGACCGGCGCGAGATCGTCCGTCCACGGCCGCGCGCTGGGCGCGGCTGCGTGCGCGTGCCGGGCGAGGAGCCGCGTCAAGACCTTGATCCGGGCCGGCGTGCGCGCGACGGCCTCGCGCAGCCGCGAGCGCGATATCGGCCGGTCGAGGCCGAGGACGAGCTGGTTGAGCTGCAGCGCCTGCCAGGTGAGCACCTGCGGGAAGATCGTGCGCAGTGTCCCCGCGATGGCGTCGGCGAGCCGATGGTCGCCCGGCACGGTCGCCACGTTCAGCGCCACGATGCCGCCGGGCCGCAGCCGCGAACGCACGAGGCGGAAGAACTGCTGCGTGGCGAGGTAGAAGGGCACGTACGGCTGGCGGTACGCGTCCACGAGGATCAGGTCGAAGCGCTCGTGCGTTCGCTCAAGGAACGGCCGTGCGTCGGCCGTCACCACGTGCAGCCGCCTGATCCGTCCGAGCCCGATGAAGCGGCGCGCGGCCCTCGTCACCGTCGGGTCGAGCTCGACGCCGTCGATCCGCGCCGAGGGATAGAAGACGCCGTAGGCGCGCGCCGTCGTGCCGCCGGCGTTGCCGAGGATCGCCACGCGACGCACCGGCCGGCCGAGCAGCGGCGGCACGGCGAGGAACATGTCCCATTCGTCGCCCGTGAGCACCGTGCGCGGCCGCCATTCGGAATGCACGGCGATCCCCTCGTTGAGGTAGAGGTCGCGCACCGGGCCCTTTTGGACGACCTCGACGAACTGGTACTGGGAGTCCTTCTCGAACAGGAGCCCCGCGACCGGCTTCACCACTCCCACCGGCACCGCGAGGACTCCCGCGAGGGCGACGGGCGCGACGAGCCAGCGGCGCCGCAGGAGCATCGCGCCGCCGAGCGCGACGACGGCCGCGGTGCCGACGAGCGTGCGCTGCGTCCCGAACGCCTCGATCGTCACGATCGCCGGGACGAACACGCCGAGGATGCTCCCCACGGTCGAGAGCGCGTAGAGGCGGCCCGACACGGTGCCCGCCACGGCGACGTCGGAGACTGCGAGCCGGATTGCGAACGGCGCCGCCATCCCGAGCAGGACGACGGGCGGCGCGAACAGCACGAGCGAGCCGACGAACGAGCCGACGATCGCTCCCGTCGAGACGTCGTTCAGCCCGCGCACCGTCAGGTCGAGCAGCGGCCGCGCGGCGAAGGGCACGACGGCGACGAGGGCCCCGCCCGCGACGACGACGGCGCCGAGCGCCTGGGGGTTCGGCCGCCGGTCCGCGAGGCGGCCGCCGAGCCAGTAGCCGAGCGAGAGCGCCGCGAGAACGAGGCCGATCACGTTCGCCCACACGACCGTCGAGGCGCCGAAGTACGGAGCGAGCAGCCGCGAGGCGCAGATCTCCGTGGAGGTCGAGCCGGCCCCCGCCGCCAGCACCAGCAACTGCAGGCGCCGCGGCGGCCCGGTCACGTCTTCCGGATGACGACGACGGCGAGATCGTCGGAGAGGTCGCCGCCGGCGAACGCGCGCGCGTCCTCGGCCACCGCGTGGGCGAGCGCGCGGGCCGGAAGCCCGTTCCTCTCCCCGAGCAGCGTGTCGAGCCGCTCGTCGCCGTAGAGCTCGCCCTCGCGACGGGCCTCGATCACGCCGTCGGTGTAGAGGACGAGCGAGGCGCCCGGGGCGAGCTCGGCGAGGGACTCCGTATACGCCTGGCCGCCGTCGATCCCGAGCACGAGCCCGTGCGCCGCGAGCGGTCGCGTCGATCCGTCTGGGAGGACGATCCGCGGGGAGGGATGGCCCGCGCTCGCGCCCGCGACCCTGCCGGAGGCGCCGTCGACGACGACGTAGCTCATGCTGATGAACTTGCCGGGGCCGATCTCGCTGCAGATGATCTCGTTGGCGGAGGCGAGGAAGTCGGCCGGCTCGGGATGCTCGCGGGCGAGCGAGCGGAAGACGAACTTCGCCATCGCCATGTCGGCGGTCGCGTCGACCCCGTGGCCGGTGACGTCGCCCAGCACGACGGCGAGCCGGCCGTCGTCGAGCGCGAGGAAGTCGTAGACGTCGCCGCCGACGTCCACGCGGGCCGACGGCTCGTACACCTCGCCCACCTCGAGCCCCTCGACCTCCGGGCGGGAGCGGGGCAGCAGCGAGCGCTGCATCGTGTCGGCGAACTGCTTCTGCTGCTGGTAGAGGCGGGCGTTGTCGATGGCGAGGGCGGCCTGGGCCGCGAGCGCCGTCGCCGCCTCGATCGTCTCCTGCGAGAGGGGGTCCCCGGGCCGGAAGGAGAAGATGCCGAGCGAGGCGACCACCTCCGTCGGCAGGGAGACGGGGACGACGGCCGCCGTCCAGCCCTTCTCGAGGAACGGGCCGAGAGCCGGCAGGAACTCCTCGCCGGAGGCGGCTCTGGCCTCGAGGCGGAAGCCGCGGCGCTCGCGGAAGAGCCGCTGCACGTTCCGCTGGCCGAACGGCACGGGCTGGGTAAGGATGGTGCGCACGGGCTCCGCGAAGGGGGCATCGCGGATGTGGACGGCGCGCGGCACGAGCTGCTCGCGCCTCTCGTCCGGCATCCGTACGACGGCGGCGTCGAGGTCGAGCACCTCGACGACGGTGCGCGCGAGGGCCTCGAGCGTCTCGTCGAGGCGGAGGCTTTGCGCGAACGAGCGCGAGACCTCGTACAGCGCGCGGATCCGGCGCGCAGCTTCCCGCTCGGCGGCGAGCGCGGCCTCGCGCTCCTCCCCGAGCCGGGTCGCCTGCTCGTGGAGCTGCGCGTTCTGCACCGCGACCGCAAGCTGGCCCGCGAGCGCCGCCAGCAGCGCCGTCTCGTGCTCGCCGGCCGCCGGCCGCCCGGCCGGATACGCGGCCAGGAGGCCGACGACGTCGCCGCGCGCCATGAGGGGCACGGCGAGCGCGGATCCGATCCCGGTCTCCCGGGCGGCAGCCTCCGCCCCGGCGAGGCGAGGGTCCCGCACCACGTCGGCGACCTCGAGCACCGCCCGCTCGCGCGAGGGGCCGAGCGCGACGTCGAGCAGCCTGTCGGCCACGCGCGCGTGCGGGCCCGCGAGGCCGCGGCTCGCCGCCTGCTCGAGCTCGCCGTCGTCCGCGCCGCGGAGATAGACGGCGACGCGCTCGACCCCGAGGAGCTCGGCGACCCGCTCGACGGCCGTCTCGAGGGTGTGCGAGACGGAGAGCTCCGCCGTCGCCTGCACGATCACCTCGAGCAGCGCCCGCGTGCGCTCGAGCTCGAGCGCGAGGAGCCGGGCACGCTCGCCGCTGCGCAGCGCATGCGCCGCCCGGACGCCGAACGTCGCGAGCCGCGTCAGCTGTTCCGCATCGGGCTCGTCGCCGGCCGGGTGGAATAGCTGCAGGACGCCGAGCGGCGGGCTGCCCAGCGGCAGCGTCGTCGAGACGGCACAGTCCTGCGGCAGGCCGGCCGCGTGGGCGCTGACCGGCCCCGGCTCGCCGAGCGTCCGCTCGGCGACCTCGCGCGCGGCGTCGAGATCCGCCGCCGCGTCGACCCCCCACGAGGCGGCGGGGAGGATGCCCTCCACGCGGCTCTGCCAGAGAATCGCGGCGGACGCCCCCGCGACCCCTGCGGCGAGGCGCACGACCTCGGCAGCGGCGTCCTCCTCCTCGAGCGCCACCGCGAGCGCCTCGCCGGCGACCTCGAGCGCCGGCCGCGCGAGCGACGATGCGTCGCCGCCGCCCGCGAAGGCGCGCAGGACGAGCGCCGCCTGCGCCGCGCACAACTCCGCGGCGACACGCTGCTCGGCGCCGAACGGCTCTCCTGACCGGAGCAGCTCGACCGAGGCGGCGTGCCCGTCGGCACGCGACGGGACGAGGAGCAGCTGGGTCGCGCCCGTGCGCTCGGCGATCTGGCGCAGCCCGGCGGGAGCCCGCTCGAGCGCGTCCACCGGAGCCTCCGGCAGCTCCGCGGCCGGGAGCACCGTCCCGTACAGCTCGGCCGCGAGCGTCCGCGGCGCGGCGATCGCGACGACCTCGAGCCGCTCGCCGCCGGGGTCGAGCGCACGGACGAGCGCGATCTCGGCGCCGGAGACCGCCTGCGCCGCCTCGGCCAGGGCACGCAGCGCGTCGGCCGAGCTCGCGGCCCTCGCGGCGGTCGTGACCGCGCGCACGAGGGCGGCGAGCGAGGGCGCCCGCAGGCGAACGTCCCGCGAATCGACGCCGAGCAGGCTGGTCATTCCCGAAAGTATTCCGGCCGCCCGCCCGGGACGACGGCCCGGGCGTCAGTCGACGAAGCTACCGGGCGCGGGATTCCCGGCGTTCCCAGACCGTCCCGCCGCACATCGGACAGGGTGGGAGCGTCCGCTGGACGACCGCTCCGTAGCCGCAGTCCGTGCAGCGGAACTCGCCCGCGGCGGGCGTCCCCGCGTCCGAGAAGTCGACGAATCCGGCCTCGTCCAGCGTCGCCGTGGACGCCGGAGTGGGCCTCTTTGCGGACTCGTCGACCTGAACCGCCACTGCCAGCACCGCCTCTTCCGTCCTCGGAGGGGCGCGCCGCTCGCGCGCCGGTGCAGTTTTGTGCCCATACTGCGGCTGTGCAAACGCCCGAGCCCGCCCGCCCGTTCCGGATGCGACTCGACCTCCGAGCGCCGCGGCCCGAGGGCGCGACGCCGCTCGCGGGAAGCTGGGGCGTGCGCCTCGCGTGGGTCTCGGGGCTCGTCCTGACGATCTCCGCGTTCACGGACTGGTATGCCGGGACGCTGCCCAACGGCCTGACGCTGTCGGTGACCGGCTGGCACACGGGTGCGCTCGGCAAGCTCGTCTTCTTCGTGGGGCTGGCGACCCTGATCCTCGAGGCCTCGCGCGAAGCGGGGATCACGCTGCCGGCGTCGGTGCCGGACCGGCTGATCCTGATCGCCCTCGGCGCGCTCGCGGTGATCTTCGTCCTCATCCGGCTCATCTCGGTGCCGGACACGTACTTCCTCTCCACCGGCCGCGGCATCGGGCTCTACGTCGCCCTGCTCGCGGCGCTCGGGTTGCTCGGCTCCGGCCTCCTGCGCACGGCCGAAGACCTGCCCTAGCGTCGCCGGCTAGATCGGGACGATCGCCTTGGCCTGCTCGACGAGCTCGTCGAGGTCGAATCCCTTGCCGACGAAGCCGCTCGCGCCGCTCGTCGCGGCCTGCCGTCGCGCGGCCTCGTCCAGCTGCCCACTGAACATCAGGACGGGGATCGCTCCGGCGCCGTGGCGCTCCTGGATCCGCCGCAGCATCTCCCAGCCGTCGACGTGGGGCATCATCACGTCGAGGAGCACGAGCTCGGGCTTGCGGTTCTCGATCGCGGCGAGCCCCTCGTCTGCGCTCGCCGCCTCCTGAACGTCGTAGCCCTCCCGCTGGAGCTCGATCCTCACGAGCTCGCGCATCCGCTCGTCGTCGTCCACGAGGAGGACGGACGGGCCGGCCTGCTGGCGGCCCGGGCCCGAGCGGGCGAGGAACGCCTCCAGGTCGCCGCGGCGGAAGCGCCGGTGGCCGCCCGGCGTGTAGAACGCCGGCACGCGGCCCTGGTCCGACCACTTGCGGATCGTGCTCTGGGCGACGCCGAGGAAGCGTGCGGCCTGCCCGAGCGTCAGCCATTCGGGGTCGTGGCGCGCGCCGTCGTCTCTGAAGGCCATCGCCGGGAATTTGACCAAATCTTCCGCTTTTTACACGTGGATGTACGTCTAATCCCACATCTTCATGGTTCGTAATCGATGGCGCCGCGCTGGTAGGCGTCGAAGGCGGCCGCGAGGACGACCGCGAGGTCGGGCGGCCAACCCGGCTCGGAAGCGCGTTCCTCGAGCAGCTCGCGCGCCCAGCGGTCCGCGTCGCCGTACGCCGAGGCGAGGTCTCCGACCGTGTACGTCTGCCCGATCCGCTTGCGCAGCTCGTCGAGCACGAGCTCGAGCAGCTCGAGGAGCCTGCGGTATCTCGGCCCGTCGTCCCGTGCCGCCTCGAGTCGACGGCTTCCTTCCTTCCATTCCTGGCGCGCGACCTCGACGACGCTCACAGGGAGCAGCACCGCTCCGGCCAGCGCGGCTCGACCTCCGCGAGGATCCGCTCGCCGAGCTCGTAGCCGGGACGCGCGAGGGCGAAGGCGGCGTGCGCGTGGAGGCACTTGAGGCTGCCGCCCCGCCGCGAGCCGCCGATGCCGTAGTCGAGCGACGCGCCGCCGTCCGCCCCGGTCGCGTCGCCGGCCAGCTCCCTCCGCAGCCGCCGCTGTTCCTCGTCGCCGGCGGCGAGGCTCGAGGCGAGCGCGGGCTCGGTCCGCGCCGCCTCGCTCCAGCGCTCGACGCCGCCCGCGGCCTCCAGCCGGGAGACTGCGGCGACGACATGCCGGCAGGTGAGGTAGTACGTCGTCGGAAAGGGCTCGCCGTCGGGTGCGTAGGGGCTCTGCTCGGTGACCGCGGGGGCGCCGAACGGGCAGCGGACCGCCACGCGCCGGAGCGTGCGCGGCTCGCGCCCGAGCTGGCGCGCCACGAGCGCCCGGTCAGCGTCAGCGACCACCGCGGGCAGCATGATGCCTGCGCCGCCACTGCGGAATGTCCTTGACGATGTAGAGGTGCTCTCCCGGCCGGATGTAGCCGAGAGTCCGCGCCTCGGCCGCGAGGGCGGCCAGCGAGGAAGCGTGCTTCAGACGCCGCTCGAGCGCGGCCTGCTCCCGCTGCAGCCGCCGCACGGCCGCGACGCCGGCGGCGCGCTGCGCCCGCGCGTCGAAGTAGTCGTGCAGCGGCCGGTAGTAGAGGAGCCCGACCAGGACGAGCGCCGCCACCGCGAACCAGCGACGCGCGATCGGACCACCGACACGCCCGCGGCGTCTCTTCCTCGCAGCCATCCAGCCGCTTTTCTCCGGCGGGCGCCGCGGTCCTGCGGCTACTGGACGACGTCGACCTTGATCACGTTGGTCGTGCCGGGGATGTTCACGGCGGTTCCCGCCGTGATCACGACGCTGTCGCCGGTCTCGACGATCCCGGCGTCGCGCGCCGCCTCGACGGCGAGGCGCCAGAGCTCCTCGACGTCGCTCGTCTCGGAGATCAGGAGCGGGGTCACGCCCCACTCGAGCGCGAGCTGGCGCATCGCCCAGTCGACGTGCGTGAGCGCCACGACCGGCCGCCGCGGGCGCAGCCGCGCGACCGCGTTCGCCGTCCGGCCGGTGAACGTCGGAACGAGGATCGCCGCGGCCTGCAGAGCCTCCGCGATGTCGCAGGCCGCGTTCGACATCGCCTGCCCGATCGTCGGGTTCTCGTGGGCTTCCGGCAGCTCGTGCCGGTAGTCGAGGCTCGGCTCGACCGCCCGCGCGATGCGGTCCATGTACGCGACCGCCTCCACGGGGTACTCGCCGACCGCCGTCTCGCCCGAGAGCATCACCGCCGACGTGCCGTCGAGGATCGCGTTCGCGACGTCGCTCGCCTCGGCCCGGGTCGGCTCGGGCGAGTGCACCATCGTCTCGAGCATCTGCGTCGCCGTGATCACGGGCTTCCCACGCTCGAGCGCCTTGTGGATGATCCGCTTCTGGACGAGCGGGACGAGCGCCGGCCCGATCTCCACGCCGAGGTCGCCGCGCGCGACCATCACGGCGTCCGTCTCCGCCAGGACGTCGTCGAGGACGTCGACCGCCTCCGACTTCTCGATCTTCGCGATCACGTGCGCGTGCGAGCCCGCCTGCTCGAGCAGCGCGCGCAGGTCGCGCACGTCCGCGGGGGAACGGATGAACGAGAGCGCGACGAAGTCGACGCCGGTCTCGAGCGCCCAGTCGAGGTCGGCGACGTCCTTGCGCGTGAGCGAGGGGATCGGCACCGGGACGCCCGGCAGGTTCACTCCCTTGTGCGAGCTCACGAGGCCGCCGACCACCACCGCACAGGTGGCACGGCCGCTCTCGACGTCGTCCACGCGGAGCCGGACGAGGCCGTCGTCGATCAGCACCTCGTGGCCCGGCTCGAGCACGTCGCCGATCACGGCCGGCGCGATCGGGAGCTCGCCGTCGGTCGCGGACTCCTCGGCGCACACGCGGACGTAGTCGCCGGTGTGGAGCAGGACCGGCTCGGTAAGCTCGCCGATGCGCAGCTTCGGGCCCTGCAGGTCGGCGATGAGCGCGACCGGCCGGCCCACCTCGGCGGCGATCTCCCGCACGAGCCACGCGCGCTCGGAGTGCTCGTCGTGCCTGCCGTGCGAGAGGTTGAAGCGGACGGCGTCGACGCCGGCCTCGATGAGCGCGCGCAGGCGTTCGCGCGAGTCGGACGACGGCCCGAGCGTCGCCACGATCTTCGTCCGGCGGTCGATCGCCATGTCGCTCAGGGTACTAAGGGGCCGCGCGTGGGAAGGCTCCCCAGCCGGGATAGACCGCCCGGTCGCCTAGCTCCTCCTCGATCCGCAGGAGCTGGTTGTACTTCGCGACGCGGTCGCTCCGGGCGGGGGCGCCCGTCTTGATCTGACCGGTACCGAGCGCGACCGCGAGATCGGCGATCGTCGCGTCCTCGGTCTCGCCCGACCGGTGCGACATGACCGCCGTATAGCCGTTGTCGTGCGCGAGTCGCACCGCCTCGATCGTCTCCGTCAGGGTGCCGATCTGGTTCACCTTGACGAGGATCGAGTTCGCCACGCCGCGCTCGATGCCGAGCCGCAGCCGCTCTGGATTCGTGACGAAGACATCGTCGCCGACGAGCTGCAGCCGGTCGCCGAGCCGCTCGGTCGTCGCCCGCCAGCCGTCCCAGTCGTCCTCGGCGTTCCCGTCCTCGAGCGAGACGATGGGGTACCGCTCGGCGAGGTCGGCCCAGAAGCCGGCCATCTCGTCGGGGCCGAGGTCGCGGCCCTCGAAGCGGTAGCGTCCGTCGGAGAAGAGCTCGCTGGACGCAGGGTCGAGCGCGATCGCGACTCGGTCGGCATGGCCGACGGCCTCGGCGGCGTCGAGGATTGCCTGGATTGCCTCCTCGCTCGTCGCGAGATCAGGCGCGAAGCCGCCCTCATCCCCGACGCCGGTCGAGAGCCCGCGCTCCGTGAGCAGCTTCTTGAGCGCGTGGTAGGTCTCGGCCGCGATCCGCAGGCACTCGGAGAACGAGTCGGCGCCGGCCGGGACGAGCATGAACTCCTGCAGATCGATCGAGTTGTCCGCGTGCACTCCCCCGTTGATCACGTTCAGCATCGGCACCGGCAGCGTCGTCGCGTCCTCGCCGCCGAGCCGGCGGAAGAGCGAGAGGCCGGCGTCGGCCGCGGCGGCCTTCGCGTTCGCGAGCGAGACGCCGAGCACCGCGTTCGCGCCGAGCCGGCCCTTGTTCGGCGTCCCGTCGAGCTCGATCAGGCGCCGGTCGAGCGCCTCCTGGTCGGAGGCGTCCGTCCCGGCGATCGCCTGCGCGATCTCTCCGTTGACATTCGCCACGGCCCGCGCGACGCCCTTGCCGCCGTACGCCCCGCCGTCGTCCCGCAGCTCGACCGCCTCGTGGACGCCGGTCGAGGCGCCGGAGGGAACCGCGGCCCGGCCCGAGGCGCCGGATTCCAGGCGCACCTCGACCTCGACCGTGGGGTTCCCCCGCGAATCGAGGATCTGGCGCGCGTGGACGCCGGCGATGCGGCTCACTCGACAACCTCCTTGGCCCGGTCGAACCACTCGTCCTGCCGCTCGAGCGGCAGCTCCGTCCAATTCTCGCCCACCTCCGCCGCGAGCCGCTCCGCCACCTCGACCCGGCGGCGGAAGCGCTGCGCGGCGCGCCGCAGCTCGAGCTCGGGATCGACCTCGAGCCTGCGTGCGACGTTGACCGCCGCGAAGAGAACGTCGCCGAGCTCGTCGCCCGACGGCTCCTCCTGCAGCTCGCCCAGCTCGTCGGCGAGATCGGCCAGCGCGCCTGCGAGGTCCGGATACTCGAAACCGACCGCCTTCACCCGCTGCTGCACCTTGCGCGCGTACAGGAGCGCCGGCAGCCCTTCGGCGACGTCGTGGAACACGCCCTCGCGCCCCTCCTGCTCGACCTTGATCCGCTCCCAGTTCGCGCGGACGCGGTCGGGCGTGTCCGCCTCGACGTCGCCGAAGACGTGCGGATGACGCCGCACGAGCTTCTCGTGCACGCCGCGCGCAACCCGGGCGAGGTCGCCGGCGCCCCGCTCCTCGAGCAGGAGCGCGAGGAGGTAGACCTGAAAGAGGAGGTCGCCGAGCTCGTCGAGCAGCTTCTCGTCGTCGCCGGCGAGCGCCGCGTCGGCCACCTCGTACGACTCCTCGACGGTGTGCGGCACGATCGTCGCCGCCGTCTGCTCGCGGTCCCAGGGACAGTCGCGGCGAAGCCGCTCGGTCAGGCGTTGCAGTTCGAGGAGAGCCGCGGCCGGCTCGGCGGCGGGGCAGGAAGCGCCGGCGGCCGAGCCGCCGGCGCCCGGCGGGAGCTTCCCGCCCGCGGCGGCGGGGTCGGTCAACTCAGCCGGTCGTCGTCGGGGCCGGCGTCGTGGGCGTCGTGGTCGTCGCCGGTGCGAAGCCGGTCTGGTACGTCACCTTGCCCTTGAAGTCCTTCGCCATCTTTGCGAGCCAGTTCTGCCAGGCGACCTGCTTCTGCTGCTGCGCGAGGTTGGCCTCGATTTGCGACTTGACCTGCGCGAAGCTCTGCACGTGGGCGGGCTTCACCGCCGAGATGGGCTGGATGATGTGCCAGCCGTAGATGCTCTTCACCGGCTGCGAGATCTCGTTCGTCTTGAGAGAGAACGCGGCCTTGTCGAACGGCGGCACGGTCTGCTGGCAGGCGCCGCTCGAGCCGCCGTGCGCCACGCAGAGCTTGCCGCCCTGCGCCGCCGAGCCCGTGTCCTTCGAGTACTTCTTCGCGAGGACGGCGAAGTTCGCGCCGTTCTTCAGCTTCGTGTACAGCCGCTGGGCGAGGCTCTTGCTGTTGACGAGGATGTGCCGCACCTCGCGCGTCTTCGGCGTGGTGAAGGAGGCCTTGTTCTGGTTGTAGTACTTCAGCGCCGCGGCGTCGGAAACCTTGACGCTCTGCGTCACCTTGGCGTTGAGCTTCTGGCTGAGCAGGTTCGGCTTGATGTTCCACTGCTCGAGCTGCGCGAGCGTGATGTCGTCCTTCTTCAGCGCGGCGTCGAGCTTCGACTGGCTCCCGCCGTAGTACGTCTTCTTGATCTGCGAGATCTGCTGGTCGACGTCCTTCTGCGTCACCGACACGCCGAGCTTCTGCGCCTCCTGCTGCAGCTCGGCCTCCTGCACGAGGAACGTGACGGCCTGGTCGCGCAGCTGGGCGTACGCGGGGGTGCCGACCTTCGGCACCGGCTGCTTCTGCGCCTTGTAGCGCGCGAAGGCCACGTCCATCAGGGAGTTGAAGCTCGCCCGCGAGATCGTCGTGGAGCCGACCCTGGCGATCGAGTCCGAGGGCATGGGGCCGGAGCTGCCTCCCCCGCCGCACGCGGCGAGCAGGGCGACGAGCGCTACGGCAAGGAGCAGGAACGGCAGGCGAGTCTTCATTTCCATCCAGTGAGGTCGATGTCGCGGGAACGCCGGTGCGGCGAAAGGCGGTCTCAGGCCGCTCGGCGCGCGTCCAAGATAGCATCGACCAGACCGACCGCCTGGGCGATTTCCTCCTGCCCGCGCATGCTTATCTCCTGCTTAGCCGAGACGTAGACGGCGGTCTTCGCGCGGTCGCGGAGCTCGCGCAGCTCGCCCGAGCCGAGCACGAGGCGCCCGACCGTCGCCTTGCCGCCCTGGAAGACGAGGTAGTCCGCCCCAAGCAGGGCGACCTTGATCTTCGCCTCCTGGATGCGGAAGAGATTCTCGACCGGCTCGGGCAGCGGCCCGTAGCGGTCCTCGAGGGCCGCCTGCAGCTCGCGTAGCTCGTCCTCGGTCTCCGCGAGCGCGAGCCGGCGGTGGACGTCGATCCGAAGAGCTTCCGAGTCGACGTAGGCGGCCGGCACGTAGGCGTCGACGCGCGCGTCCACCCGCACCGGCCGGGCGGCGATCCGCTTCTGGCCCTGCAGCTCGGCGACGGCCTCGTTCAGGAGCTCGACGTAGAGCTCGAAGCCGACCGCCGCGACGTGCCCCGACTGCTCCGCGCCGAGCAGCTCGCCCGCGCCCCGGATCTCGAGATCGCGCATCGCGATCGCGAAGCCGGCGCCGAGCTCCGTGTGGTCGGCGAGCGTCGCGAGCCGCGCCCGCGCCTCCGGGGTCAGCTCGCGCGCGTCGGGATAGAAGAGGTACGCGAACGAGGTGGCGTCCGAGCGGCCCACGCGCCCGCGGATCTGGTAGAGCTGGGCGAGGCCGAGCGTGTCCGCGCGCTCGACGATCAGCGTGTTCGCCTGCGGGATGTCGATCCCGGATTCGATGATCGTCGTCGAGACGAGCACGTCCGCGTCTCCGCGCAGGAACGAGTGCATCCGCTCCTCGAGCTCCTTCTCCCGCATCTGGCCGTGGGCGACGAGGAAGCGGAGCCCCGGACAGAGCTGCTGCAGCTGCGCCGCGCGCTCCTCGATCGTCTCGACGCGGTTGTGGAGGAAGAACGCCTGCCCCTCCCGGGCACCCTCGCGCTCGAGCGCGAGCTTCACGAGCTCCTCGTCGTACTCGCCGACCGTCGTGCGGATCGGGCGGCGTCCTTCCGGCGGCGTCTCGATGATCGAGATGTCGCGCATGCCGGCGAGCGACAGGTGCAGCGTGCGCGGGATCGGCGTCGCGCTGAGCGTGAGCACGTCCACCTCGAGCCGCAGCGACTTGAGCAGTTCCTTCTGGGCGACGCCGAACCGCTGCTCCTCGTCGAGGATCACGAGCCCGAGCTCCTTGGGAATCACGTCGCGGCTGAGGATGCGGTGCGTCCCGATCAGGACGTCGACCTTGCCGGCGGTGAAGTCGGCGAGGATCCGCTTGGTCTCCTTCGGCGACACAAAGCGGGAGACCATCTCCACCCGCACGGGGAAGTCGCGGAAGCGGTCCCGGAACGTGTTGAAGTGCTGCTCGGCAAGGATCGTGGTGGGCGCGAGGAGCAGCACCTGGCGGCCGTTCACCGCGACGGCGAACGCCGCGCGCACGGCGACCTCGGTCTTGCCGAAGCCGACGTCACCGCAGACCAGCCGGTCCATCGGCCGCGGCGCCTCGAGATCCTCCTTGACCGCCTCGATCGCGGCCTCCTGGTCGGGCGTCTCGCGGTACGGGAAGGTCGCCTCGAGCCGCGGCAGCCACTCGTGCGAGAGGTCGTACGCCACTCCCTCGCGCGTCTGGCGCTGCGCGTAGAGCTGGATCAGGTCGCCGGCCAGGTCGCGCACCGACTCGCGCGCGCGCGACTTGAGCGTCTGCCACGCCTTGCCTCCGAGCTTCGAGAGCGTGGGCGCCGAGCCGTCGGCACCGACGTAGCGCGAGACCTTCCCGAGCTGCTCGTGCGGGACGTAGAGGCGGTCCTCGCCGCGGAACGCGAGGAGCAGGTAGTCGCGTGTGATGCCGGCGACGGTGTTCGTCTCGAACCCGAGCAGCCGCCCGACGCCGTGGTCCTCGTGGACGACGTAGTCGCCGGTGCGGAGGTCGGCGAAGGACTGCAGCGCGCGGCCCCCGAGCCGGCGCTCGCGCGGGGCGCGGCGGCGGAAGACCTGGTGGTCCGGCAGGAGGACGAGCCCGAGCTCCCGCCAGACGAGCCCGCGGCGGGCGGGCGCGACGGCGAAGAGCAGCTCCGCCCCCTCCGGCAGGTCGTCGCCCGGCTCGAGCAGGCGGGCCTCGACCCGGCGGAGCAGGTTCTGCGTCCGCAGGGCCTCGCCGCGGTGCGGGAAGGCGATGACGACGCGCTGGCCCGACCGGAGGAGCGCGGAGAGCTCGCTCTCGGCCTCGGCGAGCCCGCGCGCGGCGATCGCGGGCCGCTGCGCTTCGAACGCGAAGGGCTGCGACTGAGGAAAGGGATCGAGCTCGGTCGACCCCGTGAGCGAGGGTGGCTCGAGGATGCCGTCCTCCTCCCACACACGGCGCACGTCGTCGGGCTGGAACACGCAGTCGGGCGGCCGCTCGAGCGGCGGCACGAGGTCGTCCGGCACCGCCGGCGTGGCCGGCTCCTCCCCCTCGTCCGCACGTAACAGACTGTCACCAAGTTCGACGGCGTCCAGCCGGCGCTCGGCCGCCGGGTACAGCGTCGCTTCGGACACCGGGTGGAGCGCGCGCTGCGTGAAGGGCGAGAAGGCGCGCACGGACTCGATCTCGTCCCCGAAGAACTCGACGCGCAACGGCTCGCGGCCGGTCGTGGGGAAGACGTCGACGATGCCGCCGCGCACGGCGAACTGGCCGCGGTCGTCCACGCGCTCCATCCGCTCGTAGCCGGCCAGGGCGAGCGACTCGCCGAGGCCCTCGACCGCGATCTCGAGCCCCGGCCGGAGCTCGATCGGCCCGGGCCGCACCTCCGCGGGGGGCAGCCCCTCGGCGAGCGCGCGCGCCGAGGCGCACACGAGGCCGCCGCGCGCGAGGACGTGCAGCGCGCGGGCGCGCTCGCCGACGAGGTGCGGCGGCGGCGCGAGCCCCGACTCCCAGGTGACGCCGCGGCTCGGCAGCAATCCGACCGCCTCGTCGCCGAGGAACCAGGCGGCGCTCTCTGCGGCGTCGCGCGCGTCCGCATCCTCCGGCAGGAGGACGACGAGACTCCTCTCCAGCCGCTCGTGCAGCGAGGCGAGCAGCAGCGGCAGCGCGGGCTCCGACACGCGGGCGCGCGTCGGCAGCGCGTCTGCGAGCTCGGCGAGACGCTCGTGCTCGACGAGCTCGCGGACGAAGGCATGAAGTACCGGACGGTCCATGACGAAAGGCGGAACCGGGGGTTCCGCGGGCTCCGATCGTAACCCGCCGCGACGGGGCGTACGCTCCAGGGTGTGCGGGGGGTTGACCGTTTCGGACCGCTGAGGGAGCGTCCCTTCAGGCTGCTCTGGCTCGCCTGGACCGGCTCGTCGGTCGGCGACACGCTGATCCCGGTCGCGCTCGCGTTCGCGGTGATCCGGATCCACGGGAGCACCCTGGGCCTCGGCGTCGTGCTCGGCGCCCGCGTCGTGACGCTCGGCGTGTCCACGATCGCCGGCGGCGTCTGGGCCGACAGGCTCCCACGCCGGGCCGTGATGGTCTCCGCCGACCTGCTGCGCTTCGGCACCCAGTCGGCGACGGCGGTCCTGCTGCTCGAGGGCTCGGCCCACGTGTGGCAGCTCGCGCTGCTCCAGTCGGCGGCCGGCGTCGGCGCCGGCTTCTTCGGACCGGCGTGGACGGCGCTCCTCCCCCAGGCCGTCAGCCCCACCAACCTGCAGAAGGCCAACGCGCTGCTCTCGACGTCGCGGAGCGCGACGAACGTGTTCGGGCCCGTCGTCTCCGGGGCGATCGTCGCGTCCGCCGGCCCCGGCTGGTGCTTCGCGGTCGACGCGGCGAGCTTCCTCGTCAGCGTGGCCTTCGTGACGGCGGCGCCGGTCGCGGCGCACGCCCGTCCGGCCCGCCAGCGCTTCCGGCGCGACGTCGCGGACGGCTGGCGCGAGGTGCGGCGACACCGCTGGCTCACCGCCGGCTTCCTCGGCTTCGCCCTCGGCAATGTCGGGATCGGGATCTCCTCGTGCTCGGGCCCTTCGTCGCCGACGAGCACCTTCACGGCTCCCTCGGGTGGAGCTTGATCGTGACGTCGATGTCCGTCGGCGGCGTGCTCGGCGGGCTCGTCGCCTACAGGATCCGGCCAGAGCATCCGGTGGCCACGGCGTTCGCCGTCTGGTCGCTCGGCGGGGTGCTGCCGTTCACGCTCGTCCGGCCGTTCCCGCTTCCGGCGATCGTCGTCGCAGGCGTGATCCTCGGCGCCTGCATCCTCGTCGGGAACGCGCTCTGGGAGACGGCGATGCAGCAGGAGGTGCGGCCCGACCGCCTCGCCCGCGTCGCGTCGATCGACCAGCTGCTCTCGATCGGCCTGATGCCGATCGGGCAGACGCTCGCCGGCGCCGTCGCGGCCGGGATCGGGCGACCCTCGACTCTCCTGCTCGCGGGGACGCTGATGTGCCTGCCGAACCTCGTCGTCGTCGCCTTCGTGCCGGAGGTGAGGAGCGTGCGCCGGCGGGACGAGCCGGAGCCCGAGCCGGCGCTCTCACCCCTCTAGCGCAGGCTCGGCCTCGGGCCGCCGCTCGGAGCGGATGAAGAGCGCCCGCCGCGTCCAGTGCGGCAGCCACCAGTTCGCGCGGCCGAGCAGCCGCATCAGCGCGGGCACGAGCAGGGCGCGGATCACGGTCGCGTCGAAGATGATCCCCGCGGCGAGGCCGATCGCGAACTCCTTGATCTCGAAGCCCGGGCTCGACGAGAGCACGAGGAACGCGAACATCAGGATCAGCGCGGCACTCGTGACGAGTTTCCCCGTGCGCGCCAGGCCGAGCTCGATCGCCCGCTCCGTCGAGCCGGTCTCGTCGTAGGCCTCCCGCATTCGCGTCAGCATGAAGACCTCGTAGTCCATCGAGAGGCCGAACAGGAAGGCGAAGATCATCAATGGGATCCAGGGGGTGATCGCTTGGGTCGCCGTGATGTTCCAGAGCGACGAGCCGTGTCCCAGCTGGAAGATGAAGACGACGATCCCGAAGGCCGCCCCGAGCGAGACGAGGTTGAGAATCGCGGCCTTGAGGGGCAGCACGACCGAGCGGAACGCCCTCGTCAGCAGCAGCAGCGTCAGGACGAGCACGAAGGCGAGCACGTAGGGGAAGTTGCCGTAGACCGCGTGCACGAAGTCGCGGTCGACCGCCGGCACGCCGCCGAGCGTCCCGTCGGTCCCCGCGAGGACGCGGTTGACCCTGTCGATGATGCCCTGGATCCCGGGCGCCGCCCCGTCGATCGCAGGAAAGGCCTCGACGAGCGTGTCCTGGCCGCGGTGCCAGCCCGGCCCGGGCGGTACCGCCGCGCCGACGATGCCCGGGACGCGCCGCTCGCGGGCGGCGACGGCCTGCGCGTCGCCGCCGTGCTCGACGAGCGTGACGAACGGCTTCATCACGCCCGGCGAGATGCCGGCGTTGGCGAGCATCTGCCGCCCCGCGATCGCGGTACCCGTGCCGGGGAAGTTCTTCAGCTGCGACTCGCTCGGGTTGAGCTGGACGCCGAACGCGACCAGGAGGGCCACGATCGCCGCGCCGACCCCCGCAACGGGCCACGGTCGGCGCAGGACGAAGCGAGCCCAGCGGCCCCAGGCGCCGTCCTCCGGATGGCCCTTGTCGACGAACCGCTTCGGCATCAGGCGCACGCTGTTGATGCGCTCGCCGAGCACCGAGAGCAACGCGGGCATGAGCGTGATCGCCGCGAGCACCGAGACGGCGGGGATCAGCATCCCCCCGATCCCGATCGACCTGATGAACGGCAGCGGCAGGATGATCATGGAGAGCAGGCCGACGGCCACGGTCGACCCGGAGACGATCACCGAGCGGCCGGCGTGCGTCATCGTCTCGACGAGAGCCGTCTCGACGTCCTCCCCCTCGCGCAGCTCGTCGCGGAAGCGGAAGATCATGAGCAGCGCGTAGTCGATCGCCACGCCGAGGCCGACGAGCGCGATCAGGAACTGGACGATGATCGAGACGCTCGTGATGTAGGTCAGCGCCCAGACGAGCGTGAAGGTGTTGAGGATCGCCGCCACCGCGACGGCGACCGGCATCAGGATCGCCGGCAGCGTCCCGAAGACGAAGAGCAGGATCACGACGGCGCCGAGACCTCCGATCACGGCCTCGACGAGGACATTTCCACCGCCTCCGCCGTGCGAGCTCGCCTCCTCGAGTGGATCGTGGCCGGTGACCTCGACCCGGATCCCGGACGGCAGCCCCCGCGCGGCGGCGGCGCGGACCGCGCTTGCGCCGCTCGTCGTCGAGAACGTCGACGTTCCTGGCGGATAGATCTCCTCGAAGGTCGTGTGCCGGTCCTTCGAGACGTACATCAGGTCGTGGGTCGAGAAGTACGAGCTCGTCCGCGCGCCGGGCATGGCGGCGGCGGCGCGCTGCATCGCGGCGGCGATCGCCCGGCTCCTCGTGGCGTCGCCGGAGGTGTGGAAGACGACCACGTCCGGCCCGCGGATGCCGGTGCCGAACGTCTTCAACGTGCGCTGGTTCGCCTCGTAGGCCGACTTGCCGGGGATGGAGAAGCTCTGGTACCAGCGCTTCGAGACCTGTCCGGCGGCGAACCCTCCGAACAGGGTGAGGACGATCCAGGCGCCGATGACCTTCCAGCGGTGACGAGCGACGACGTGTGCGAGACGAGCCAGCATTCCTCTCCTTCGGTTGCCTGCACCGCGATGTTACAGACGCCGTAACTTTGCTGCAACTGTAAAGATCGGGTATGATCCCTGCGTGGGCTTGCGCGAGTCGAAGAAGCTGCAGACGCGCCAGGCGATCGCCGCGGCGGGGATGCGCCTCTTCGTCCTGCGGGGCTTCGACCACGCTACCGTCGGCGAGATCGCACGCGAGGCGGGCGTCTCGGAGAAGACCGTCTTCAACTACTTCCCGACGAAGGAGGACATCTTCTTCGACGAGGTGCCCGAGCGGCTCGAGGCGCTCAGGGACGCGGTGCGGGCACGCGAGCCCGGCCAGTCCCTCGTGGGGGCGATGCACGATCTGCACGCGAAGCAGTGCGGCCGGCTCGCGAGCCCGGGCTTCGCCCAGTTCGCCCGTGCGATCGCCGAGTCGCCCGCGCTGCAGGCGAAGGAGACCGAGGTGATGGCACAGTTCACGGATCATCTCGCGGAGACGATCCGTGAGGAGCTCCGCCTTCACCCCGCCGACGCGCAGATCGCGGCCAACCTGCTGATGAGCGTGCACTGGCAGTTCTTCCGGAACGCGCGAGCGCACGCGCTTGCCGGGCGCAGCGGGCCGACGGCCACCCGGCACCTCCGCCGCGAGCTCGAGCGCGCCTACCGGCTGCTCGAGCACGGGCTCGGCGCCCTCGAACGCGACCCGGAGGCCGCTACCGCCGGTTGACCCGGATCTGGGCGCGCTCCACGCCCTCGGCGACGAGCGCCTCCACCGCGTCGGCGGCGCGCGAGACGAGCCCGTCCGGATCCTCGTGGGGCTCGAAGTTCGCGAGCAGCCAGTCCGCGAGTGGCCGCGGGTCGCCGCGCTCGGGCCGGCCGACGCCGATGCGGAGGCGGAGGAAGTCCTGCGTGCCGAGCTCCCGGGCGATCGAGCGCAGGCCGTTGTGACCGGCGAGGCCGCCGCCCACCTTCAGCTCGAGCCGGCCGAGGTCGAAGTCTCCCTCGTCGTGAACGACGAGCACCTCGCCGGGCTCGAGCTTGAAGAACGCCGCGGCCGGCCCGACCGAGCGCCCCGACTCGTTCATGTACGTCTCGGGCTTCAGGAGCGCGAGCCGCTCGCCGTCGATCCGCACTTCGGCCATCTGGCCCGAGAACTTGCCGCGCCAGGAGCCGCCGTGCCGCCGCGCGAGCTCGTCCACGACGAGCCAGCCGGCGTTGTGCCGGTTCCGCGCGTGCTCGCGGCCCGGGTTCCCCAGGCCGGCGACGAGATACACGAGGGACTACCCCTCGACGGTGCCCTGGTCGCCGGCGGCGTCCGCCTCCGGCTCCGCAGGCTCGCCGGCCGCACCCTCCGCAGCCTCGCCCTCGGTCGGCTCCGCGCCCTCCTCGCCCTCGGCCTCCAGCGCAGCGAGCTCTTCCTCGGTCGGCTCGGGCTCGGCGACCTTCGTCGGCGCCGTGACCGTGGCGACGACCGTGTCGGGGTCGTCGAGCAGCGTGACGCCTTCGGGCGTCGCGAGGTCGGAGATGCGGAGCGTGCCGCCGATCTCCATGCCCGAGACGTCGAGGTCGAGATGCTCGGGGACCTCGAGCGGCAGCGCCTCGACCGTGACTTCGCGGAGCGGCTGCGAGAGCACGCCGCCCTCGCGCACGCCCGGCGCGTCCTCGCCGCTCACGAGCTGGACGGCGACCGAGGCGCGGATGGTCCGGTCGAGCCGCACCTCCTGCAGGTCGACGTGCGTGACGCCGCCCCGGACGGGGTCGACCTGGTAGTCCTTGAGGATCGAGGCGTGGGTCTTGCCCTTGCCGTCGATCTCGACGTCGAGGATCGAGTGCAGGCCGGCGGCGCCCGTCAGCGCCCGTCGCAGCTCGCGCTCGGCGACGCAGATCGCCACCGGCTCGCCGTTGCCGTAGAGGACACCGGGAACGAGCCCCTCCTTGCGCAGGCGGCGCGACTCGGCCGAGCCGAGCCTGTCGCGGTAGGCGACGACGAGCTTCGTGCGTTCTCCGGCCATTCCGGCGCCGGAGTGTAGCGGCGTCGGACGTCCTCCGTCTACGGTGCCGGAGTGGACTTCGAGGGCCTACTCGCCGCCTGGGACGGCGAGCACGCGGTCGTACGCCACGACCAGGAGAGCGGCGCCTGGATGTTCGTCTGCGTCCACTCCACCGCGCTCGGGCCGGCGGGGGGCGGCACGCGCATGCGCGTCTACCCCGCGCCGGCCGAAGGCCTCGCCGATGCGATGCGCCTCTCCGGCGCGATGACGCGCAAGATGGCCGCGGCCGGGATGCCACGCGGTGGCGGCAAGGCCGTCCTGGCCGTGCCGGAGCTGCCGGCGGGAGAGCCACGTCGGCGCCTGCTGCGGCGGCACGGCGAGCTCGTCGCGTCCCTCGGCGGCAGCTACCGCACCGCGGGCGACATGAACATCTCGCCCGCCGATCTCGACGTGGTGGCGGAGACGTGCCCCTGGGTCTACGGGACGACGGGGCGAGGCGGTAACAGCGGCCGCGGCACGGCCCGCGGCGCGCTGCACGCGATCCGCGCGACCGTCGAGCACGTCTTCGGCAGCCCGGACCTCGCGGGGCGCAGCGTCCTCGTGCAGGGCGTCGGCGCCGTGGGTGCCATCCTCGCGCGCGAGCTCTCGGAAGCCGGGGCGCGCGTGCTCGTGAGCGACGTCGACGAGGTGCGGGCGGCGGCGACGGGGTGCGAGACGGTGCCGGCCGAGCAGGCGCTCGAGGCCGAGGTGGACGTCTACTCCCCCTGCGCCGTCGGCGGGACGCTCCACGCGGGCTCGGTTCCGCGCCTCGCGTGCCGCGCCGTCGCCGGGTGCGCGAACAACCAGCTCGCCGAGGACGAGGACGCGCTCCGCCTCCACGAGCGCGGCATCCTCTACGCGCCCGACTACGTGGTCAACGCGGGGGGGATCATCCAGCTGATCGGCCTGGAGGACGAGGGCTGGGACGAGCCACGGCTCGAGCGGCAGCTCGCCGGGATCGGCGACACCCTGCGCACCCTGTTCGCGGAGGCCGAGGCGGCGCAGATCACGCCAGCCGAGGCCGCGGAGCGCCTCGTACGGCGGCGCCTCGCCGAGGCCGGCGGCTAGCCCGAGCGGGAAGCCAGGTACCTGGCCCGCGCGCGGCGGCTGCGCGTGAGCGCGACGACGCCCATCGCGGCCAGCACGAGCAGCGGTAGCGCGAGCAGGCCGAAGAGGACGACGAGCCCCCAGTGGCCGCCGATCCGCGGCTTGGCCGCAGCCACCCCGCCTCCGCCGCTGGGCGCGTAGTCGGCCATGCCGGTCACCTTGCACGTCGAGCTCACGCAGCTTCCGGAGTGCCCGCTGCCGAGCCGGAAGATCCCGTCCGGATAGAAGGAGTCGACGACCCAGCGCCCATGCACCTTCTGGAGCACCGTGTTCTCGTCGTACATCATCGCGTTACGACCGTGGCCGGTCTTGAGGGAGACGACGAGGCCGATCTGGGTGCGCGTCCTCCAGGTCGCGTACCACGCCGTGCGCGGATCGTTGAGGACGTCGAGCTGCTGGACCGGGAGCTGGCGGCCGGAGATCCACTCCTTCCGCGAGATGGCGCCGCGCTCGTCCGGGCCGGAGATCGTCCAGCCGTCCGCGAGGTCCCGCCGCCGGACGAGGTCGTCGACGAAGCGGTTGACGAGGGTGGAGACCTCGCGCGACTGCGCCCTGCTCAGGTGCGGAGCGGCGAGCGCGGGCGCTGCGAGGGCGAGCGCGCCGAGCAGTGCCAGGGCGACGAGGCAGAGGCGGCGCATCGCCTGAATAGACGCCCGCTCGCTAGAAGAGTTGGTTCTCGCCGCCGAAGATCGCCGAGACCGAGTCGTCGGCGAACACGTTCAGCATCGTCTCGGCGAGCAGGCCCGCGACCGGCAGGACGGTGAGGTTCGGCGGGGCCTCGAGCCGGTTCACCGGCACCGTGTCGGTGACGACCATCCCCTCGATCGGCGCGTCGTGGAACTTCGCGAGCGCCTCGCCGCAGAAGACGCCATGGGTCGCGTACACGTACACCTCGCGCGCGCCCTGGGCGAGCAGCGCGTGCACGTTCGCGATCAGGGTGCCGCCGGTCATGATCACGTCGTCGCCCACGATCGCGACCTTGTCGCGCACCTTCCCCGTGACCTCCGTGATCTCCGCCTGGTCGCGGGCCGGCCGGGTCTTGTGCATGATCGCGAAGTCGCCCTCGATCATGTTCGCGAAGCGAACGGCGACCTTCGCGCGGCCCTCGTCCGGCGCGACGGACACGACACCGGGGCCGGCCAGGCCGAGGTCGCGGAAGTGGCGCGCGAACAGCGGCTGCGCCGTCATGTGGTCGACGGGGATCGTGAAGAAGCCCTGGATCTGGCCGGCGTGGAGATCCATCGTCAGCACGCGGTCGGCGCCTGCGAGCTGGATCATGTCGGCGACCAGGCGCGCCGAGATGGGCTCGCGCGGTTTCGCCTTGCGGTCCTGGCGCGCGTAGGGGAACAGCGGCACGACGGCCGTGATCCGCTTCGCCGAGGCGAGCTTCGCGGCCTGGATCATGAAGACGAGCTCCATGAGGTTGCGGTCGACGTCCTCGACGCCGGTCTGGACGATGAAGACGTCGGCCCCGCGGATCGACTCCAGGTAGCGGCAGTACGTCTCGCCGTTGGCGAAGGTCTCGAGCTCCACGTCCCCGAGCTCGACGCCGAGCTTGTCGGCGATCGCCTGCGCGAGGTCGGGATGCGATCGGCCGGCGAAGACCATCAGCCGCTTCAGCGGCCCGCGCTCGATGAAGTGCCGCGGGGAGGGATCCGTCACCGCCCGGGCCTCGAGCCCGGGCAGAGGCAGCTCAGTCGCCGTCGGGCTTTCCATGCTTCTCGTAGACCCACCCTTCTTTCGTCGTCTGCCGCGGGGGAAACCCGGCCAGCGAACCGGGAGGGACATCATCCGTGATGACGGATCCCGCTGCAATCCAAGCGTCGTCGCCGATCTCGACCGGGGCATCGAACACAGTGTCCACGCCGGTCCTGACGTTGCGGCCGATTCGGGTCCGGCCCTTCGGCTCCCCCGGCACGTGCGGGAAGTTCGCGGTGATGTTGCCGGCCGCGACGTTCGTCCCCTCCCCCACCTCCGCGTCGCCGACGTAGGAGAGGTGCGGGATCTTCGCGCCCGGGCCGACCGCGGTGTTCTTGACCTCGACGAACGTGCCGATCTTCGCCCGGTCGCCGATCACGCTCACTGGACGGAGGTAGGCGAACGGCCCGATCTCGGCGCCGGACTCGATCCGCACTCCGGCCCGGATCACGGTGTACGGATGGACGACGACGTCCGGCTCGATCTCGACGCCCGCCTCGATCCACGTCGCCGCCGGATCGACGATCGTCACGCCCGCGAGCATGTGCGCCTCGTTGATCCGGTCCCGCAGCGAGGCGGCCGCGAGCGCGAGCTCGGCGCGGGTGTTCACGCCCTCGGCTTCGAAGGGGTCGTCGGCCAGTCGGACGGCGCACGGCTCGCCGTCGGCGACGAGGATTCCGAGCGTGTCGGTGAGGTAGAGCTCGCCCTGGGCGTTGTGCGGGTCGATGCGCTCGAGAGCCGGCCAAAGCTTGTCGGCACGGAAGACGTAGATGCCCGAGTTGACCTCCCGCAGGTGAAGCTCGTCGGGCGAGGCGTCGGCTGCCTCGACGATCCTCGACAGGCCTCCGTCGGCGTCCCGGACGATCCGCCCGTACGCGCCCGGGGCTGGTGGCTCGAAGGCGAGAACCGTCGCCGCGGCGCGGGCCGCGCGGTGCGTCTCCACGAGCGCCTCGATCGTCTCCGGCCGGAGCGCCGGGACGTCGCCGTTGAGGACGAGGACGTCGCCCTCGGAGCCGTCGAGGTTCGAGCGCGCGCAACGGACGGCGTCGCCCGTGCCGCGCGGTTCCTCCTGCACGGCCACCTCGACGTCCCCGAGCAGCTCGGTGGTCTGCGGCGAGGCGACCACGACGATCCGCTCGACACCGGCGTCGCGCGCAGCGGCGATCACCCAGTCCACCATCCGGCGGCCGAGCAGCGGGTGCAGGTGCTTCGGCGTCGCGCTCTTCATGCGCGTGCCGATCCCTGCGGCCATCACGACTGCTGCGAGCTGGTCTGCCATGTCAGGAAGCGGTGGCTGGGGCGCCAGGATTCGAACCTGGGATCACGGGACCAAAACCCGTTGCCTTACCACTTGGCTACGCCCCAGGGGCACGCAAGTCTACCGGTGGTCGAGTAGGAGCAGGCCCAGGGCGACGAGCGCGAAGATCACGAGCAGCACGATCAGCGCGCCGATCAGGACGTAACCGGCCGCGACGAGGATCGTGGCCCCCAGCTGCGACGCCGCGAGCAGCCAGAAGAGCTGATGGAGCAGCGAGGAGTGCGTCCGCTCCGTGACGAAGCGGTAGAGCAGGAGACACGCGAACGCGATGATGCCGAGCACGATGATCGTCGTGATGTGCAGGCCGTGAGTCACCCACACGGCGACGCCTTCGATCACGGCGATCCACAGGACGATGCGGAAGCGATGGCGGTGCAGCCAGCCGGTGGGACCGCGGGCTCCTTCGACGGCGTGCGTCGACATCGACGTCAACCGTACCAGGCTGGTGCCGTCAGCCAGGTCCGGCCGAGGCGCCGGAGGGCGCGTCTAGCCCGGGCGGCCTCGCGGCGGTGGTGGAAGAGGCCGTAGAGGCCCGGCCCTGCGCCGGAGACGTCGGCGCGGAAGGCTCCCACGGCCCGGATCTCTTCGACCAGCGGGGAGCTCGTCAGGTCGTTGGGCGGCAGGGCGGCGAGATCGCGCGGACGCTCGACCCTGTCGAGCGCGTCGAGGAGAGCCCGGCGGCGCTCGGCGAACCCGGCGACCTCGTGGCGGGAGTCGAAGGCCGCGTAGACGTCGGCGGTCGACGTCTTTGCGGCGCCGCGCGGGAGAAGCAGCACCACCCAGAAGTCCTGCGGCAGGTCGAGCGGCGCGAGCTCGCTGCCGTCGCCGGAGCCGAGTTGCGGGCCGCTCGTGAGGAAGAACGGCACGTCGGCGCCGACCCGCGCGGCGAGCCTGCGCAGGTCGTCCTCCGCGAGCGGCCGCCGCAGCGTCGCGTTGGCCAGCCGGAGCGCCGTGGCCGCGTCGGAGCTGCCTCCGCCGAGCCCCGCGGCGACGGGGATCGTCTTCTCGATCCGGACGTGCCAGCGCGGCTCGACCTCGGCTGCCCGCGCGAGTTCGCGGAGCGCCGTCGTGACGAGCGTCTCTCCCGCGAAGCCGTCGACTCGAAGCGCCGGCGCCTCCTCGAGCTCGATCCGGTCGACGATGTCGATTCGTTGCAGGACGGTGAGGATCTCGTGCTTGCCGTCATCCCGGAGCGGGCCGACGACGAGCGCGAGGTTGAGCTTCGCGGCCGCGGGCGCCCGACTCACCGCAGCGCCTCCGCGAGGGCGACGAACTCCGGCGGCTCGAGTGCCTCCGCCCTCGTGTCGGCGGGACGGCCGATCGCGGCGAGGGCCTCGACCGCCTGCTCGCGCGAGGCGACTCCCGCGAGCGCGAGCGAGTTGGGAAGCGTCTTGCGCCGGTGCCCGAAGGCCGCGTTGACGACCGCCTTGACGCGGGTGAAGCCGGCGGGCAGCTCCCTGCGCCGGAAGGCGACGAGCGCCGAGTCGACGTTCGGCGTCGGCCGGAAGACGGTGCGCGAGACCGCATGGAACCCCGTGCGCTCTGAGGCGAGCTGGACGAGGACCGAGACAGCGCCGTAGTCCTTCGTCCCCGGCTCCGCGAAGAACCGGTCGGCCACCTCGCGCTGCACCATGACGCACCACAGCCCGACGTTCGGCAGTCCGTCGAGGCTCTCGACGACAATGGGCGTCGCGACGTTGTAGGGCAGGTTCGCGACGAGCTTCGTCGCGTCCCGCGGAAGCTCGCTCCGCAGGGCGTCCGCGAAGACGACGTCGACGTTGGCCGGCAGACCGCTCAGCTCGGGCTCGAGCGCGCGATCGACCTCGACAGCATGGACTCGGCGCACCCGCGCGGCGAGGTAGCGCGTCAGGACTCCGCCACCCGGTCCGATCTCGAGCACGACGTCGTCCGGCCCGAGCTCGGCGAGGCGTCCGATCACCTCGAGGATGTTCGGGTCGCGGAGGAAGTGCTGGCCGTACTCCTTCTTCGGCCTCGTGCTCACGGCAATGCGAAGCATTCGGCGGCGTTTTGCTCGATCCGGCGCTCGAGGCCGGCCGCCTCCTCGCTGCGCGCCCGCGCGAGCGCGGCAAGCGTGTGCACGACGTTCGCCGGCTCGTTCCGCCGGCCGCGGACCGGCTGCGGCGCGAGGTACGGCGAGTCGGTCTCGGCCAGGATCCGCTCCGCCGGGACCTGGGTCGCGGCGAGGCGGAGGTCGACGGCCTTCGGATACGTTGCATTGCCGGCGAAGGAGACGTACCAGCCGCGCTCGAGCGCGGTCGGAAGCATGCGCGGCGAGGAGAAGCAGTGGAGGACGACCGTTCCCGCGAAGCCGGCGAGCGCGGCGAGCGTGTCGTCGTCGGCCGCGCGCGTGTGGATCACGACCGGCTTCTCGCGCCCGGCGGCGAGCTCGAGCTGGGCCGCGAAGAGCCGGCGCTGGTCGTCGCGGGCCGCATAGTCGCGGTACCAGTCGAGCCCGGTCTCCCCGACTGCCACCGCCTTCGGGTGCGCGAGCAGCTCGCCGAGCGCGTCGAGCTCGTTCCGGGCGGCCGTCCCGGCCTCGTGCGGGTGGAGGCCGAGGATCGCGAAGACTCCGTCGTGCCTTTCGGCGAGCGCGAGGGCGCGCCGGCAGTCGCCCACGTCGGTCCCGACCGTGAGGATGCGCGTGACGCCTGCCTCGGCGGCATGCCCGACCGCCTCGTCCGCGTCGTCGAGCGCGGTGAGGTGGGCATGGGTGTCGATCACGCAGGGCTGGGAAGCTCGATCCGCGGGAAGAGCGGCTGCGCGGCCTCGATGCCGCCGACCTCCTCCGCGACGCCGCTCCGCACCCGCTCCCAGGACAGATCCCCGGATTGCTGGAGCGCAGCGAGGATGCGAGGCGCCGTCTGCGGCAGGAACGCAGCGAGCGCTACGGCGAGGGCGGTCAGTCCGTCCACGAGGTTGTAGAGGACGCCGTCGAGCCGCGCCGCGTTGGCCTCGTCCTTCGCGAGCTGCCACGGCGCCTCGGCGGTGACGTACTGGTTGAGCGCGCGCACGCCCTCCCAGACGGCGTCGAGCGCGCCGGTCACGTCGAAGCGGTCGAGGCGCTCCGCGACGTCGGCTCCCAGCGCCTGAAGGTCGAGCGGCGGATCGGCGTCCCCGCGGCGCAGGTTTCCGTCGCGGTACTGCGCCACCATCGCCGTCGTGCGCGAGAGCAGGTTCCCCAGGTCGTTGCCGAGCTCGTTCTCGTAGCGCTCGAGGATCCCGTCGACCGAGGCGTTGCCGTCGTGGCCGAAGGAGATCGCCCGCGCCATCCAGTAGCGGAGGGCATCGGCTCCGTACACGTCGACGAGATCGAGCGGGTCGACGGCGTTGCCGGCCGACTTCGAGATCTTGCGGTCGTCGAGCAGGAGGTAGCCGTGCACGAACAACTGCTGCGGCGGCTCGTAGCCGGCGGAGAGGAGCATGGCCGGCCAGTACACGCAGTGGAAGCGCAGGATGTCCTTCCCGAGCACGTGGTGCGCCGCCGGCCAGTAGCGGTCGCGGAGGTCCTCCCCCGGGCGCGCGTAGGTCAGCGCGCTCACGTAGTTGACGAGCGCGTCGGCCCATACGTACGCGACCTGGCTCTCGTCCCACGGCAGCGGTATCCCCCACGGCTGGCCGGCCCGGGAGATGCTGAAGTCGCGTAGCCCGCCGGCGATGAAGGAGCGCGCCTCGTTGTAGCGGAACTCTGGCCGGACAAGATCCGGGCGCTCGTCGTAGAGCGCGAGGAGCCGCTCCTGGTAGGCGGAAAGGCGGAAGAAGTAGTTCGTCTCCTCGATCCACTCGGGTGGGACGAGATGGTCCGGGCAGAGGCCGTCTGGCGTCAGCTCCTCCTCGGTCTTGAACGCCTCGCAGCCGACGCAGTAGAGACCGGCATACACGTCCTGGTAGACGTCGCCGTTGTCGTAGATCCGCTGCAGGAACTCCCGGACGAACTGCTTGTGGCCGTCGTCGCTCGTGCGGATGAAGAAGTCCGTCTCGGCGTTGATCCGTGGCGCGAGCTCGCGCCACGGGACGGAGATGCGGTCCGCGTATTCCTGTGCCTCGAGACCCTGCTCCTCCGCGACGCGCCAGACCTTGGTGGCGTGCTCGTCGACGCCCGTGAGGAAGAACGTGTCGGCGCCGCGTTGCCGCTGGTGGCGGACGAGCATGTCGCCGATCGCCGTCGTGTACGCGTTCCCCAGCGTGGGAGTCGCGTTGACGTAGTAGATCGGCGTGGTCAGGTAGAAGCGCACACGGCCATGATACGAGGGGCGTCGCGTCGGCCCCGCGCGCTTTCCGCGTCAGGCCGCACGCCGGTGCTCGACCCTCCGCGGCGGGAGCTGGACAACCTCTGCGACTGTCGGCGGGGTCCTCCTGGCTCGGCGTCGCCGGCCGCGGGCCGTCGCGAGTGCCGCGCTGAGCGCGACGAGGGCCGCGGCTCCGTTGCACGCGAGCCCGAGGAGCGCCTCCGAGGACACCGGCCGGATCGCAGCGGGCTGCGGCGCCGGCTCACTCGACCGCGGCTCGTGGCCGGAGCCGAGAGCGGGCGGCTCGAGCGGAGCCGACGTCTCGGCGGCCGGCCGCTCCATTCCCGCGCCCACGGCCGGGCTCGCCGGAGAGCTTGCACGACGGTCGCTCGGCATCGACCGGTGGGGAGCGGGAGCCTCTGCGACCGAAGGACGCTGTTGCGGCCGCGCCGGCCGAGAGCCCGACCGAGACGTCCGCGCGTGTGCGCGGTCGCGGACCGCCGCGTGCCCCGACCGGGACTCGCCCGTCGGGCTGGCACCACCCGCGGCGCTTGGGGACACCGGCTGGGACGACGACGTCGGCTGGGGCGGCGACGCGTCCCGCGAGGACGGCGTCGGCTGACTCGCGGGCGCCGTCGAAGGCACCGTCGCCGCGCCGCTCGAGGTCGGCTGCGACGAGGCCGAACCGGAATCGGTCGCACCGCCGCCCACGGGCGGGGGCGGCGGCAGAAGGCCGAGCGGGTCGACGTAGCCGTTCGGGTCTGCGGCGACACGAATTCCGAGATGGACGTAGGGACCGCTCACCTCGGACGTCCCGCTCGGTCCGACAGTGCCGACCCGATCGCGCTCGCCGAGGATCGCACCCTTGGCGACCTCGATCGAACCGAGATGCGTGAGCGTGACGGCGTAGCCGTCCGTGGTCTCGATCGTGACCGACTCGCCGTTCGCCGGCACCGTGCCGACGAAGGTGACGACGCCCGAGGTCGGCGCGACCACGGCGTCGCCCCGGGCGTCGGCGCCGATGTCGATGCCACGGTGCTGCCCGGCGGCATAGGGATGCGCCTCGTCGTAGGCGAACGTCCGCAGAACCGGCCCCTGAACGGGCCAGCTCCAGGCACTCGCCACCGGAGCCCAGACCAGGAACGCGACGATCGGCAGGGCGAGTCGGAGGGCCTTTGTTGTCAGATTCAGCAACACAGCCGGGAGGGTAGCGCAGCCGGTCTTCGTTGTCAAATCTGATTACAGAGAATCGTGATAGAGGCGGTTGCGCGGGATCCCGGCGAGCCCGGAGACGACCTCCACCGCCCGCCGGCGGGGCACTCCCGCCTCCACCAGCTCGGCGACGGCCGCGAGCGCCCGAGCCTCCGACTCGCCTTCCCGGCGGACCGCCGCCGGCCCGAGGACGAGCGTGACCTCGCCCTTCGGCGGCGAGGCGTACCGACCCGCGAGCTCGGCGGCGCTCCCGCGCGCGACCTCCTCGAACCGCTTCGTGAGCTCGCGGCAGACGGCTGCCTCACGCTCTGGATCGGCCGCCGCGAGCGAACGGAGCATGGCGGGCAGCCGCCGGGGCGACTCGAACGCGACCGCCGGCCACGGCCAGCCGCGCAACTCGTCCCACAGCGCAGCGAGCTTCTTCTCGCCGCGCGGGAGAAAGCCGAGGAAGCAATAGCGCTCCGCCACGAGGCCCGAGGCCACGAGCGCCGTCTCCACCGCGGACGGCCCGGGCAGCACCGTCACGTCGACGCCGGCGTCGAGCGCGGCACGCACGAGCCGAGCCCCGGGGTCGGACACGCCCGGGAGCCCTGCGTCGGAGACGAGGGCGACCCGCTCCCCTGCCTCGAGCCGCGGGAGCAGCTCCGCCGTCCGCCGCGCCTCGTTGTGCTCGTGGTACGAGAGGAGCCTCGCCTCGATTCCGTGCCTCGCGAGGAGGCCGCGCGTGTGACGCGTGTCCTCGCACAGGACGACGTCGGCCGCTGCCAGCTCCGCGAGCACGCGCAGCGTCACGTCCTCGAGGTTCCCGATCGGCGTCGCGCAGACGGCGAGCGGCATCTACGCGCTCTCGGCGGCGTCCAGTGCCTCGAAGCCGACGAACGCGGCGCCGATGAGCCCCGCAGCGGTGCCGAGCTCCGCCTTCGCGAGGCGCACGGTGCTGCGCATCGGCTCGAGCGCCTCGCGCCGCGCCGCCTCCTCGGCCGGCCCCTGGAGATAGTCGTACGCCGCGACGCCGAAGCCCCCACCGAGGACGACGAGCTGGGGGCCGAACACGTTGACGAACGAGCCGATCCCCGAGCCGAGGTAGCCGGCGACCTCCTCGAGCAGCTCCCTCGCCTTCGCATCGCCCTCGTTCGCGAGCCGCACGAGCCGATGCGCGTCGGCGGACGGCCCGAAGGCCCCGCGTGCTGCCGCCGTCGCCGCCGTGCCGCTGACGTACGCCTCGAGATGGCCGTGGCCGGTGCACGATCCCTGGCAGGCGCGCCCGTCGTGGACGACGACCACGTGGCCGAGCTCGGCACCCGCGCCGTTCCGGCCCCGGAACGGCCTCCCGCCCGACACGACCCCGCCTCCGACGCCGGTGCCGAGCGTGAGCATGACGAGGTCGTCCTCGCCGCGCCCCGCGCCGGCGCGCCACTCGCCGATCGCGGCGGCGTTCGCGTCGTTGTCCAGCCCCACCGGGATGCCGAAGCGCTCGCGCATGTGGTCGCGCAGCGGCGCGTCCTCGAGCGGCAGGTTGACGCAGCGCACGACGAGGCCATGGGCCTGGTCGATCGGCGAGGGGACGCCGAACCCGACGGCGCCGACCGAGTCGTCGAGCAGCTCCATGACCGCGGCCTCGAGCTCGGCGAACACGTGCTCCTGCGAGTCGAGCGGCGTGGGACGCTCGTGGCGCCGCACGACGCTCCCGTCGCGGGCGACGACGCCGGCGAGGATCTTCGTGCCCCCGAGGTCGAGGCCGATCGCGTTGTCAGCCTGCACGATGGGTACCGTAGTCCCCCGCATGGCCGCCTCCGGGGAGAAGCCGTATCGCGTCTATCGCGGCGGCCGGACGAAGGGGAAGGTGCCGCTCGCGCGGCGGGAACGGGAGGCCCGGAGAGCGGTCCGCAGCGACGGGCGCGCCCCCGGCCGGATCGTCGAGCGGCAACGCAGCCGCCGCCTCTGGCTCGGCTGGACGTGGCGCCGCTGGATCCTCGTCGTGATCCTCGGCGTGATCCTTTTCTTCGCGGTCTGGGGCGTCGCGGGCTACCTCTCCGTCTCGAGCGGTGTGAGCGACGCCAACGCGCGCCTGCCGAAGAGCGTGCGGCCGGTGCTCACGCCCGACAAGGGGCTCCTCCTCTCGAGCCCGACCACGATCCTCCTGCTCGGCACCGACCACGCGACCGGGAGAGGAGCCGCAGGGCGGGGCGCCGACCAGCACTCCGACTCGATCACGCTCCTCCACACCGATCCCGGCCGGCACCGGCTCGTCTATCTCTCCGTGCCCCGCGACCTGCGCGTGGACATCCCGGGCTACGGCTACCAGAAGATCAACGCGGCCATGCAGTTCGGCGGCCCGAGGCTGGCCGTGCGTACGCTCGACCTCCTCCTCGGCAAGGCGCTGCCGGTGAACCACGTCGTGATCGTCGACTTCAACCAGTTCGAGAAGCTCATCGACGCGGTCGGCGGCATCACCGTCGACGTGCCGGAGAACATCCTCTCGAACAGGTTCGACTGTCCCTTCAAGACCCAGCAGCGCTGCCTGCAGTGGAAGGGGTGGCGGTTCCACAAGGGCCCGACCCACCTCGACGGGCACCAGGCGCTGATCTTCTCGCGCATCCGCGAGAACCAGCTCGACCCCTCGTGGACGGATTTCGACCGCCAGCACAACCAGCAGCTCGTCGTGCAGGCGACCCTGAGCAAGCTGTCGAGCCCCTCGCTCTTCTTCTCGCTTCCCTTCTCCGGCGCCTCGCTGCTCAAGCCGATCGCGACCGACCTCTCGACGTGGCAGCTGATGCAGCTCGCCTGGGTCAAGTTCCGCGCGGGGAGCACGCTCCACTGCCGCCTCGGCGGCACCCCGACCTCGATCGGCGGCGGCGACTACATCGTCGGCAGCTCGGAGAACATCCGCGTGATCGACGAGGTGCTCGGACAGTCGGCGCCGCAGCCGCCGCCCAAGGGCCAGCTCTACGCTCCCGGCTGCGTGACCGGCGCGAACGCGCCCCTGAAGTAGGCGAGCCGCTACTCGCCGCCGGCGGCGGCTTTCTTCTCGGCCGGCTTCGAGTCGCTCTTGGCGCCGTCGCCGGCCGACGAGCCGCCCTCGCCGTCCTTCTTCGCCGCCTTCCCCTTGCCGTAGTCGGTCGTGTAGAAGCCCGAGCCCTTGTAGTGGATCGCGACGGGATAGAGCACGAGCTCGACGGGGGACGCGCCGCACTCGTCGCACCGCTCCGGCGCCGGGGCTGTGATGGCCTGGAAACGCTCGAAGTGGTGCCCGTTCGGGCAGCGGTACTCGTAGATCGGCACGGCTGCGGACGGTACCAGCGGCGGTGGCAGGCTCAGCCTGGCGGCGACTCGCCACGAACCGGCACCGGCTGGGGCGGCCGCAGCCCCGCCCGCGAGAGCGCCCGGGCGAGCAGGGGCGCGAGGACCCGTGCGCGTGCCGGCGCCGGAGCAGGCGCGAAGCGCGCGAAGGCCCCGACCACCGCGATCCCCGCGGTGAGCTCGTACGCGGCCGAGTCGTTGACGAGGAGCGACGTCACGATCGCGACGCCGAAGGCGAGAAGCACGTCCCTCGTCGCCTGCAGGCGCGCGCCGCGCCAGGCGAGCGCGAACGCGAGCGCGAGGACGACGAGGAGCGGCAGGACGAGCTGCCAGGCGTGGAGCGCGGGCACGTAGGAAAGCGGCACCCGGCTCTCGAGCGACGCGAGCAGGCCGGCGCCGTGACCCGCGAAGGCGCTGCGGAGATGGTTCGGCCCCCGCTGGGCGAGCCCGCGCGAGACGATCCAGAGGACGGCGAACGCCGCGGACGCGAGCAGGCCGAGGAACCCCTTCGCGCCGAGCCGGAAGAGGCGCGTCCCGAGCACCGCGAGCGCGATTCCGAGCGCGATCGCGCCGCCGCCGTCGGCGCCGAGCCGGTTGTCCGTCATCACGACGAGGCCGAAGAGCCCGAAGAGGACGAAGCCGACGATCCCGAAGCGCCGGCGCGCGAGGAACGCTCCCGCGAGGAGCGGCGCGAGGAGGAGCGTCTCGACCTGGTTGCCGATCCCCCAGAAGCGCGAGTTCTGCGTCGGCCCGAACGGGTTCACCGCCTGCCACTCCGGCCGCGCGACCATGACGGCCGCGTACAGCGCGACCACTCCGCCGTACAGCGCCAGCAGGCGTGCGTCGCTGCGGCAGAGCCGAGCGAGCCCGAAGGCGACGAGCGCCGTGCCCGCCGAGATCGCGGCGCAGATGAGCACCTCGTTCGATACCTGCCCCATCCCGAGCGCGAGGTTGACGAGGAGCGCGGCAGGGACGGCCGTCACCGCGGCGCGCAGGCCGAGCAGCGCGAGCGCGAGCAGGACTCCCGCGAGGATGAAGAGGACCGGGAACTTGAGCCGGTTGTTGGCGCCGATCGCGTGGCCCAGGCGCGACAGCAGCCCGATCGCGTTCGCCGACGGCGTCCAGGAGAGCTTGGTCGCCTGGTGTCCCCCGAGCGCGGTTGGCGCGATGTCCACGATCGAGACGAGACCGGGGATGTGCGTCGTCGGCGACGTGAGCAGGCCGTGGAAGCCCTGGCCGATGACCGCGATGCGGTAGAGGCGGTTGTTCGCCACGGGCGCGCCGCGCGGCGGGAGCTGGAGGACGATGCAGAGGTGGTGGCAGTTCGGGAAGACCGCGGCCCGCGTGACGTTGATCAGCGGCTTCCCCTTCGGCACTCCGCCGAGCCGCGCGTTCACCTCGGTCCCGCGCACCAGCTCGGCGAGCGCGCGGCGGCGGTTCGTGGTCGGGCCGTACCCGGGCCGGAGGAGCCCGACGGCGCCTCGCTCGGCGAGCGTGGCGAACGTCCGGTCGCCGATGTGGTCGAGGATGAAGACGTGGAACGACGCTCCCGTCGGCGTCTGGCGCGCGGCGGCCGTCCCGGGCGTCGCGAGCACGACCGCAGCCGATGCGAGAACCGCGAGCAGCGCAAGGAGGCGGGCCGGGCGGACCATCAGATGAGCATTCTCACCGAAGCGCGACGCGAAACGAACGGTTCATCGGCCGGGCTCCGCCGGCTCCTCCTCCAGCAGCTCCTCGAAGCACGGCGCCCCCTCGAACGCGGCGAGCCCTGCCGGCTGCTCGAGCCGCTGCTCGCGGCGACGGCGCACGAGACGGCGGCGACGCGCAGCCGCGACCGCGGCCGAGGCGCCGACGACGCCGCCCAGCAGGAAGTCCCTGGCTCTGCCGCTCCTCCCTCCCGCTTCCATGGGACGATTGTGCCTTGCGGATCGCCACTCTCGGAGACGTCCTGCTCGACGTGGTCGTGCTGATCTCGGAGCCGCTCGCGCCGGGCGGAGACGTGCGCGCGTCGAACCGGGTCGGAGCCGGAGGCCAGGCCGCGAACGTCGCGGCCTGGGCGGCCGAGCGCGGCGCGGAGGCCCGCTGCATCGCGAAGCGAGGCGACGACCCTGCCGGCGAGCTCGTCGCCCGGGAGCTCGCGGAGCGGGGTGTCGAGCTCGTCGGGCCGGCGGCCGAGGGGCCGACCGGAGTCGTCGTCTCGGTCGTCCACGCCGGCGACCGCTCGCTCGCCTCGGACCGGGGCGTCGCGCCGTCGCTCGCGCCCGAGGAGCTCGACGCCGCCTGGCTCGCGTGCGACGTCCTCCACCTCTCCGGCTACGCGCTCCTGCGGGAGCCGATCGCGTCGGCTGCGCTGCAGGCGGCGCGGCTCGCGCGCCGGCAGGGGGCGCGGGTCTCGGTGGACGTCGCCGCGTGGACCGAGATCCGCGCCTACGGGCCTGTCGGCTTCCGCGGACTCCTCGACGAGCTCGCACCCGATGTGCTGTTCGCGACCGAGGCGGAGTGGGAGCTCCTCGGGGGCGCGTACCTGAGCGCTCCCGTCGGCGTGCTCAAGCGCGGCGCCCGGGGCTGCACGGTGTTCACCGAGGACGCGAAGCTCGACTTCGCCGCGGTCGCGGGCGAGGCCGTCGATCCCACCGGCGCGGGCGACGCGCTGGCCGCCGGCTTTCTGCTGGGCGGCTCGCTGGAGGAGGCGGCGCGGCGCGGCCTGGCAGCGGCCGCGCGCTGCGTGGCGACCGTAGGCTCCATGCCGTGAAGGTGCAGCCGCTCACCGACGAGCAGGCCGCCGCGATCGCGGAGTGGCGGTACGAGTTCCCGTACGAGTGGTACGACACGTCGGCCGATCCCCGGAGGGTCGACCTGTTCGCGAACCCGGCCCGGCGGACGCACCTGAGGGCGGTCGTGGACGACGAGGGCGAGCTCGTCGGCTTCTTCAACTTCGTCCCGGAGGGACACGAGGTGCGGCTCGGGCTCGGGATGCGTCCCGACCTGACCGGCCGCGGGCTCGCGCAGCCCTTCATCGCCGCGGGGCTCGAGTACGCCCGCCGCGAGTGGCGCCCCCGCACGTTCCGGCTCTGGGTCGCACGCTGGAATGAGCGCGCGCTGCGGGCCTACCGGCGCGCGGGCTTCCACGAGGCGCGGCGGGGTGCGGAGAGCCGCTTCGTGGAGATGGAACGCTCGGCGTGATCCGGCTCGCGGAGGAGGTGCGCGAGGCGCTGGATTCCGGCGGCGCGGTCGTCGCGCTCGAGACGACGCTCGTGGCACACGGCTTCCCGCCCGGCGAAGGCGTCGAGGTCGGGCTCGAGTCGGAGCGGCAGGTACGCGCGGCCGGCGCCGTCCCCGCCACCGTCGGCGTCCTCGACGGCGAGGTGCGCGTCGGGCTGACGGAGGAGGAGCTCGCCCGCTTCGGCCCCGAGGCGCGCAAGGCCGGGCCGCGCGACCTCGCCGCCGCCGCCGTGCAGGGCGCCGTCGGCGCGACCACCGTCGGTGGGACGCTCGCCGTCGCGCGGGCCGCCGGGATCCGCATGCTCGCGACCGGCGGGATCGGCGGCGTCCACCGCGGCTTCCCGCATCCGCCGGACGTCTCGGCCGACCTCGCACAGCTTGCGCGGACGCCCGCGCTCGTCGTCTCGGCGGGCGTGAAGTCGCTGCTCGACGTGCCGGCGACCGCGGAGCTGCTCGAATCGCTCGGCGTGCCGGTACTCGGCTTCGGCGTCGACACCCTGCCGCTCTTCTACGGCGCCGCCGGCGGGCCGCCCGTATCGGCGCGGGTGGAGTCGGCGAAGGACGCCGCGCTGGTGGCCGACGCGCACTGGCGGCTCGGCGGTGCCGGCGTCCTGCTCGGCCGGCCGCCGGACGAGCCGCTCGAGGACGTGGAGCCGCTCGTCGAGGAGGCGCTCGCCGCCGCGGCGGCCGCGGGCGCCAGCGGCCAGGCCGTCACGCCGTACGTGCTCTCGCACCTCCACCGCGGGAGCGAGGGACGCACCGAGGCCGCGAACAAGGCGCTCGTCGCGCAGAACGCGAGGCTCGCGGGCGAGGTCGCCGTCGCGCTCGCCGCGATCTCCTAGAGATCGCGCCTCGAGAACGCGAGCAATCCGAGCACGAGGGCCACGACCAGATAGCCGGCCGACCAGACGCGGATCCCCCAGCCGTGCACGTACGCGCCGCCGAACGGCCCGAGCTGCAGGAGGAAGCCCGTCAGCCCGGTCGCGTTGCTCGAGATGAGGCGCAGCCCGTCCTGGTAGAGGGCCTCGAAGGGCAGCGCCCAGGCCGCGACCTTCGACGCGTGCTCGATCGTGTGGGAGTTCAGCGCGTGCCCGATCGTCCCGAGCAGCCCGGCGGTGAGGCCGGCGCCGAAGAGCATGAACACGGCGATCCCGTTGGCCGTGGACGAGAGCACGACCGAGCCGAGGATCGAGAGCGCGATCACGATCACGACGCCGCCCGCGAGCTCGACGCCCGGCGCGACCGCCGACGCCGGCGTCCAGTGGCCGGTGAGGTCGATGATCGCGAGCGCGATCGCGTACACCGCGAGCACGTAGACGATGCAGACCACCGAGGCGCCGAGGAAGCGGGAGAGCAGCAGCGTCGACCGGCCCACGGGCCGCACCACGAGCGGCTGCAGCAGCCCGCGCTCCGCATCGCCGGAGACGACGCCGAGCGTGAGGAACACGGCGAGGACGACGCCGAGGAAGAGGGTGGCGAACATCGCGAGCCCGAGCAGGAAGGCGCCCGCGAAGGTCCGGGTGTCGACGTGGACGTTTGCGGGCGGCGTGATCGTGGCGAGGCGCGTGAAGACGAAATGGTTCGCCATCCAGAACAGCCCGAGGAACAGCGCCGTCAGCAGGACGACGACCGTGAAGACCTTCCGCCGCACCGCCTCCCGGAAGCCGTAGCCCGCGATGGTGAGGACGGCGGTCACGACACCTCGTCCCCGACGGCCTCGAGGTACGTGTCCTCGAGCGTCGACGTGAGCACGCGGACGCCGTAGACGCGACGGCCCGCCGCGACGGCCTCGGCGACGAGCCGCGCCGCATCGTCACGCGTCGCGCCCTCGACCGTCCGTACTCCCTCGTCGGTCTCGAGCTCGACGCCGCGCGGCCGGGACAGCTCGGCGGGCGCGCCGGCCGCGACGACCTCCCCGGCGCGCAGGATCGCGACCCGGTCGCACACGAGCTCGATCTCCGAGAGCAGGTGCGAGTTGAGGAGGACGGAGACGCCCCGGTCGCGCAGCTCCTCGAGCAGGACGCGGACGACGCGGCGCCCCGCGGGGTCGAGCGCGGAGGTCGGCTCGTCGAGGACGAGGACGCGCGGGGAGCCGACGAGCGCCTGCGCGATCCCGAGGCGCTGCTGCATCCCCTTCGACATCCCGTCCACGCGGCGGCCGCTCGCGTCGGCGAGGGCGACGAGCTCGAGCAGGCGCCGACGCTCGGCCGCGCCGCCCTCGGAGCGGCTCAGACGCTGGTGGAGCTCGAGGACCTCGTCCGCCGTGTACCACCCGGGGAAGCGGAACAGCTCGGCGAGGTAGCCCAGCCGCGAGCGTGCGGCGCGAGAGCCCGCCCGGGCGCCCGTGACCTCGGCCCGGCCGCGCGTGGCCCGCACGAGCCCGACCGCGATCTTCACGAGCGTCGACTTGCCCGCCCCGTTCGGGCCGAGCAGCCCCACGAGCTCCCCCTCCTCCACCGAGAGGTCGACGCCCTTGAGCGCGTGCACGGGCCCGTACCGCTTCTCGAGCGCGTGGACGGCGAGCGCGGTCGGCATGCGCCGAGGGTACGGCACTACTCTCCCTCCATGCCCCGCGGGTACATGGAAGGGCCTGCCGCCGAGGAGGCCGAGCGGCGCGCCGAGGAGGCGGCGCGCGGCAAGGACGAGCCTCCGGCGCCGGAGTTGCAGGCGGCGGTCTACGGCTGCACTGAGGACGATCCCGAGCCGCACTTCCTCGGCTGGCTCGGCGAGGTCGACCCCGACGAGCTGTTCGCCACCGGAGCGGCCTGGGGCGTCACGATCCGCCGCGTCGCGGTGGCTGAATAGCTACTCGATCGTCGCGACGAACTCGTCGATCGAGAGCGCGGGCAGCGTCTGGATGCGCGTCGAGCCGCGCGCTCCGAGAGCGACGGACACCTTGGCGATCGTCGCGGTGTCCGGCGCCTCGACGACGTTGACGAAGTCGAACTCGCCCAGCGTCGCCCACTGGTGGAGCACCTTCGCCCCCAGCTCCTCGACGTCGCGGTTGACCTCCTGCAGGCGGGACGGATTGCTCTGGAGCGTCTGCACGCCCTGCTGCGAGAGCCGCGAGAGCAGGATGTAGATCGGCATGGCCGCACCCTACTCGACCCCGGCGCGCGCGGCCTGGTCGACGTAGAGCAGCGCGGTCCCGACGAAGAGCAGCGGCGAGAGCACGACGCTGGCGAGGAAGAGCGCCGTCGAGATGCCGGCGTCTCCGAAGCCGCGCAGGACGAAGACGAGCACCGACTGCGAGAGGACGACGACCACGGCGAGGGTGAACAGGGAGCCGGCGGCGTGCGTGAAGTCGGCCCGCGCGAGACGCCAGGCTCGCGGGAGCGCGGCCCTGAGCGGCACGTCCTCCACGATCAGCACGGGCACGGCGAGCCCGAGCGCTGCGAGCCAGAGCAGCCCCGGGACGACGAACGCGATGACGAGAAACGGCACCGGAGCGAACACCAGCCAGCCGACCAACCAGGCGGCGATCCAACGGCGGCGCGGCGGGGACGCCCCGAGCACGAGCGCGCAGGCCCGGGCGAACGTCGCGCTGATGAGCGCGGCCGAGAGCGTCGGCGCGAGCAGCAGCTGGACCTGGCGCGAGACGTTCTCGAAGACGACCGCGATCACGGCCGCCGGCACGCCGAGCACGAGACAGGCCCAGAAGCGCTCGCCGTAGAAGCGGATCGTCTCGGCCACCAGCTGGCCGACCGTGCGTTCGGCAGGGGGCAGGGCGACGGGGCGCAGCTCGGCCATCGGCCGGAGCGTAGCCCTCACGGTGCGCACTCTCCCCGTGCTAGTTGCAGGCAGCGAGGAGAATCGTCCGCTTCGCGGTCGCGGCCGAGTTCGCGCTCGTCCACGCGGTGCCGGTCGCCGAGGAGACCTCGAACCAGTAGCTCCCGGCGGCGAGGTTGCCGCTCGTCCACGAGGGACCGGCGATGCCGGCGGCGGCGATCGCGTAGCCGCTGGTCGCCGAGGTGGTCGACTCCCAGACGCTGTAGCTCGTCGCTTTCGCGGCCGGGCTCCACGTGACGGTGACCGTGGTCGCCAGCGGGCTCGTGCAGGCGGACGCGACTCCGGAAGGGGCTGCGGGTGCCGCTCCGGCCGACGCCTCTCCGGTGCTGCTCGCGATCAGCCCGACCCCCCAGCTCGCGTAGGCGGTACCCGTGGCGCCCAGCGCCAGAGCCAGGACGGCCCCGAGTAGGACCGCCACGCGGTGAGCCTGGGCTGCGCTCGCCATCCGCCGCCTCTCTCGAACAGTTCGGAGGGTTACGAGGTCCAGCCGTCGGTGGCCGGGCTCGCGGTGGCGGTGCCGCCTCCTGCGGTCGCGGTGATCCCCGTGAGCGACGGCATGGAGAAGTACGTGCTCTCGCAGGCGGCGGGGGCGCTCGTGGCCATGGAGGCATCGTTCGTCAACGTCACGCTCAACGGATTGTTGGCCTGGCCGCTCGCTGCCACGACGAGGGGAGTCGTGAGCGTGTGGGAGCTACCGCTCGCGCCGGTTGCGTAGCTCCATGTCACGCCGCTGGGCGTCGACGCCAGGCAGCCGGCCTGAGGCGTCGTGAGAGCGCTCGTCGTGTAGCCGGTCGCGTACGTGGTGTCGGTGGGCAGATTCACCGCGGTGATGGTGACCGGGAACGGGTTCGGGTTCGAGATCGAGACCACGACGTCCCCGCTGCTGCCGGGATAGAGCAGGTTTCCCGCGGAAGGGCTCGCGACCGCGGTGATCGAGATGTTCGAGACCGACCCCGACTGTGCCTCGCCGCTCGACCCGCCCTGCAGGCCGACGACCCAGTTCGTCACCCCGTAGGCGATCCCGGACACCAACGCCGCGCCGAGCAGAGCCGCCAGGAAACGCCGCCGGCGCGAGGACTTCCGCTCGCCCTCGACGCATGGTTGCTGCCGCATGTCAAACCTCCGGTCGTTCCCGATCCAACGCCGACAACCCGATCTATCGGCGGGACCGCCGTCGCCCTTGAGCTCTCGCTACGCGACGAGCTCTCCGCAGAGGTAGAGCCGTTCGCCGCGCGCCTCGGAGATCGGCTCCCACACCCGGTGCGGCTCGCCGTAGCCGGGCTTGAGCAGATGGACGACCTCGTGGCCGCGCGCGTGCAGGAGCTCGGCGATCAGACGGCGATGGCAGCGCCACCACAGCGTCTCCGCGCAGAGGAAGCACGGCTGGGGCTGCGCGACCGCGGCCGCCAGCGCGTCCTGCCACTCGGTCGTCGACATGCGCGCCGCGTAGCTGCGGAACGCGGCGACCCGGATGCAGCCGAACCGCTCCTCCCCGGGCTCGCCGCTGCGCCGGCCGCCGAGCTCGACGGCGTGCCGGTACTCGATGCCCGCCCCTTCGAGCGCCGCGGCGAGCGCGGGCCGGTCGAACTGCGGGTGCCGGCGCGAGCTCGGAAAGCGGCGCACGTCGACGAGCGTTCGCACTCCCGCGTCGGCGAGCATCTCGAGAAGCTCGTCGATCGGCCGGGTGCCGTGCCCGACGGTGAAGACCCGCATACCTCCGTAGGATGCCGCCATGACGTACGACGTCGTCCGCTTCGAAGATCTCGAGTGGGAGGAACGGCCCGGGCACGAGGGCCAGGAGCCGAGGCTCGCAGCCCCGCTCACCGAGGCCGCGCACATGACCGAGTCGCGGGCGCGAATGTGGCGCTACCCCGGCCGCACGCGCGGGCGGCGGCATCTCGACCCGGACCAGGAGGAGGTGTTCGTCCCGCTGCGCGGCACGCTGACGATGCTGCTCGGCGAGCCGTGGGAGCGGGTCGACGTCGAGCCGGGCGGAGTCGTCGTCGTCCATCCGGGCACGCCTCTCCAGCCGCGCAACGAGACCGGCGAGGAGATCCTCTTCCTCGCCTACGGTGCGCCGACGAGGCACGGCAACGCCGAGTTCCTAGAGGACGTCGAGACGGTGTAGAGCGGCTGCGAGCGCAGCGAAGGCCTCGTCGAAGCGCCAGCGCGTGCGGTCGGCCTCGTCGGGCGAGTTCGAGATCGCCCGCAGCTCGACTGCCGGAACGCCCGCGAGCTCGCACGCGCGGAGCACGCCGAAGCCTTCCATCGCCTCGACGTCGAACCCCGTCCCGCCGCCCACCTTGCCGCAGGTCGCGATCGGCCGGACGTGCGCCTCGGGCAGCGCGGCTCGGGCGCGGTCGAGCAGTGCGGCGTCGGGCCTGGCGCGCTCGACGCGAGGCAGCGTCGACGCGGGGTCGATCACGTCGCAGTACACGGCCTCGCTGCCGAGCACGAGCGCCGGCGGCTCGAGGGTGCGCGAGCCGGCGATCCCGGTGTGGACCACGGCGTCCGGCTTCCGCTCGTCGAGCACGCGGGCGGTGCGCAGCGCCGCCTCGACCGGGCCGATGCCGCAACAGAACGTGTCGAGACCGTCGAGGAGCGCAAGCTCCCGCGGTGTAGCCGCCACGACCAACATCCCCAGGAGGCTACGCCCGCCGCCCACTCGCGTGACGCTTCCTTGATGGTACGTCGTACCGCCCTTGCCGCTCTGGGAGCGCGCTCGTGGAAGTCCGGTGACATTTCTGCGACGGTACGTCGTACCGGTCGTACGGTCGACGTCTCGGCTCAGGCTGCGGCGGCCGTCGGCGCTCCGACCTTCTCGAAGCGGATCTCGCCGTCCTCCGCGTCCACGCGGACGGTGTCGCCGTCGGCGAAGTCGCCCTCGAGCAGGCGCAGGGCGAGCGGGTTCTCGACGAGCCGCTGGATCGCGCGCTTGAGGGGCCGGGCGCCGTAAGCGGGATCCCAGCCGGCCTCGGCGAGCGTCTCCTTCGCCGCGCCGATCAGCTCGAGCTCGATCCGCCGCTCGGCGAGCCGTTCGCGCAGCCGCGCGAGCTGCAGCTCGACGATCTCCGCGATCTGCTCCTTCGAGAGCGGGCGGAACTCGATCACCTCGTCGATCCGGTTCAGGAACTCCGGCCGAAAGACATCGCGCAAGGCCTCCACCGAGCGGACGTTCGAGGTCATGATCAGAACGGTGTTGCGGAAGTCGACCGTGCGGCCCTGGCCGTCGGTGAGGCGCCCGTCGTCGAGCACCTGGAGGAGGACGTCGAACACCTCCGCGTGCGCCTTCTCGATCTCGTCGAGCAGGATCACGCAGTACGGCCGCCGCCGCACCGCCTCGGTCAGCTGGCCGCCCTCGTCGTAGCCGACGTAGCCCGGCGGCGCGCCGATGAGACGCGCGACCGTGTGCCGCTCCTGGTACTCGCTCATGTCGAGCCGGACCATGGCGTGCTCGTCGTCGAACATGAACTCGGCGAGCGCTCGCGCGAGCTCGGTCTTGCCGACTCCGGTCGGGCCGAGGAAGACGAAGCTTCCGATCGGCCGGTTCGGGTCCTGCAGGCCGGTGCGCGCGCGGCGGAGCGCGTTCGCGACCGCCTCGACCGCCTCGTCCTGGCCGACGACACGCTGGTGGAGCCGGTTCTCCATCTGCACGAGCTTCTCGGTCTCGCCCTCGAGGAGCCGGTCGACCGGGATGCCGGTCCAGCGCGCCACGACGGCCGCGACGTCGTCCTCGTCCACCTCCTCCTTGACCATCGACTCGGCGGCCTGCTGCGAGTCGCGCTCGGAGAGCTCCTTCTCGAGTGCGGGCAGCTCGCCGTAGCGGATCTCGGCTACGCGCTGGAGGTTGCCCTCGCGTTCGGCGCGCTCGGCCTCCATCCGCAGCGTGTCGATCCGCTGCGTGATCTCGCCGATGCGGTCGAGCGCCTCCTTCTCGCGCGCCCAGCGCGCCGCGAGCGCGTCCCGGCGCTCCTTCGCGTCCGCGAGCTCGGCCTCGACCGGCGCTCGCACCTCCTCCGCCTCGCCCCCCATCGCGGCGAGCTCGATCTCGAGCTGCGTCACGCGACGATTCGCCTCGTCGAGCTCGACCGGCGACGACTCGATCTCCATCTTCAGCCGTGAGGCGGCCTCGTCGACGAGGTCGATCGCCTTGTCGGGCAGCTGCCGGTCGGCGATGTAGCGCTCGGAGAGCACGGCCGCCGCGACGAGGGCGGCGTCGCGGATGCGCACCTTGTGGTGCGCCTCGTAACGTTCCTTGAGGCCCCGCAGGATCGCGATCGTGTCCGCCACGGACGGCTCGCCGACGAAGACGGGCTGGAAGCGCCGCTCGAGCGCCGCGTCCTTCTCGATGTGCTTGCGGTACTCGTCGAGCGTCGTCGCGCCGACGCAGCGGAGCTCGCCCCGCGCGAGCATCGGCTTGAGCATGTTCGCCGCGTCGACGGCGCCCTCGGCGGCGCCCGCGCCGACGATCGTGTGCAGCTCGTCGATGAAGACGATGATCTCGCCGGCCGCGTTCGTGATCTCCTCGAGCACGGCCTTGAGCCGCTCCTCGAACTCGCCGCGGTACTTCGAGCCGGCAAGCAGACCGCCGATGTCGAGCGCCCAGACGCGCTTGCCCTTCAGCGACTCGGGGACGTCGCCCGCCACGATCCGCTGCGCGAGTCCCTCGACGATCGCGGTCTTGCCGACCCCGGGCTCGCCGATCAGGACGGGGTTGTTCTTGGTGCGCCGCGAGAGGACCTGGATGACGCGGCGGATCTCCTCGTCGCGACCGATGACCGGGTCGAGCTTCCCGCTCTCCGCGGCCTCCGTCAGGTCGCGGCCGAACTTCGAGAGGGCCTGGTACGTGCCCTCGGGGTCCTGCGAGGTGACGCGGCGGCCGGCGGTGACCTCGGCGATCTTCGCGAGCAGCTGGTCGCGCGGGACGACGTCGAGCGCGAGCAGGAGATGCTGCGCGGCGACATACTCGTCCTCCAGCTTCTTCGCCTCGTCGAAGGCCCGGTCGAGCACCTTCGAGAACTGCGAGCCGACCTGGGGCTGCTGCTGCGAGCCCTCGATGCGCGGCTTCTGCGCGAGCGTGGCCTCGGCCTGGGCGCGCAGCGCGTTCGCGTCGGGGACGAGCTCGCGCGGCAGCTCCTGGTCGAGGAGCGCGAGCAGCAGGTGCTCGGGATAGAGCTCGGGATTGCCGTGGCGGCGCGCGAGCTCCTGCGCCGCGGCGACGGCCTGCTGGGAGGCGATCGTGAGCTTGTTGAAGTCCATCTAGTTGATCTGCCTTTCCGGTAGCCGCTCCTCGCGCACGAGCACGAGGTCGCGGCGGTACTGCTTGTGCACCTTCTGGACGTCGCGGCGGTGTTGCTCCTGCAGGCGTGCGATCTGGGCGTGCGCCTTGCGCAGCTCGTCCTCGAGCCGCAGCACGAGCTCGACGCCCGCGAGGTTGAGCCCCAGCTCGGAGGTGAGCCGCTGCACGATCCGCAGCCGCTCGACGTCCGCCTCGGAGTAGAGCCGCGTGCCGCCGGGCGTCCGGTGCGGGCGCACGAGGCCCTTCGCCTCGTACATCCGCAGCGTCTGCGGGTGCATCCCGACGAGCTCGGCGGCCACCGAGATCATGTAGATCGGCCGGTCCGAGGCGTCCATCAGCCGACCGCCTTCTGCAGCTCCTCGAGGAGCTCGCGCTCCTTCTTGTTCACGCGCTTCGGCACCTGGATCCGGACGCGCGCCAGCACGTCTCCCTTGCCCGAGCCGCTGAGCCTCGGGGCGCCGCGCCCCTTGATGCGCAGCAGCTTGCCGTCCTCGGAGCCGGCCGGGATCTTGAGCGAGACCGCGCCCTCGGGCGTCGGAACCTCGACCTTGCCGCCGAGCGCGGCCGTCGGGAACGAGACTGGAACCTGCACGACGAGGTCGTCGCCGCGGCGCTCGTAGGTCGGGGACGCCTCCACCCGCGTGACGACGATCAGGTCGCCGTTCGGGCCGCCGTGCTGGCCGGGCTCCCCCTTCCCCTTGAGCCGGATCTTCGTGCCGTCCTTGACGCCCGGCTTGATCTTCACGTTGAACGTGCGCCGGCGGCGCTCCCGGCCCGAGCCGTGGCACTTCGTGCAGGGCTTCTCGATCACCGTGCCGTTGCCGCGACAGCGGGGGCAGGGCTGCGAGAGCGCGAACAGGCCCTGGGACTCCGAGACGACGCCGCGGCCGTTGCACTCCGGGCAGATGACCGGGGCCGTGCCGGGCTCCGCGCCCGTGCCGCCGCACTTCGAGCAGGCGGCGGTCAGGTCGACCGGCACCTTCGCCTCGGCGCCGCGCAGCGAGTCCTCGAACGAGAGCCGCACCTCGGTCTCGACGTCGGCGCCGCGCGCCGGCTGCGGCCGCCCCCGACGGCCGCCGCGGGCGGCGCCGCCGAGGTTGCCGAAGAGGCCGCCGAGGATGTCGCCGAGGTCGCCGCTCCAGTCGAAGTCGCCGAAGTCGACGTTGACGCCTCCCGGCCCGGGACCGGGGCCGCGGCCGTTCGTCGAGCCGAAGCGGTCGTACGCCTTCCGCTTCTCGTCGTCGGAGAGAACGTCGTACGCGGTCTGCACCTGCTTGAAGCGCTCCTCCGCCCCCTTGTCGCCCGGGTTCGCGTCCGGGTGGTACTTGCGCGCGAGCTTGCGGTACGCCTTCTTGATCTCGTCGGCGGAGGCGCTTTTTTTCACGCCGAGGACGTCGTAGAGCGACTCAGCCATCGCCGTCGCTTCCCCCTGGTTCCTCGGCTTCCGGCTCCGCGGGCGCCGCGACGACGACGCGGGCGGGCCGCACGACGCGCTCGCCGAGCTTGTAGCCCTTCTGGACGACGTCGATCACCGATCCCTCGTCGGCCTCGGAGGGCTGGGAGAGCAGCGCCTCGTGGACGTGCGGATCGAACTTCCCGTCCGTCTCGATCGCCTCCACTCCATGCCGCTCGAGCAGTGCGGCGAGGGAGCGGTGGACGAGGCGCACGCCGTCCTCGAGCTGGGCTTCCTCGTGCTGCTCGGCAGCGCTGAGCGCACGCTCGAGGTCGTCGAGGATCGGGAGCAGCTCGGCGATCAACCGCTCGTTCGCGAGCCGGATGTACTCCTGCCGCTCGCGTGCCGCGCGCTTCTTGTAGTTCTCGAAGTCGGCGGCAAGGCGGAGCAGCCGGTCGTCCGTCTGCTCCGCCTGCGGTGCCTGGCTCGGCTCTTCCGCGCCAGGCACGTGCCCTTCGTCCTGCGCCGCGGCCCGCTCCTCCTGCTGGACGTGCTCCTCGCTCACGAGGTGGGCGCCTCCTCGTCGACGACCTCGTACTCGCCCTCCTCGACGACCTCGTCGTCGGAGCCGGAGGCCGCCTCGCCGTTGCCGCCGCCTGCGGACGCCTGCGCCTGCTGGGCCGCCTCAGCGTAGAGCACCTCGGCGAGCTTGTGCGAGGACTCCTGCAGCGCGTCCATCTTCGAGCGGATCTCGGCGAGGTCGTCGCCCTCAAGCGCCTGGCGCAGCTCCATGATCCGGCCCTCGATCGTCGAGGCCTCGGACTCGTCGAGCTTGTCGCGGTGCTCCTTGAGCGAGCGCTCGGTCTGGTAGGCAAGCGTCTCGGCGAGGTTCTTCGTGTCCGCCGCCTCGCGCAGCCGGTGCGCCTCCTCGGCGTGCGCCTCCGCGTTCCGGATCATCTCCTGCACCTCGTCCTCGGACAGGCCCGAACCGCCCTGGATCTGGATCTGCTGGACGTTGCCGGTGCCCATGTCCTTCGCCGACACGTTGATGATCCCGTTCGCGTCGATGTCGAACGTGACCTCGATCTGCGGCATGCCGCGCGGCGCCGGGGGGATCCCGACGAGCTGGAACTTGCCGAGCGTCTTGTTGTACGTCGCCATCTCCGACTCGCCCTGGAGGACGTGCACCTCGACCGAGGGCTGGTTGTCCTCGGCGGTCGTGAACACCTCGGACTTCTTGGTCGGGATGGTCGTGTTGCGCTCGATCAGCTTCGTCATCACGCCGCCCCTCGTCTCGATGCCGAGCGAGAGCGGGGTGACGTCGAGCAGGAGGATGTCCTTGACCTCGCCCTTGAGCACGCCGGCCTGGAGCGCGGCGCCGACGGCGACGACCTCGTCCGGGTTGACGCCCTTGTGCGGCTCCTTGCCGATCAGCTCCTTG
>DASRBX010000012.1:0-15255 GCA_035653395.1 Gaiellaceae bacterium
GACTGGATCGAGACCTGGTACAACCGCCGCCGCAGGCACTCGAGCCTCGGCTACCTCTCACCGCTCGAGTTCGAGAGCCAACACAACGACGGACACACAATCACCAACCCCTAACCTGTCCCCGGAAACGGGGGAAGCTCAGCTTGATCGAGCGGGGTAAGTGCAAGAGGGCTAGTGAACCGGTAGCTGGAAGGGGCTTCCGCAGCTTCGAGCCCCCAGCGAGAATCAAGATCGCTGCAGCTACCGCAGCCGGTCCAGCCAGCGCATCCACCCGGTAGGCCGACCCTACTAATGATGGCGATTAGCTGTCAACGATCGTTTGACCGCCTCGTGACCGGCGCGCAGCTTGCTGACCGAGCGGTCAGTGGCCCCCGCCGTACAAGGTCACGCTTACGCGGGGTGGTGCATAGGCGAAGCAGTTCGGAAGACTGTGCGCTTCGTTGAAGCGAACCGCGACCTTGGCATAGATGGTTTCGGCTTCGCCACCAGTTACGGTCGAAAGCCGCTGACTCCTCGTCTTGCGGAACGGGGACCACGTCGAGTGGCCGGGTTGAACAGTCCGACGCAACACACGCTGTCCCGAGCGAAAGGTGACGAAGGTAGTCGCGCCGTTCCTGAGAGGAACGTGGAATCCGAGCGAGTACTCGCTTGGGCAGCGCGCGCGCCAGTAGATAGTCCCCGTGCCTGCCAGCGCGGTCAGTAAGAACCCATGGGGCCTAGTCTTGCCGCTTGCCGTTGCCGATCCGCTAGCGGACGATGCGAGCAGAGCCAGCCCCGCTAGCACACCCGGCACCGCGATGGACCGTCTCATCCTCACAAGAGACAATACATGGTTGGAAAGCTCCGAGGTCCCGACCGCTCCCATGTTCGGTGGCTACCGCTCGATGGTGAGCCGTCGGTCGAGTTCGAGCACGCGGCGCATCGTCTCGAGCACGAGCGGGTCGGGCTGTCGGTCGAGGGCTTCCATCATCCGGACGAGATCGCCGGGGGAGGCGACGGCGGGGCGAACACCCTGGCCGAGCGGTTCGCGGTTGGCGCGGATGCGGAGGTCTTCGTAGCCGCGGGTTCCGGCGGGCTCGAGGACGATCTTGATCTCGCCGGCGTCGCTCTGAAGTTCGATCACTGGTTCCCGCTGGGGGTCGAGATCGCTGAGGTCGAGCGGCTGACCGTCGACGCGCCGAGCCTGCAGCTTGTCGAGCGCTACCCCAAGCCTGCGAAGGCTTTCCTTGTTCAGGGAAGGCGCGAGGTCCAGGCCGCGCGTGGTTTCGTCGGAGCCGTGGATGACCCGGGCGAGGCCGCCGACCAGGACGAAGCCGGTCTTCACGGCGCCTAGCTCCTGCAGGATCTCGTAGGGGTCAAAGCGGGGGTCGCTCATCGCGCCGGCTTGTCGAGTCGGTCGAGCAGGCGCGTCATCCGCTCCTGCGGCGTCAGTTCCCGCATCTCCTGAATCCGCGCGTCGCGCTCGGGGTCGCGCTCGTACGCGACGAGCACCGGCGGGATGTCGAAGCCGCAGGCCTGCAGGACGCGACGGAGGGTCGAAAAGCCGGGCTCGACCGTGTCCGTCTCCCAACGGGCGATCGAGCTCGAGGCCATCCCGAGCCGCTGCGCGAGCTCCTTCTGCGAGTAGCCGGCGCGTAGGCGCGCGGAGCGGATCAGTTCACCGGTCGTCATCGTCCGATTGGGAGTCTACGCTGCTGCCCTCATGTCTAGCAGTGCTAGCAGTTTTGCTATCGTACCTGCTTCCGAGAGTTCGCCATGGTGATGATCTTCCCTCCCAGCTCGAAGCGTCGACGGTGATCGAACAGCACTACAAGACCCGCGAACTCGCCGAGCGGCTCGGCGTTCATCCGGAGACGATCCGCCGCGCCGCTCAGCGCGGCGAGCTCGAGTCGATCAGGATCGGACTTGACCGCATCTACGCGGAGAGCGCAATCAACAAGTGGCTCGGCTCGAACCTCGACCCTGCCGTAGCAGCCTTGAACGGACGGCGGCAGACTCGGGCTTCCAGCAACGGAAGGGAGGCTCGCTGATGGCGATCCGCAAGCGCGGGAAGGGCCGGTGGCAGGTCCGTGTGCGGCCGTTCCCGGAGGTCACGCTGCCGACGAAGGAAGCGGCTGAGACGGTCGAGCTGGACCTGAAACTCCGCCTCAAGCTCGGCCACCTCTACCAGGAGAAGCCGACCATGGTCGGCGACGAGCTCGACGGGCTGCTCGAACGCAAGAAGGCGATGGGCGGCCAGCGCGGGCCACTCCGGCCGGCCGGCGTCCGCTACTACCAAGACTGCGTCCGTCCGTGGGAACCGCTCCGCGACACGCCTGTCCCTGCACTTCGGCGCCGCCAGGTGGAGGACCACATCGCCGCGCGCGCCGCTGTCGCGCCGACCGCGGCACGGAACGAGCTCCAGTTCCTGAAGGCTGCCCTGCGCGCTGCGCAGTCGCGTGGGCAGCAGGTCGACGTCGGCATATTCGAGATCGACCCGATCCGCGTCGAGGCGCGCGAAGGCCAGGCCCTCGAGTACGAGGAACTGCTCGGCCTCGCCTCGTGGCTGCCCGAGCGCGTCCAGCGGATCATCCCGTTCTGCGGCACCGTCGGCCTTCGCTTCACCGAGGCGGTGACGCTCACCGACGACCGCGTCGACCTCGGGGCGGGAACGATCTTCATTCCCGGCCGGCTCAACAAGAGCCGCAAGCCCAAGCCGATCCCGCTCGCCCGCGTAGAAGTGCAGCTCCTGCGCGAGCAGCTCCTCGTCCGGCCGTCGGGAACGCACGTCGTCTTCGCAACGGAGAAGGGCGGCATATACAGCCACTCCGGCTTTCAGTCGATCTGGCTGCCCGCGCTCCTCGCGGCCGGACTCGCCCACGAGGAGAAGCGCGACGGCCGCCCGCTCGTCGTCGCCGACTTCCGCTTCCACTGGCTCCGCCACACCGCGATCTCGCTGATGGCTTGCGCCGGGATGAAGGCCGAGCTGATCGCCGAACGCGTCGGCCACAACGACGGCGGCGCGCTCATCTACCGCCGCTACCGCCACCTCTTCCCCACCGAGGTCCGCGAAGCCGTCTCGATGCTCGACCGCATGGTCGCCGGGCCGACCGGGAACGCCGAGACTGGAGGCTCGACGAGTGGTCAATAGGTGGTCAGCCGATACCTCCACTCGCCGCGATGGTGCATGGTTAAGCGGAAAACCGGGATGGGCGGTACTGGGCTCGAACCAGTGACCCCCAGCTTGTCGAGCTGGTGCTCTCCCAACTGAGCTAACCGCCCGGGTCGAGCGGCAGTGTAGCGGCCTTCGCTCAGAAGATCTCCAGGCACCACGGGAGCGGGCGCCACGCGAACAGGGCGTCTGCCCGCGCGACCGCTCCCTCCCGCAGCTCCTCCACCCGCAGCGCCGCGCGCAGCTCCGTGAACGAGACCGCACCGAGGAACGCAGACGCGAGCGCGGAGACGTCGAGGGCGAGACCCGGCTCGTCGTCCGTCCGCGTGCACGCGCCGCCGTCGAGGCGCCAGCGGCCCTCGTTCCACTCGCAGACCGCGTCGCGCACCTCGAGCACGAGCGGAGCGCCCTCGGGGTAGGCGCGTCCCGACAGCGCCGCCGGGACGTCGACGAGCCGCACCCACAGGCCGTCGCCCATCCGGTAGCGCATCCGGCGCGGCGTCGCCAGGAGCAGGAAGAGCGGGTGGTCGGGTGGCGCGAGTGGCACCTCGACCGTCGCCATCCAGTCGACGTCGAGGAGGAAACGCCAGATCGCCGCCGTCGCCCGAGGCGTCGCACCGAGCGCCTCGCGCACGACGAGCCGCGCCGTAGAGGAACCGCTGTCCCAGCTCATCTGGGTGCGGTAGATCGCGTACGCGGCCGGCTCGCCGTCGAGCTCGAGGACGACGAAGCGACGGGGCGTGCTCTTCTCCTCGTCGGGCACGCGCAGCTGGCGAGCGGCCCACCACTCCCCGCTCCGCGACGTCATCCCCGGCCGCTCCCGCCGCACGGTCTCGTAGAGGGGCGGGAAGAGCTCGCGCGCCTCGTCGGGCGCGACGAAGCGCGTCGTCCCGGCGGCCTCGAGCGGCTCGGCGAACGCGTCCCACTCGTGCGGGACGGTCAACTCGCCGGCCCACGACGCGATGCCGTAGCCGAAGCGGCCGTAGATCGTCTCCTCCGACGCCCACAGGGCCGCGATCGGCTCGCCGCGCTCGTAGACGTCGCGCAGCTGCGCGCCCATCATCGAGCGCAGGACGCCACGGCGGCGGTGCGTCGGGGAGACGCCGACGGCGGTGATGCCGGCGCACGGCAGCGAGCCGCCCGGCACGGAGAGCTCGAACGGGAAGGCGCCCGCCCCGCCGACGACCTGTCCGTTCTCGAGGGCCGCGTGCATCCGCTCGTGCGGCAGGATCCGCGCGAAGCGCTCGAGGAACTCGGCGTCGGGCGGCGGGTTGAAGTACTGCCCGATCGCACCGATCGCGCGGCCGAACTCCTCCTGGTCTGCACAGGCGCGGACGTCGAACACGGAGGCGACGCTACAGCTTCTCGAGCGGCGCGTAGTCGAGCATGAGCTTCCGCTCGCTGCCGTCCTCCGCGAACCGGACGGTGACAAGGCCGCCCGGCTCGATCCGCACCACGACGCCCTCGCCGAGCGTCGAGTGGCGGACGGAATCTCCGGTGGAGAGATCCGGAACGTCGTCGCGCGGCGCGATCTGGCTCTGGCGCGGAGCGCCGTAGCCGGCCCACGAAGCCGGGCGCAGGCGCTCCCGCTCGACGTGGGAGTCGGGCAGCTCGTCGAGGAAGCGCGACGGCAGGTTGTGGTTGCGGCCGCCGTACAGCATCCGCGACGACGCATGCAGGAGCGTGAGGCGCTCCTGCGCCCGCGTCATGCCGACGTAGCAGAGCCGTCGCTCCTCCTCGATCCCCTGCTCCTCGATCGAGCGCGAGTGCGGAAAGATCCCCTCCTCCATGCCGATCAGGTAGACGGCGCGGAACTCGAGGCCCTTCGCGTTGTGCAGCGTCATGAGCGTCACGAGCGAGCCGTCGCCGCGGATCGCGTCCTGGTCGGAATAGAGCGAGACCTCCTGCAGGAAGGCCGAGAGGCTCGGCTCCTGCGCCTGCTCGCGCCACTCGCGGGCCACCGAGACGAGCTCCTGGAGGTTCTCGATGCGCCCCTGCGCCTCGATCGTGCGCTCCGCCTCGAGCGACTCGAGGTAGCCGCTGCGCGCGAGCACCTCCTCGATCAGCTCAGGGACCTCGAGCTCCTGCGCGGCGGACATGAGAGACTCGATCGTGCCGCGAAAGGCCTTCAGCGCCTTCTGCGGTGCGGCGCCGACGCCGGCCGTCTCGGCCTCGGCGGTCGCCTCCCAGAGCGAGATCTCCCGCTGGTCGGCCCAGGTCTGGAGGCGCGCGAGCGTCGTGTCGCCGATGCCACGGCGCGGCCGGTTGGCGATGCGCAGGAGCGAGACCGCGTCGAACGGGTTGTCGAGCACCTGCAGGTACGCGACGAGGTCCTTGATCTCGGCACGCTCGTAGAAGCGCGGGCCGCCGATCACCTGGTACGCGATCCCCTGGCGGACGAGCACGTCCTCGAGCACGCGGCTCTGCGCGTTCGTGCGGTAGAAGACCGCGACCTCGCTGCCGGAGAAGCCCTCCTCGACGAGGAGCGCGATCTCGGCCGCGACGTAGCGCGCCTCCGCGTGCTCGTCCTCCACCTCGACGACGCGCACCGGCTCGCCGTCGCCGAGCTCCGACCAGAGGTTCTTCTCCTTGCGCTCCCGGTTGTGGCTGATGACGCCGTTCGCCGCGTCGAGGATGTGCTGCGTCGAGCGGTAGTTCTCCTCCAGCGCGATGACGGTCGCGCCGTGGAAGTCGTGCTCGAACTCGAGCACGTTCCGGATGTCGGCTCCGCGAAACGCGTAGATCGACTGGTCCGGGTCCCCGACCGCGAACACGTTCCGGTGCTTCTCGGCGAGGAGCTGGAGCAGCCGATATTGAGCGTGGTTCGTGTCCTGGTACTCGTCGACGAGGACGTAGCAGAAGGCCTCCTGCCAGCGCTCGCGCGCCTCGGGGAAGCGCTCGAGCACGTCCACGGTGAGGAAGAGCATGTCGTCGAAGTCGACGGCGTTCGAGGCGAACAGGCGCCGCTGGTAGAGGTCGTAGACCTCCGCGACGGTCTGGTCGTAGAAGCTCGCGACGCGCCCGGCGTACTCCTCCGGGCCGACGAGGGTGTTCTTCGCGTTCGAGATCTGGGAGTGGATGCCGCGCGGCGTGAAGCGCTTCGGGTCGCGCTCGAGCTCCTCGAGGCAGCGCTTGACGAGCCGGATCTGGTCGGCCTGGTCGTAGATCGTGAAGTTCGAGCGGTAGCCGAGCCGTTGCGCCTCGCGGCGCAGGATCCGGCCGCACGCCGAGTGGAAGGTCATCACCCATGCGGCGCGCGCGGGCGGGCCGACGAGGTCGGTGACGCGGTCGCGCATCTCCGCCGCGGCCTTGTTCGTGAACGTGATCGCGAGGATCTCCTGCGGCTTCACGCCCACCGCGCCGAGCAGGTGCGCGATGCGCCGCGTGAGGACGCGGGTCTTGCCGGAGCCCGCGCCGGCGACGACGAGCACCGGGCCTTCGGTGTGGAGGACGGCCTCGCGCTGCGCCGGATTCAGGTCGGCGAGGTAGGTCTCCGGCGTCGTCGCGGCCACCGCTCGATCGTAGCCGGGGTGTCCGCTACTCCTAGTCCTCCTTCGCGATGCGGATTTCGACCTTGCCGGCGCGGACGCGCGTCTCGTAACGCGGCTGCGGATAGACGGCCGGCCCTCCCCGCACCTCGCCGCTGCAGAGGTCGAACCGGGAGCCGTGCCAGGGACAGGTGACCGTGTCGCCGTCGCGCTCGCCCTCGTCGAGCGGCCCGCCGAGATGGGAGCACGTCGCGGCGATCGCGCACACCTCGCCCGTTTCCTCGGAGCGCGAGACGACGACCGACTCGCCTTCGAGCTCGACGCCCACGAGCTTGCCGCCGTCGAGCTCGTCTTCCTCGCACACCGGCGCGTAGCGGTCGCGCGGGCTCTCGAACGCCGTCCGGTTGACCCGCACGCCGAGCCCGAACGAGAGGTGCCCCCCGAGGTGGGCGGAGAAGAGCGCCCCGCCGTAGGCGAGCGTCGAGAGCGCCCGTCCGAGCCCGCGCATTCCGCCGCGCCTCGCGACGAGCGAGAGGACGTTGAGTGTGAGGCCGGCCGTGTTGACGAGGGCGTGCACCATCCCGATCCGGCGTGCGTCGTCCTTCAGGTGGCTCCAGTCGTTGAGGCCCGTGAGAGCCGCCGGCACGGCGCCGAGAATTCCGACGGCGAGCGCCCCGTCCGCCGCCTCCGAGCCGACGAGATCGAGGGCGAAGGCCGCGGACCACGCGCCGATCGGTACGTCGGTCAACGCCGGATGGAGCGGATTGCCGAACCAGACGCCGTCGAGGACGTCCCGCACCGGCTTCGGGACGGCCCGCACAGCCTGCTGCACCGGCTCGGCGACTGGGTCGAGAGGCTCGGCGAGCTCCGCGAGCTGCTTCGTGAGGCGGAGATTCGTCATGCCGCGTCTCGTCCCCGACGGGCCCGTCCCGAAAACGCCTAGGCTCGGACGCATGCGCCTCGCGCTCATGATCGAGGGCCAGGAGGGCGTGACGTGGAGCGACTGGTGCGCGCTCGCGGACGCGTGCGAGGAGCACGGCGTCGAGACGCTCGCCGGCGACGTTCCGCGCCCCGGCGCTGCTCGCGAACGTGACCGGCTTCCTCGTCGGCGAGAAGCGCCCGTGCGGCTGATCGGCCGCGAGCTCGCACCGGCGCTGGCGGCCTGAACCGTCCGCCGCGTCCGCCACGATCCCGGTCGTGGAGGTCGGGACCGCCCGCATGCAGGCCTTCAGCGACGGCGTGTTCGCGATCGCCGCGACGCTGCTCGTCCTCGAGTTCAGCATCTCCCACGCCGTCAAGGCGCCGCCGCTCGGCCGTCAGCTCGTCGACCTCTGGCCCTCGTACCTCGCCTACGTCACGAGCTTCGTGACCATCGGGATCATCTGGATGAACCACCACCACACGGTCTCGCTGATCGGCCGCGCCGACCGCACCTTCCTCTTCATCAACAACCTGCTCCTCCTCACCATCGCGTTCCTGCCGTTCCCGACGAAGCTCGTGGCCGACTACCTCCGCCACGGCGGCGAGGAGGCGGCGGCGCTCGACTATGCCGCGACCTTCGTCGTCATGGCGACCCTCCACCAGGTGTGGTGGCAGTACGCGCGGCGGGGCCGGCGGCTGATCGCGGAGCACGTTCCCGACTCGGCCTTGGAAGCCGTCGACCGGGCGTACCTGCCCGGGATCCTCATGTACGGCGTCGTCTTCGCCGTCGCGTTCTACAGCCCGCTCGCAGCCGTGCTTCTGACGTTCGCCATCGCCGCCTTCTACCTACCGTCCGCCGCTCTCTTCGATCGCGGCGGCCAGCCAGGCTGACGCTTCGGCGAGCGCGTCCGCGTCGCTCGACTTGAGGACGACCTCGACGGTGGATCCCTCGGTGCTGAAGCTCGGATAGGAGCCGACGAGCACGCCGGGCCAGCGCTCGACGGCCTCCGCGAGCGTCCTGGCGATCACGCTCTCGTACGTGCGGTAGACGCGGCGCCAGGCCTGGATGGGACCGCCGCGGCGGAACTCCTCCTCGATCGAGCCGAACATCGCCTCCATCTCGCTCGGCAAGCCCGGCAGGACGTAGACGTTCTCGATCGCGAAGCCCGGCGCGCCGCCGTGCGGATTCGCGAGCGGGCGGCTGCCGCGAGGGAGCATCGCCCAGCGGACGGCGTACTCCGGGTTGCGCCGGAAGCGCGCGCGAAGAGCGGCTGCCAGCTCGGGCACCTCCTCCTGCGGCACGCGGAACGCGGCGGCGATCGCCTCGCGTGTCAGGTCGTCGGGCGTGCCCCCGAGGCCGCCGGTGACGAGGAGGAAGTCGACGCGCGGGGCCGCGGCGCGGACGAAATCCGCCACGGTGTCGATCTCGTCCGGCAGCGAGACGGCCATGCGCACCGAGACGCCGAGCGGCGCGAGCCGGCGGGCGAGCCAGGCCGCGTTCGAGTTGGGGACGTCCCCGGAGACGAGCTCGTTGCCGATCGTGAGGATCGACGCGGTCCCGGTCACAGACCGATGGTACGGCCGGGGGCGAAGGCCCCCAGGAAGCGGCAGTCGTGGGTGACGAGGATCACCGTTCCGTCGTAGCGAGCGAGTGCGCGCTCGAGCTCCTCGATCGCCTCCACGTCGAGGTGGTTCGTCGGCTCGTCGAGCACGAGGGAGTTGACGCCGCGGGCCGTGAGGAGCGCCAGCCCTGCGCGTGTGCGCTCGCCCGGCGAGAGCGACGCGGCCGGGCGCAGGACGTCGTCGGCACCGAGGCCGAACTTCGCGAGCAGCGTGCGGGCGGCTCCCTCCTCGTGGCCGCGGAACGTCTCGAGCAGGGTCTGGGGGCCGGTGAGCGCCGCGCGATCCTGCTCCAGCTCGCCGAGGACGACGCCCGGCCCTAGCCGGCGCGTCCCGGCGGCGAGCGGCAGCCGGCCGAGGAGGGCATCGAGCAGCGTCGTTTTCCCACTCCCGTTCGGCCCGGTCACCGCGACACGGTCGCCCCAGCCGATCTCGAGGTCGAGCGGCCCGAGCCGGAAGGAGCCACGCTCGACGACGGCGCCCTCGAGACGGAGGACGATCTCCCCGCTGCGGGCCGCCGAGGCGAGCGAAAGGCGGAGCTCCCACGGCTCGTACGGCTTCTCGACGGTCTCGACCTGGGCGAGCTTGGCGGCGTACGTCCGCTTGACGTCCTTCGACTTCTTCTTCTTGCGGCCCTGGCCGTAGCCGCGGCGCTCCCATTCGGCCATCCGCCGCTGCTGTTCCTCGATGCGCCGGCGCTCGGCGACCGAGGCCTCCCAGCGGCGGAAGTGGCGCTCGCGGCGCCGCTCGCGCTCGGCTTCGTAGTCGCTCCAGCCGCCGCTGTACTCCGTCGTGGTGCGCGTCCACTCGTCGAGCTCGACGATGCGCGTGACCGTGCGGTCGAGGAAAGCGCGGTCGTGGGAGACGGCCACCACCGCCCCCGGATGCGACGCGAGCGCCCGCTCGAGCCAGGCGAGGCCGGCGAAGTCGAGGTCGTTGGTGGGCTCGTCGAGCAGCAGCAGGTCGAAGCCGCCGCGCAGGACGCCGGCGAGCGCGGCGCGCGCCTCCTGGCCGCCTGACCGGGTGCCGTCTCCCTCCCGTTCCTGCGCGAGGTAGCCGACCGCGAGCGTCGGCGGGGTGCGGCGGATGCGGCTCGCGTCGGGCTCCTCCAGCCCGGCGAGCAGGCGCAGCAGCGTCGACTTGCCGGCGCCGTTCGGCCCGACGAGCCCGATCCGTGCGCGGGGCGGCACGACGAGGCCGACGTCCTCGAGGACGACCTCGGCTCCGTACGACTTCGAGATTCCGGCCGCGACGAGGAGCCGGCCAGGCGAGACATGCGCAACGACCTCCAGGGCGAGCGCAAGTAACAGTCTGTTACTTGCTGGGACGGGTCCGAATGAGGCGGGTCAGTTGCGCATAGAGAGGCGCAGGGCGCCGCGGCGGAGTCTAGCCGGAGCGCACCGGGAGGACGAATACGCCGCCGTCCTCCTCGAGCACGCGGACGTTCGCGCCGTAGTGTGCGGCGACGTTCGGCGCCGAGAGGACCTCGGCGGCCGGCCCCTCGGCGACGACCGCACCCTCGTCGAGCAGCACGAGCCGCTCGGCGTACTGGCCCGCGAGCGTGAGGTCGTGCAGCGTCGTCACGACGGTCAGCCCGTCGGCGCGGAGCGCATCGACGAGCTCGAGGACGAGCTGCTGGCGGCCGAGGTCGAGCGCCGTCGTCGGCTCGTCGAGCAGCAGCACCGGCGCCTCCTGTGCGAGCGCCTTCGCGAGCACCGCACGCTGCAGCTCGCCGCCGCTGAGCGAGCCCAGCGGCCGGTCGGCGAACCCCTCGAGCTCGAGGCGGCGGAGCGCGCGCGCCGCGGCCTCGCGGTCACGGCGGCCCTCGCCGCCGAGGTACGGGATGTGCGGCGTGCGGCCGAGCAGGACGTACTCGGCGACCGTCAGCGCCGGCGGCGTCTCGGGCTTCTGCGGGACGAATGCGACCAGCCGCGCGACCGACCGCCGTCCGAGCCGCCGCGCGTCCTGCCCGTCGAGGAGCACCTCGCCGTCGTAGTCGGCGAGGCCCGCGAGCGCCCGCAGGGCTGACGTCTTGCCGGCGCCGTTCGGCCCGATCAGCGCGGTCCAGCCTCCCGTCTCGGCACGGAGCGAGAGGCCCCGCACGGCCGCGACCGGCCCGAAGCGCACCCAGAGGTCGCGGGTCTCGATCATCTCGCTCCGCGCGACGTGCGGAGGACGACGGCGAAGAAGGGCGCGCCGAAGAAGGCGGTCACGACGCCGATCGGCAGCTCGGCCGGCGAGAGGACGGTGCGCGCGACGACGTCGGTGAGGACGAGGAACCCGGCCCCGACGAGCAGCGAGAGCGGCACGACGGCGCGGTAGCTCGTGGAGACGAGGAGGCGGATCGTGTGCGGGACGATGATCCCGACGAACGCGATCAGCCCGCTCACCGCCACCGCCGCCGCCGTCCCGAGCGTGGCCGCGACGACGATCGCGAGCCGGGCTCGGCCCACGTCCACGCCGAGGCTCGCGGCCTCGTCGTCGCCGAGGCTTAGCACGTCCAGCACCCGCCGGTGGAGGACGAGCACGAGCGAGCCGGCCGCGACGTACGGCGCGCAGATCGCGACGTCGTGCCAGGTCGCGGTGGAGAAGCCGCCGAGGAGCCACGAGTAGACGTTCTGTAGCTGCTGGGTGTGTTGCTGCTGGACGAACGTCTGGACGGCGGCGGTGAACGTCGCCGTCGTCACGCCTGCCAGCACGAGCGCACCGGTCATGTGCGTCGCGCCGGCCGAGCGCCCGAGCCCGTAGGTGACGACGACCGCGGCGATCGCGCCGGCGAACGCCGCCAGCGGGACGGTCCAGCTCCCGCCCGCCGCGGCGGTCGAGGCGTAGACGATGGCGAGTGTCGCGCCCAGGCCTGCGCCGCCCGCGACGCCGAGGAGGTACGGGTCGCAGAGCGGGTTCCGGAAGACGCCCTGGTACGACGCGCCGGCGACGGCGAGCATGCCGCCGACGAGCGCCGCGAGGGCGACCCGCGGTGCACGGAGCTGCCAGAGCACGGCCCGGTCGACGGCTCCGAGCGGCTGGTGGACGTGCAGGAACGGGACGTAGGAGAGCGCCGACCGGACGATCGAGCCCAGCCCGACGTGGACCGGCCCGACGGCGAGACCGACGGCGAGCGCCGCGAGCAGGAACGCGAACGTGACGAGACCGGCACGGAGGCCGACCCCCCGCGCCTCGACGCTCGGGGCCGCCTCCGCCGTTCCGGCCGTCGCTGCCATCAGCCCTGCCTGGCGATCCGCGCCACCGTCCGTGCGAACTGCACGATCCGCGGCCCCCAGCGTGAGGCGACGTCGTCGTTCGCGCTCACGACGCGGTGATGCCGGACGGCCGAGATCGTCGCCCAGCCGGGCCGCGAGGCGACCGTCGCGTACGACTGCCCGCAGCACCTCGTGTCGGCCAGGACGATGATCTGCGGGTCGCTGGCGACGATGTACTCGCCCGACAGCTGCGGGTAGCCGCCGCCCGAGGAGTCCGCCGCGTCCGCGATGTTGCGGAAGCCGAACAGCCTGTAGATGCTGCCGATGAACGTCTTCGACGTGGCCGAGTAGTACGTGGGGTCGAGCTCGTGGTAGACGCGCAGGTGACGGCGCGTCTTCGGGACGCTCCGCACGATCGCCGCGAGCTGCGTTCGCATGGAGTGCACCACGGCCCGTGCGCCGCGTGTGTGGCCGGTGAGGCGGCCGAGGCCGAGGATCTCTCCGTACGCCTGCTTCAGGTCGTTCGCGGCGGGCTCGTCGACGACCTTGATCCCGAGCTTGCGGAGCTGCGCGGCGACGTTCCCCGGGTCGTACGAGATGAGGACGAGGTCCGGGTGGTAGCCCGCGATCGCCTCGACGTTCGGGGTGAGGCCGGACAGCTTCGTCCGCGGCGCTCGCGCCGGATAGTTCGAGTCGTTGTCGACGGCGACGACCTGTTTCCCGGCGCCGATCGCGAACAAGTCCTCGGTCACGGTCGGCGAGAGCGAGACGATGCGGTGCGGGTAGCGGTGCTTGGCCTGGCTCCGCGCGGGGGCGGCGGCCGAGAGGGAGACGACGGCGAGGGCGGCGGCGAGGGCCGCGGCGACAGCGATGGTCGGACGGTGCACGAATCCTCCTTCCGCGAGGGGTTCGAGTCGGGCGGCGGGCGGCAGGTCTTCTGACTCGGGGCTCCCTCTCCCACCGCCTTCCCGGGCTCGCGCCCAGTGGCGTCGTGGCGGGAGAGCGTCTCCCCTCACAGCGGCGGGACCGTCCCGGACTCGCACCGGAGTTCCCTCACCGCTCGCCGATTTGTGCGGGGAATCTAGCATCGGCGTCCGTGGCCGACGGCCCCGCCTACGCGCTCGACCTCGACGGCGTGCTCGCCGACACCCGGCCGCTCTGGGACGCGTGGCTGGAGGACGCCGCGCGGCGCGCCCGCGTGGAGCTCGACGTGCCGCAGGACCGGACGGCCGCCTCGGCCGCGCTCGACGAGGCGCTGGGCGACTGGCGGCCGCTGCTCGAGCGCTTCGCCGCGGACCGCGCACCGGTCTACATCCGCCCGCGCCCCGACACGAACGCGCTGCTGCGGCGGCTGAAGGCCGCCGGCGCGCGGATCGGCGTCTTCACCGACGCGCCGCTGGAGCTCGCCGACCTCGCCCTCGCGCACGCCGGCGCGGCGCGTTACGTCGAGGCGGTCGGGACGCCGGCCGACGTGCGGGCGGCGCTCGGCGGCGAGCCGGTCGTCGTCCGCTCCCGCGAGGAGCTGGCCGCACTACGATGACCCGCATGGAGCAGAACCTCTCCGACAGGCGCTTCGACCTCATCCTCGAGCGGCTCGACCGGATCGGGAACGAGCTCGAGAAGACGAACAAGCGGCTCGACAACGACGAGAACTTCCTCAGGATCGCCCGCGAGCTCTCCACGCTGAACGAGTCGCTGCAGGCGCTCGCCTACGCGGCCCTCGGCCAGCAGGCGCCGCAGGTGCGCCGCCGCCGCTCGGCCTAGCCAGCCCGCCAGATGTCGAGCACGCCACTCGTCGCGTGGTCGTTGGCATCGCCCTCCGGCAGCGCGATGCGCCCGTCCACGACGATCGGGCTGTTCCAGTGCCCGCCGCCCGACGGGAGGGTCGCGACGAGCTTCCCCGTTCCCGGCTGATAGACGTCGAGGCCGCCGTTCGGATCGAAGACGTAGAGGAGACCGCCGGCGATGACGGGGCTCGTGCCGTTGGTGTCGTTGCGCCACATGGAATGCAGGCGCGCGTGTCGCAGACGCCAGGCCTGCGTCGCGCCGCCGTCGGCCGCGATCAGCCACGTCTGCCCGTTCGTCCGCCACACGGCCGGCGCCGTGAAGAGGTCGCTCCCGGACGGCGTCGGCACGATCTGCAGCTCGTGCCCGAGATGCGGCTTCGTCCCGCGCATCCTGGCGAGCGAGAGGAGCCGGATCTTGCCGTCCTTGCCTCCTTGCGCGATCAGCGTGGACGTGAGGTAGACCGGCGAGGTGGAGCCGAGGTCGAGGTCGGCCTCGTTCAGGCGCTGCGTGTCGGTGGGCGTGTAGTTGCCGAGCATCCGGTCGGACGGGGAGAGCTCGACCACCGCGTCCCCCCAGTTCGTGTGGCCGTTCCAGGGCGCGTTGCCCATGGCGACGAGCAGGTTGCCCCTGCCTGGCATGACGACGGCGCCGGCGCGTCCCCAGATCGCCGAGTCGCTCGCGCCGCACGACGGCGGCGAGATCAGCCGGTGCCGGTTCGAGCAGAGCGAGTTCCAGACGTGGAGCAGGCGGCCGGTCTTCGCCGCGATGATCACGACGTGGCCCTGGTAGGGCGGCGTGTCGCCGATGTAGCCGCCGGTGGTCGCGATCACGTGCCCGGCGGCGAAGTTGAGCGAGGACGCGATCTTCTCCCGCGAAGGCAGCCGCGTGATCGAGCGGCGCCAGAGGACGTGGCCGGTCGCAACGCTGAGCTTCTGGATCCGGCCGTCGGGCGAGGCGGCGTAGACGAACTGCCGATTCGGGTCGGCGATCGGGGTCGCCGTGGTGATCTGGGCGGTGCCCTGATAGGACCTGATGTCACTCGGGGTGAACTCCCACAGGATCCGGCCGCTCTGGGCGTCGACCGCGA
>DASRBX010000013.1:0-57088 GCA_035653395.1 Gaiellaceae bacterium
CCGGATACGCTCGTCGTCCTCAGTGCGGAGAAGCGAGCCCAGCTCGTGCCGGTAGCCGTCAAGCAAACGGTAGTTGATGGGGCCCTCCGTCTTTGCGTAGACGCCTTCTACCGGAGCATTGAATGCGCGTTGCCATCTCGCAGCGCGCTTGCCCTCGTCGTGAAGACGTGCGGCGAGGGCAAGGACGTCGGTGTGTCCGTCGTCGAGACCGAGCGCCTTTGCCAGCCGGCGAGCATGCCCCTCGGCGGCTGACTGGTGCTCCTCGAGGAGCTGCGGGGTCGCCGCCGAGCGATCATCCTCGGTCGCCGCATCCTGCCGCCACTTCTCCACGACAAACCAGCGCGTCGCGTCGCCGTCCTCGGACGTCTCCGACGCGAACCGCAGGCGCTCGCGCCAGTTCGTGTCCTTCGTGATCGCCGCGCCGGCCTCGACGGCTCGCACACGGAACCCGACCGCCCCTTCGCGCACCCAGAGGCCGTCGTCGTCGGCCGTCCTCGGGGAGCTGGCTTCTTTCTTGTCGAGGAGTCCATCCTTCAAGCCCGCCAAGCGGGCGTCGACGACCATGGTGGCGCCTGCGATCAACCGCTCGAATTGCTTCTTGTCCTCGGGGTGTTCGAGCTTTGCAAGCGCCAGAGACTGCCGCAGACCTCCAGCGGGATCGAGAACGAAGGCCACCACGTCTTGCTCACTTAAGCCCGGCTCGCCCGTGTCCGTCGGCCGGTGCGCCTCTCCTTGCTGCTGGAGAACGCTCTTGGCGCGAGCGGCGACCCACCGCACGACTCGGTCGGCCTCCGTCTCGAGAAGCTCGCTCGTGTGCGGAGGCGCCGCCTCGAAGAAGGCCTCGATCTCCTCCTTGCTCGGCGCCGGGCCGCCCGGGCGCACCGGAAGGTGCGTCCGCCACACGACGGCCGTCTGGGGCGGGTCGTCCTTGATCCATCCGCGAAGCCAAGGACCGATCTCCGGGCGTCCGGTGTGCTTCTCGAGCGAGGTCATCGACCACGCCTCCACGAGCGGTCGCGTGAGCGCGGGCCGAAGGGGCTCGGCCGTGATGGCGTCCCCTACCAGGCGCTCGAGCTCCGGGTCCGCTTCCGCGGCTTGCCTCAGACGATCAAGCGCACCCGGGCTTACGTCCCAGCCACCGTCCGTCCGCGGCAGCTGCTTAATGAGAGCTGTCACGGACCTCGCGCGGAGGATACGGTCAGCTGTCGCCTGCTCCTTGTCCGAGAGTTCACCTGGGTTCTTCGTGAGCAGCTTGTCGGCGCTCTCGGGCTCTGGCTCCACGAGGACGATCACCTGGGCGTTGCCGTCCCCGCGCCGGTTGACACGGCCGAGGCGCTGAACCATCCGCTCCCAGGCGACGAGGTCGCAGACCATGTGGTCGGCATCGAGGTCGACGCCGACCTCGCCCGCGGAGGTCGCAAACAGGAAGGCTGGGCAGGTCGATGGGACGTTGCTGCCGGCGACGAACCCAAGCTCGGCCAACCGCTGCTTCGCCGCCTCGCGCTCGAAGACCCTGCGCGCGCCGACGAAGAGTTCGGTGGCGAGCTCGGCGGAGGGTGCGCCGGTCTTCTTGCGGTCCTCCGCGAACTTTTCGACAGCGGCCTTGGCTTTCTGTGCGACGTCCCGGCTGTCGGAGTAGACGAGGACGCGGACGGGCTTCTTACCCTCGCCCGCGAGTCGCCACGCGCAATTCGCCAGCGTCTCCGCGAGCTTCGTCTTCTCGTCGAGGAGCTCGATCCGAAGAGACTTCGTGGCGCTCAGCCGCTTCGCGACGATTGGATGTTCGATGTCCTCCGGAGTGAGTCTGAGGACGTTGGTCTGCGCGCGCCCTGTAGCTGAGAGCGTCAGCAATCGAAGCCGAGGGACCAGTTGGTCGAAGCGGCCGTCGTCTGGACGAAAAACAGGGCTGGTCGCAATGTCTTGCACAAGGTGCTCGAACGGCGGTACGAGGTGGGCCTCGTCGAGGACGACGAGAGTGTCGGCCCCGAGCAGGCCGGCGTGGTAGGGGCGCATCTTCCGAGACACCCGATACCCCTCGAACAGGAGGCGGGAGCCGATCATGTCGACCGTCCCGACGACGATCGCGGGAGAGGACGGGTCCGCGAGCCACTCACGGTTGTCCACGAACCTGCCGCGAAGCGTGGAGATCGGAAGAGCGCGATCCGGCGCCAGGCCGAGAGCTTGCTTCACGGCCGGATCGTTCTCGACGAATTCCCGGAGACCAACCGCGACGTCCGTGGCCTGGTCGACGACAGCCCTGCGATCAACGACATAGACGAGGCGCCGTGGCACGTCAGCGCCACATGCCCGCGCCACGAGCCAGATGGCCATGACGGATGTCTTGCCGAGTCCCGTCGGGATATCGACAGCTCGCAGAGCCTTCCCCTTCAGCAGACCGAGGAGCAGGTCCTCCTGCCACGGGAAGGGCGTCTCTCCATCCGGGAGTCCGAGCGCCCGGCGGAGCCAGTCTCCCCACGCCGGCGTCTCCGCCGCAGGGCCGTCGGTCGCGTTCGTCTCCACCGTCGCCTCTCCCACCGGTGTTTTTAGACCTGTGAGCGGACGGCGCCAAGCCCGGCGACGCGACCGAGCAAGCCCGGCGAAGACCGAGGCGGCGGGGCTCAGCCCCGGCGGCTCGCGCCCTCCGGGGCTCGGCGCCGGCGGACGAGCCCGCTCTCGTAGGCGGCGATCACGGCCTGCACGCGGTCGCGCACCCCGAGCTTGCGCAACACGCTCGAGACGTGCGTCTTCACCGTCGCCTCGCTGACGACGAGCCTCGCGGCGATCTCGGCGTTCGAGAGCCCCTCGGCGACGAGCTGGAGGATCTCCCGCTCCCGGTCGGTGAGCGCGTCGATCCCGGACACCGGCGACGGGCTGCCGTCGGCGAAGTGGTCGAGCAGGCGGCGGGTGACGCTCGGGCCGAGGAGGGCGTTCCCGTCCGCGACCAGGCGGACCGCCTCCACGAGCGCCTCCGGGCGGACGTCCTTCAGCAGGAAGCCGCTGGCGCCGGCCCGGATCGCCGCGTAGACGTACTCGTCGAGATCGAAGGTGGTGAGCACGAGGATCCGCGCGTGCGCCCCGGCGGCGACGATCCGCCGCGTCGCCTCGATCCCGTCGACCACGGGCATCCGGATGTCCATCAGCACGACGTCCGGGTCGAGCTCCGCGGCGAGCCGAACCGCCTCGGCCCCGTTCTCCGCCTCCCCGACCACGTCGAGGTCGGGACGGGCGTCGATGATCAGCCGGAAGCCGCTGCGGACGAGCGCCTGGTCGTCGGCGATCAGGACGCGGACGCTCACACGGCTCACACGGGGATCCGCGCCACGACCCGGAAGCCGCCGCCCGCGGCGCCGCGCGCCTCGAGCGTGCCGCCGAGCAAGGCGGCCCGCTCCCGCATCCCGATCAGCCCGTTCCCGCCGCCGGCGCCGTTCACCGCCCCCCGGCCGTCGTCGTCGATCTCGAGCTCGAGCTCGTCCCCGTACCGCACGCGCACGCTCGCACGGGTCGCCTGCGCGTGCTTGAGCGTGTTGGTGAGCGCCTCCTGCACGATCCGGTACGCCGACAGGTCGACCGCCGCCGGCAGCGGCCGCGACGCGCCCTCCATGACGAGCGAGACGTCGAGGCCGGTCGCCCGCACCTGCTCGATCAGGCCGTCGAGCGCGGCGAGACCCGGCTGCGGCCGGTACTCGACCTCCTCCTGGAGCGTCCCGAGCACGCGCCGCAGGTCGGCGAGCGCGTTGCGCGCCGCCGCGTCGATCGCGCGGATCGCCGCCCGCGCGCGGCCCGGCGCCCGCTCGAAGACGTCGTCGGCGGCGCCCGCCTGGACGACGATCACGCTCAGCGCGTGGGCGACGATGTCGTGCAGCTCCCGCGCGATCCGCGCCTGCTCCTCCGCGACCGCCCGCCGCGCCTCGCTCTCCCGCTCGCGCTCGAGCCGCGCGGCCTTCTCCTCGATCTCGCGCACGTAGGCACGCCGCGAGCCGACGCTGTCGCCGAGGAACCAGGCGGCGGCGAGGAAGAGCGCGTGGAAGGCGGTCGTGCCGAGCTCCTGCCCGGCGACGAGCAGCGTCGCGACCGTCGCCGCGACCGCCGCCGCCGCCACCCGCCGCGCGTACGCGGCCTGGGCGGCGCCGAGGCTGAACACCGCGATCGCGAGCTGGAACGGGACCGGCCAGGCACCCGAGGCGATCGTCGCGATCGTGGCCGCGGCGGCCGCGGCGACGACCTCGGCCGGACGCCGCCTCCGCCACAGCAGGACGAGCGAGGCGAGCGCGCCGAGGACGATCCCCGCCACCGGATGCGCATGGCGCGTCGCCGCCGCCGCACCGACCGCGAACGTCGCGGCGGCGAGGCCGAGGTCGACGAGGCGCGGATGCCGGTGGAGCCAGGTCCAGATCATCCGCGCCTCACGGTACCGCGCGGTTCCCCGTCAGGTGTCGCGGCGCACGAGCAGCACCGCCGAGACCGCGAGCGCGAACGCCGTGTAGCCGACGAACAGCGCGAACCCGGCCCAGGGGCTGAGGCTGTGCGAGCCCGGGCTGAGCGTGAAGATCGACCGGCCGGCGGCATCCGGGAGCCACGGGGAGATCGCGTTGTTCCAGCTCGACGGCAGCACGTTCATGAGTGGCGGGATCACGAAGAAGAGCGCCGCGAAGGCGGCGATGCCGCCGGCCGTGTTGCGCACGATCGCCCCGATCGCCATCGCGAGGACGCCGAGCAGCATCAGGTACACGGCCCCGCCGACCACGGTGCGCGCAACCCCCGGGTGCGACCAGGAGATCTGGAGCTGCGGGATGCCGTGCAGGATCGCCTGGCTCGCGAAGAACGCGACCAGCACCGTCGGGAGCGCGAGCACGAAGGTCACGACCGCGAACACGCCTGCCTTCCCCCACAGCACCGGCAGCCGCTTCGGCACGGCGGTGAAGGTCGCGCGGATCATCCCGGTCGAGTACTCGCCTGTGATCACGAGCACGCCGAGCACGGCGATCGCGAGCTGGGCGACGTTGACCCCCGCGAGCGCGATGTCGAGCGGGTGGCGATCCGCGCGCTCGTGCAGGCTCATCCTCGCCCAGTGCGAGGAGGTCACCGCGGCGAAGACGCACGGCAGCCCGATCCCGAGGACGGCCGCGGCGAGCAGCGACCAGCGGGTCGAGCGGAGCGAGTGCAGCTTCGTCCACTCCGACCGCGCCACCCGCGCCTGGGTGACGCGGCCGACGTGCTCGAGGCGGGGGACGTGGATCTCGACCGCACTCATCAGGCCGCCTCCTCGACCGGCAGCTCGACCCGGTCGGCTCTGAACTCCACCTCGGCGCTCGTCAGCTCCATGAACGCCTCCTCGAGCGACGCGTGCTGCGGGGTCAGCTCGTGCAGGACGATCCCGTGCGCGGCCGCGGTCTCGCCGATCTGCTCCGCGCTGAGCCCGCTCAGCTCGAGCAGCCCCGGCTCGACGCTCTCGACCGAGACTCCGTCGGCGAGCACGAGCTCGCGCAGCTTCGCCGCCTGCGGCGAGCGGACGCGCACGACCTGCCGCGACGCGCGCCGGACGAACTCCTCGACGCTCGCGTCGGCGATCAGCCTGCCGCGCCCGATCACGATCAGGTGGTCGGCGGTCAGCGCCATCTCGCTCATCACGTGCGACGACACGAACACCGTCCTGCCCTCGGCGGCCAGACCGCGGAGCAGGTTGCGCATCCAGTGGATCCCCTCCGGGTCGAGCCCGTTCGCCGGCTCGTCGAGGACGAGCGTCGAGGGGTCGCCGAGCAGCGCGGTCGCGACGCCCAGCCGCTGTCCCATCCCGAGCGAGAACTTGCCGGCGCGCCGGCGGGCGACGTCGTGCAGGCCGACCAGGTCGATCAGCTCCGCGACCCTGCGCCGCGGGATCCCGTGCGTGTGCGCGAGCGCCAGCAGGTGGTTCTGCGCGGAGCGGCCCGTGTGGACCGACCGCGCCTCGAGCAGCGCGCCCACCTCGTGCAGCGGGGAGCGGTGCTCGCGGTAGTGCTTGCCGTTCACCTTCACGTCCCCCGCCGTCGGCGAGTCCAGGCCGAGGATCAGTCGCATCGTCGTCGACTTCCCGGACCCGTTCGGGCCGAGGAACCCGGTCACGATCCCGGGCCTGACCGTAAACGAGAGGCCGTCCACCGCCCGCGTCGCGCCGTAGTCCTTCGTCAGTTCCGTCGCTTCGATCATGCGGCCAGGCTAGGCGACGGCCGCCCCGGCCGCCTCCGTCGCAGGGATGAGCCGCGGTCCGCCGCGAGGACGATCTTCGCCACCCTCGCCCGCGCCCCGGCCGGCGGCTCCGCCCCGTCCGGCCCCGGTGCGCAGCCCGCGGTCGCGCCCGCTCAGGCCGGTCGCGGCGTCGCCCCCGGCGACCGCGCGGCCGCCCGCATCGCCGCCGGGGTGTGTCCCCGGTCACGGAGCTCCTGCTGACGGTCGGTGAACGGCTTCTGCGCCTCGGGCCAGATCGGGTCCTCCGCCCACGGGGCGGGCGCGGCCGGCGGGAGCGGTGCCAGCGGCCTGCCTCCGACGATCGTGAGGGTGTTGACGAGCAGGCGGCTCGCCTCGCGCATCTCGCCCCAGATGTCGTAGAGCGGGAAGCGTCCCGTCAGCAGCTCGAAGAGCGCGACGTCGGCGACCGCACCGGGCCCCAGCGTGCCGACCTCGCGCTGCATCCCCAGCACCTCGGCGGGCCGCGACGTCGCAGCCCGAACGACCTCGGGGAGCGACATGCCGAGGTGGAGGAACTTGCTCAGGCAGGTCGGCAGGTCGTAGGCGGGGCCGTTGATGCTGAGCTGGTGCAGGTCCGTCGAGATCACGTCCGGGCGGCGACCCGCGGCCATCAGCGCCTCGGCCGTGTCGTACGAGAACGAGCCTGTGCCATGTCCGATGTCCATCACGACGCCCGCGTCCCAGGCCCGCTTCGCGCACTCATGCAACCGGCCCCGCTCGTCGACGATCTTCATCGTCAAGCCGGTGAAGCAATGGGTGAGGATGTCGCCCGGCCGCATCAACGCCAGCACGTCCTCGATCGCGGGCGGTCCGAACGCGACGTGCACCATCAGCGGCAGCTCGCACTCCTCGGCGGCGCGCCGCGCGAGCCGGAGGGGCTCGAGCCCGAGCTCGCCGACGGTCGGCGTCCCCATGCGAACCTTCACCCCGGCGACGAGGTCCCGGTTGCGATCGGCGAGGCGCCGAAAGAGGTCGACGTCGAGGTAGGCGGGGTTCGCGCACTCGTAGTTCTCGCCGACGAGGCCGATGTTCGAGATGTTCAGGAAAGCCGTGATCCGCACGCGCGAGCGATCGACGACGAACTCGCGCAAGCCGGGCAGCGTGAGCGCCCCGGCCGAGCCGGCGTCGTTCCAGGTCGTCACTCCCGACGACGAGGCGACCGGATCGGGGTCGATGCCCCAGTACGTCACCTTGTGGAACACGTGGGTGTGGAGGTCGACGAGCCCCGGCGTCACGATGCGGCCCGTCGCGTCGACCACCTCGAACGCCGCCTCCGCCGGGATGTCGTGGTCGACGGCTGCGACCCGCCCGCGGCTCACGGCCACGTCCAGCAGACCCGCGTGTCCACCGCCGGGGTCGACCACCTCGCCGCCCTTGATCAGCAGGTCGAAGCGCATCAGCCCCCGCCCGTCGCCTGGTCGAGCGCCGTGCGGATCCAGTCGAGCGCCTCGAGCCGGACGAAGCCGTAGTGGTAGAAGTGGACGCTGGCCACGCCGAGCTCGCGAGCGACCGCGAGCTTGGCGGCGAGGTTCTCCGGGGCCTCGCAGTCCGGCGGCGACGGTCGCAGGCAGACGGCGAGGGGCCTGTCCTTCACGGCGCTCTGATAGGCCTCGAGGTCGTACCTGACCCGCACGGGCTCAGCGGCGTACGCGAGCACGGAGAAGCCGTCGCAGACGGGCCCGATGCTCTCGAGCTCGACGCCGAGCCGCCACGAGCTCGCCGCGGCCGGCCCACCCGACGGTCGCCCCGTCGCGTAGCCCTTGACCGCACCGCTCGGATCCATGAACACGAATCGACGTCCGGCCGCGCTCGCCACCTCCGCCGCCTCGGCGACGAGGGACGTCACCACGTCCGCACGCACGCGAAGGTAGGCCTCGAGCTCGCCGCCGGCGACGTCTCGGAGATCGGCCCGAGCAAGCTCGCCGTCCACGGCCGCGTGCCTGTCGTCGAACACGCGCTCGAGCTCGCGCCGGACGGCACCCGTGACGGCCGTCGTGTCCACGCCGGCTCGGCGCGCACGGGCGAGGCAGTGGTCGCAGAAGCAGAGGCCGAGCAGGTAGCGCGCCCGCGCTCCGAGCTCCAGGAAGTACCGCTCGTGGTGGTAGCCATGCTCGAGAGCCTGGTAGTGGAGCGACTCCGCCGTGATCGAGGCGACCTCGTACCGGGCGACGTCGGCGACGAGCGCACGCGCATATGCGCGGACGTCGGGATGTGCGGGACAGAGGTCCGCCGGGTAGGGATCGCCGAAGACGTTCCGGGTGACGCAGTCCGAGTACTCGCCGGGACGGTCCGCGTGGAGGAAGACCGTCCACGCGTGGACCTGCATCCCGCGCTTCGCCGCGGTGCGGCACGTCTCGGCGAGGACGTCGCGCTCGCGCGCGAGCCCGCTCACGCGCGGGGAGATCCGCAGCCCCTCGTAGAGCGACGGGTCGGGCGGGAAGAAGACCTCCCCGCGGTCGAGGAGCTGGACCTTCGCCACCGGGTTGTGCGGAAAGACGTCGCGGGCGGCGTGGTAGGAGAACGCCGGCGTGATGCTCCCGACCCCGGCTCGCTCCTGGAGGTTCGCGAGCACCGCGTCGACACCCTCGCCCGCGAGATCGCTCGCGAACGCAAACGCCGACGTCTCGAGCTCCACCGACCGTCCGCCGTTCCCGCTCGTCACCTGCGTACGGTAGTTCACCGGACGGGACGAGGCGGCGTGTGCGACGCTATGCGGCGATGGGCCATGTCGCCGAGCGGCTCGCCGAGCGCGGCCTCACGATCCCTCCCGCGCAGGTGGTCCCACCGGGCGTCCGGCTCACCTACCGGCGGCTCGTCCGCTGGGGGAACGTCGCGTACATCGCCGGGCACGGCCCGACCCACGGCGAGGGCTGGGGCAGCCCCCTGGGGAAGGTCGGGCGCGACGTGAGCGTCGACGAGGCGGTCGCCGCCGCCGAGCTCACCGCGCTGAACGTCCTCGGAACGATCGAGCGCGAGCTCGGGCACCTCGACGGCATCGCGTGCTGGCTGAAGATCAACGGCTACGTCAACGCCGTCGACGGCTTCACCGAGCACGCGAGGGTGGTCAACGGCTTCTCGGACCTCATCCTCGACCTGTACGGCGAGGAGCGGCTCGCAGCGCGGACATCCGTCGGCGTGCCCCACCTGCCGTTCGGGATGCCGGTCGAGGTCGACGCCGTCGTCGCGCTCGCGTGAGCGCGGCGGTGGAGGCGCAACGGTGAGCGACGCGGTTCCGGAGTCCTGGCGTCTCGACGGACGGGTCGCCCTCGTCACGGGCGCACAGCGCGGCATCGGGCTCGCCTGCGCCCGGGCCCTCCGCTCCGCCGGGGCGCGCGTCGGCTGCGTCGACCTCCCCGGCTCGGGGCTCGAGGAGGCCGTCGCAGGGCTCGGCCCGGGAGCCTCCGCCCATCCCGCCGACGTCGCCGACGTCGGGCGCGCGGAGGCGCTCGTCGAGGAGGTCGTGCGGCGCCACGGACGGCTCGACATCCTCGTCGGCGCGGCCGGCACGCTCGCACCCGCCCCGTTCCTCGCGCTGACGCCGGACGACTGGGATCGCACGCTCGCCGTGAACGCCCGGGGAGCCGTGTTCCTCGCGCAGGCGTGCGCACGCCACTTCGTCGCCGCAGGGGTGGCCGGCCGGATCGTCCTCGTCGCCTCGATCGTCGGTCGAAGCGTCGTGCGGCCGAACAACACGGCCTACTCCGCGTCGAAGGCCGCCCTCATCCAGGCGGCCCGCTGCATGGCGCTCGAGCTCGCGCCCCACGGCATCACCGTGAACACCGTCTCACCCGGCTCGACCGCGACGGAGATGCTCCTCGAGGTCCAGGCTCGGGGCGACGTCGAGTCGATCGTCCGCGGCAATGCCGCCGAGTGGCGGCTCGGGATACCGCTCGGCCGGCTCGCGGAACCTTCCGACCAGGCGGCGCTGGTCGTCTTCCTCGCCGGCGACGGCGCCCGCCACATCACCGGGCAGGACCTCGCGGTCGACGGCGGCCAGACGACCGTCTGAGCTCGGTCGAGGCTACGCGCACCACCCGGCCAGCATCAGCGCGTACACCTTCGAGGCCGCCACGAGCTGGCTCGTCTCCAGGTACTCGTCCGGAGCGTGGCACTGCGCGAGGCTGCCCGGCCCGCAGACGATCCCGGCAAGCCCCCGCTCGCCGTACCAGGCGAGGTCGCTCGCGGCGCCGAAGCCGCACGGCTCGGGATCGAGGCCGACCGCGCCGAGACAGCGCGAGAGCGTCGTCACCGCCGGGTGGTCGAGAGGCATGTCGAGCGGCGGGAAGTAGATCCCGCCGAGCTGCCACGTCAGCTTCGGCGGATGCTCCCGCAACCACGAGTCCATGCTGCAAACGGCGGCGACCACCTGCTCGACCTCCGCCTTCACGTCCTCGTAGGGCTCGTCGGGATACCACCAGAGGTTGTACTCGACCGAGCAGTAGTTCGGGGCCGTCCCGGCGTTCGAGAACAGGTTCAGCCGGCCCTCGCGGCCGCCGCCTGGCCCGCCGACGATGATCGCGGGAGCAATCGTGTCGTAGCCCGCGGGGAGGATCGGATGCGACTTCTCGTTCGCCCACTGGCGCTCGAGGTCCTGGAGGGCGACGACGAGCTTCAGCATCTTCTCGATCGCGTTCACGCCTCCACCGCGCTTGCCGCCAGCGTGCACCGAGCGGTAGCGGGTCGACGCGTGGGCCTCGACGCCCTCGACCTCGATCCGGAAGTGCACGAGGCCGCCCTCCGCGGCGCACAGCCGCAGCTCCGTCGGCTCGAGCGACAGGGTGACGTCGCACGGCGGGGTGCGCGCGACGATCTCCCGCGTCCCCTTCCCGACGACCTCCTCGTCGCTGACGACGTGGAACACCACGTCGCCGCGCAGACGGAGACCCTGTTCGAGGACGACCTTCGTCGCCCACATCGCCGCCGCGAGCCCGCCCTTCATGTCCGTCGCGCCCCGCCCGTACACGCGCCCGTCCACGACCGCGCCGCCGAAGGGGTCCTGCGACCACGATCCTCGGTCGCCGACCGGAACGACGTCGACGTGGGCGTTGAAGGCGATGGAGCGCCCGCCGCCGGAGCCCGGGAGGCGGGCGACGAGCACCGGGTGCGCGTCGAAGGTCGCCGAGGGGCCGACGTCCCAGCTCTCGCTCTCGAAGCCCAGCGTGCCGAGGAAGTCGCGGACGAAGCCGACGCAGCGGCGCGCCTCCTCCGGGAAGTGGGTCGCTTCCCTCGCCTGGCTCTCCGTGCGGAAGGCCACGAGCTCGCCGAGCAGACCGCAGAGGTCCCCCGCCGAGGCGTCGACCGCCTCGCCGATCGAGGCGCCGGCCGTCACCCGGCGGCTGCAGCCTGCACGAGCGTCGAGCCGACCGCCGGGGCGTCGCGACGCAGGTTGTGCCCGTCCGCCCCGAACACGTGCACGCGCCAGGGGTCGAACATGAGCGTGACGTTGTCGCCCGGCCGCAGCGGCGAGTCGGGGTCCGTCCGCACCTGCACGGTCGTCCCCCCCGCCTCGACGGTCAGGTAGATGTCGGACCCGACCGGCTCGATGAATTCCACGCGGCCGGGGATGCCGCCGTCGTGCCCCGGCGGGCCGACGCGGATGTGCTCCGGGCGCAGCCCGAGCTTGACCTCGCCCCGCGCCTCGATCTCGTGGCGGAGCTCGGGCGGGCTGAGCACCTCGGGCGAGAGCGGGACGTCGGCGTCGACCCCTCGGAACCGCCAGCCGCCGCCGACCGACTCGAGCGCTCCGTCGATCATGTTCATCGGCGGAGCCCCGAGGAACGTGGCGACGAAGACGTTCGCAGGTCGGCGGTAGACGTCCTGCGGGGTTCCGATCTGCTGCAGCACCCCGTGGTTCATCACGGCGATCCGATGGCCCATCGTCATCGCCTCCACCTGGTCGTGCGTCACGTACATCGTCGTGATCCCGAGTTGCGCGTGGAGCTGGATCAGCTCGAGGCGCGTCTGGATCCGTAGCTGCGCGTCCAGGTTCGACAGCGGCTCGTCCATCAGGAACGCGTGCGGCTCGCGCACGATCGCACGCGCGAGCGCGACGCGCTGGCGCTGACCGCCCGAGAGCTGCCCCGGCAGGCGCTCGAGCAGGTCGTCGAGCCCGAGGATCCCCGCCGCCCGGCGAACCGCCGCCTCGATCTCCGCCTTCGGCTTCTTCGCGATCTGGAGCGGGAAGGCGATGTTCTTGGCGACGGTCATGTGCGGGTAGAGGGCGTAGTTCTGGAACACCATCGCCACGTTGCGCTTCACCGGGTCGACGAAGTTCACGAGCCTCTCGCCGATCACGATCTCACCCGCGTCGGCATCCTCCAGCCCGGCGACGACGCGGAGAATCGTGCTCTTGCCGCATCCCGACGGACCGAGGAGGACGAGGAACTCGCCGTCGGCGACGCGCAGCGACACGTCCCGGACCGCCTCGACCTTGCCGAATCGCTTCACTAGATGCTTGATCAGGACCTCTGCCATGACCCTCCTTCTCGCACCCGCCTCGTCCGGGGAGTCACTGCTTCAGCGCCCCCGCCATCGACGCCTGGACGAACCAGCGCTGGAAGATGAGGAAGACGACGATGATCGGCCCCATCGTCATGACCGCGGCGGCGGAGATCAGGCCCCAGTTCGTTACGAATTGTCCCTGGAGCGAGGCGATGCCCACGGTCAGGGTCTTCATGCTATCGGTCGTCGTGATCGCGAGCGGCCAGAGGAAGTTCACCCACTGCATCATGAAGGTGAAGATCCCGAGCACGACCACCGCCGGCTTCATCAGCGGCAACACGACCTTGCGGAAGATCTGCAGCTCGCTCGCCCCGTCCAGGCGGGCCGCCTCCACCAGCCCTTCGGGGAGCGTCGACATGAACTGCCGCATCATGAAGACGCCGAGCGGGCTGCACACCATCGGCAGGATCATGCCCGGATACGTGTTCACCCCTGCGTGCGTCCACGACGGGAGATGCGAGACGATGATGTAGAGCGGCGCGACGATGGCCGCGGTCGGGATCATCAGCGTCGCCACGACCAGGCCGAAGAGGATGCCGCGGCCGGGGAAGTGCATCCGGGCGAACGCGTAGCCGGCCAGCGTGTCGATGGCGAGCGTGAGGAGAGTGACGGAGGTGGCGAACACGAGCGTGTTGATCCCCCAGCGCACGTAGCTCGTCTGATGCAGAACCGCGCCGAAGTTCCCGAGGTAGAGCGACTTCGGCAGCCACTGCGGCGGGAACGTGAACAGGTCGTAGCTGTGACGGAGGGATGGCGACAGGAGGTAGAGGAACGGCCCCACGGCGATCACCGCGAAGAGCGTCAGCACCGTGTACGCGGCGATGCCCTTGCCGAGGTCGAGCGTGCGACGCCGCCGCGCGGCCTGAGCGTAGTCGGCGTGGCGCTCGTCTCCGCTCGCGGGTCCGAGCCGTGCGCTCTCGACCGCCATCAGGCGAGCGCGCTCCTCCGCCGGCGCCTCCGGGAGCCGAGCAGCCAGAACGACAGCGCGGTCAAGAAGAGGATGATGCCGAGCAGGATCACGGCGGCCGCGTAGCCCTGGCCGGTCTGCTGGAACTGGAACAGCCGTTCCCAGATGAACCACACCATCGTCGAGGTGGACTCGTAGGGCCCGCCTTGGGTGAGGACGTACACGGTGTCGAACACCTGGAAATTGGCGATGATCGCGATCACGATCGCGAACAGGAGCATCGGGCGGAGAAGCGGAATCGTGACCCTGCGGAAGCGCTGGATGCCACGCGCCCCGTCCACGCGGGCCGCGTCGAGGAGCTCCTCCGGGATGTTCTGCAGGCTGGCGAGGAAGTACAGGGTCCAGAACCCGAGGCCGCGCCAGACCTCCGCGAGCACGATCGTCAGCAGCGCGAGCGTGCCGTTACCGAAGATGTTGACGCGGCCGACGCCGATGGTGGTCAGGATCAGGTTGATCAGGCCGAAGTCGTAGTTCGCCACGAACTGCCAGATCAGGCCGACGAGGACGGCCGGCGCGAGCAGCGGGACGTAGAGCGCGAGCTTGAAGACGTTGCTGCCCCGGCGATAGCGGTTGAGGATGAGGGCGAGGAAGAGCGCCAGCGTGAAGACGAGGAAGATCGCCGCGACCACGTACTTCGCGGTGTTCTCGATGGAGATCGTGAGCTGGCTGTCGCTCCCGATCTCCTGCCAGTTCCTGAAGCCGACGAACCTCGCCCGGTCGAGGATCCCGCCCTGGTTGAAGCTCAGCCAGAGCGACCAGAAGACCGGGACGACGAGGAAGACGAGGAAGGGAAGGAAGTACGGCAGGAGGAACAGGTAGCCCGTGACGCTTCGTCGCTGCCGGTAGCGCGCGCTCGCCCGCCTGTACTCCTCCGGGCTGAGCGACAGCTCGTCCCAGGCTGTCTCTCCCGTGATCGCCGACATCCTCCCCTTCGCTCGCCTCCCCGCGTCTCCGTCTCGGCTCTTCCCGGCTCAGCTCTTCAGGATGTTCGTCCCGTCGACCTGGGCCTTGGCAAGCGCCGCCTTCACCGTCTTGGAGCCGGTTGCCGCCGCTTCGATCGCCTGGCCGTAGACGTCGGTGAGCTGCGCCATCTTCGGCCCGGTCGGCAGGCCGTCCCAGCTCGTGAGCACGTAGTGATTGATCCGCTTCACCTGCGGGTCGCCCTTGCTCGTGTCGACGTCGGTGCGCACCGGAGCCCATCCGTAGTGGGCGCCGAACGGGCTCGCGAACGCCGGCGACGAGAGGAACTTGATCAGCTCCCACGCCGCCCCCTTGTTGGGGCTCTTCGAGGCCATCACCCAGTGTCCGGTCGTCGAGAAGATCGTGCGCTTCCCGTTCGGTGCCGCCATCGGCGCGACGAAGTCCCACGCGAAGGGGAGCTTCTGGCTGCGGAACACCGGGAGGCGCAGCGGCTCGTCGTCGAGGAAGGCGATGCGCCCGGCCTCGAACAGCGACACGCCGGCCTCGCGGTCGTACTGGCCGACCGGCGGCTGGACCTTGTACTTCAGGATCAGGTCGACCGCGGTCTGGAGGGCGTGCATGTTGCCGGACGAGGTGAACGTGACCGACTTGCCGTCCCGGGAGATGATGTCCGTCCCCCAGTTGTGGATGTTGTGGTACTGGAAGTACCAGTTGAAGTCCTTGTCGGTCATCGGCGTCTGGTAGCCCCAGACGCCCGACCCGCCGCTCTTCATCACCTTCACCGCCGCCGCGGCGAGCTCGGTCGTGTTCGTCGGGACGGTCGCGACCCCCGCCTTCTTGAGGAGGTCCTTGTTGTAGTAGACGACCGTGCCGCCGATGATGCACGGGAGGCCGTAGAGCTTGCCCTGGTACGTGCTCTTCTCGAACACGTTCGGGATGAACTTCGCCTTCGTCGAGGCGAACGAGGGCGCGTCGAGCCACTGCGACGTGTTCAGCACCTCGAGGACGCCCTTCGTCCCGAGACCGGTGAGGTCTGTGCTCGTCTGGTAGCTGACGTCGTAGGGATTCGGACCCGCGTAGTTCGTCGCGTACGTGGCTCCCTCGGTGTTCCACGGAATGACCGTGTGCACCACCTTGATCCCGGTCCGCTTCTCGAAGGGGGCGAGGAGCTTCGCGATCACCTCCTTCTCGTCGGTCCCGAACGGCGCCTTGGCGAACTGGAGCGTGACCCCGGCGTACGGCTGCGCGGCCTCGCCGACCTTGACCCGCGGGAGCGCCGCGGCGGAGCCGACGACCGCGCCGGCGGCGGGCAGGGCGAGCGCGGCGCCTGCCGCCTTCTTCAGGAACTCGCGCCGGCTGTACGCCGACGGCTCCGCGATGCCGTCGCCAGCCAGCGCGCCCTGGCTGTCATCACCCAACTTGTCCACGATTACCTCCTTCTCTCCTTCCGGAACAGGCCGGCCCAGACCGACGAGGCGATGCGGCGGAAAGCAGGGCGCCAGTCTGGCACTTATATGCAGAGATTGCAAGCCTACGTCCCACGGCCTATAGCCTATAACGGCGGCGCGGCCGCTGCAACGTCGCCCCCGGGCCTGCCGGGGGCTCGCTCGCCGGCGGCGCCCGCTCAGGCTCCCTCGGCGGCCGCGTACCGGTCGGCGTCCGCGAACACGTCGATGCCGACGAAGCCGGGGTGGATCACCGCCCGATGGGGGACCGCGTCGGGGACGTAGTAGGTGTCGCCGCGCCGGTAGACCCTCGTCTCGCCGCCGATCGTGAACTCGACCGAGCCCTCGAGCACCACTCCCCACTGCGCCCCGTGCGCGTGCTCGGGCACCACCACGCCCTCGGGAACCTCGTAGAACATCGCCAGCGCCTGCTCCGTGCGCAGCATCCAGCCGCGCAGCGACTCGAGCGGGCTCGCGACCATCGGCAGCGCCCGGACGAACGCGGGGAAGGGCTCACGGCCGGTCATCTCACGCCGTGAGCAGGCCACCGTCGACGACGATCTGGGCGCCGTTCACGTACGCGCCGAGATCGGACGCGAGGAAGAGCACGGCGCGCGCGACGTCGTCGGGGTGCGCGAGCCGCCGGAGGGGGATGCGCGCCTCGTAGGCGCCCCACTGCGCCTCGACGTCGATGCCCGCGGGCGCGCCCGCCTCGACGAACTCGACCGCCCCCTCGGTGAGAGACGGACCCGGCGCGACCGCGTTCACCCGGATCCCGCTCGGGCCGAGCTCGAGCGCCATCGCCTTCGTCAGCCCCCAGATCGCGTGCTTGGAGGCGCCGTAGTGGGAGAGCCCGGAGCCGCTCGGGTGGATCGCGTCGATCGAGGTGACGTTGACGACCGACCCGCCGGCGCCCTGCCGGCGCATCTGGGCCGCGGCGGCGCGGATGCAGAGGAAGGCACCGCGCACGTTGACGTCGAGGATCCGCTGGAACTCCTGCGGCAGCAGGTTCTCGACCAGGAAGTTCGAGAAGACACCCGCGTTGTTGACGAGCACGTCGAGCCGCCCGAAGTCGGAGACCGCGGTCGCGACGAGACGCTCGACGTCGGCCTCGCTCGAGACGTCCGCTACCGCCGCCGCGACTGCCCGGCCGTCCGCGGCGAGCCGCTCGGAGGCGACCTCGAGCCGGTCGGCCCGCCGGTCCGCGAGGAGGACGGCCGCCCCCGCCTCGGCGAGCCGTCGCGCGCAGGCGAAGCCGAAGCCCTGCGCCGCTCCCGTCACGAGCGCAGCCTTTCCCGTCAGGTCGAGGAGCGCGCCCAGCGCCGGCAGCTCGTCCGGGGCCGTCCGGCCGTCCCCGGCGGGCGGAGTGCTCATAGCTCTCTGTACCTCACATGTGAAGAATATGAGATGATCAGTACGCCGTCGACGGCGAGCGGACTGGAGGAGAGCCCATGGCGACACTGCTGATCGGCTACGACACGGAGGCGGCCGCCGTCGGCGAGGGTCTCGCCCGCTTCATCGGCCCGACGGTCCCCCAGTACCGTGCGGCGCTCGACCCCGACGTCACACGGCGCGGTGTCGCCCTGCTCTCGCGGCTCCACCGCGAGCTCGACGCCCCCTGCACGTTCTTCGTGTGCGGCCGGACCCTCCTCCACGCGATGGATGCGATCGAGCCGCTCGCCGGCGTCGACCTGTTCGACATCCAGCAGCACACGTACAGCCACGTGGTCTTCCGGGACGTGCGCTACCGCGCCGAGGGCGCGGAGGCCGAGGCGGTGCTCCCGGAGACTCCGGCGGTCGCGCTGCGCGAGGAGCTCCGGTTCACCTCCGACCTCATTCGCCGCTACCTGGGGCGCGAGTGCGTCGGGTTGCGCACCCCCTTCGGGCACTACCGCGGCCTGCGCGGGCGTCCCGACCTGCTCGAAATCGTGCGCGACACCGGCCACCGCTTCGTCTCCTCCTGGGGACGGAACGAGGAGAACGGCAACCCCACCCCCTGGGTCCAGCCGTTCGCCTACGAGGAGGAGGGCTTTCCCGACCTGCTCGAGATCCCGTTCCAGTTCTGGCTCGACGGCGTCTGGTTCGACCTGCACGGGTACGGCGAGGGGGTCGCGTTCGGCCAGGCGCTCCGGGGCGCGATCGACGAGATCGCCGAGCAGGACCTCGTGTTCGCGACGGCGTTCCACGAGTGGTGCGCGGTCGAGGCGGACGAGGAGGGCACCGGCTGGATCCGCACGCTGATCGAGCACGCCCGCCGTCGCGGGGTGGAGCTCCTGAGCTATGCGGAGTACTGGGCGAGGACGGCCGGCCGCATCGCCTCCACGACCACGTCGCCGTCGACGATGACGGGGCGATCGTCGAGGTAGAGGCTGCAGCCGCGCATCGGGATGTCCAGGTGGCAGGCCGTGTGGTTCGGCCCGCCGACGAGGTCGTTCGGGCCGGTCGAGAAGAGCACGTTGCCGTAGAAGGCGCGGAGCTCCATGCCGTGACCGCGGCTGTCGGTCGCGAGCGCCGCCCACCGCGCGCGCTCGTCGAGCCCCCAGCCGATGTGCGAAAGCCCGTAGGCGTCCGGATCGTCGAAGTCGGCCATGTAGCGGCGGACGAGCTCGGCCTGGTAGCCCTCGCCGGCGATCTCGACGATGCGCCCGGCTTCGATCACGAACTCGATCGGCTCGGCGACGTACTGCTTGAACGGGAGCAGGATGTCGCCGCGGTCGACCACCACCCGGCCGTCGATGCCGTCGTCCGCCCCGCAGGTCAGCACCATGCCGCCCGAGGGCCAGTGATCCCACTGTCCGGGCTGGTCGACGTAGCCGTACTGGGCCTTGACCGGGTATCCGATCCGGTACGTCACGTCCGTGCCGGCACGGTTCGTGAAGCGCAGGGTGCGGGCGGCGCCGAGCGCCTCGAGGGCCGCGTCCGTGCGCCGCTTCAGGTCGGGGGTCGGAAACATCCGCGCCAGCAAGTCGACCGGCTCGATGCAGGTGAGGATGCGCGTGCCGGCCTGCTGGATCTCCGTGAGCTCGTCGCTGAAGAGCAGGAAGAGCGTCTCGACGACCATGTCCGCGCTCTTCAGGACCTCGACGGCGTGCCGGTTGTCGGCAAGCGGAGTGCGACCGACCGTCCACACTCCGACCTCGCCGGAGGTGGCCGACGACGAGAACGGGAGACGGAGGTTCATCACCTTCGCGCCGAGCCGCTGGCCGGCGGCGAGGAACGCGTCGACGTACTCGGCCCGGACGTCGCCCTGCGAGAGCACGACGAGGCTCTCGTCCTCGCGCAGCTTGCAGAGGGCGAGCATCCGCTCGCAGAGATCGGTGAACGTCGACTGGCTGAAGTGTGCTCCCAAGCGTGCCTCCCGCTCGCGTGCGCCGTATCGTAGAAGGACCGTCCCTACGAGATCTCGAAGATGCCCTCGATCTCGACCGGGATCGAGAACGGCAGGGCTCCCATGCCGATCGCGGAGCGGGCGTGGGCCCCTCGGTCGGCTCCGAACGCGCTCACGAGCAGATCGGACGCACCGTCCGCGACCGCCGGCTGGTCGCCGAACTCGGGATCGGAGTTGACGAGCACGAGCAGCTTCACCACGCGACGAACTCGGTCGAGCTCGCCGATCTCCGCCTTGAGGCTCGCCAGGAGGTTGAGGATCGTGAGCTGCGCGGCGGCCCGCCCGGTGGCCACGTCGACCTCACGGCCGAGCTTTCCCCTGTAGACGAAGCCGCCGTCCCGGTAGGGGCCGTGGCCCGAGACGAAGACGAGGTTGCCGGCCGTGACCGCGCCGACGTAGCGACCGACCGCGGGATTCGGCGCCGGGAGCTCGTGGCCGAGCTCGGCAAGGCGCTCTTCGGGTGTCGTCGCCCGGTCGATCATCGGAGCCTCCCGCGGGCGGCGACGGCCCAGCACCCGATCACCCGACCCGACCGGTGCACGACCACCCGGTCGTGCAGGTTCGTGCAGCCGCAGGCGTGGTTCGGGACGACGGTGACCACCTCGCCCACCTCGGGCCGCTCGGCGCAGGCGGAGAGGTCGACGTGCCCGTGCTCCTCGGAGAGCGCGTAGATGCGCGCGTCCGGGTACTCGACGATCAGTCCGTGACCGCCGCCGGCCGCCTCCTCGGCGGGATCCGTCGTCAGCGTCTTCGACCCGGCGTCGAGGATGCCACGCTCCGGGGTGGGCCGGCTGACCACCGTCGCCCGGACGCGCAGCGCGCAGTCCTCGAGCGGCACGGACACGTTCGCGATGCACGAGCGGTCGCCGTAGACGTACGTCCCCGCCCGAACCTCGGTGATCTCCGGGACCTCGTGATTCGTGAAGAACGTCGGGGTGCCGCCGCCGCTCACGACGCGCACCTCGAGGCCCCGCGCCCGGATCTCGCCGACCGCCGCCCGCAGGATCGGACCGCTGCCCGGCAGGGTCGGGTAGGTCATCAGGCCGTCGAGCCGAAGCCCCGGCAGCGCGTCGACGAGCTCGGCGAGCTCGGCCGCCGCTTTGGGTGTCTGCACGCCGGTCCGCGCGAAGCCGGTGTCGACCTCGACGAGGAAGCCGGCCACGACGCCTTCTCGAGCGAGGGCGGCCGAGAGACCTCGCGCAACCTCGGCCGAGTCGGCCGCGACGCTGACCGCGACCTCGCGCGCGAGCGCCGCCAGCCGCTCGGCCTTCTCCGCCCCGACGATCGGGAAGGTGACGAGGATGTCCCGCACGCCCGAAGCCGCCATCACCTCGGCCTCGCCGAGCTTCTGGCACGTGATGCCGACGGCCCCTGCCCGGAGCTGCAGGTGGGCGAGGGCGGGCAGCTTGTGCGTCTTGACGTGAGGGCGGAAGGCGAGGCCGTGCTCGTCGCAGTAGCCCTGCATCCGCGCGATGTTCCGCTCGACGGCGTCCAGGTCGACCGTCGCGACCGGCGTGTCGAGCGCAGCGACGTCCATGCACTACCCGCCGAGCCAGACGACCGCGTCGCCCTCGACGTCGAACCCGACGAGATCCGACTGGATCGTCGTGCGGGCCGGCATCGGGTCCGCGAAGAAGCGGCGGTACTCGGCGTCCATCTCGTCGAAGTGAGCCATGTCGCTGATGTACATGCCGACGCGCACCGCGTCGACAAGCGAACCGCCGGCCGCCCGCGCGACCGCGTCGAGGTTCGAGAGCACCTGCCTGACCTGCTCGGCGACCGTCGTGCCGACCCGCGCCCCGGAGGCGTCGAAGGGCCCCTGCCCGGCGAGGAACAGGAAGCCGCCGGCGACGATCCCCTGCGAGTACCCGCCGGAGGGCGGCGGAGCCTCGGACGAGCGAACGGAAGCGCGTGCCATCTCAGGATTCCTCCTTTTCCCCGTGGCGCGGAAGCCAGTAGTCGTGGTACAGCCGTTCGTGCTCCGGCGAGCAGAACTTGGCGGGCATGCCGCCGACGTCGGCGCCCCAGTACCTGATCGCGATCGGGTGGCCGCAGAGCGCGCACGCGTCGCGGTTCGCCTTCAGGTACGAGATCTCGCTCCGCATCCACCCGCCCACCTCAGCCGTCCTCCAGCCCGAGTCCGTAGACGGCGCGCGCCGCCTCCTCGCTGATGAAGCCCTCCTCCACGTCGCGGCGCACGAGTGCGCGGTCGCGTCGTCTCGGGTCGCCGTAGCCGCCCCCGCCGGGCATCACGATCCTCACCTGGTCCCCCGCGCGCAGCGTCACCCCGGAGAACTTCGACGGCGAAGCGGTGCCGAACGCCTCCACGAACGTCTGCCACTCCGTCTCGCCCGCCCGCCGAACCCACAGCCCTCCGACCGCACCCGCCCCGCCGCCGAGCACCCCCCACGGCTCGGTCTTCATCCGGTTGAGCAGCGCGCTCACCGTCACCTCCGGGACGAGCACGGTGAAGGTCCGCTCGCCGCCGAGCCCGCCGCGAAACTCGCCCGGGCCGCCGGAGTCGGGCAGGAGCCGGTAGGAGTCGATGCGGAACGCCGGGTAGCGGGTCTCGAACACCTCCACGGGAGTGTTGCGGCAGTTGCCGTTGATGGTCACCACCATGTTGTTGCCGTCGCGGCCGTAGCGTCCTCCCCACCCGACGCCTTCGAAGTGGAAGTGGGCGTACGGATCTCCCGTTCGCGGGTCGATGCCGCCGAACAGGAACGGCGACGAGGTCCCGCCGCAGGACGCGGCGACCCGCTCGGGAATCGCGTGCTGCAGGGCGCCGAACACCATGTCGGTGATGCGGGGACTCGTCTCCGTGTTCCCGCCGGCAACCGGAGCGGGGAACGTGCAGTTCACGATCGTCCCGGGCGGGGCGATGATCGTGAATGGGCGGTAGCAGCCCTCGTTGCGCGGGATGGTCGGGTCGGTGAGGTGGAGGAACGCGTTGTAGATGGCGGACGCGGTGACGGCATAGATCGCGTTCACCGGGCCCGTCGCCTGCGCCGCCGACCCGGTGAAGTCCGCGATCACGCTCCCGCCGTCGATCGTCAGGGCCAGCTCGATCGGGTAGGAGCGATCGGTGATCCCGTCGTCCTCGATCGCGTCCGAGAAGGTGTAGACCCCGTCCGGGATCGCCTCGATCTCCGCCCGCATTCGGCGCTCGGCGATCGCCATCAGCTCCGAGGTCGCAGCTTCGAAGAACGCGAGCCCGTACTCGCCGACCAACGCGTGGATACGACGCTCTGCGAGGTCGAGCGAGCCCATCATGGCGCGGAAGTCCCCGAGCGTGACACGCGGCGTGCGGTGGTTCGAGAGGATGATCTTCCAGATGTCGTCGACGTCTTCGCCGCGCCGCTTGATCTTGACGGGCGGTAGGAGCAGTCCCTCCTGGTAGACCTCGGTGGCGTCGCCGGAGAGGCCGCCCGGCGTCTTCGCGCCTACCTCCGACATGTGCGCGACGTTGGCGACGAACGCGACGATCCGGCCTTCCCAGAAGACCGGCTTCAGCAGCATGTGCTCGGGCACGTGGCCCGAGCCGCGGTAGGGGTCGTTGTGGAGGACGATGTCGCCCTCTTCGAATGCGTCCAGGCCCAGCTCCTCGATCGTCCAGTCGACCGTGAACTTGATCGTGCCGATCTGGGACGGGCAGAACTCCGCCTGGGCGATCATGTCGCCGTTCGGCGCGAAGATGACGCACGAGAAGTCGAGCGACTCGTTGAAGATCGGCGAGTACGCCGTCGTCATCATCGTCACGCCCATGTCGCGGCAGCAGCTCGTCAGGTAGTTGTCGACGACCGTCAGCGCAACCGGATCGAACGTCGACACGCTCATGCCCGTCTCCCGACTCCGGCGCCCGTGTCGACGACGAGCGCTCCCTGAGGGCTCCGCTCGACCGTCATGCCGGGCTCGACGAAGAGCGTCGATCCTTCCTCCTCGATCACCGCGGGCCCGACGAGGACCTCGCCCGGCTCGAGCGACGAGCGATGGACGACCGCAGCGTCGAGGAGCCCGTGGCCACGGACGTAGACCGGCCGGACCGAGCGCTCGGAGCGCGCCGCACTGCGCACACCGGTGAGCTCGAGCGGATCGCGCTTGCCGATCACCGTCACCTTGAAGCTGACGAGCTCGACGACCTCGTGCTCGATCGCGTAGCCGTAGCGCTGCGCGTGGAGCTCGTCGAAGCGGCGGAATGCGCGCTCGAGCGCGGCCTCGTCCAGCTCCCCGTCGCCGATCTCCACCTCGTGCTCGTAGTTCTGGCCGAAGTACCGCATGTTGATCGCCCGCCGGACCTCCGGCTCGCCCGCGTACCCCTCCTGCCTGAGCTCGGCGAGCGCGCGCTCGGTGATCCTGCCGAACTGCCGGTTGACGAGCTCCGCGTCGACGTCGTCGGAGCGGAAGGCCTGGGTCCAAACCTTGTCGACGCGGATGTCGGCGAGCAGGAGGCCGAGCGCGGAGAAGACGCCCGGGTAGAGCGGCACGATCACCTTCGGAATGCGAAGCATGCGCGCCACGGCCGCCGCGTGCAGCGGCCCTGCGCCCCCGAAGGCGAGCAACGAGAAGCGGCGCGGGTCGTGACCGCGCTCGAGCGAGACCATCTTGATCGCGCTCGCCATGTTCTCGTTCGCGATCTCCACGATCGAGGCGGCGAGGTCGAGCGGCTCGAGGCCGATCCGCTCGCCGAGCGCCTCCATCGCTTCTCCGACCGGCTCCGGGTCGAGACGCATCCGGCCGGCGAGGAAGTAGTCGGGGTCGATCCGCCCGAGCAGCAGGTTGGCGTCCGTGACGGTCACCTCGCTCCCGCCGCGCCCGTAGCAGATCGGGCCGGGCTCCGCGCCCGCGCTTCGGGGCCCGACGCGGAGGAAGCCGCCGGAGTCGACCCAGGCGATCGAGCCGCCGCCGGCGCCGATCGACTTGATGTCGATCAGCGGGATCGCCGCCGGCAAGCCCCACTCGATCTCGTACTCCGTCGTGTGCCGTTGCGCTCCCCCGACGAGGATGCCGACGTCGGCGCTCGTACCGCCCATGTCGAGCGTCAGCACGTTGGGCTCGCCGAGCGCACGCGCAACGTGCTCGGTCGCCGTCATCCCCCCCGCGGGACCCGACATCACGGTCTGGATCGGGGACTCGGCTGCGGCACCGGAGAGCATCGCCCCGCCGTTCGACTTCATGATCGTCCACTCCCGCATCATCCCCGCGTCGCGGAGCGACGAGTCGAGGCTCGCGACGTAGCGGCGGAGCAGCGGACGGAGGTACGCATCCGCGATCGTGGTCGAGGCACGCTCGTACTCGCGCCAGATCGGCGCCACCTCCGACGAGACCGAGACCGGGACTCCCGGTAGCTCCTCGGCGAGGATGCGCTTCACCCGCTCCTCGTGCTCCGTGTTGACGTAGGAGAAGAGCAGGGAGAGCGCGACCGCCTCCGCACCGGCCTCCCGAATTGTCCGGCAGAGCTCCCGCACCTCCGCCTCGTCGACCTCCCGGATCTCGGACCCGTGTGCGTCGAGGCGCTCGTCCACTCCGAGGCAGAGCCGGCGCGTGGCGACGAGAGGCTCGGGCTTCGTCCATCGGAGGTCGTACAGCACCTTACGGTTGATCCGCTGGATGAAGGGCGTGTCCTCGAATCCCCTCGTCGTCACGAACGCCACCTTGCAGCCTGTGCGCTCGATCAGCGCATTCGTACCCACGGTGGTGCCGTGCGTGAACGACTCGACCTCCGCGACCGGAACTCCTCCTTCCGTCAGGGCGTTGACGATCGCACGCCCCGGTGCTGCTGGCGTCGAGGACGTCTTCAGCGAGTCGACGCGACCCGACTCCGGATCGAACACGACCATGTCGGTGAAGGTTCCGCCCGTGTCGATGCCGACGATCAGGCTCACGCTTGCTCCACCGCGCCCGGCACGCGAACCCCTGCGGGCTCGCCGAGCCCGTGGAGGTCTGCTTCGGCCGCCCACCGGAGATGCTCGCGCATGGCTGCCGCGGCGTCTTGAGGCGCGCGGGCCCGGATCGCGTCCGCGACGGCGCGGTGTTGCTCGATCACGCGCGCCGCGTCGGCGGGCCCGAGGCTCGAGAAGCCCCAGAGCGTCGCGATCACCTCCCGGATGTCGCGGCTCACGGCGGCGAGGACGCGATTCTCGCTCGCCCGGGCGATGAGGTCGTGGAAGCTGCGGTCGAGTTCCATGAGCTGCTCGACCGAGGCCCCCGCTGCGAACAGCTCCTCCATCCGGTCGACGAGCTCGCCGAGCGCGGCGAGCTCCTCCGCCGCGGCGTTCTCCGCCATCCACGCCGCCGCCTGGGGCTCGATCAGGAGGCGGAACTCGTACAGGTCGTGGAGGATCGGCTCGGCCTTCCCCTCCCGCCGGAGGGCGGCCTGGACGGTCGCGCTCAGGATGTCCCACTCCGCCTCCGGGCAGACCTCGGTGCGCTTGCCGTGCTGGACGTTCACCATCCCGTGCATCGCGAGCGCCTGGACCGTCTCGCGCGCGACGGTGCGGCTCACGCCGAACCTGTTGACGATCTCCTCGGAGGAAGGAAAGGCTTCCCCCACCCCGATCCGCCCCGAGACGATCTCGCCGGCGAGCAGCACTGCGAGCTGCTCGCTGAGACGCTGCGGCTCGCGCAGGTCATCGACCCGCGCGAGCGGCCCCTTAGTCGACACCGACACCCCCGAGCGCGAGTCGAAGGGCGGAGAGGTGCCGCTCGAGGAGGGCCTTCGAGTCCCGACCGAGCGTCCCCGCGGGCGGCCGGAGCCGGTCGTGCTCGAGCACGCCCCGCCGGACGAGGACGTGCTTCGCGCAGGCGTTGTAGTGGTCGATCGAATCCTGCATCTCGAACACGAGCATAGGAAGGATCTCGCGCAGGCGCTCGTCGGCGAGGGCGGACTCGCCGCGCGCCTCCGCCTCGTACACCTGGACGAGCAGGTCGACGAGGTCGACGCCGGGGATGATCCCCGCCGCGCCGGTGCGGATGCAGTCGAGCAGGTACATGCCGCCGTCCCCACCCCAGATCGCGAACTCGTCGCCGAGCTCGTCGAACCAGCGGCTCATCTCGGCGGGGCCCGCCTCCAGCTTCACGAGCCGCACGTTCGCCGCACGCATGCCGATCCGCCGGACGAGCTCCGCACCGAGACTCACCCCGAGGTGCGCGGGAGCGTCCTGCACCATGACGGGGATCGCCACCGCATCCGCGATCCCGACGACGTAGTCGACGAGCGCGCCGTCGCCGAGCGTGCCGCTCATCGGCGCCGGCACCACCACGCAGCTCGCGCCGGCCGCCTCGGCATGGCGGGCGAGCTCGATCGAGGCCCGGCTGCTCGGCGCGCCGACCCCGACGAACACGGGGACCGCTCCCGCCACCTCGTCGAGGATCACGTCGGTCAGCTCCCGGCGCTCGGCCGAGGAGAGCTTCAGCACCTCGCCGGCGAGCCCGAAGGCCACGATCCCGTGCGAGCCGCACGCGAGCGCGAACCGGACGACCCGTCGCTGCGCCTCGAGGTCGACGCGGTCGTCGTCGGCGAACGGCGTGCAGATCGCCGGGTACACGCCGCGCCAGCTCTCGATCGTCGATGCCGTGTCCGCTCCTCGGGGGGAAGATGGATGCTCGCTAGCATATCATCCGAGATTACAAGTGCTTCCACTGCGCTCCAACCGGCTCGAGGGGAAGGTGGCGATCGTCACCGGCGCGGGCCGCGGAATCGGGCGGGCGATCGCGACCAGGCTCGCCTCGGAGGGGGCGGCCGTCGTCGTGTCGCAGCGCGCGGTCGAGGAGGGCGAGGAGCTCGCCCGCGCGCTCCGCGCGCAGGGGCTCGAGGCCGTCTTCGTCCCCGCCGACGTCCGGGACGACCGTGCCTGCGAGCGGCTGGCCGCGGAGGCGGTCTCCCGGTTCGGCCGGATCGACGTCCTCTGCAACAACGCCGGCGTCGGCCTGCTGCGGTCGGTCACCGACACCGCCCGCGACGAGTACCTGCGCGTCCTCGACACGAACCTGTGGGGCATCTTCACCTGCTCCCGCTACGCCATCCCACACATGGTGGCAGGTGGCGGAGGCTCGGTCGTGAACATCGGCTCGGTGGCCGCCACCGTCGGGTTCGCCGCCGACGCCGCCTACTGCGCCTCGAAGGGGGCCGTCCACGCGCTCACCCGCCAGATGGCCGTCGACTACGCCCGCCACGGGGTGCGGGTGAACTGCGTCGCGCCCGGCTTCATCGAGACCGAGCAGATGCGCGTCTACCTCGACAGCCACGCGGACCCGGTCGCGGCCGAGAGCGAGATGATCGCGGCCCATCCCATGGGGCGGATCGGCCGCCCAGAGGAGGTCGCCGCCGTCGTGGCGTTCCTCGCCTCGGACGACGCCTCGTTCGTGACCGGGGCGTCCTACGCCGTCGACGGCGGTCTGCTCGCGTGGTAGATGCTCAGAACGCCGTGGCGACCACCGGAAAGTGCGGGCCGTGGATCCGCTCGCCGGGAGCGCACTCGAGCTCCTCGTCGCTGTAGTTGTACGGGAAGCGGAGCGCGCCGAGCCACATCGTCCCGCCAGCGACGTAGCGCGGGATGAAGCCGCGACGCGGACGCTCGCTCGTGTTCGGGCCGGAGGCATGCCACAGGAGCGCATGGTGGAAGCCGCACTCCCCCGCCTGGAGCTCGTAGCCGACCACCTCGAGCCCGACCTCCTCGGGCGGCCGCACCTCGCCGATGCCCGGACGCTCCTCGTGCATGAACGAACGCCCGTCGCCGAACTCGACCGGGAGCTTCTCCCCCAGCTTGTGCGAGCCGACCGCGACCTGCATCCCGCCGTTGCGCGCGCTCACATCGTCCAGGGCGATCCAGCACGTCACGGCGGCGGGCGTGGCGAGCGGCCAGTAGGCGTAGTCCTGGTGCCAAGCGAGCTTGCCGCCGACGACCGGCTTCTTGATCACCGCTCCGTCCTCCAGCAGGACGACCTCCTCGGAGCCGAGGAGCTGCCGTGCCATCCCCGCGATCACCGGGTTCGCGTCGACGCGCCAGAACCGCTCGTCGCGCTCCCAGAGGTTGAACAGGAACGGCACCGAGTGGGGCTTGCGCTCGATCTCCGTCGTCTCGGCCCGCGCGACCCCCGCCCCGACCGTCGCCTGGTGGGTGCTTGCGTCGACGATCGGGTCGGTCAGCTCGTAGGCCTGGGAGACGCGGCGGCCCTCGAGGTGGTCGTCGAGCGCCGCCCGAAGCTCCTCCACCTGCGCGTCGTCGAGGACGCGGATCGGGAACAGGAATCCTCGCTCCTCGTAGGTCGCGATCTCGTCCGGAGTCAGTGGGTCCGTCCTGACCTCGCTCACGTCGGCTCCTCCTCCTCGTCGGGTAGCGGGACGTAGCCCGCCTGCTCCATGCTCGCGGCGCCGCCGAAGGCCCAGAGGATCACGAGCTCCGGCTCCGCGGAGGCGCCGGTGATCCGGTGCGGGGTGCTGCGCGGGATGAAGCAGATGTCACCGGGTCCGAGATCGAGCGTGCGGTCGCCGACGACCTGCGTGCCTCGGCCCTTCAGCACCATCACCACCTCCTCGGCGTTCGGGTGGTAGTGAGTCTCGTGCGTCGCTCCGCGGGGATACGTCGACTGGCCGAAGGCGATCAGCGACGCCCCGGTGTGGGCGCCGACCACCCAGCGCACGTCGAGGTGCCCGAACGGCCCCTCGGCCGGGTTGCGCGGCGTCGTCTCTGCCCGGAGTACCTCGGCGCCGTCGCCCGCGGGCCGCGCCGGGTCCCCGTCCAGCTCCGCGACGAAGCCGGTGATCGCCGCCGCGGTCGCCTCGGGCGCCTCGAGCGGGATCGTGTGCCCGGTGCCGGACAGCTCGACGAACCGCCCCCGGGGGATCGCGGCGGCGAGCTCGCGTCCGCGCTCGGGCAGCGTGCGATCGTCGCTTCCCCCGATCACGACGAGCGTCGGCACCGTCACGTCGCCGAGCCGCCCGGAGAGGTCCTCCGCCGAGGCGATCGCCCGGCACTGCCGGACGTAGTCGCCGGCGTCGTTCTCGAGCAGAAGAGAGCGGTACTCCGCGAGGATGCTCGGATCGCGCCGCAGCGACTCGACCGAGAAGGGCGGATGCTCCGACCACGGCCCCGCGACCCAGGCCTCGAGCGTCCCGCTCTCGATCCGCTCGGCGGACGCGCGCATGCGCGGCGCCAGGTTGGAGAGATTCGCCTCGGTCCCGATCAGGACGAGCGCCCGCACGTCTCGTGGCCGCTCGAGCGCGAGCTTGAGGGAGATCGCCGCTCCGAGCGAGTGCCCGACGAGCACCGGCCGTTCGAGCTCGAGCAGGTCGACGACGGCCCCGAGGTCGGCGGCCCAGCGCTCCAGCGAGAGCTCGCGCCGCACGGACTCGCGCGAGCGAGGTGACCCGCGGAGGTCGACCCGGACGAGCCGGTGGCCGGCGCCGAGCGCCTCCGACACACGCCGCCAGAGCGCGCCCGACAAGCCGAGGCCATGGACGAGCACGAGCGGTACCCCCTCGCCCTCGATCTCGACGCGCAGCTCGGCGTCGTCGACCTCGAGCCGCTTCTCGATCATTCTCTCCTCCCCCTGTTCGTGGTTCGCGGCCTCACCCGAGGCTCCGCACGGCCTCGACGACGGCGGTGACCGACGGGGCGTACGCCGCCTCGAGCGCCGGGGCGAAGGGCACCGGAGCGTGAGGCGCGGTGACGCGGCGCACCGGAGCGTTGAGGAAGTCGAACGCCCGCTCGGAGACGACCGCCGCGATCTCCGAGGCGAGGCTGCACCGCGGCGGGCTCTCGTCGACGACCACGAGCGCGCCCGTCTTCTCGACGGAGGCGACAATCGACTCCTCGTCGAGCGGCGAGAGCGTTCTCGGGTCGACCACCTCGACGTCGATCCCCTCCTCGGCCAGCACCTCCGCTGCCTCGAGCGCACGATCGACCATCGCCGCGATCGCCACCACGGTGACGTCACCGCCAGCGCGCCGGACCTCGGCAACGCCGAGCGGAACCCGGTACGGCTCTGCGGGGACCGGCCCTTTCGTCACGTACAGCTTCATGTGCTCGAACACGAGCACGGGCCCATCGTCGAAGATCGCCTCGAGGAGGAGACCCTTGGCGTCGTACGGCGTCGAGGGCGCCACGACCTTCAGCCCCGGAAGGTGCGTGTAGATCGCATACAGGGTCCCCGAGTGCTGGGCGGCCGCGCTCAGCCCGGACCCCATGGCCATGCGGATCGTCAGCGGCAGGCGCGCCTGGCCGCCGAACATGTACGACATCTTCGCCGCCTGGTTGTAGATCTGGTCGAAGGCGAGACCCGTGAAGTCGGCCCACATGGCGTCGACCACCGGTCGCAGCCCGGCGGCCGCCGCGCCGACAGCGGCACCCACGAACCCCGCCTCCGAGATCGGGGTGTCGCGCACTCGGCTGGCGCCGAAGAGCGGGTAGAGGCTCTTCGTCGCGCCGAACGAGCCTCCCATCGCGTTCTCCTTGCCCGCCCCGCGCCCGGCGCCGCCGGCGACGTCCTCGCCCATCACGATCACGGACGGGTCCGCCTCCATCGCCTGACGGAGCGCCTCGCCGACGGCGTCGACGAGCGAGAGCTGCCGCTCGAGCACGGCGCTCACCGCGCGGCCCCCGCCGTCGCGAGCGGCTCCGGGTAGACGTAGCGCGTCACCTCGGCCGGGTCGGGGAACGGGCTCGACCGCGCGAATTCGACCGCCCGCGCGACCTCCTCCTCGATCTCCGCCTCGAGTGCCTCGAGCTCGGCCTCGTTGGCCTGACCGGTCGCGACGAGATCGCGCCGGCACGCGGCGAGCGCGTCGCGGTTCCGCGCGGCTTCACGGTCCGAGTCATCCCGGTACCGGTCGGGGTCGCCCTCGTAGTGCCCCATGAAGCGGTACGTCTTCACCTCGAGCAGCGTCGGCCCGTCGCCACCGCGCGCCCGCTGCACCGCTGTGCGGGCCGCGCGGTAGACCTCGAGGACGTCCGCGCCGTCGACGACGACTCCCGGGATCCCGTACGCGGCGGCCCGCGAGGCGATGTCGGGAACGCTCGTGGCGTAGGCCGCGGGCGTCGACTCCGCGAACCCGTTGTTCTCGCAGACGTAGATCGCCGGCAGCCGCCAGATCGCCGCGAGGTTGAGGCTCTCGTGCAGGACACCCTGGTTCGCGGCGCCGTCGCCGAAGAACGCAACCGACACCTGGCTCGTGCCGCGGACGCTCGCCGCGAGCGCCGCTCCCGTCGCGAGGGCGATCCCGCCTCCGACGATCGCGTTCGCGCCGAGCATGCCGCGCGAGAAGTCGGCGATGTGCATCGAGCCGCCACGGCCCCTGCACAACCCGGTCTCTCGTCCGAAGATCTCCGCCATCATCGCACCCAGGTCGCATCCTTTGGCGATGCAGTGGCCGTGACCGCGGTGCGTGCTCGTGACGTAGTCGTGCTCGTCGAGGTTGGCGCACACGCCAGCCGCCACCGCTTCCTCACCGATGTAGACGTGGACGAAGCCGGGAATGTCGCCCGTGCGGAACTCCCGCGAGACGCGGCGCTCGAACAGCCTGATCGTGAGCATCGTGCGGTACAGCGCGATCGCCGTCTTGCGGTCGACGTGCACGGCCCGCTCGATCGACGCGCTCACGAGGGAAGCTCCGGGAGCGCCGAGACGAGCCGCTGGAGCGTCGCGAGGAACGCGGCCGCCGGCGCCCCGTCGACCGCACGGTGGTCGAACGTGAGGCAGGCCTGGAGCGTCGGGCGGACCGCGATCGCTCCCTCTCCGACCGCCACCGGCCGGTCGCGGATGCGGCCGACCCAGAGGAGGGCGCACTGCGGCGGGTCGAGGATCGCCGTGGTGATGTCGACGGGGTGGATGCCGCCGTTCGAGACCGTGAACGTCCCGCCCTCGAGGTCGGCGGCCGTCAGCCGGCCGTCGCGCGCTCGCGCGGCGAGCTCGACGATGCGAGCGTTGATCGCCTCGAGAGCCAGCCGGTCCGCACCCGCGACGACCGGGGCGACGATGCCGCGGTCGGTCTCGACCGCGACCGCCACGTTGATCTCGGCCAGCTCCTCGATCGCCTCCCCGGTCACCCTCGCGTTGAGCCTCGGATGCTCGAGGAGCGCGGCCGCGACGAGCTTCACCACGATCGCGGTGACGCCGATCCGGGGCGAGGCACCGGCGCCATTCATGCGCGCGCGCAGGTCGACGAGCGGCTTGACGTCGAGCTCGAGCACCGACGTGAGCTGCGCGGTCTCGCGGAGGCTCGCGACCATCCGGCTCGCGATCGTCCCGCGCCGGCCGGAGAGCGGGACCGTCCGCCTCACGGTCAGCTCGCCCGCCCGCGCCGAGGGCTCCGGGCGGGGACGCCCGGCGACCCAGGCGGCGACGTCGCGGTCGAGGACGCGGCCGCCCGGACCCGATCCGGCGATCTCCCGCGCCGCCTCGAGACCGAGACCGAGCTCCCGCAGGAGCTTGCGGGCGCGGGGGGACACGAGCGGCGCCGCGGGGCGGGAAGCGGGTGCGGGCACGTGCCCACCGTCCGCCCGGGTCAGCTCGTCGTACTCCTCGCGCGTCGCGGCGACGAGCGCGACGGTCGCGCCGATCGGAACGGCCTCCCCGGCGGGCACGAGCTGGCGGAGCCACCCCGACGCCTCCGCCTCGACCTCCGCCGTCGTCTTCTCTGTCTCGAGCTCGAGCACCGGCTGGCCGGCGGCGACCTCCTCGCCCTCGCCGACGAGCCAGGCGAGGAGGACGACGTCCTCGGTGTAGGCACCGAGCTTCGGCATGATCACGGGCTGGACGGCCATCGACGCGACTCTCGAACGCGCTATAGCTTATAACGGTCGCCGCGCGGGACGAGTACGAGCTTGGCGTCGCTCCCTCGGCGCTGGCGCTCCCACGCCTCCGACACGGCCTCGAGCGGCAGCGCCTCGATCGCGAGCCGGATGCGTCCGGCCGCGGCGTGGGCGAGGAGGAACGCGTACCCTCGCGCGAGCTCCTCGAGCGGTACGGCGAAGTTCGAGTAGCCGAAGACCCGGAGCTGCTTCCCCCGCACGTGGCCGGAGTGGAGCGACGCGGACGGCCCCGCCGACTGTCCCACGTGCACGATGCGGGCACCGGGCGCCGCGACCGCCACGGCGGCCTCGAGCGGCGCTCCCCAGAGGAGGTCGAGCACGAGCGACGGCGGCGACCCGTCGGCGGCAGCGTCGAGGCGCTCGCGCAGGTCGCCGTCGCCGATGACCACGGTCGCGTCGGCTCCGAGGGCTCGAAGGGACTCGAGGCGCCGCGCGTTCCGGCCAGCCGCGACCACCCGGCCCGCGCCGAGGAGCTTCGCCACCTGCACCGCGACCGTGCCGACGCTCCCGGTCGCCCCGAGCACGAGCACGGCCTCGCCCGGCTCGACCGGGGCGAGCCACGAAAGTGGCACGACGGCTGCGAGACCGACCTGGCCGAGCGCGGCGGCGACGACGTCGCCGACGTCGTCGGGCACCTCGATCAGCACCTCGTCCGCGACCGCGAACCGCTCGGCGAACGCGCCGTCCCGGGCCACGCCGAGACCGCGCCCGGACGCCCAGACCCTGGTGCCGGGCGCGAAGCGGCTCGAGCGCACGACCCGCCCGACCCCCTCGATCCCCGGCACGTAGGGCAGGGGCGGGCTGCCGGCCGGGAAGGAGCCCGAGGCGATCGCGAGGTCGGCGGGGTTGAGAGCCGCAGCCGCGAGCTCGACGACCGCCGTGCCCGCGTCCCCCTGAGGCTCCTGGCGCTCGCCGACCTCGGGCGGCTGCCCGTAGGCGGAGAGGATGGCGGCACGCACCGCGAGCTACCCCCCGGCCAGGTCGCGCCCTTCGGAGCCGCGCCCCGGGACGGCACGGGTGGCGCTCGGCATCACCTGGGCGGGTCGCCGTCGCTCGCCGACTCGACGGGCGCGAAGGCGTCGCGGACCGCCCGCTCGGTGCGATCCAGGTGACGGCGGAGCAGGTCGGCTGCCCCGATGCCGTCACGCCGCTCGCAGCAGGCGAGGAGGAGGCGGTGGTCCTCCATCGCGTCGGCGATCGTCCTCGCGACGAACAGCCGGACGTAGCGCTGCGACGCGAGCCAGAGCTGCTCGAGCACGCGCTGAATCCACGCGCTCGCGCCCGGCTCGAGCAGCGCCCAGTGGAACTCGCCGTGGAGCTCCCAGAACCGGGGCGAGTCGTGATCCTGCGCCACCGCCTCGAGGGCCTCGAGCGCCCGCCGCACGGTCGCGACCTGCTCGTCCGCCATCGACTCGAGCGACCGCCGGATCACCGCGCACTCGACGATCCGGCGGAGGTCGTAGAGACCGGCGAGGTCATCGAGGTCGACGCCCGCGGCGACCGCGGCACGCTGGGGAAGGGTGATGACGAGACCCTCCGCCTCGAGGCGCCGTACCGCCTCCCGGATCGGGATGTGGCTGACGCCGAACGCCTTGCCGAGCTCGGCGACCCTGATCCGTTCCCCGGGCTTGATCTCGCCGGAGAGGAGCGCCCGGCGAAGCTCCACGGTCACGTCGTCGACGACGCTGACGCGCCGGATGGTCCTGTCTCGGGCCTGCATCGCGGGTCTCGGCAACTCCTATAGCATATAACTCTCGCCCCGGGGCGTCGGCCCGGAGGCGTCGCCCCCGCCGTTCACGGCAGGACCGGCCACCGCGTCTGCAGGTCGGGCGTCAGGTCGCAGAACCGTTGCGCGGCGCGCAGCACGACCGCTTCGCGCCAGGGCGGCGCCGTGAACTGGATCCCGACCGGGATCCCGAGCGCGTCGAACCCGGCCCGAACCGCGCAGGCCGGGAGGCCCGCGAGGTCCTGGGGCGTCGTGTAGGGCATCACGAGGTCGCGGAACGTCAGCGCTTCGCCCTCGTGGAGGACGGTCTCCTCGCCGCTCTTCGCCGGCGACCCCGCGCTCACCGGCGTCAGGAGGACGTCGCAGTCGCGGAAGACGCGCGCGAAGCCGGAGACCACGCGTTGGCGGTCCGCCGTCGCCCGAAGGTACTGCTCGAGCGTGACCTCGACCGCTGCGTCGAGGCGAGCGCGTACGTCGTCGCCGTACTCGTCTCGACGCGCCGGGTAGAGGCCGGCGCGGCGGTGCACGTCGAGCGCCTCCGCGCTCTGGATCGTCCTGAACGCGGGGTAGATGAGCTCGGCCTCGGGCAGCGTCACCTCGACGACACGCGCACCGGCTCCTGCGAGCGTGCGCACAGCGTCGTCGAACACCGCTCGAACGTCCGCGGCGAGCGGGACGAGCTCGAGGTCCCGGCAGAGCCCGAGGCGGAGCCCGTCGGCTCCGAGGCGGAGCCCGCGCGGGTCCTCGAGCGGGACGTCGCCCGTGGCCGGGTCGCCCGGGTCGACGCCGGCGATCGCCGCGAGCAGCAGGGCGGCGTCTGCCGGCGTGCGGGCCATCGGGCCCGGGTGGTCGAGCGAGCGGGCGAGCGGCCAGGCGCCGGCGCCGCTGATCCTCCCGTAGGTCGGCTTGAGGCCGACCACGCCGCAGAACGCGGCCGGGATGCGGATCGACCCGCCGGTGTCGCTTCCGAGTGCGAGCGGGACCTCGTGCGCGGCGAGCACGACCGCGGAGCCGCCGCTCGAGCCACCGGACACGCGGTCGAGCGCCCAGGGGTTGCGTGCCGAGCCGAGCGCCCGGTTGACCGAGGTGATTCCCCACGCGAACTCGTGCGTCTGCGTCTTGCCGACCAACACGGCACCCGCCGCCCGCGCCCTGCGCACGGCCTCCGCGTCGCGGAGGGGGACGTTCGAGGCGAACATCGGCGACCCGTACGCGGTCCGGACCTCCGCGGTGTCGAACAGGTCCTTGACGCCGAAGGGCACCCCCTCGAGCGGGCGCGCCTCTCCTCGGCGCCACGCCGCCTCGGACGCCCTCGCCTCCTCGCGCGCCCGCTCGAGGCAGAGCGCGGTGAAGCCGCCGACGGTCCCGTCGACCGCGTCGATGCGCGATGCGACCGCCTCGACCGCCTCGACCGGCGACGCGCGACCGCTCGCGAATGCGCGCAGCAGGTCTCCGACGTCCATGTTCGCGAGCTCGTTCACCGATTCGATGCGCCCTCACCCGACCCCGGCGGAGGGTGAGGATCGCAGATGCGACGCCTGTGATCGTAGACTGCGTCGGTGTCTCGAGCCCGCGAGCCTCGTCCGGCGTGAGCGCGCTTGCCACCGAGACGGCCGACTGCGAGCGCGTCGCCCGTCTCGTCGACGCGGTCTCCGACACCCCCGAGGTCGTCCTCGACCTCGACACGGTCCGGTCGAACATCACGCGGGTCGCCGCGATGGCACGCGAGGCCGGCGTCTCGCTCCGTCCGCACACGAAGACTCACAAGCTTCCGGAGCTCGCCCGACTCCAGCTCGAAGCCGGCGCGGCCGGCGTCCAGGTCGCGAAGCTCGGCGAGGCCGAGGTGATGGCGGCCGCAGGTGTCGGCGACATCCTCGTCGGCTATCCGCTCGTCGGCGACCGGAAGCTCGCGCGGCTCTGCGACCTCGCCGAGCGCGTCGCCGTCTCGGTGACGGTCGACTCCGACGAGACCGCCCGGGGTGTCGCCCGGGCCGCGCGCGCGCGGGGGCTCACGATTCCGGTGCTGCTCGAGCTCGACACGGGCATGCACCGCCTGGGCGTCGCACCGGGACGCGCCGCCGTGCAGGTGGCGGAGCGCGTCGCCGCCCTCGAGGGCGTCGCGCTCCGTGGCGTCTTCACCCACGAGGGCCACGTCTACACCCAGGGTCGCGACCCGTCCGAGAAGGAGCGGCTGACGATCGAAGCCTGCCGAGCGACGGTCGAGACGGCCGAGGAGATCAGGGGACGCGGTCTCGAGGCCCCGGTCGTGTCGGTGGGGTCGGCGGGCACCTTCCGGTTTGCGATCCGCTGCCCGGGCGTCACCGAGGTGAGACCAGGAACCTACGTCTTCAACGATCGCAGCCAGGTCGCGCAGGGCGCCGCCGGCCCCGACGACCTCGCCGCGTTCGTGATCGCCACGGTCGTCAGCCGCCCCGCGGCCGACCGCGTCGTGGTCGACGTCGGCTCCAAGGTGCTGAGCTCGGACCGGATGCTGGTCCCCGACCCGCCGCTCTCGTTCGGCTCGGTGTGGGGTCACGACGACTGGGAGCTGGTGCGGCTGAGCGAGGAGCACGGCGTCGTGGCGGTCCCGCCGGCCGCCGCCGTGCGCGTCGGCGACCGGGTCGCGATCGTGCCGAACCACGTCTGTCCGGTCATCAACCTGGCCTCCGCCGTGACCGTGGTCGAGAACGGCCAGGCCGCCGGCCGCTGGACCGTCGCCGCGCGCGGGATGGTGCAGTAGGTCTCGGCGGCGCCGCGAGCGGGAACTGGTCGCGGTGGTTGGGGTTCGTTGCGACGGTTGGGGTTGAGACCACGGTCGCGTTCGGACCAGTGCCCGACTCGCGGTGAGCCGAGCAGTCGCCCGTGCTGGGCTGACGGGAGGTCGGACCGCGTCCCACCATCACGCCGCCTCGAAGCGACTCACCACGCACGTACAGCCTGGTCCGGCACAAGCAGCGTGTCGAGGATCTCGTTCGCGCGCTCGATGTGGCGCTGTCCGTTCTGGAGCGAGAACGCGAGGTGACCCGGGAAGAGCGCGTCGATCGCGAGACTGCGTAGCTTACGCAACGACGAGACGAGGGCCTGAAGGCTGCAGTCGTGGATGTTCTGAAGAAGGATCGTACCGCCATGGAAGACAACGTCCCCGGCGAACAGGCTGCGCCGACGGCCGTGATCGAGGAGAAACGAGAGGTGACCACTCGAATGGCCGGGAGTGTCGATGCACTCGAGGGTGAGATCGCCGACTGTGACGCGATCCCCTTCGCGCAGGCGTTCATTGACGGTGCACGGCTCGAGCCGGTAGTCGGCCGGGTAGATACCAGCAGCTTTGGCCACGTCGAGGCTTGCACCTCGCTCATCGCCAGCTGCGATCACCTCGGCGGCCTCGTTCGAGAGCGCAAGCGAGGCGCGCGGAAGCAAGCTGCGCATGTGAGCGGCTCCTCCGGCATGGTCGCCGTGCGAATGGGTGCAGAGCAGGCGCGTGATTCGTGCGGGATCGAAGCCGGCGCGCTCGACGTTCGCGACGATCTGCTCCGTACCCATACCGGCGCCGAGGTCGATCAGGGCGAGCTCGGAGCTGCCATCGAGCAGGTAGACGTGGCAGTCGTACGGGTCGCTGAGGTCGAAGCCGAACGCGCCGGAGCCAACGAGGTGGATGCGCTCGGCGAGCTGCACCGATCTCGGCTCAGCGGGAGTGCGCTTCCTCGTACGTCGGGCCGCCAGTGTCTTCGACCCAGTAGCGCCGCGCCCAGCCGACACCCTGCCACGTCTTCACGTTCGTTGGCCGGAAGCGAAACAGCCAGCGTGGCTGGTGCAGGGTCGGCGTCAGGTACTTGGGCCCATCCGGGCCGAGGTAGCGAAGCGCCATGCGATTGGCCACCTCCACCCAGGCTCCGCCAACGTTCGGCCGCTCGACAAGCTCGGCAACCCCTTCGCCGATCACCTTCTCGAGCGTCACCTCGTCGTCCACGACGAACGCGAGCCGACCGTCGTGATCGAGGTATTGCGCCCACGCCGCGCGCTGCCGGGGAACGAGCCAGAACCACCCGTCGTGCCAGTCGTGCCAGCAGACCGTGATATAGGGCGAGCCATCCGGCTTGAGGCATGAGAGGCGCATCGGCTTGCCCTTGGCGAGAAACGCGTCTCGCTCCCTGATCGACATGGCGCCCACTTTTCCGCGCCAACTCCCGTCGGACATACCGGGCAGAATACTCGGACCGTGGCCACGCGACACACACCCACGCCCTCCGCCGCCTCGCTTCGACGCGTTCCGTACACCGGCATCCGGGAGCTGGGCGAGGCAGCACTCGCGATGGACGGCGTCTTCCGGCTCTACTTCGGAGAGTCGAACGTGCCGACGCCTCGGTTCATCGTCGACGCTGCGGCGCGAGCGCTCGAGGACGGCTTCACGTTCTATTCCGAGAATGCCGGACTGCCCTCGCTCCGCCGCGCTCTGGCCGACTACTACCGTCGGCTCCACGGCGTCGTGCTTGACCCGACCAACGAAGTCGTGGTCACGGCGTCCGGTCTCCTCGCGCTGCATCTGGCGATCCGCTCAGTGATCGACCCCGGCGACGAGGCTCTCATCCTCTCACCGGCGTGGCCGAACGGAGCGTCGATCGTGACACTGGCGCACGGCGTGCCGATCGACGTGCCACTCGTGCTGAGGGGCGAGCGTTACGAGATCGACTTCGCCGCCCTCGATGCCGCGACCGGCCCGAGGACACGCCTCGTGCTGCTCACCTCGCCATCGAACCCCCTCGGCTGGGTGGCGAGCGTCGAGGAGCAACTCGGCCTGCTCGAGTTCTGTCGTGAACGGGGACTGTGGCTGGTCGCCGACGAAGTGTACGAGCGCATCTACTACGACGGCGACGAGGTAGGTGCGCCGGCACCCTCGATCCTTCGCCTCTGCGACCGCGACGACGCGGTGCACGTCGTGCAGTCATTCTCCAAGACCTACTGCATGACCGGGTGGCGCGTCGGCTGGCTCGTTACGCGTGAGGATGTCGGCAGAAGGCTCGGTCAGCTCAACGAATTCTACGTCTCGCACGCGGCAACGTTCGCGCAGGTCGCAGCCCAGACGGCACTCGAGCAGGGCGAGGAGTGGTTGAAGGGCATGGTCGAAGCCCTACGGTCGAAGCGCGACTTCTGTACCGCCGAGCTGCGGAGACTGCCGGGCGTGACGGTTCCCGCCCCCGCCGGTGCCTTCTACCTCTTTCCGAGAGTAGACGGGCTCACCGACTCGACTGCCTTCTGCCGGCGCTTGCTTGCCGAGGAGCGGGTGGGACTCGCACCCGGCTCCGCGTTCGGCGCCGGCGGCGAGGGATCCGTTCGTATCTGTTACGCAGCAGAGCGCGATGTGCTCGAGCCCGCGCTCGAGCGGCTCGCCCGCTTCATCGCCGCCGGCGCGTGAACCGATTGAAGGGAAAGGTCGCGCTCGTCACGGGCGGCGCGCGCGGAATCGGTCGGGCGATCTCGGAGCGGCTCGCCAGCGAGGGCGCATCGGTCGCCGTCCTCGCGCTCCACCGCCGGTCCGCCGAAGCGGCCGCGACGGACATCGCGCGTCACGGTGGCAGGGCCCTTGCAATCGAGGCGAACGTTTGCGACGAAGGCGCCATGACGCGTGCCGTCGCCGACACGGTGGCGGCGTTCGGCCGGCTCGACATCATGGTGAACAACGCTGGCACGATCGCGATCGCTCCCGTCGTCGAAACGAGCGCCGAGACGTGGGACCGGGTGATCGCCGTGAACTTGCGTGGTGTCTTCCTCGGCTGCCGAGCAGCAGCACGCCAGCTGATCGCTCAGGGAGAGGGCGGGCGGATTATCAATGGCTCCTCGGGCGCCGGCCGTCGAGGAGGACAGCTCATCGCTGCGTACACTGCGAGCAAGTTCGGCGTCATCGGACTCACTCAAGCCTTAGCGGTCGAACTCGCTCCGCATGGAATCACGGTGAATGCCTACTGCCCGGGTCACATCACCTCGACGCCCATGTGGGAAGCGATCGACGCTGCGCTGACCAAGCGCAGCGGCGAGCAGCTCGGCTCGGCACGGCGCGCAGCGGAATCCGAGCCCCCACTCGGACGGGCGGGTCGACCGGAGGAGGTCGCCGCAGCGGTCGCCTACCTTGCATCGGACGAGGCTGGCTTCGTCACCGGAGAGTCGCTGCTGATCGACGGCGGCCTGGTCAGGTTCTGAAGACGCGTTCGGCGTTCGCGCCAAGTAGCAAGACCCGGTCGGCGTCGGCGAACGACGCCCACTCGACGCGCTTGATCTCGAGCCGCGGATCGAGCAGCGGATAGCTGCTCGCGAAGAGCATGCGTTCGGCGCCGAAACGGCGCACGACACCTTCGAGGAAGTCTTCCCGATAGACGCCTGCCGTCTGAAGGAGGAGATTGTCCGCCTCGGCAAGCGCCAGCTCGGCGTCGATCTGGCCGAGTCCGGAGATATTGAGTTGAAGGCCGTTCGTCGCGATGAACGTCACTTCGGGGAAACGCCGGGCCAGGGCGCTCACCTGCAGCGCCTCCGACAGCAACGGGTAGCCCGCCGCGACGATCACCGGGAGACCGCGCTCGCCGGCAGGCTCGACGACGCGATCGACGACGCGATCTGCGATCCGATACGTCTCCTCCCACGGATGCAGGAAGAGCCCACGCAGACCGAGCTCGTCGAGCGCGTATGCGAGGTCGCGGCGCGCAGCGTCGCCGCGCAGCGGATCGACCCGAGCGACACCGGTCAAGCGCCCGCCCGTCGCGGCAACTGCCTCGGCGACGATCTCGTTCGCAGCACGCAGATCGTAGTCGTACGGCTTCACCGGACACGCAATCGCACGTTCGATCCCCGCCGCATCCATCGCGGCGAGCACCTCCGCGGTCGTTGCGGAGTGGCCGAAGATCGAGCGCCCGAGGTACGTGAGGCTGTCGACGATCAGTGCACGCCGTCCAGGATTCGCATCGCGTTTCCGGCGAAGACCAGCGCCTCCTCGTCGGGTCGAAGCCCGGCAAGCCGGACCTTCTCGACCTCGATCCGCGGCGAGCACGCCGGTCCGTCGCTCGCGTAGAGGACCCGCATCGGGCCCACCCGCTCGACCGCCTCGCGGATCTTCGCCGGATAGGGCATCGCCGACGTCTCGAGGAGGACGTTCTCGTACCGTTCGGCGACCTCGATCGCCTCGTCGACGTGGAAGTAGCCGCCCATGTGTCCGAGGATGATCGACGCCTCCGGACACGCTGCAGCCGCCTGGGCGATCGCGTACGGCGTGGCGAGCGGCTCGTCACCGCAATGGAAGAGCGTCGGTGCTCCGTGGCTCGCAGCGACCCGGATCAACCGCAGCGTCGCGTCGTCCGCAGGATGCGCGATCGTCGACACGGGATGGAGCTTGAGCCCCTTGAACCCGAGCTCGAACGCGCGCTCGAGCACGGCCACTGCCTCGTCGCCGTACCACGGATGGATGCGCGCGAACGCCTCCAGCCGTCCGGGGAACGAGGCGCAAGCTTCCGCGAGCAACTCGAGCGCGTTCGGATTCACTTCGGGTGCATCGACGATCGTCATCACGACGCCGCGCGCGATCCCAGCTTCGTCCATCCGCCGAACGCACGTCTCCGCGTCGAGCTTCCAGCCGAGAGCGGGCAGGTCGTCGACGTGGAGGTGCGCGTCGACGATCACGGCCGCCACCCGACGTTTCGCTCGAGCGTCTCCGCGAGCTGCAGCATCCTCGCCTCGTCGAAGCGCCGTCCGACCAGCATCACGCCCACCGGCAGCCCGCCTGTCTCCGCGGCGGGAAGCGTCAGAGCCGGATGGCCGGTCATGTCGGTCGCCGACGTGTTCGCCAGTGGAGCCCACCCGCGCCTCACGCGCGCCGCGACGGGCATCTCCTCGACGTGCAGGTGCGCCGTCGTCGGCGTGGTCGGCATCACGAGCAGATCGCACTCGGCGAGCGCGCGGTCGTACCCGGTGCGCATGGCGGAGCGCACGCCCTGCGCCTTCGCGTACCACTCGCCCAGGTACGTCCGCTGCATGTGGGTGCCGAAGACGAGGATGAGCTTCATCTGATCCGAGAGCCCGCCCGCCGACGACGCGAGTCCGCGGTTCAGCGCCGCGGCGAGGCCAGGCCAGTACTCACCCGTCCGGTGGTACCCGTTCCCGCCGCCCGCGAGGAGCATGGCCATACCTTCTATGCTGCTCCCGAGCGTCACGGCCTCGGCGAACGCGTGCTCCGGGATCGAGACGTCGCGCACGTCGGCGTGCAGCTCGCGGATGCTCTCGATCACTCCCCGCACCGCGCCGGCGACGTCCGGGTCGACGCCGACGAATCCCTCGGAGACGACGCCGACGCGGACGTCGCGCAGGTCGTCCGGCGCTCCGGCGAGGGCCCGCAGATAGTCGGCCCCCGGTTCGGCGATCACCTGCAGCAGCCGTGCCGCGTCGCCGACGGTGCGCGCCATCGGGCCGCAGTGGTCGAAGCTGGGGTCGATCCCGACGATGCCGGTGTAGGGAACGAGCCCGTGCGTCGGCTTGAGGCCGACAACGCCGCACCAGGCGGACGGGACGCGAATCGAGCCGCCCTGGTCGCAGCCGATCGTGACGTCGACGTCGTCGTAGTGGAGCGCGGCCGCCGAGCCTCCCGACGAGCCGCCCGCAGTCCGGTTCGGGTCGAACGGGTTACGCGTGTACCCGAACGCGCTCGTGTCGCCGCTCGCGGCGGTGGCGAGGTGGTCCATGTTCGTCGTGCAGACGATCTCGCCGCCGGCGGTCAGGATCCGCTCGGTGACGACGGCGTCACGGTCCGGCACGAACGAGTCGAAGACGGGCGAGCCGCACGTCAGCGGCACGCCCGCCACGGCGACGACGTCCTTGACGCCGACGCGAAGCCCGGAGAGGAGGCCGTCGAACTCCGCCCGGACCCGACACCAGCGCACGACGGCGTTGTACGGATCGTCCTCCGGCGTGGCGCGCCGGCCGGGGTCGCGCTGCGCCTCGAGGACCCGCGGCCTCGCCGCAGGGAGGCAATCGAGCTGCTCGATCGTCTCCGCAAGCCAGCCGGTCAGATCGACGAACTCCTCGATCTCGCCGTCGGCGAACGAGAAGTGCCATCTCGCCGCCAGCTCCTCCAGCTCGCGCGGCTGGATCCGGCGCAACGCCATCGTTACGATGAGATGGCGTCCTCGAGCGACTGCCCGGGTGAGACGTCGTGCCAGCGGGCAGGCCTCGTGAACGTACGGTCGACACCACCACCGTCCCAGCTTGAGATCCGCACAGGAACAACACGTACGAGCACGCGCGGCAAGTTGAGCGTGGCCTCGAAGTAGTCCATCCCCTCGGGACCGAGGTAGCGGAGAACCATGCGGCGGGCAAGCTCGACCCAATCGCCTTCGACGAACTCTGCGCGCCCGCGCACGATCACGCGCTTGTAGGGCGTCTGCGGGTTGTCGATGCAGAGCGTCACTCGGGGGTCGCGGCGCATGTTCTGGCAGAAGCCGGCGAGCTCCTTCGTGACGAACCAGAAGTACCGGCCGTCGTACTCGTACCAGGCGGGGTTCACGTTCGGCCACCCGTCCTCGCCGATCGTCCCGACCTTGGCGAAGATCTTCGTGTCGGTCAAGAACGAGTGCAGCTCGTCCGCCGTCATTCCGCGACCCCTGCCGAGCTTGAACCCGCTCATGAGCTGAGCACCGCGATCGCGTCGACCTCCATGAGCAGGTCCGGCAGGCCGAGGTTCGCCACCTGCACGAGCGTGCACACCGGATAGCGGCCGGAGGCGAAGAGTTGCTCGCGAACAGCGATCTCAACGTCGGCGTGACGGACGTCCTTGAGGAAGACGGTGATCTTGACGACATCGGCAATCGTCCCTCCGGCGGATTCGACCGCAAGCCGAATGTTGTGCCAGACCTGCTCCGCCTGGCGGCGCGCGTCGCCAACACCGACGATCTCGTTGTTCTCATCGAACGCAACCTGGCCGGCGATGTAGAGCGTGTCGCCGCAGCGGATCGCATGCGAGTACGGCTCCGGGGGCGGGGCGAGCCCCGCGGGTTCGAGGTAGTCGGGCTCCACGATCCTCCTCTCAGGCATGGTTGACAAGGGCGGCCTCGAGGCCACGGGGCTTGCCGAGCGGCGGGGTGCCGCGCTCGATTGCAGCCGCTAGTCGCAACGCGACCCCCTCCTCGAACGGACGCGCCGCGATCTGGACGCTCGTTGGCATTCCCGCGGCCCCGATGCCCGTTGGGACCGCGACGGCGGGCATGCTCACGAGGTTGAACGGCGCGGTCGTGCGGACAAGCGCCTCGATCACCGGCTCGGACGTGCCGCCGAACTCGTACTCGAGCTGCTCGACGTGCTGGGCCGCTGCTGGTACCGTCGGCGCGAGCAGCGCGTCGAGCTGGTGGGCGGCAAAGGTGCCCGCGACCGCATCCTGCATCGCGCGGCGGGTGCGCTGCGCGCGCAGATACGTCGAAGCCGGAAGGAGGAGGCCCCACTCGAGCAGGCCGCGCACGCCATCGCCGATTCGGTCTGGCGTTCGTCGGAGCCGCGCCTCGTGGTAGGAGGCGGCCTCGGCCGCGACGATCGCGAACTCGACCTCCAGGCTCTTCTCGAGTGCGGGCACTGCTACCTCCTCGACGGAGACACCCGCCGTGACGAGAGCATCGACGGCGTCTGCGAGCCCCGCGGTGACATCCGGATCGACGGGAGCGAACGGGGCATCTCGGAGAACGCCGACACGGAGCCCGCCGACGTCGGCGTCGCGCGGCGGCGGCACACCGTCCACCAGCGCCGAGAGCAGGAGCATTGCGTCCTCGACGCTGCGCGCGACCAAGCCGACGTGGTCGAGCGACCAACTGAGCGCGAGAGCACCGGCTCTACTCACGCGGTCGTAGGTCGGCTTCACCCCGACGATCCCGCAGTGGGCAGCGGGGATCCTGATCGACCCCCCCGTGTCCGAGCCGATCGCGCCGAGGGCGGCTCCCGCCGCGACAGCGGCACCCGATCCTCCACTCGATCCGCCGGCGCTCCGCCCCAGGTCCCATGGGTTCCGCGTAGGGGGCGTGTATACGCCGCAAGCGAGCTCATGCGTCGTCGTCTTGCCGATGACGATCGCGCCGGCCGCGCGCAGACTCGAAACCGCTGCCGCGTCCGAGGCCGCAGCGGGTGCGTCGGCGTAGGCGTCGCAGCCGCCCCCAGTCGGAAACCCTTGCACATCGAAGATGTCCTTGATAGCGACTGGGATCCCACGCAGCGCGCCACCCGACCGTCCGTCCTGAGCGCGCGCAGCCCTGAGCGCGCCCTCGGCGTCGACCGACACGAATGCGCTCAGGAGCGGCTCGACCTCTTCGAGACGCTCGAGGACCGACGCGACGAGCTCCGACGGCGCGAGCTCGCCTGCCGCGATCCTCTCCGCAGCCTCGACGAGACCGAGCTCCCATGGGGCGCTCACCGCTCCCACCGCGGCTCGAAGACCACCGCCGGCTCGATGTCCTCCAGGTCGTCGGCTGTCCAACCTCCGCGAGGAATCTGCGCCTCGAGCGAGGATGCCACCTCCGCCACGCGCTCGGCCGGCAGCGGCAGTCCGACGGCCCTCGCCAGCGCCACGACAGCCTCATCGTTCATGGCTCGCGCTCCGGGAAGGCGGCGAACACGGCCTCGACCTCTGCGACGAAACGGACACACGCCTCCTCGATTTGGGCGAAGTAGCGGCGACCCCGCTCGGCTGTCGAGCCGGATGGGTCACCCCACACGCCCGACCGGCTCGCGCGTGGGAGAGTGCCGCGACCGGAGAAGAAGTATGCGGAGATCATCGCCGGCGTCGGCTCGCTCGGGAACACCGGGTACTCCGGGACAACCCTACTCAGGTCGACGAGCGACTCGTCGATCGCCATCACGGCCGAGGTCTCGCCGATGTTGGCGTGCAGGCCGACCTCGGCGCCGAGGTACTCGGCAAGCTGCTCGGGCGGCAGCGCGTCCCAGTAGTTGAACGGAAACACGATCGTCCCCTTCGGGACTCGGTCGCCGATCTCCATCACGGCGGCGTGCAGGACGATGCTGTTCGTGTAGTGACCGTTGACGAGGATGATCTCGCGAAAGCCGCCCTCGGCAAGCGAGACGATGACGTCCTGAACCAGGGCCGTCATCGTGCTCGCGGAGAGGAACGGGATGCCCGGGTAGCCGCGATGGTCGCCGGAGACACCGTACGCTAGGGCCGGAGCAACGAGAGCCCCGATCCTGCGTGCGAGGCGCACGCTGGCCTCCGTCGAGAGCATCGAATCGGTCCCGAACGGCGCATGTGGACCGTGCTGCTCAGTGGCGCCGACGGGAATGACGATCTTCGGGCTCTCGTGCAGGTGCGCCTCAACCTCTGCAATCGTGCAGTTGGCGAGGAAGATCTTGTCCGCCACGGTCAGGCCCTCACTCTCTGCCGGTAGATGCCGAGGATCGAGAGGATGATCAGCCCCTGGATCAACTGCTGGTACAGCGCGTTCACCTGCAGCGCATCGAACAGCGCGCCCAGGAAGACGATCACAAGCGCGCCGCCGAGAACACCGACGACCGAGCCCTCTCCGCCGAACAGGCTGACGCCGCCGATCACGACGGCGGTCACCGTCGTCAGCAGCAGCGTCGAGCCGAGGTCCGGTGCCGCGACGCTCGTCTGGGAGAGCTCGAGCAGTCCCGCGAGCGCGCTGATCACCGCGCAGAGGACGTACGAGCCGATGCTCACTCGAATCGTGCGGACGCTCGCAAGGCGAGCTGCCTCGCGATCGCCGCCGATGGCGTAGAGGTGCTTGCCGAAGGCCGTCTGGCGCGCGACGTACCAGCAGACGACCCAAAAGGCGGCGAGGATCACGAGCACCACGGGTACGCTTCCCCACTTGTCGGTATACAGGTTGTAGAACTGGGGCGCAGCCATCCCGATCGGCTGGACGCTCCACGTATAGGCGAGGCCTTGCAATATGAAGTACATGCCGAAGGTCGCGATGAACGGCGCGATGCGGAGGTAGTTGACCATCACCCCGTTCATCAGCCCGACAGCGACACCGACGCCGACCGAGGCGAGCACGGCGAGCGGGATGCGCCCGTCGTGGCCGTTCATGATCACGGCCGCAGCCATGCCGCTGATCGTCGCGACGGAACCGATCGACAGATCGATCCCGCCACCGACGACAACAAAGAACTGCGCCGCCGATGCCATGCCGACCAGTGCGGTGGCCTTGAGGGTCTCGATCAGGACGGACTGCGACCGGAAGGTCGAGGTCATGGACAAGCCGATCGTGAGCAGCACGAGGAGAAGCGACCAGGCGATTAGGGTCCGCGGCTGGCGACGAATCCACTCGCCGGAGAGCTGGACCGGAGTGACCGTCAAGCCGCAGCCTCCGCCTGGTGGGCGCCGAGCACCGCAAGCCGCAGAATGCGCTCTTCGCTGAACTCATGCGGCTCGAGAGCTCCCGCGACCCGGCCTGCGGTCATGACGATGATCCGGTCGCTCATCGCAATCACCTCCGGCAGCTCCGACGAGATCAAGATGACGCCAGCACCACCGTTGACGAGCTCGTCGATGAGACGGTAGATCTCGAACTTCGCGCCGACATCCACCCCTCGCGTCGGCTCGTCGAGGACGGCGACCTCCGGCGGAGGCTTGCGGACGAGCCACTTTCCGAGCACAACCTTCTGCTGATTCCCACCGGAGAGCGTCCGCACAGGGAGCTCGACGTGCGGCGGGCGCACACCGAAGCGCTCCGCAACCTCCTTTGCGAGTCGGCGTTCGTCGGCGGTTCGGACGATCCCGGCCCGCGAGAGCTCGCGGAGCGACGCAAGGCCGACGTTCTCGCGCACCGAGTGGGCGAGGATGAGACCCTCCCGCTTGCGATCCTCCGGGATCACTGCGATGCCGGCCCGAACCGCGTCTCGAGGCCGCCGCAACTTGACGGGGCGCCCGTTCCGCAGGATCACGCCCGACCTCGGCGGACGAATGCCACCGAGGACGGTCGCGAGGCGGGAGCGACTCGAGCCGACCAGGCCGGCGACACCGAGCACCTCACCGGCCCTCAACTCGAGATCGATGGTGCCGGCACCCGGCCGGAGCTCGAGCCCGCGCACCTCGAGGACGACCCGCTCCTGCGGTGGTTTGCGCGGCGGACGTGCACCGATGTCCCGGCCGACCATCAGCCGAATCAGCTCGTCCGTCGTCAGTCCCTTCACCTCGCGCGTCGCGACAACGCGGCCGTCCTTCAGGACCGTCGCGCGATCCGCGAGCCGGAAGATCTCGGCAAGCCGGTGAGAGATGTAGAGGACTCCAAGCCCGCTCGCTCGCAAGTCCTCGATGACCGCGAAGACGCGGTCGAGCTCCGGGCCCGAGAGGATCGCGGACGGCTCATCGAAGATCAGCACCTGCGCCTTGAAGACGAGCGCCCGGGCGATCTCCACGAGCTGTCGCTCCGCGACGCTGAGCGCCGACACCTCGCGTCCGAGCCGAACTCGCGCTCCGACCCGGTCGAGCGCCTCGCGTGCCGCTCTCCTCATAGCCTTGCGCTCGAGGACGCCGAAGCCGCGCCGTAGCTCGCGCCCCAGGAACACGTTCTCGAGCACCGTCAGCGTTGGGACGAGGCTCGGCTCCTGGTACACGGCGCCGACGCCGTGGTGACGCGCTCTCTCGGGCGTCAGGGCCCGGAACTCCTCTCCCGCGATCAGGATGTGACCGTCGTCAGCGCTCTCCGCGCCCGTCATGATCTTCACGAGCGTCGACTTTCCCGCACCGTTCTCACCGACGAGCGCGTGGACCTCGGCCGGGAAGACTTCGAGGGACACGCCGTCGAGCGCGGTGATTCCGCCGTAGCGCTTCGTGATTCCCCGCGCCGCGACGAGCGGCCCCTCGAAGTCAGCCGTCATCTCCCTACCTCAGCAAGTGGATAGCCGCAAGCTCCGACCTGCTCAGGACCGCGTCGGTTCCGACGTACAGATCGTCGCTGTACTGCGGCTTGTAGTACCGCTGAAGCGGCGGGAAGATGTCACCGTACTGCGGCAGGTTCGAGATGTTGATGTTCTTCGGCACCTTCTCGTGCTTGGCCGCCTTGTAGGCCGTCTCGATGCAGACCTTCGAGTCTGCCGGCGGGAACTGCAGCATCGCGGCCTGCACGTGGTTCTGGATCGCGAGGCGCAGAGCCCCATTGGTCGCCGCACCGCCCGCGTTCGGCGGGATCGGCCTGACCCCGGAGTCGATGTAGGCCTCCAGGATCCCGGTCACCGCCTCCCCTCCGACACCCCACGTGCCCGCAAACTTCGTACCCGAGGCGATGGCGGTGGCTGCCAGCTGCTTCGCGGTGCTGATCGAGTAGTTGGCGTTGCCTCCGTTGACGATATGGATCTTCGGATACTTCTTCATCGTCGAGTAGAAGCCCTGGTCGTACAGAATGGTGGTCCCGTTGCCCGGCAGCCCACCGATGTAGAGCAGGTTGCCCTGGTAGTGCATCTGCTTCGCGAGCCACTTCGCGAGCGGTACCGTCGCCGTGGCGGGATTCGGATTGACGAGCGACGTGTAGTTGTTCGAGTTGATCTTGCTATCGCAGAGGACCACCGGAATCCCGGCGCTCATGGCCCGCTCGACCGGACCGGTGTCGGCCGCTTGGCCGAGGGGCACGACGACCATCGCATCCGGATGGGTCGCGATCGCCGCCTGGAGTTCCGGGAGCTGCTTCGTCGCGTCTCCCTGCCCGTTGTAGTAGACGAGCTTGACCCCAAGCTGCGCAGCGGTCTTGCGCGCGACGGCGTCGAGCTGCGCCGCCCAGCTGTTCGACGTCCCCTGCGAGACGAACGCGATCGTGATCTGCGCCTTGCGAGCGCCAGCGGACGTGCCAGCGACGACCGCTGCCGCGAGCACGATGAGCGCCGCCGTCACGAGCAACGCACGTGCCCGCTTTCCGCGGACCGAGAACCTACCAGACATCTGCGAACACCCTCCCCTCCTAATTCGCTGGACTCTTCTTGAGGAACTGGAATGCGGATACCGCAACGAGCATGACGACGCCTTGAATGATCAGTTGCATGAATGGATTAAGTGACGACAGGGTGACCACGTTGAGGAGTGCGAGGAGGAACAGGACACCCGTGAGGGCGCCGATCACCCCCCCTTCGCCACCGGTGAACGCAACCCCGCCCACCACTGCGGCAGCGATCGACTCCAGGTTGTAGTTGCCTCCTATCTCGGGGTCGACATAACCGACGTAGGCACTGAGGATGATCCCGGCCATCGCGGCAAACAGACCGCAGAGCAGGTAGGCCGAGATGCGGATGTTCGTCGTCGAGATCGCGACCCGGCGGGCAACCCCCGGTGAACGCCCGACTGCGTAGATCTTGCGTCCGTAGGTGCCACGCCTGAGAACGATGAGCAGCACGAGCCCGATCGCGATGCAGATGATCAGCGAGTAAGGCACGATGCCGACTCCGTCGAGGGCAACGGGCCGAAGCGAGGACGGGATATTGCCGGCCGGAATCCCCTTCGTGTACACGAGGATCGCTCCCTGGACGCACGCGAGCATCCCGAGCGTGGCGGCGAACGGCGGAACGTCACGCAACGAGACGAGCAGGCCGTTGACCAGCCCCACCCCGCTTCCGAGGAGAAGCGAAAGCACGATCGAGGCCGCGAGGTGCGGCTGGTGGCGGTTCATAACCGCGATCGTGATCAACGTCGCGTTCATCACCGCTCCGACCGACAGATCGATGCCACCAACCAGCAGGACGAGCAGCTGGCCCAGCGTCACGATCCCGAGAACCGAGCACTGCTGCATGAGGACGTGGAGATTGGCCGCGCGGAAGAAGCCGGGCTCGAGGATTGCGAGCAGGATGCAGGCGAGCCCCGCCGCTACGACCGGGATGCCCGCTACACGAAGCTGTGGCGCGGCCGCGATCCTGTCGATGAGAAAGCGTCCGCGTGGCTGCTCTTCAGCCGGCGTCGTGATCGCCGCACTGCCAACAGCGTCTCTCACCGGTCGCCATCTCCTGGGGGGGCCTGCGGGCGCAGAAGGAGCTCCGACCCCGGAACCGGCACATAGAGCGTCGTCGCGTCACCTTCCCACCCCATGGCGCGGGAGATCTCGATCGCAGCCGCCGTGACCTGCGGCCCGGCTGTGTCCGCATCGAAGAACTCCCTGATCGTGGAGAGGCTGATCGCGGCGACCGACCTGCCCGTGTGGTCGCGAATCGGCGCGCCGACGCACCAGACGCCGAGCAGCGCCTCCTGCCGATCGACGGAATAGCCACGGCGACGCGTGCGGGCGAGGTCCGCGAGGAGCGCGGCGCAATCGGCAAGTGAATGCTCCGTTGCCCGCTCGAGCTCGCCGTCGCCGACCAGCGCGATGACGTCCTCGTCGGCGAGGGCCGCGAGCAGTGCCTTGCCGAGGCTGGAGCAGTGGAGCGGCCGGCGCGACGTGACGCGCGGATCGGTGCGGACATTGCGCGCGTCGCTGACGACCTTGTCGACGTAGAGGAGCTCTCCGGCCACCGGAACGACGAGCTCCGCGGTGTCGTGGGTGAGGGCCACGAGGCGCTCGAGCGGGCCCCGAGCGGCGGTGCGCAGCTCGAGCCGATCGGCCGCGCTGAGTCCGAGCTGCACGAGGCGTGCGCCGAGGTGATACCGCCGCCCACCGTCTTCGGTGAGGTAGCCGCGCGCATGGAGCGTGCGCACGAGGCCGTGGGCACTGCTGCGCGCGAAACCGAGCGCGTCCCCGATCTCGGAAACGGTCAGACCGCGCGCCTCCGCCGCGAGGAGCTCGAAGATGTCGAGGGCGCGGCTTGCAGACTTGACCGGAAGCGTCTTCCGAAGCGTCTTCCCCGTCACGGCATCGCGCCGGTAGATTCACAGACGTGAATCATGATCACCGACGTGAAAATACACGAGCTGCTTCCTGGTCGTCAACCGGCGCTGGCCGCCGCCTCTGCGCTGCGCTGCGTCAAGGAAGGGCCGGGCGAAACGCCGCGAGCGAGGTCGTGCCGCTCGGCAGGAGGTCCGTACGGCCGGCGAGCGCGAGCCGGGGACGAGGCCGGGGTCAGACCGCGTTCGCGGGCAGAGTGCCGTCGAGCAGGACGGCGCGCAGCGCGGCGACCGCGAGCATCCCCATCGCCTCGCGGGTCGACCGCGTCGCGCTGCCGAGGTGGGGCGTGAGGACGACGTTCTCGAGCTCGAGCAGCCCTTCGCTCACCCGTGGCTCGTCCTCGTAGACGTCGAGGGCGGCCCCGGCGATCCGCCCCTCCCGCAGCGCGGCGACGAGGGCGGCCTCGTCGACGACCGGGCCGCGCGCGGTGTTGACGAGAACGGCGGTCGGCTTCATCCGCGCGAGCGCGTCGGCGTCGACCAGGTGGCGCGTCGCCGGCGTGAGCGGCACGTGCAGGCTGACGACGTCGGCCTCGGCGAGCAGCTCCGCCAGCGGGTCGCCGCGACCGGCGAACGCGGTCCGCGCCCCGAACGCCTCGACGAGCCGGGCCGTCTCCCGGCCGATGCGGCCGGGGCCGACGATCCCGACGAGCTTCCCGTCCAGCCCCTCGCCCAGCATGAACTCGAGCGCGAACTCCCACCGCGCCCTCCTGCGGATGAGCCTGTCGCCCTCCGCGACCCGCCGGAGCACGGTCAGCATCAGGGTGACGGCGAGCTCCGCGGTCGCACGCGTGAGGACGTCCGGCGTGTTCGCGACGACGACGCCGCGTGCGCGCGCCGCGGCGAGGTCGACGTTGTCGACGCCGACGGCGTAGTTCGCGACCACCTTGAGCTGCGGGCCGGCGCGCTCGAGGAACGCGAGGTCGACGGGGGTGGTGAGGAGGGCGAGCACGCCGTCGGCTCCCTCCGGCGCGTCCCGGAGCTCGAAGTGCTCCCGCAGCGCGCGCTCGACCGCCGCCGGAATCGCGCCGGTGACGTGGACGCGGGGACGCACGACGAGGCGATGCTACTTCGAGTCGTCGCGCGCCGGCGGGATCGGCGGATGCCCGCAGGCCGGCGCGACGAGCGCGCCGTCGACCTCGCGCACCGGGCCAAAGGCCCGCATCTGCTCGCGGTCGGGGTACGGGCTGTCGGCGTCGATCGACACGATCCGGTCGACGTGGCGGCGCCGGGCGAGCGCGAGCAGCTCGGGCATCGACGGGCGAGCGGCCGGATCGAGGAAGGAGAAGACGAGCGCGCTGATCGTCGGGTCGGAGACGAAGCTCGAGGGCCAGTCGTTGTGGCCGAGCGTCCCCTCGGCCATGCTGAACCAGAATCCCGACTCCGCCTGCCAGAGCAGCGAGTCGCCCCAGCGCCCGAACGGGAAGACGAGCAGCGTCTCGCCCTTCGGGATGCACGACCTGTAGGCACCGCTCGTGAAGAACGCGGAGCGCGTTGGATGGTCGACGTCGTCCGCCCGCCAGACAGGCGGGACGAGCGCGGCGACGGCGAGCACCGGCAGGACGTAGGGCCGCGCGAACACCAGCCCGCGCGTCGACGACGTCCAGATCGCGACCATGAGGGAGACGGCGAGCGCGGCGTACAGGGCAAACCGCGACGGCAGCGCGTCGACGCCCGTCCAGCCGGCCGGGACCGACCACGGCAGCCACACGAGCCGGTGGCCGCCGACGACGAGGCGGGTGCCGAGGGCGATCAGGAGCGCGACGCCGAATCCCGCGAGCAGGAAGCGGGTCGGCGCGTCGCGCCAGCGGCGGCGGGCGAGCAGCGCGACGACGAGGAGCGCGGGGACGCCGAGGTAGCCGTCGCGCTCGGCCGTGTTCCCGGGGAAGCGCGCGGTGAGCGAGGCGAACGTCTGGCCGCCCCAGCCCGTCACCTCGGTCGGGACGACGAGGTTCAGCAGGTCGGTGCCGTAGAAGTCGGCCAGGTTGACGTTCGGCGCGGCTCCGGTCCAGGCGAAGTAGAGGAGCGGCGAGGCGATGGCCGCCGCGAGCGCGTACGCGGCGAGGATCGACGGCACGAGCGCAGCGATCCGCGCGCGCGACGCCGGCACGAGCACGAGCCCGAGCAGGAGCCCCAGCGCGAGCATCACCGTCAGCGTGAAGGCGACCTCGGTCGAGATGTACGCCTGCAGCGCGACGAGCCCGGCGAGCCGGAGAACGAGGGCGCGGCGGCCGAGCTCGCCGCGCACCGCCTCGACCGCGACGAGCGCGACGAGCGGAGGGACGAACGCGGCGACGAGGTTCAGGTGCCCGGCGAACTGCTGCGCGAGCACGTAGCTCGAGAAGCCGTACAGGTACCCGCCGACGAGCGAGGCGGGCGTCGACCGCGTCGCGTACCGGCAGAGGAGGAACGCGGCCCACGCCGAGAGCGCGGGCATGAGTACCGCCGCGACGTTGAAGGCAGCCGAGGGCCCGGCGAGGAGCGTCAGCGGCGAGAACAGCACGGCGAGGCCGGGTACCGAGGTCACCCACGCGAGGTCGACGCCCGTGGGCGCGTAGACCGCGTGCGAGACGAACGGGTTCGTGAGGCTTCCGATCGCGTGCGGGAACCAGGCGAACGACCAGACGAAGATCTCGGCGTCGTCCTGCTCCGGGTGACCGACGAGCAGGCGGCCGGGGTGCGGCACGAGCCGCGCACCGAAGTACGCGAACGAGACGGCGGCGTACACGGCGAAGGCCGCGAGGTCGGTGGTGACCCGCCGGGGCACTCCCACGGACGCTAACCGGCGATGCGGAAGCCGGAGAGCCCCTCCGGCGCCTCGTCGTGCACCTCGACCGAGTCGACCGATGCGCCGCGGGGGCCGCGCCCGCACCAGCGCACGCTCGACTCGACCGCCGCCGGCTCGCCTTCGAACACGGCCTCGACGGAGCCGTCGGGCAGGTTGCGCACCCAGCCTGCGACCCCCCGCAGCGTCGCGGCCCGGCTCGCGGCGAGGCGGAAGCCGACCCCCTGGACGAGCCCCCGCACGACGACACGGCGCCGAACGACCATCGCCATCCGGTCTACCCTCTGCCACGGATGAAGCGGCACCCGCTCCTGCCGGCGCTCGTGGCGGCGCTCGCCGCCTCCTCGTTTGCCGGGCCGGCGGCGGGCGTCGTCGGCGGGACGGCGGCGCCGGTGCAGAGCGCGCCGTGGACGGTGTCGATCAGGCAGGTCTCCGGCCGCACCGCGACGCTGTGCACCGGGGCGGTCATCGACGCGACGCACGTCCTCACCGCCGCGCACTGCGTCTTCACCCTCGCCGGCGCGCCGGCGCTCCCGTCGGCCCTGACCGTGCGCGCCGGCGTCTCGAGCTACGCGCAGCCGCTCGGCGACGACGCGGAGCAGGACCGCGCCGTCGCATCCGTCCGCGTGCACCCAGGCTACGTCTGGTCGAGCGGCGCCTCGCCCGACGACGTCGCCGTGGTCGCGCTCACCGCGCCGCTCGACCTGGGCGGGTCCGCGGTGCAGGCGGCCGCCCTGCCGGCGCCGGGGAGCGCGTACCCGGCGGGTGTCCCGGTCGCGTTCGCCGCGTTCGGCCGCGAGGACGCGAACGCGCAGGCCGACGGCAGCCTGCACACGCTCGCCATGACCGTCGATCCGCAGGGCTCCTGCGGAGGGCTGGTCACGAGCGTCGTCCCGGGCGCGTCGGCGGTCGCGCTGTGCGCCAGCTCGCCCGGCGGCTCGATCTGCAACGGCGACAGCGGCGGCGCGCTCGTCCGGGCCGACGACGGCACGATCGTCGGCGTGGCGAGCGCCGGCACGGTCGGCTGCGCGACCGGGAGCCACGGGATCTTCACCTACCTCGGCGCGCCCGAGATCCTCGCGTTTCTCCAGGGCAGCGACCAGCCGCCGACCGCACCGCGCGTCACCGCCTCGACGTACCTCAGGATCGCGCCCTCGGGCCTCGGACTGCGCGTCGGCGGCGCGGTCACGTGCGCGTCCGGCAACTGGGAGGGCTCGCCGACGCTCGCGTTCACGTTCGTGGACGCGAGCACCGGCCAGGTGCTGCAGCAGGGGCCCAGCGCGACGCTCGCGCTGACCCCCCGCGAGGCCGGGATGACGATCGCCTGCCGCGTCAGCGCGACGAACGCCGGCGGCACCGCGGTGCTGACGACCCCGCCCACCGCCCCGGTCGCCGCGGCGCCCGCCCCGACGATCCTCCCGCTCGCCGCCGCCACGCTCGTCCGCGGGCGCAGCGAGCGTCTCCGGGTCGTGCTCCGGGTCCC
>DASRBX010000014.1:0-17414 GCA_035653395.1 Gaiellaceae bacterium
ACGCGGCGTCGCTGCGTCAGGCTTTCGCCCATTGCGCAAGATTCCCTACTGCTGCCTCCCGTAGGAGTCTGGGCCGTGTCTCAGTCCCAGTGTGGCTGATCGTCCTCTCAGACCAGCTACGGATCGTCGCCTTGGTGAGCCTTTACCTCACCAACAAGCTAATCCGCCGCGGGCTCGTCCCCGACCGGAGGCCGAAGCTACCCTTTTCCGGCCGGCCGGAAGGCCGGACGGGGCATCCGGTATTAATCCGGGTTTCCCCGGGCTATCCCGGTGTCGGGGGTTGATTACCCACGTGTTACTCACCCGTTCGCCGCTGTCCCCAGGGCCGAAGCCCTGGTTCTCGCTCGACTTGCATGTATTAAGCGCGCCGCCAGCGTTCGTCCTGAGCCAGGATCAAACTCTCCGTGAAGAAGTGTCTGCCGGCCGAAAGGCCGGCAAATTCAACACAGTGAGCTTGTGCTCAAAGTGTCCGTCCCCGAGGGGACGGGACAGGGTTGATTCGCCGCTCCGGCCTGAGCCGGACCGGCGTCTCGACGTAAACGCACGCTGTTGAGTTTTCAAGGACCGAGCCGTCGGGACGGCGCAAAAAAGGCCCCGACTCGCGCCAGAGGCCTCAGGACTTGCGGGTTTCCTCTTGCGGGGAATCCTCCTAAGGCTCTCCGTTTTCGCTCGCTTGCAGGGACTTTTCCACTCCGCCCTCTCGGGCAGCCGGGGAAGTGTAGCAGGGTCGTGGCAGGCGTCAAGCGGCTTCGTTGAGCCGAACGAAGCGCCGCTTGCCCGCCTGGAGGACGGCGCCGGCCAGCCGCCGCCGCGGCAGGTCGAGCTCGGTCACCGCGTCGCCGTCGAGCTTCACTCCGCCCTGCGCGATCAGGCGCCGTGCCTCGCTCGTCGAAAGGCCGAAGGCGTCGGCGATGACCGCGGGCAGATGCACGGGGTCCCCCGCCGGCAGCGAACGCTCCGGAACGTCCTCCGGCGCCTCTCCCTCCCGCACGACCCGCCGGAAGTGCTCTTCGGCCGCGCGGGCGGCCTCCTCCCCGTGCGAGCGCGCGACGATCCACCGGGCGAGCGCGAGCTTCGCGTGCATCGGGACGCCGGACGGCGGCTCTCGCTCCATGACCAGCCTGTACAGCTCGGGGAGCATCGAGTCCGGGAAACGCATCGTCTTCCCGAACTGCTCCTCGGGCGCCTCGAGCAGGCCGATGTAGTTGCCGCGCGAGCCGGACATCTTCGTCCCGTCCCAGCTGTTGATCAGCGGCGTCGTCAGCACCACCTGCGGCTCGAGCCCGTAGGCCTCCATCACGTCGCGGCCGGTGAGGAGGTTGTAGAGCTGGTCCGTGCCGCCGAGCTCGACGTCCGCCTCGATCGCGACGGAGTCGTACGCCTGCATAAGCGGATAGAGCAGCTCGGAGACCGAGATCGGCTCCTTCGCGGCGAACCGCTTGGCGAAGTCGTCCCGTTCGAGCATCCGGGCGACGGTCGTCGTGCGCGTGAGGCGCAGGACGCCCGCGAAGTCGAGCTCCTTCAGCCATTCGCCGTTGAAGCGCACCTCCGTGCGCTCCGGATCGAGGATCGTGTACGCGGACTCGAAGAAGCGCGCCGCCATGCGGTCGATCTCCTCGGGATCGAGGACGGGCCGCTCGGCGGAGCGGCCGGAGGGGTCGCCGATCCTCGCGGTGTAGTCGCCGACGATGAGCACGCCCGTGTGGCCCTCGTCCTGGAAGGCGCGCATCCGCTGCAGCGGGATCCCGTTGCCGAGGGTCGCCTGCGGCGCCGTGACGTCGATGCCGAGCTTCACGCGCAGCGGCCTCCCGAGCTTCAGCTTCGCCTCGAGCCCGCCCTCGGGCAGGACGTCGACCGCGTTCCGGGTCAGCTCCTCGACGGGCACGACCGCACTCTAGAAGGGGCGGGAGAGGAACGCCGAGCCGGCGAGCCCGTAGCGCCACGGCTGCTCGACCGCCCGCGTGATGCCGACCCTCGGGCCGACGAGGAGCGGCGGCTCCGTCTCGCGCGCGCGCAGCTCGAACGGCGGCTCGTCGAGCGCAAGCCCGTCGTGGACGCGCGTGATGCCGAGCGCCTGGCAGAGCTTGCCGGGGCCGGAGCACAGCGACCGCTTCGCCTGGAGGCCCCGCCGCTCGCGCATCAGCTCGAGCCCGCGGGTCGGTTCCAGCGCGCGCACGAGGGCGGCTTCGGCGCGGCCGTCCTCGGCGCACACCAGGTTGAGGCACCAGTGGATTCCGTACGAGCGGTAGACGTAGGCATGACCCGGCGGCCCGAACATCGAGGCCGTCCGCTCCGTCCGGCCGCGGAAGGAGTGGCTCGCCGGATCGTCCTGGTCGTACGCCTCGACCTCGACGATCCTCCCTCCCACGCCGTCGACGAGCAGCGTGGCCCCGATCAGCTCGGGCGCGACCTCGTGCACCGGGCGCGCGAAGAAGTCACGAGTGAGCTGCAATGCGCCTCGCCTCGTAGCGGACCAGCGCGGGGAACGCGGCGGCGCTCGCCAGCGTGCCCGCGACGCAGAGCAGCCCGCCGGAGGCCACCGAGACGCGGATGCTCGTGAGCGAGGCGACCACGCCGGCCTCGAGGTTCCCCAGCGTCGGCGCGCTCGCCACCTGCATGAACTCGATCCCGCGCACGCGCCCGAGCAGGCGGTCGGGCGTCAGCGCGAGCAGCATCGCGTTGCGGAAGATCGCGCTCACCTGGTCGGCGAAACCGGCGAGGGCGACGAGCACGAGCGCGAGCCAGAAACGGTCGGCCCAGGCGAATCCTGCAATCGCGACGCCCCAGAGGCTTGCAACCACCACGACGACGAGGCCCTGACGGCGGACGTGCGCGACCCAGCCCGAGCCGAGCCCGGCGACGAGCGCGCCCGCGGCGGGCGCCGAGTAGAAGTAGCCGAGAAAGCTCGCGCTGTTCCCGAAGCGGGCGGCGATGGCGGGGAAGAGCGCGAGGGGCATGCCGAAGACCATCGCGTTCGTGTCCACGACGAAGAAGCCGAGGATCACCTTCTCGCGGGTCACGAAGCGGAACCCCTCCACGATCGAGCGGATCCCGGGCCGGTCGGCGTCGGGATGCGGCGGCATCGGCGGCAGCCCCCAGAGGGCGACGACGGTTCCCGCGAACGAAGCGGTGCCGATCGCATAGACGGCCGGAAGGCCCGCCGCGCCTATGATCACTCCGGCGAGCGCGGGCCCGGCCACGCCTCCGGCTCCGTAGTAGATCGAGTCGAGCGCGCCGGCCTGCGCGAAGACCTCCTCCGGCACCAGCCGCTGCGGCAGCGAGCGCATCGCGCCGACGCCCGCGCTGAAGCAGGCCGCCACGACCGTCGCAAGCGCGAACACCGCGACGATGCTCGGATGCGGGAGCGCCGCGTTCACGAGCAGCCCGGCGACGCCGGCCGCCTGCAGCGTCTCGGTGCCGAGCACCATCCGCCGGCGGTCGAAGGCGTCGGCGACCGCACCGCCGGCGAGCGTCAGCGTCAGCAGCGGCACGAGCTCGGTGAGCGAGAAGAGCCCGAGCGCGAGCGTCGAGTGCGTGAGTCGCCACACCTGGTACGGCAGCGCGACGAGCGCCATCTCGCTGCCGACGAACGTGACCGCCTGGCCGATCCAGAGGCGGCGGTAGTGCGGGTACTCGCGCAGCGGCGAGAAGTCGACGGGAACCCGCGCGACGAACTCACGCCACGAGGGGCGCTCCTCGGTGGCCAGCGGCTCCACCGCTAGAAGAGCTGTTCCGGCTCGGCAGGCTTCGCGGTCTTCTCGAGCACCCGGCGCGCTCGGCGGCCGAGGTCGCGGAGGTCGAGCGGCCCCTCGTCGACCGCCTTCGCCACACGCTCCGCAAGGTCGAGCGCGTCGTCGAGCACGACGGTCGCCGTCGCCGCGTCCTGCCCCATGTCGTGCAGGATCGTCCGCTCGGTGCGGCCGGCGAGGATCGGCTCCGCGATGCCGTCGACCCAGACGCGGGTGCGGCGGCCGCCGCCGCGCTCCTCGCCGGTGATCGGCTCGAGCGCGTAGATGCGGTCGGCCCGCGCCCACTTGCCGAAGCCGAGGAAGACCATCCGCGCGGATCCGTCCGCCATGGGCGGGATCATCGCACGCTCCGCGGCGCTACTCGAAGTACGTGTCCTCGTCGGAGTAGGGCGGCGAGCAGATGCAGAGGATCGTCAGCTCGCTCGTCCCGTCGTTCTCGAGCGTGTGCCACGCACCGGGCGGGATGAGGACCGCGTCCCCCGGGCGGACGCGCCGCGTCTCGCCGCCGACCTCGAGCGTGCCGGAACCCTTCGTGACGAGGTAGATCTCCTCGGTACGCCCGTGGTAGTGGCGGTCGGTCGCCTGGGCCGGCTCGAGCGCGGCCTCGGCGAGGCTCTGCGCGGCCGTGTGGTGCAGCTCGCGGATCGTCGAGCCGTCCTTCGTGGTAAACGGCTCGGCGCGCTCGAGGCTCCGGAGGTTCACAGGGCCGAGGCGAGGACCTCGGCGACGCGCTCCTGCGCGCCCGCCTCGATCCCCGTGAAGAACGGCAGCGCGAGCGACCGCGAGCTCACGTCCTCCGCCACCGGGCAGAGCCCCTCCCCGAAGCCGAAGCGCTCGCGCATGTACGGCTGCAGGTGGATCGACGGGAGGTAGCGGTTGTAGCCGATCGACTCCCGCTCGAAGGCCGCGACCACCCGCTCCCGTGCCGCGCGGTCCGGGAAGAGGACGACGTAGACGAACCACGAGCGGCGGTGGTCCTTATCGTCCTCGCACGGCAGCCCGAGGCCGTCCACCGCGGCGAGGAGCTCCCGGTAGCGCACCGCCGCCTGCGCGCGCAGCGCCAGTATCTCCTCGAGGCGCTCGACCTGGCCGATCCCGAGCGCGGCCGCGACGTCGCTCAGCCGGTAGTTGAAGCCGAGGCGCACGTGCTCGAGCCACCCGCCCGGCTCCGGCCTCCCCTGGTTGCGGAGCGAGCGGATCAGGTGCCACTCCTCCTCCGAGTGCGTGACCACCATGCCGCCCTCGCCCGTCGTCAGCTGCTTGTTCGGATAGAAGGCGAAGACGCACGGCGTGCCGCTCGAGCCGACCGGCGCACCGCGGTACTCGGCTCCGAGCGCCTCGCACGCGTCGTCGATCAGCGCCAGCCCGTGCCGCTCTGCGATCGCGCGCAGCTCGTCGAGCTCGCACGGGTAGCCGTAGATGTCGACGGCCACGATCGCCTTCGTCCGCTCGGTGACCGCGGCCTCGACCGCAGCCGGGTCGAGGTTGAGCGTCCGGGGGTCGATGTCCGCGAAGACGGGAGTCGCGCCCTCGTAGAGGAAGCAGTTCGCGCTGGCGGCGAACGAGTACGGGGAGGTGATCACCTCGTCGCCGGGCCCGATGCCGGCGGCGACGCACAGCAGATGGAGGCCGGTGGTGCCGGAGGAGACGGCTGCCGCGTACGGCGCGCCAACGCGCTCGGCGACGAGCTCCTCGAACCGGTCGACGGCCGGGCCGAGGGAGAGCCGACCCGAGCGCAGCACCTCGAGCACGAGCTCCTCCTCGCGCTCGCCGAGATACGGCCCCGAGAGCGGGACCGACTCCACCTCCTGCCTCACGCGGCGGGGTCGCCCGCGGCGCCGTCGGCCGTGGCGGCGGCGCTCGGAGCGGGCGCGAACTCGAGCCACTGGCTCCAGCGCTCGCTGTGCCCGTGCACGGTGTCGAGGTACGCCTGCTGGATCTTCTGCGTGACGGGGCCGGGCGGGCCGATCACCTGGTCGTCGACCTCGCGGATCGGCGTCACCTCGGCCGCCGTCCCGACCATGAACACCTCGTCTGCGAGGTAGAGGTCCGTGCGGATCAGCGGCTTCTCGACGACTCGATGGCCGAGATCCTCCGCGATCTGGATCACGGAGTCGCGCGTGATGCCGACGAGGATCGACGCCGCGAGATCCGGCGTGTAGATCACGCCGTCGCGCACCATGAAGATGCTCTCGCCGGAGCCGTCGGCGACGTTCCCCTCGGCGGTGAGCAGGATCGCCTCGTCGTAGCCGGCGCGGTTCGCCTCGCCGACGGCGAGCATCGAGTTGAGGTAGACGCCGGTCGCCTTGGCGACGTGCGGGATGACGTTCGGACCCACGCGCTGCCAGCTCGAGATCTTGGCGCGGATGCCGTTGCGCTGTCCCTCTTCCCCGAGATACGCGCCCCACGGCCACGACATGATCGCGACGTCGACGGGATTGCCCACCGCCGAGACACCGAGCTCGCCGTAGCCCACGAACGCGATCGGCCGCAGGTAGCAGGAGGGCAGCTCGTTCGCGCCGATCAGGTCCCACGTCGCGGCCCGGAGCTCCTCGATCGAGTAGGGAAGGTCGATGTAGAGAAGCTGCGCCGACCGGTGCAGCCGCTCGAGGTGGTCGGTGAGGCGGAAGACCGAGGTGCCGCGGTCGGTCTCGTAGGCGCGGATCCCCTCGAACACTCCGGACCCGTAGTGCAGGCCGTGCGTGCCGATGTGGACGGTCGCGTCGCTCCAGTCGACCAGCTCGCCGTTCATCCAGATCTTCTTCGTCTCGAGCATCTGCGGCTGTCCCTTCGGTCGGGGGCTGGCCCGCATAATCGTACCCGTCTGGCTAGGTCAGATCCGCCGCGCGCGCCTGCGTGAGCCGCGAGAGGTCGACCGGGGAGAGGCCCGCCATGTGCCGCTCGGAGCCGGCGCCGATCCAGACGCGATCGTGGGCCAGGAGCTCTTCGGCCATCAGCACCTGCGCCACTCCGGGCGCCGGGAAGGGCGCGACTCCTCCCGGCTCGAAGCCGGTGGCCGCCAGCACCTCGTCCGGGCGCGCGACGCGGGCGTGGCGCGCGCCGGCGGCCGCCGCGACCTTGGTCTCGTCCGCCCGCCTGTCGCCCGGGACGAGCGCGAGCGTGGGACGGCCGTCGCAGACGAAGACGAGCGACTTGACGATCTGCGCGCGGGAAGCGCCAACCGCCTTGGCGGCGGCGCCGGCGGTCGGCGTCCCTTCCGGGAACTCCTCGACCCGCGCGTCGACTCCGGCGCGCTTCAGCACGTCGGCGACGCGCGCCACCGGCTCCGGCCACCGCTCCACGCGCCCACCGTAACCCGCGCGCAACCCGCGCGGGCCGACGGCCGTTCTGGCAGCGGGAGACGACAACGGTCGAAGGGAGACGACGTGAACGCACAAGAACGCCGTGCCACCACGGAAGCGCTGTTCCGCGACGTGAACGAGCGAATAGCCGAGAGCGCGGAGCGCTTCGACGCGACCGAGACGGAGTTCGTCTGCGAGTGCGCGGACCCGAGCTGCACGCATCGCGTCTCCGCGAGCCTCGCGGAGTACGAGCAGGTGCGAGAGGACCCCGCGACGTTCCTCGTCACGCCCGGGCACGAGGAACGCGACATCGAGCGGGTCGTGTCCGACCGCGGACGCTTCCGGATCGTGGAGAAGATCCAGGCGGCCGTGCGGCGGGCGGTCATCCGGCTCGACCCGCGAAGCGGGCCCGCGCCGACGGAGACGTGACGCGCTAGGCGGCGACCGGGCCGAGCTCGAGCACGCGCGCGTCGTCGAACCCCTCGCCGCGCAATCGCTCCACCAGCTCGCGCGAGGGCGCCGAGTCGACGGTGAGCGCCATGAGCGCCTTGCCGCCCCGACGGCTGCGCGACACCGTCATGCCCGCGATGTTGATGCCGGCCTCGCCGAAGAGCGTCCCCACGCGGCCGATCACGCCCGGCACGTCGTCGTAGAGGCAGAGGACGAAGAGCGGCGCCAGCTCGAGCTCGATCTCGAAGCCGAGGACGTTGACGAGCCACGGCCGGTGGTCGCTGCCGATCGTCGTGCCCGCCACCCGGACCCTCGAGCCTCCGGTGCGTAGCTCGACCCGCACGAGGTTCGTGTAGTCGCGGGCGGAGCGCGATCGCTGCTCGCGGACCTCGATGCCCCGCTCGGCTGCGATCAGCGGCGCGTTGACGTAGTTGACGGGACGGTCGGCCCGGCCCTGGAACGCGCCGTTCAGCGCCGCGACCGTGAGCAGGCGCGCGTCGTAGTCGGCGAGGCCGCCGTAGACGGTGATCACGATCTCCTCGGCCGCGCCGCCCGAGAGCTCCATCGCGATCCGCCCGAGACGCGACGCCAGGGGCACGTACGGCCCGAGCACCTCGAGGTCGTCGGCGCCGATCACCGGGATGTTGACGGCGTTCGAGACGAGACCGCCCTCGAGCGCGGCGGCGACCTGCTCGGCCACGATGACGCCTGCGCGGTCCTGGGCCTCACCCGTGGAGGCGGCCAGATGCGGCGTGACGACGACGTTGTCGAGCTCGAGGAGCGGGCCCGAGTAGGGCTCGCTGCCGAAGACGTCGAGCGCGGCGCCGGCGACCTTCCCCGAGCCGAGCGCCTCGAGGAGCGCGTCCTCGTCGAGCAGCGGGCCGCGGGCGGCGTTGACGATCCGCACGCCGTCGCGCATCGCCGCGAAGGCCGCGGCGTCCACCGAGCCACGCGTCTCCGGCGTCAGCGGCAGGTGCAGGCTCAGGAAGTCCGCCACGGCGTACACGTCCCCGGGCGACTCGACGGGCTCCGCGCCGAGCTCGCGGAACCGCTCGGCCGTCACGTACGGGTCGTACGCGACGACGCGCATCCCGAGCCCGAGCGCACGCCGGGCCACCTGCTGGCCGATCCGCCCGAAGCCGAGGACGCCGAGCGTCTTGCCGGCGAGCTCGATCCCGCCGTGCGCGCTCCGTTCCCAGCGGCCCTGCTTGAGCGCGGCATGCGCCTGCGGGATGTTGCGCGCGAGCGCGACGAGCAGGCCGATCGTGTGCTCGGCCGCCGAGACGACCGTCGACTCCGGCGCGTTCGCGACGATGATCCCGCGGCGCGTGGCAGCGTCGACGTCGACGTTGTCGACGCCCACGCCCGCGCGGCCGATCACCTTCAGCCGCTCCGCGCGTTCGATCAGGTCGGCGGTCAGCTTCGTCGCGGAGCGGACGACGATCGCGTCGTAGCCGGCGATGATCGCCTCGAGCTCGCTCTCGCCGTCGACGTCCACGTCGAAGCGCGAGCGGAGCAGGTCGACCCCCGCGTCCGAGATCTCCTCGCGAACGAGGACGCGGGCGGTCACGCGCGCGAAGGTTCGGCGCTGAAGGCCTGAAGCGCCGCGGTCACGGCGACGCCGCGCTCGACGTCGGCGCCGAGGTCGGCGAGCACGAGCTCGACGGCCGCGATCTGCGTCGTGATGTCGAACACGTCGAACCAGCCGATGTGGCCGAGGCGGAAGATCTTCCCCTTCAGCTCGCCCTGGCCGTTCGCGATCGTGATCCCGAAGCGGTCGCGGACGCCACCGATGACGTCGCCGGAGTCGACGCCCGAGGGTGCGCGGACCGCGGTCACGACTGCGCTCCGGTCCTCGTCCGGCGAGAAGAGCTCGAGCCCGAGCGCCTTGACGCCGGCGCGCGCAGCGCGCCCGAGCCGCACGTGCCGCTCGAAGGCCGCGTCCAGCCCCTCTTCGAGCAGCAGCTCGATGGCGACGTCGAGGCCGGCGACGAGAGAGACCGGTAGCGTGACGGGCGCGTCGAGCGACTGCTGCGCCTTCCGCGTGCGCGCCCAGTCGAAGTAGAAGCGGGGCGACGAGCCGGTCGCCGAGAGGGCGGCCTCGGACACGGCCACGAGGCCGAGACCCGGCGGGGACATGAGGGCCTTCTGCGAGCCGGAGACGACGACGTCGAGCCCCCAGTCGTCGGTCTCGCAGGGCACGGCGCCGAGGCTCGACACGGCGTCGACGACCACGAGAGAGCCCGCCTCCTTCGCGGCTGCCGCGAGGGCGCGGACGTCGGCCACGACGCCCGTCGAGGTCTCGGACTGGACGAACCAGACAGCCTTCGCCTCGCGCTCGCCCAGCCGCGCGCGCAGGTCGTCGGCGTCGGGCGTCTCCCCCCACGCGTAGCGGAGGACGTCGACGTCCGCCCCGTAGGCGGTCGTCATCGCGACCCAGCGCTCGCCGAAGCTCCCCGCAGAGACGACGAGATGCCGCTCGCCCAGCGAGACGAGGTTTGCCACGGCCGACTCGAAGGCGCCGGTCCCCGAGGAGCCGAAGAGCAGCACGTCGTTCTCGGTGCGGCAGATCTCGCGCAGGCGGGTGAGCACGCGCTCGTAGACCGGAAGGAAGTCGGGGCTGCGGTGGTGGACGACCGGTGCGCCGATCGCCGCCAGCACCGCCGGCGGCACGGGGGTAGGCCCCGGCGTGAACAGGTAGCGCTTCGTCGCCACGTCCCGAGCGTAGCGTTCTACCCTGCCGGAGTGGACGCGCTCGTGGCCTTCGCCGCCGCCCTCCTCGCCCTCCGGCTCGCAGGCCTCCTCGGGGGGCGGTATCGGCGGAGCGGACGGACTGAGCTGCTCGCCTGGGCCGCGGGCCTCGGCGCCTACGCAGTCGCGGCCGCGGCCATCGCCTGGGGCGAGGCCGCCGGCTGGGACGGGCGCGCCTTTCGCGTCTACTACGCCGCCGGAGCGCTGCTGACCGCTCCGCTCCTCGGGGCCGGCTCGCTCCTCCTCGCAGGCAGGCGGCGGGCTGCGCCGGTCGCGCTCGTCTACGCCGGCCTCGCCGTCGGCATCGCCCTCGCTGTGCCCGTGCACGGCGCCTTCGCCGCGCACGGCATCCCGGCGGCCCAGCATCACCTCTCCTTGCTGCCGGCACGCCTGCTCGCGATCGTCGCGAACGCGCTCGGCACGCTCGCCGTGGTCGGCGTCGCGCTCCGCTCGTTCCGTCGCCGGCCGCTCGGAAACGGGCTGATCGTCGCGGGCATCGCCGCGGCGGCGACGGGAAGCGGGCTCGCCGGTCTCGGGGCGGCAGGGAGCGCGATCGGGATCGCGGTGGGTGCTGCGTTGCTTTACGCAGGATTCGTCGCTCCCGCGCACATTCCGGCGCCTTTGGGCCCCAAAATGGCGTCTCGCTGAGTCACAAGCGTTGCCTTACCGACGCACGCACGTTGCGTCCGTAGCTACCCTCCCGTCACCGATCGCATAAGCCGCGCCGAACGGTGCTCGCCCGCGAGGGCGCACTCCCGCCCGTCCGGCCTCCGACTTGCAATCGACCAGGAGGTATCGATTTGCGGCGCTCCATCCTGGCCTGCGGGCTGCTGCTCGCGTTCGCAGGCCTGGCCACTGCGGCGGCGGCCGCCGCAGGGTCAGCAACCGGTCAAGCAACGACGACCAGCTCCACTCTCACCACGACCACGGCGACCACCACGAGCACGGCCGTGCCGCGGAAACGTCCCTCGCGCTGGGAGGTGCGGGAGGCAAGGACCTGGCGGCGCGACATCCGGCGCTTCCGGGCGGACACCCGGCACTGGGTGACCGTGATGCTGGGCCGTCCGCCGGCGAGCGTGTCCCGGTCGCTCGCCACGCGCTCGCTCCGCGGCCTGCGAGAGCTCGCGCGGCGCTGGCAGCACCGCGCCCGCAGGGCATGGTGGCGCGCGAAGCACCCGCCCGCGCTCGGAGCGTGGCTCTGCATCCACCGCTACGAGGGAAGCTGGAGCGACTCCGGCGCTCCCTACTGGGGCGGACTTCAGATGGACCTGTCGTTCCAGCGCTCGTACGGCGGCTGGCTCCTGCGCCACAAGGGGACGGCGCAGAACTGGAGCCCACTCGAGCAGATCTGGGCCGCCGTGCGCGCCTCCCGCGTGCGCGGCTTCTCGCCGTGGCCGACGGCGCGCTACTGCGGTATGTAAATCGCGCTGTTCGGCTCCAGCACTGCCTTTGACGGCCCGCTGACAGCGGGCCGTCGTCACTTTGACGTCAACTAGACTTGACAATGACATCACAATGATGTCATAGTGCCGCCATGCAGATCGACGGTCTCATCCAGGCGCTCCGGGAGGACCTCGTGCGTGTCGCGGCGCTCGGCGACGAGTCGACGTCGCGCACGGCCGATCTCCTCGCGGTCGCGATCGAGGCGTCCCTGGGTCGACGGATCCAGGACGTGCTCGCCCAGGCGGCCCTCGAGCTGAACGACCAGCTCGAGTCCGCGCATGTCGAGGTGCGCATCGCAGGCCACGACCTCCAGCTCGTGCTCGTCCGCGACACCACCGAGCCCGAGGGTCCGGCCGACACCGCTCTCGACGCCCGCATCACCCTCCGCCTGCCGGAGGAGCTGAAGCGCCGCGTCGAGGACGCTGCCTCCCGCGACGGCATCTCGGTCAACGCGTGGATCGTCCGCTCGCTCGTCCGCGAGGCCGGCGCCTCGCACCGTTCGCTGTCCGTCGGCCGCAACCGGCTCACCGGATACGGCCGCAGCTGAGAGGAGGACCCATGTTCCCCGCCCCCCATCTTCCCTACGAGACCGGACGCAGGCTCAGGCCCGACCGGCGACCGCTGCCGCGGGCCGGCGAGATCCGGATCCGCGTCAAGCGCACCCTGCACCGCGAGGAGGACTGAGGATGCTCGAGCACACCTTCCAGACGCCCAACGGGGCGATGCTCGAGGTCTCGATCCCCTCCGGAGACATCGACGTCGAGACCGACGGAAGCGGCGAGACGCACGTGTCCGTCGACGGCGACGAGCGGCTGCTGGAGCATGTCGAGGTCCACTCCAGCGGCGAGCGCGTCTCGGTCCGCCTGCGGGAGCAGGGCAAATTCGGCTTCTCGTTCGGCTCGCTCTTCGGCAACGGGCTGCGCGTCGAGGTACGCGCCCCGCACGGCTCGTCGGTGAGGGTCAAGACCGCTTCCGCCGACACCGAGCTCAAGGGTCATTTCGGCGCGCTCGAGCTGAACTCCGCCTCCGGCGACGTCCGCCTGCGCGGCGAGCTCGCCGAGGACGCGACCATCAAGACGGTCAGCGGCGACGTGGAGCTCGAGCGCGTCTACGGGGATCTCGTCGTCCAGTGTGTCTCGGGGGACGTCCGGGCACGCGCCATCGCCGGCTCGGTGGAGACGAGCTCCGTCTCGGGCGACATCCGCCTCGACGCCCTCACCGCCGGGAACGTCCGCTTCACGAGCGTGTCGGGCGACATCGAGATCGGAATCGCCGCCGGCTCGCTTCTCGACGTGGACGCGGGCTCGACCTCGGGCGACCTCTCCTCGGAGGTGCCGCTCGCGAGCGAGCCGCCGACGGACGAGGGCGCCGCGGCGCCGACCGTCGTCCTGCGCGGGCGCACCGTCAGCGGCGACGTCCGCGTCTTCCGGGCCGGCTGATGGCGAGCGTCGCCGCCGCGACCAGGCCCTCCGTCCTGCGCAGCCGGCCGATCGCGGCGCTCCTCACCGCGGAGGTCCTGTCCACCACCGGCTCGCAGATGACGTGGATCGCGCTGCCGTGGTTCGTGCTCACCACCGCCGGCCCGGAGCACATGGCCTTCGTGGTCGCGGCCGAGGCGGGCGGCTTCGCGCTGTTCGGGATCCCGAGCGGAGCGCTGCTGCAACGCCTCGGCTCGCAGCGGACGATGCGGCTCTGCGACGCCGTGCGCGCGCCGCTGATGCTGCTCGTGCCGCTGCTGCACTGGAGCGGCGACCTGACGCTGCCGGTCCTCGTGGCCCTCGCGTTCGCGCTCGGGGTGGCAGGCACGCCCTACAGCGCGGCGCAGCACGTCGTCGTCGCGGACGTGCTCGACGAGGACGAGGCGGCGGTCGAGAGGGCGAACGCGCTGCTCCAGGGCGCGACGCGCCTCACGATGCTCGGGGGCCCGGCGCTCGGAGGCATCCTCATCGCCTTCGTCGGCTCGCCGGTCGTGCTCGTCGTCGACGCCGCGACCTACCTCGTGGCCTTCGTGCTCGTGACGCTGCTCGTCCCCGTGGCGAGCCCGCCGCGCGAGGACGAGACCGAGGACGGGCGCGGCCTCCTCTCGGGCGTCCGCTACGTCTTCCGCGACTCGCTCCTGCGCGGCTGGATGACCGCGCTCGTCCTCGGCGACACGTCGTTCGGCGTGATCTTCGTCGCGATTCCGGTGGTCGTCGTCGCGCACTACGGCGCCGACCCGCGGCTCGCGGGCGCGCTCGTCGCGTCATGGGGAGCGGGCGCCGTCCTGGGCAACGTCGCCGCCTACCGGAGCGACCGCGTGGGCGGCCTCCCGCAGGCGCCGTGGCTCGTGCTTCTGCAGGCGACGCCGCTCTGGGCCCTCGCCGCCCCGCTGCCGGCGGCCGCGGTGGCCGTGGCGCTCGCGCTCTCCGGGCTGGGGAACGGTCTCGTCAACCCCACGCTCCACGCCTTTCTGACGCTGCGGCCTCCTGCCGCCGTCCGCGCGAAGGCGCTGACGGCGATGTCGACCGCCTCGGCGATCGGCGGCCCGGTCGCGATCGCGGCGGCGGGGCCGGCGTTCAGGGCCTTCGGCTCGCGGCACGTCGTGGCCGTCGCGGCCGCCGGCCAGCTGCTGGCGATGTGCTACGCGGCCCTCGTCACGGTGCGCCATCTCGCGCAGGAACGCGCAGCCTGATGCGCCGTCTCCTCACCTACCGCGACGCGCGCCTGCTCGTCGGCGGCCAGACGCTGTCGGCCTTCGGCGACTGGGCGATGTTCATCGTCATGGCCGTCTGGATGAAGACGCTGACCGGCTCGAGCGCCCGCGCGGGCCTCGTCTTCCTCGTCCTCGGTCTCGGCGCCCTCGCCGCCCCGCTCGGCGGGCTGCTCGCAGACCGCGTGCGCCGGCGGCCGCTGATGATCGCGTGCGACGTCGTCCTCAGCGCGTCGGTGCTCCTGCTGCTGCTCGTGCACGACCGCGGCGACGCGTGGCTGATCTACGTCGTCGCCCTGCTCTACGGCGCGGTCGGGATGGTCTTCTACCCCGCCCAGACGGCGCTCCTGCGCGTGATGCTGCCCGAAGAGCTGCTCGCCGACGCGAACGGAGCGCTCTCGACCATGCGCCAGGGGCTCCGCGTCGTCGCCCCGCTCGCGGGCGCTGGTCTCTTTGCGGCGTTCGGCGGCGGCGTCGTGGCGGGCTTCGACGCGGCGACCTTCGCCGGCTCGGCGTTCCTCATGTCCAGGATGCGGGTCGCCGAGGAGCGTCCGAAGCCCCCGGAGCACCATTTCCTCCGCGAGGTGACCGCGGGAGTCGAGCACGTGTGGCGCACCCTCCCGCTGCGCCAGATCACGGTCGGCGTGACGGTCGCGCTCCTAGTGACGGGCTTCACCGAGACGCTCATCTTCAGCGTCATCCAGCACCTCGGGCACAAGCCGAGCTTCTTCGGCGTCCTGGCGACGCTGCAGGGGATCGGCTCGATCGCCGGCGGCCTCACGGCGGCCGCCGTTCTCCGGCGGCTCGGCGACGTCCGGACCGTCGGGGTAGGAGTCGGGCTGTTCGGCCTCTGCGGCCTCCTCCTCGCCGTGCCGTCGCTCGCGGTCGTGACCATCGGCTTCGTCGTCGCGGGGCTCGGCATCGTCTGGGCGATCGTCGCCTTCAACACGTCGATCCAGACACGGGCGCCACTCGCGATCCAGGGCCGGGTCGACGCCGCCTGCGAAGTCTCGCTCTCGCTCGCGCAGACGGCGTCGATCGGGGCCGGCGCGGCTCTGTCGACGCTCCTCGACTACAGGATCCTGCTCGTCGCGATGGCCGCCGTGGTCGCCGCGAGCGCCGCCTACCTGCTCACGAGACACGGCGAGGCGCCCGCCGCCGCCGCCGAGCAGCTCGCGGGGTGAGCGAGCTCCCGCTCCGTCGCAACCGCGACTTCGTCCTGCTCCAGCTCGGGCAGGGCCTCTCGACGATCGGCTCCACGTCGACGTACGTCGCGTACCCGCTGCTCGTGCTCGCCCTGACGCGCTCGCCGGCGAAGGCGGGCGCCGTGGGCTTCGCCAACGTGCTCCCCTACGCGCTGTTCGCGCTGCTCGCGGGCGTCGTCGCCGACCGCGTCGACCGCAGGCGGCTCATGATCGCGATGGATCTCGTGCGGGCGACGGCGATGGGCAGCATCGTCGCCGCCCTTGCGGCCGGTGTCCTCGGGTTCTGGCAGGTGGCGGCCGTCGCCTTCGTCGAAGGCTCCGCCTTCGTCTTCTTCAACATCGCGGAGGTCGGCGCGCTGCGCTCCGTCGTGTCGAGGCGGCAGCTGCCGGAGGCCGCCGCCACGGAGCAGGCGCGCTACGCGGCGGTCACCCTGGCCGGACCGAGCCTCGGCGGCGCGCTCTTCGGGCTCGGCCGCTCGCTGCCGTTCCTCGGCGACGCGCTTTCGTATGCCGGCTCGATCCTCACGCTCACGTCGATGCGGACGCCGTTCCAGGAGACGCGCGAGCGCGACCCGGCACCGTTGCGGACGCAGGTACGCGAGGGCGTCGCGTGGCTCTGGGCGAACGCGTACCTCCGCACCAGCGCCTTCATCTTCGCCGTGGGCAACTTCGCTTTCTCGGGGGATCTACCTCGTCTTCGTCGTCCTCGCCAAGCGGGACGGATTCTCGCCGGCGGCGATCGGCGCGCTGATCGCCGTCTTCGGCGGCGTGAGCCTGGCCGGCTCGGTGGCCGCGCCGCGGCTGGCGAGGCTCTTCTCCATGCGGGCGATCATGGTCGGCACGGAGTGGCTGAGCGCCGCGATCGTCTTGTGCGCGATCGCGCCCGGCCCCTACCTGCTGCTCGCCTGCACGCTCCCGATCGCCTTCCTCTCGCCGTCGCTCAACTCCGTCGTGGTCGGCTACCGGACGGCGATCACGCCCGACCACCTCGTGGGCCGCGTCAGCAGCGTCGCGAGGAACCTCGCCCAGCTCGCCTCCCCGCTCGGCCCGCTCGTCGCCGGCTTGCTGCTCGACTCGTTCTCCGCCCGCGCGACGATGCTCGTGCTCGGCGGCGTCGCCCTCGCGGTCGCGATCTGGACGGCCGCGAGCCCGTCGATCCGGAACGCGCCCAGCCTGTCCGAGCTCGACGATCCGCCCGACGCGCCGCCTAGCCTCGGAGCTTCTCCCGCAGCAGCCGATTGACGACCTTCGCGTCGGCCTTGCCCTGCGTCTCGCGCATCACCCGGCCGACGAAGAAGCCGAGCACGCCCTCCTTGCCGCCGCGGTAGGTGGCGACCTGGTCCGGGTTCGCCGCGAGGATCGCGTCGATCACCGGCCCGAGCGCGGACTCGTCGCTCACCGACGTCCGGGCGAGGTACGCCTGCGCGTCGATCCGCTCGCTCGCCGCCCGCGCGAACGCCTCGTCGAGCGCCTCGCGGGTGACGTTCGCCTGCACGATCTCCGCCAGCGCCGCGGCGTTCTCGGGCAGGAAGTCGCCGCGGTTCATCGCGACCGCCGCCGCGTTGCGCCACTCGACGCCGTGCTCGGCGAGCAGCTGCGCCTTCGCGTCGTTGCCGGTCGACACGAGCTCCCAGGCGCTCTCGATACCGACGTCCTCGCCGATCCGCGCGATCCGCGCGCCCGGGAGCTCCGGCAGCGACTGCTCGCGCATCGCCGCCGGCGGCTCGACCGGGACGAGATCCGGCTCCGGGAAGTAGCGGTAGTCGTCCGCCTCCTCCTTCGAGCGGTGCACGGTCAGCCGGTCGGTGTCGGGGTCGTAGTCGTA
>DASRBX010000015.1:0-299947 GCA_035653395.1 Gaiellaceae bacterium
AAGGGTTGGGCTGTTCGCCCATTAAAGCGGTACGCGAGCTGGGTTCAGAACGTCGTGAGACAGTTCGGTCCCTATCCACCATGGGCGCTGGAGCTTTGAGAGGAGTCGTCTCTAGTACGAGAGGACCGAGACGAACAGACCTCTGGTGTATCAGTCGTCGTGCCAACGGCGCTGCTGATTAGCCACGTCTGGACGGGATAACCGCTGAAAGCATCTAAGCGGGAAGCCCACCTCGAGATGAGAGCTCCCATCCCCTCGAGGGAGTAAGGGCGGTCGGAGACCACGACCTTGATAGGCGGGACGTGCAATCGCAGCAATGCGTTCAGCGGACCCGTACTAATTGCCCGAGGTCTTGATTTGAACGCCGGTCGAGTCGCTATGGAGTTTTGAGGGTGCCGCGCCGGGTGCGCCACCTTGACAGTTCGGCGGTCATACCGGCAGGGAGACACCTCTTCCCATTCCGAACAGAGAAGTTAAGCCTGCCAGGGCCGATGGTACTCGGAGGGCAACCTCCCGGGAGAGTAGGTCGCCGCCGATTTGCTTACGGAAAGAGAGCCGCGAGAGCGGCTCTTTTTCGTTGCCGTTTCAGGCTGCGGCCTCGCTCTGGATCCGCTCCTTCCACGCGGGATCGAGCTCGCGCAGCCGCCGCACCCGCTCGGCGACCGGCGGATGGGTGGCGAACAGCGCGCCGAGGCCGTGCTCGGCGTACGGGTTGATCGTGAAGAGCGGCTCGGTGGCCGGGCTCCCCTCGAACTGGACGAGCTCCGTCGCCTGGTCGAGCCGGATCAGGGCGTCGGCGAGACCGTGCGGCGAGTCGCAGAGCTTCGCCGCGAACCGGTCGGCGGCGAACTCGCGCTTCGGCGAGACGAGCAGGTGGACGCAAGCCGCCGCGACGGGGCCGAGCGCGAAGAGCAGCGCTCGCTCGAGAAAGCCGCCGATCCGGCTGGTCTCGAGCATCACCGCGGCGGCGACGGCGGCCGCCGTCTGCACCTGGACGTCGTGGAGGCGCACGTGCGCGATCTCGTGCGCGAGCACGCCCTCGAGCTCGGCCGGCGGGCAGGCTGCGACACAGCCCGTGCTCACGGCCAACGCGGAGCTGCGCACGCCGCGACCGGTAGCGGCCGCGATCGGCAGCCCGTCCGGGATCAGATACAGGCGTGGCTTGACGATCCCCGCCCGCGCGGCGAGCCGCTCGACCGTGGAGTGGAGGAGCGGCGCCTCGCCGAGGGGAAGCTCGCGGGCGCCGATCATGCCGAGCACGACACGGTCGAAGCTCCAGTACGCGCCGGCGGCGACGAGGAACGCGCAGAAGACGAAGATCGACAGCCCGCGCACGCCGTCGAGGACCCAGCCGGCGAAGGCGAAGACGCCCGCGAGCGCGAGCACGAGCACCCAGGACTTCGCGATGTTGCGGGCCGCGAGGAGCACTCGGGGCTCCTCAGCGGTCGTCGCCGCCGTCTTCCTGCCCGTCGTCCTCGAGCAGGCCGCGCGGCGGCCAGTCCTCGTTCTGCGGCGCGTCGCAGCGGCTCGAGCAGTGGAGCGACGCGATGTTCTGGAGGGGGACGAGGATGTGGCCGTTGAGCTCGATGTGCGCCACCTCGTCGACGTAGCAGTAGGCGGTCAGCACCCCCTCCTGGTACTCACCGCCGAAGAGGGCTACCTCGACCTGCTCGCCCTTGTACTTGCTCGTGTAGTCCTCCACCTTCGATCAGTCTAGTGCCCGAAAGGCGCCGTTCTCGTACGCGCAGGGCCAGCGGCCGCAGTTCTCGACGACCGGCAGCGCCCAGCCGAGGGCCGCGGTCTGGACGCGCCGCATCGAGCCGCCGTGCGTGACGACGAGGACGCGGCCGTCGCCGGGATGACGCTCCGAGATCCGGCGCAACGCCCGCAGGATCCGCTCCTGGTGCTCCTCCGTCGACTCCCCGACGAACTCGACGCGGTCACGCTCGGCGGCGGTGAGGCCCTCCCACGTGCCCCAGTCCTTCTCACGCAGGTCGGGGTCGAGCGCGACGGGCAGCCCGAGCCGCTCACCGACGATCTCCGCGGTCTCGCGCGCGCGCGCCAGGTCGCTCGCGTAGATCGCCTCGATCCTCTCGCCTGCGAGCTCCTCGGCGAGCTGCAGGGCCTGCCTGCGCCCGAACTCGCTCAGCGGCCGGTCGGTCTGGCCCTGCAGGCGCCCGTCGGCGTTCCAGTCCGTCTCGCCGTGCCGAACGAGCAGCAGCGTGGTCACGACGGTCTACGCTAGCCAGCCATGGACCTCGGGCTCGTCGACAGCGTCTGCCTCGTCACCGGGTCGACCGCCGGGATCGGCCTCGAGACGGCGAACCTCCTCCGCGAAGAGGGTGCGACGGTTGTCACGACCGGCCGCAGCGGGGGCGACGTACAGGCGGACCTCTCGACGCCGGGAGAGCCCGAGCGCGTCGTCCGGGAGACGGTCGAGCGCCACGGAAGGCTCGACGTGCTCGTGAACAACGTCGGCTCCAGCGAAATCCGCAGGCTCGAGGACGTCACGGACGAGATCTGGCAGGCCTCCTACGAGCTCAATCTGATGAGCGCCGTCCGTGCGACGCGGGCCGCGCTCCCGGCGATGCGCGAGCGCGGGGCCGGGACGATCGTCAACGTCTCCTCCACGGCGGCGAAGCGCCCGTCGACCGGGATGCCGGACTACTCCGTGATGAAGGCCGCGCTTCTCTCCTTCTCCCGACTCGTCGCCGACCTCTACGCGAAGGACGGGATCCGCTGCAACGCCGTCACGCCGGGCCCGACCGCGACCGGCGCCTGGCTCGGAGAGGGAGGCCTCGCCGACCAGCAGGGCGATCGCGCAGAGGTGCTCGCCAAGGTGGCCGCCGGGCGGCCGCTCGGCCGGCTGGCCGAGCCGGCGGAGATCGCGTCGGTGATCGCATTCCTCTGCTCGCCGCGGGCGAGCTACGTCACCGGGGCGGCCTGGAGCGCCGACGGCGGCACCGTGCCGATCATTCTCTGAAGAGCACGCTGATGCTCTCGCGGCCGTGGATGCGCTTGATCGCCTCCGCGAAGAGGCCGGCCACGGGGACGACCTCGACCTTCCCGCCGAGCGGGTGCGGATGGCTCTCGACCGTGTCGGTCACGATTACGCGCTCGATCGGGCTCGCCGCGAGCCTCTCCGCGGCGTCGCCGGAGAAGAGGCCGTGCGTCGCGGCGGCGATCACAGAACGTGCGCCCGCCTCGACCAGCCGTCGCGCCGCCTCTACGAGCGTCCCGCCGGACGCCACGAAGTCGTCGACCAGGACGGCGTCGCGGCCGGCCACGTCTCCGAGCAGGCCGAACACCTCCGCGTCCTCCCCGTGGCCGGGCCGCGTCTTGTCGGCGAGCGCGAACCCGGCGCCGAGCCGGCGCGCGAAGCGCCGGGCCATCTTGGCGTAGCCGGAGTCGGGGGAGACGACGACCGGGTCGGTCACGCCGGCCCGCCGGATCGCGTCGACGAGGATCGGCAACGCGTAGAGGTCGTCCACCGGCACGCGGAAGAAGCCCTGGATCTGCGGCGCGTGCAGATCCATCGTCACGACGCGGTCGGCGCCCGCCACCTCGATCGCGTCGGCCAGCACGCGCGCCCGGATCGAGACGCGCGGCTCGTCCTTCTTGTCGCCTTTCCCGTAGCTGAAGTACGGCACGACCGCGGTAACGGACGCCGCGCTCGCCCGGCGGCAGGCGTCGAGCCAGAAGAGCAGCTCGACGACGTTGTCGTTCGCGGGATAGATCGTCGACTGGACGACGTAGACGTCGCGGCCGCGGACGTTCTCCTGCAGGCGGACGAAGATCGTCCCCTCGGCGAAGCGCATCGTCTCGGCGGCCGCGGGCTGTACGCCCAGCTCGGCGCAGATCGCGCCGCCGAGCCGGCGGCTCCCCGAGCCGCAGACGACGACGGGCTGGTCGGCCGGACGGCGACGCAGGCGCATCGGCGCAAGTATCCACGGTTCCGGCGGCCGAATCGCCACTGTGCCCCGGCCGTCCGCACGGGCTAGATTGGCCGTGATGTCCGAGATCGCCGGGAAGGTCGCCGACGGCTTCGCCGACGCGGTGCGCGAGCACGAGGAGCGGTGGCTCTCGCCGCTCGCGGTGCGCTCGTACGAGACGCGCGGGCGCGAGGCTCCCGAGGAGGAATGCCGCCTGCGGACGCCGTTCCAGCGCGACCGCGACCGCATCGTCCACTCCAAGGCCTTCCGGCGGCTGCGCCACAAGACCCAGGTCTTCGTCGATCCCGAAGGCGACCATTTCCGCACGAGGCTCACGCACACGCTCGAGGCGGCCGGCATCGCCAGGGGGGTCGCACGGGCGCTGCGTCTGAACGAGGACCTCACCGAGGCGATCGCCCTTGGGCACGACGTCGGCCATCCTCCGTTCGGCCACGCCGGCGAGCAGGCGCTCGACGAGCTGCTCCGCGAACGCGGACTCGGCGGCTTCCGCCACAACGAGCACTCGCTCCGCGTCGTCGAGCGGCTCGAACGCGACGGGCGGGGACTCAACCTCACGTGGGAGGTGCGCGACGGGATTTCGAGGCACACCGGGCCCGAGGAGCCGGAGACGCTCGAGGGCCGCATCGTCCGGCTCGTCGACCGCTTCGCGTACATCAACCACGACATCGACGACGCGGTCCGCGCGGGCCACCTCGCGCCCGCCGACCTGCCGGCCGAGCCGATCGCGCTGCTCGGCGACACGGGCTCGCGGCGCATCGACACGCTCGTCCACGACGTCGTCGAGAGCTCGGCGCGGGCCGGCGACATCGTCCAGAGCGACGAGATCGGCGAGGCGATGCTCGCGCTCCGGGCCTTCATGTTCGAGCGCGTCTACCTCGCGCAGGATCACGGCCAGGCGCGGGTCGCGGTGCGGCGGATCTTCGAGCAGCTCGTCGACGAGCGCGGCATGGACGCCGAGGCGGCCACCGACTACCTCGCGGGGATGACCGACCGCTTCGCGCTCTCGTACGCCGCCGACCTCGACTGAGCCGGGATGCCACGGATCAAGGACGAGTCGGTCGAGCGCGTCAAGGCGGCCATGGAGATCCTGCCGCTCGTCGAGGACGTCGTCCGTCTCCGCAAGTCGGGCAGCACGTACAAGGGGCTCTGCCCCTTCCACCAGGAGCGGACTCCGAGCTTCACCGTCTCGCCCGCGCGCGGCACGTTCAAGTGCTTCGGCTGCGGGGAGGGTGGCGACGCGATCACGTTCGTCGAGAAGTCCGAGAACGTCGACTTCGTCGGCGCGATCGAGCTCCTCGCCCGGCGTTTCGGAGTGGAGCTCGAGTACGAGGAGGCGTCGCCGGAGCAGGAGCAGAGGCGACGCCGCGAGGACCGGCTGCGCGCGCTGCTCGAGCGGGCGGCCGAGTTCTACTCGCGGGTCTTGTGGGAGTCGGACGCGGGAGCCGCAGCCCGCGAGTATCTGGCCTCGCGCGGGCTCGGTGAGGAGGTCTGCCGCGACTTCCGGCTCGGCTACGCACCCGGCGAAGCACGGCTCGCGTCCCGCGCGCTCCAGGAGGGCTACACGGGGGACGAGCTCCGTGCAGTCGGGCTTGCGTCGAGGCGGGGCAACGACTACTTCCAGCGCCGCATCGTCTTCCCGCTCGCCGACGCGCGCGGCCGCGTGCGCGGCTTCCAGGCGCGGAAGCTGCACGACGACGATCCGCTGCAGGCGAAGTACGTCAACTCGCCCGAGGGCGAGCTCTTCCGCAAGGGCGACCTCCTCTACGGCCTCGACACGGCGCGTCAGGCGGTCGCACGCGAGGACCGGGCCGTGGTGGTCGAGGGAAACACCGACGTGATCGCGTTGCGCCAGGCCGGTTTCGCGCCCGTCGTCGCCTCGATGGGAACGGCGCTCACGGACGCGCAGCTGCGAGAGCTCGCGCGCCTCACGAAGCGTCTCTTCCTCTGCTTCGACGCGGACGCCGCGGGCCAGGACGCGACGCTGCGTGGGATGGAGCTGGCCGTGCGCCAGGGCTTCACGGTGCGCGTCGTGCCCCTGCCGCCGGGAAGGGACCCCGCCGACGATCCTGCGGCGTTCCAGGAGCGGCTCGCGCGGCCGGTCAGCTATCCCGTGCACCGCGTGCGGCTCGAGCACGCGCGTGCAAGCGACCGCGAGAGCGCGTTCGCCGCGATCCGCGCGTTCCTCACGTCGCTGCCCGACTCGCCGGAGCACCTCGAGGCGATCCGCGTCGCCGCCGACCTGCTCGACCTGCCCCCCGAGACGCAGTCGGGGCTCGCGCCTGCCCGAGGCAGCGCGCGCACCGCCGGAGTCGTCTCGCCGCGGCTCCTCGACGCCGGGACGCGGCTCGAGCGCAGCGCGCTGGCGGGCGTCGCCGGCCACGAGTCGCTGCTGCCGGAGCTCGAGCTCCTCGGTCCGGAGCACTTCGACGACGACCTCCACCGCCGGGCGCGGGCGTATCTGCTGGGAGAGGAGCCGGCCGACGGCGAGCTCACCGCGCTCCTCGCCGAGCTCTACGCACTGCGCGACGAGGAGGAGATCACGCTCGAGACGGCCAGCCAGCTCCTGCTGCGGCTGCGCGAGCGGGGGCTGCAGCGCGAGCTCGCGGAGGCCGACGGCGAGCGGCTCGTCGAGCTCCAGCAGGCGCTCGCGAAGCTGCGCGACGAGATCAGGGCCTTCGCGTAGAGGCGGCTACAATGGCCGCCGCCGATCCCCGGTAGCTCAATTGGCAGAGCATCCGGCTGTTAACCGGAGGGTTGTTGGTTCGAGTCCAACCCGGGGAGCTTTGTCGTGAAAGACGACACCGCATGTCTCAGCGGGTCGTCCCTGCAAAGAGGCTGTTTCCACGCCCGGTGTAGGAGATTCGACGCTCTCGCTAAGTACGAGACTCCCCCCAAAAACCCCCCAGTCGGGCCGCTGGTGTGATCAGGCCGATGGTTCGGGAGTGACTCCCAGCGCGGCAGCTTGACGATGTTGGTGGTGCTACCGATAATGGTGCTATGACGCTGCATGCTCGGCGGCTCCCCACCATGCTCGATCCTCTGATCGCGGAGGCGAAGCAGCATGCGGAACGACGCCGATTTCTATTCGCGGTGGCGCTCGCTCTGGTTGCAGGTGGCTCCGCGGCAGCGATCATCGCGTGGCGTCCTGTCGTAGCTCTCGGGCCGGGGCCGACCGGGTCGGCGGTGGTGGCATCCGATTTCGGGATGTCGCTCGTGCAGGCACGTGGCCCCGTCGGAGTTTTCGCACCTCGTTTCGGCATCGGCGTAGTCGTTGGGAACCGATCAGCTGAGCCGGTCGTGCTGGAACGTGTGCGCATGACTCTCGGTGCGCGACATTCACCGGTCGACCAGATTGGGACACGGTTCACTGCGTGGAAAGACGCTAAAGGATGCGCGACCGGCGATTTTCCTATTTGCGCCACCAGACCCACCGAGGCAGGACGTGCCTCACCCCTCCGGCTCGCGCCCGGCCACCAAGCCCTAGTGCAACTCAACTTCCGGCTCCTGACGTGTACCTCGCGTCCGATGCCGGAGTCTCTGTCCCTAGAGAAGATCACCGCCGTCTATCGCCTCCCAGACGGCACCGAGGTCGATCAGCAACCCCCGCTGCTTGCCGGGTTCGGCTATCCGACTCGGATGAGGAGACTCGGCTCATTGCCAAAGAATCAGGCGTTCGCTCCGTTCGGCGGGATCACCACGATCGGCAAAGTCACGACAAGGGCCTGTAACCACTAGGGCGCTCGCCTGGGCGGGCGTTTCGCACCAGGCGGGGGTGGGTCTCCTCCAAAACTCCCCCAGTCCACGGAAAGGTCCCGCAAAACGGGAACTTCTTCGTTGGTCCGAGTCCAACCCGGGCAGCTTCCGTACGCGCGCGTCTGGTGCCAGGTCTGCGCCTTTCGCACGCCCGTCGCACCGAACTGGATGAGCCACGCGAACGGGTTCGTGAACGGAACGTTCAGATGCCGCCAGAACGCTCAGGACCGTATCTCGTCCGGCTCTGCCGTCGACCGAGGGTTGTTGGTGCCTCCGATTAGGCTGCAGCTTCGTGCCTGACCTGGGTCCGCGCTTCGACGAGCTCCTCCGGCGTCTCGGCGAGATCTCCGACCTCGAGCAGGCGAGCTCTCTGCTGAGCTGGGACGAGGAGACGAAGATGCCCCCGCTCGGTGCGCCTGCGCGCGCCGAGCAGCTCGCGACATTGGCCCGTCTCGCGCACGAGCTCGGCACCGCGCCGGAGCTCGGTGCGCTGCTCGAGGAGCTGCGAGGGGTCGAGGAGGTCCTCGCTGCCGAGTCGTTCGAGGCGAGCGTCGTCCGGGTCGCGCGGCGCGACTACGAGAAGAAGCGCCGCGTCCCGAGCGAGCTGCGAGCGGAGATGACACGCGCCGGCTCGCTCGGCTATCGCGCCTGGCTCGACGCGCGGGAAGCGTCCGACTTCGGGATCCTCCGGCCGCACCTCGAGCGCCGGATCGAGCTCATGCACCGGTACGTCGCCTGTCACGAGCCCTACGACGATGCCTACGACGTCCTGCTCGACGACCACGAGCCGGGCATGCGGACGGCCGACGTCGAGTCGGTGTTCGCGCGCCTCAAGGCCGAGCTCGTACCGCTCGTCGCCGCGGTGGAGCCGGTCGACGACTCATGCGTCCACGGCGACTTCCCTGCGGAGCGGCAGCGGGAGTTCTCGCTCGAGGTGCTGCACCGGTGGGGCATGGACGACCGGGCATGGCGGCTCGACGACACGGTGCACCCGTTCAGCTCGAACATCTCCGTGTCGGACATCCGCATCACGGCGCGCTTCGACCGGGAGGACCTGACAGGGATCCTCTCCTGCCTGCACGAGTTCGGCCATGGGCTCTACGAGCGCCAGGTGGACGCGCAGTACACCCGCACGCCGCTGCAGGCTGGCGCCTCCTCGTCGTTCCACGAGTCGCAGAGCAGGCTCTGGGAGAACGTCGTGGGCCGGCGCCCTTCGACGTGGCGGTTCTTCTACCCGCGCCTCCGGGAACTGCTGCCCGCTGAGTTCGGAGCCGTCGCGCTGGAGGACTTTCTCCGCGCGCTCAACCGCGTCGCTCCGAGTGTCCGGCGCGTGGACGCCGACGAGGTGACCTACCCGCTCCACATCGTCCTCCGCTTCGAGCTCGAGCGCGCGATGCTCGCCGGCGACGTGACGCCTGCCGAGCTCCCAGAGGCCTTCGACGCGAAGCTCCGCGAGTACCTGGGCGTCGAGCCCGAGAACGTCGTCGAGGGCGTGCTGCAGGACGTCCACTGGTCGGACTCGAACTTCGGCTACTTCCCGACCTACGCGATCGGCAGCGTCATCGCGGTCCAGCTGTGGGGGCGCGCGACGAGCGAGCTCGGCGATCTCGACGCGCAGTTCGCAGGAGGCGAGTTCGCCTTCCTTCGAGAGTGGCTGCGCGAGAACGTGCACCGCTGGGGGCGCGTGTTCGAGCCGCCCGAGCTGCTCGAGCGGGTGGTCGGCGGGCCGCTCGACCCCGGGCCGTATCTCGCCTACCTCGGCGAGAAGGTCGCCGCGCTCTCTCGGTAGTTCGACGCCCCCGGCGCTGCGCTAGACTCGCGTCGTGAGCTGGCTGTACATCGCCTTGCTCGCGGTCGCTGTCGTGCTGGTCGCGGGCGCCGAATGGCCGCGGCTGGGGGAGCGGTTCGGGGTGGACTCGCGCCGTCGCCGGCAGCGCGCGAGGCGGAAGGCGAGCCTCCGCGTCGTCCGGGACGACGAGGCCGACGAGTTCGCGGCGAGCGTCGAGCGTGACCTCGCCAACCTCCCGACCATCGACGACCGCGAACGCCGCTCGCGCTAGCGGCGCAGCGTCACCGTCGTGTGCAGGACGCGGGTGTTCGGGAGTACCGGGCCGACGTCCTCCATGTTCTTCGTCTCCTCGTAGTCCGAGGCGGTGACGGTCACGTCCTGCCTGCCGGCGTGGAGACCCTTCGTCCGCAGGAGGAGCACGCCGTGCGAGTAGGCGACGCGCACCGCGCGACCCCCGACCGTGGCCCGCAGCGAGCGCGGATCGACGCCCGAGCCCGAGTCGTGGACGGCGAAGGCGATCGGCTTCCCGATCGTGTCCCGCCGGGTGAGCCGCCGGATCGAGGGCGGTGAGGTGTCGTCGACCCAGAAGCGGAAGGTGAAGGCGCCGGGCCTCTTGCCGGTGGGCGTGTCGAAGACGATGTCGTAGGTACCCGGGTCGGGTAGCACCGCCGCGACGACCGGCTCCGCGCTCGCGAATCCCTGGTACGGGTTGAGGCTCGCGGGGAGCCCGGTGTAGCCGACGACTCGGTTCTCGTCGGCTCTTGAGACGAGGCGCGGCGAGACCGAGACCCCCCGGGCACGGCCGACGATCCTGACGCCGAAGTTGGCCACCTTCCGCCGGAGCGTGAAACGGAAGACCTCCTCCGGCCCCCCGAGCCGGGTGGGCACGCCCGGGGCGAGGCCTCGCTCGGGGTACCGGTACGAGGAGACGCGTGACGCCTTCCCGGCCGCGTCGCCGCGGTAGATGCCTGGGCGCCGCAGGATCCGGTGCGGGTCGAGTGCGAGGCGCGGCACCTCGACGTGGAACCAGAAAGCGATCCGTCGGACGTCGCTGCCGCGCGTGAGGACGACGAAGCCGGCGCCGTCGCCGGGCTTCGCCGCGCGCGAGACCGTGAGCCTCAGCCCGAGCGAGGCGCCCGCGACGAGGGTCGTCGCCTGCGCCACGAGCCTCGCGCCTCGCGGCATCGACTGCGCCCGGACCGACACCCTCCACGGGACGCCGCCGCCTCCTCCGTCGCTCGTGGAGAGCTGCTTCGCGCCCGAGAACCCACGCCGGACGAGTCCCCAGCCGAGCGAGGTCGGATCCGTGAAGACCAGCGGCCGGTCGGCCCGGACGAGGTCGATCCTGCCGCCTCCCTCGCGGAGCACCGACACCTCGCCGGAGGCGCCCGGCGGATGCACGACGTCCCCCGTCGAGGCGAGCGCCGACTTCACCTGCCGCACCGTCCACGTCGGGTGGCGCTGCAGGAGGAGCGCCGCACCGCCCGCGACGTGCGGGGCCGCCATGCTCGTCCCGTCCAGCAGCTCGAAGTCGTGCGCGGGGACCGAGGAGAGGACGTTGACGCCCGGTGCGGTGACGTCCGGCTTGAGCAGGAGCGAGACCGGCGTGGGGCCGCCGGACGAGAAGGACGCGATGTGGTCGGGCTGCGTCCCGTCGCCGCCGCCGAGGGTGGAGGCGGCGGCCGTGATCGCTGCCGGCGCATTCGCCGGCGAGCCGACCGAGCCCGCCCCGGCCGCGGAGTAGTCGTTCCCGGCCGCGACGACCGGTATCACGCCCGCGGCCGCCGCGTCGTCGAGCGCCTTGACGACGATGTCGCGGCGCGGCTGCACCTCGGGCTCGCCGATCGAGAGGTTGATCACGTTCATCCCGTCGGCCACGGCCTGGTCGATCGCCTTCGCGATCTCAGGCGAGTTGCCGTCGAGGCCGTAGTCCCGGGTCGGCACGGTCAGCGCCTTGTAGTTGCCGAGATACGCCTTCGGCGCGACGCCGGAGATCGGAGAGCCGCCGCCGGAGGCGGTCGGCGTGTTGTAGTCCCCGGCCGCGATCCCGGCGACATGCGTGGCGTGGAAGGAGAACCTCGGGTCGAAGGGCAGCGCCGCGTACTTCCAGTGCGTCGAGGGCGAGGGGAACGCCCGCGCGACGATCACCTTCGGGGTCGTGTAGGCGGTGTTCCCCTTCGGGAAGCCCGCGGGATACGCGAAGCCGGCCGGGCTGAAGTAGGGGTGCGCCTGGTCGATGCCGTCGTCGACGAGGCCGATCTTGATCCCCTGTCCCGCGGTGGCGAGCCCGGGGCCCCACAGTTGCGGCGCGCCGATCAGTGCCGGGCCGCGGTTCAGCTGCGAGGTAACCGCAGCCGAGGCGGCCGTGTCGCGGAGCGAGTGATACGTCACGGTCGGCCAGACCGTCGCCCCGGGCAGCGTGCGCAGGCGCGCCAGGTCGGAGGCGGGGAGGACGACCGAGACGCCGTCGAGCGCGACGCCGAAGTGCCAGCGAACGCGAGCGGCCGGGACGGCAACGGCGAGCCGCGCCGAGAAGATCCGCTGGGCGGCCGCCAGCGTCCGCAGGTACGACACCGCGGCGGGCGCGCCGACGGAGAGGGAATGGCTCCGCTTCGCGGCGGCGGCGAGCGTCCGGTCGCGGGCGACCTTCAGCGCGAGTGGCGGCCGCGGGAGGGTGACGACGACCTCGACGAGCTTCCCTCCGGGCCGCGGAACCTCCGCGGCTCCCCCGCCCGCGGCCAGGGCGAGAGCGGCGGCAAGCGCGAGCGCGAGCGGGACGACGGAATGCCGCACGAGGCGGGCATGGTACGCGTGTCCCGCGGCGGTTGGGTCTCCCGGCCCCCGGCTACACTGTCGCTCCGCGCGGATGTGGCGGAATTGGTAGACGCGCACGGTTCAGGTCCGTGTGGGCTCGCGCCCGTGGAGGTTCAAGTCCTCTCATCCGCATCGCCGTGGAGGCCCGGCGCGAACCGGGCCTTCGCGTCGACAGGAATCTTGTACTTCGGCGCGGCCCGATGCATGAAACGACCTTGGGTCGTCGAGCCTCGGTATGTGTCGCGGTTGCGAGCTCGCTCGCGTGCGCCCTCCTAGGAGGAGGCGGCATCGCCGTGGCCCGCGCCGCCTCAGCGACGGTCAACACGCCCCACCTTCGCGCTCCTCTCGCCACGATCACCGCGCCGGTCCTCTCAACTGGACCCGCGATCATCCGCAACGGGGGGCGCGCGACATCGTCGGCGCCGAGGCTGACGTCGCAGTCGAGAGGTCGACCGAGGGCGCAGCTCACGGTGAGCCCGGCGAGCATGAACTACCTCGGCGGGCGCGTTTCGGTCAAATGGTCGGCGTCGAACGCGAAGCGCTGCACGCTGTCGGCGAGACCAGCCTTCTGGAAGGGGCCCGACCCGGCGCACGTCCGCTGCAGGGGGAGGTTCAACGGAAGGCTGCCGGCGGTCGACGTCGGTGCCAGCTGGAAGTTCGGCTTCACGGCGAGAACGCAAAGGGGAAGGCGGTGGCCCGACGCTCGTTCCGACTCCACGCTCCGCCGTTCTCGATCAGCCCCAACTGGGGCGGATACGTCGTGCCGTCGACGACCCCCGTCACCGACGTGTCCGGGCAGTTCACGATCCCGACGTTGGACTGCAACCAGACCGCGGACGCAGGCGTGTCGACGTGGGTGGGGATCGGCGGAGGCGGCGCATCCGCCGGCGATCTCCTCCAGACCGGCGTGCGAAGCGACTGCATCGGCGGCGTGCAACACGACGACGTCGGCTGGTGGGAGGAGGCCCCGGAGCTCCCCGAGGTCGACTTCACCGACATGTCCGTCTCAGCCGGGAACGTGATGCGAGCAACAGTCGTGCAGAACTCCGACCGGTCCTGGACCACGCGGATCGACGACCTCACCACGGGCATCTCCGGCGTGATGACCACCGGTCAGGCGTACGGGACGATCCTCGACGCGAACCCGACCAGCTGGCTCGACGAGGAGGGGTTGACCACAAGCGTCTCATACGGGGGTGGATACACGGCCGAGTGGATCGTCGAGGACTACGAGCTGAACGGGACGCTCGTCCCGCTCGCCGACTTCGGCACCGCCACCTTCACCAACCTCACGACCAGCGTGCCTTCATGGGCGTTGACCGACGACGAGCAGAGCGGCATCGGCGACAACGGCGGGCTCCTACACGCCGCTCCCTCTGAGCCGTCCGGGAACGGGTTCTCGATCACCTGGACCGGCTGAGCGACCGGAGGTTCGAGTCCTCGCATCGGCGTAGGCCGGTCGGACCTCGCCGGAAGGCTGACACCGACGCGCCGAGGGGATGGGGCGGCGCGGTCGGGCCGCCCGATCATGCGAAGCAGGCTCCAGGCATGTCGGGAAGGGGGGACACCCTGGAGCGACAGCCGGGGGCGGGAGAGCTTGCCAGCGTAAAGCGCGCGCGGCTCTCTCGCCTCTCGGCTACCTGTGCCGCCTCGGAGCCGCTTCCTCACCCTGTGGGCGGCGATGCCCCGACCTTTGCGGAGTAGACCGCGAGCGCCGCTCGACCCACGGTTCGACCCGATGCAGGAACCGCTCGTACCCGGAGCTCACGCGGAGCAGGGCGACGTCCGCGGCTGGAACGGCCAGGTGCGCCGGCTGGCGGACATGTTTCCCGCCGGCGTCTACCACATCTACGGCTTCGCCTGCGAGTGCGGTTGCGGCCAGATCGTCGCCATGACCGCCGCCGCGTTCGACGCGACCGGCGCCTGGGTCGACGGCCACAAGCCCGCGTGAGGTCTCGCCCGCGCCGGTGGCGGGCGTCGCCGGAACCGCCTGCTCGGGAAGCGCTAGGGGGTGTTGACCCGCTGGTCGTAGACGTAGAGCGCGACGATGCTCTTCTCGTCCTCGCTCGCGAGCTCCGGCTGGGCCACGACCCCCTCCGACACGATCGCCTGGAAGCGGTCAGGTTCCTCTCGTTGGAGTCGCTCCGCCTCGCGGAGCGACGCGGTCATCACTGCCCACGGCATGCATGACGCTTACCCCCTCCTAACAATTTCTCACCTGGCCGCGTGGGGCGCGGTCACCGGGCCTCGGTCTGGGCGATCTCGGGCGTCTCCAGGGGCCAGCCGTAGTCCGCCTCGGCGGCCAGAGGGCTCGTCGAGTCGTCCGGACGCTCGTACACCGGCTCGTAGTGGTCGAGGTCCAGCCCGTCGAGCGACTCGGCCAGCGCGTTCGTCCGCCGGATCACCAGGCGACGGGCGATCCCCTCCGCCCGCGCGCGTCCCGCGACGAAGACGACGCCGTACCCGAAGGCCGCGAGGAGCAGGCAGAGAATCGCCGAGCCGAGCCCGACGGTCATCCACACGAGGCCGAAAGCGAACCCGGCCGCGCAGCCGAAGTACCGCAACGAGTTGTCCATCGTCTACCTCCTCGGAGTGAAGAACTGTCCGATTCGGGACGAGGCGCCGAACACCTTCCGAAGAGCGGGGCCGGGCCGGCTGGTCTAGTAGCCGGGGCCGGGCGGGCCGGCGTCTTCTTCCTCGATCACGCGGCGGCGTCCCCAGCCGCGGCGCACCGCGTACCCGCCGTAGCCGGGCCTCTCGTCGACGTAGGCGCGGCGCAGATACCCGGGCCCCCAGGACGACCACAGGAGCAGGTCGGCCAGGAAGGCGATCAGCCCGAAGACGACGAGGATCCAGCCGACCGTGTTCACGTTGATCGAGCCGGGATGCGACGGGTGCACGGCTAGTGCAAGGATGAAGCCGAACGCGGTGATGACGAGACTGACGACGAATCCCACGGCCGCGGTCTTCCCCGGCCGCGGAAATCGAACCCGCTACGTCAGGGGGCCAAGGGAGAATCCTGACGCTTGCGCGGTTGCGGCCTGCGCCAAGCGCCCGAGGAGACTCCGACCCCCTGACATGGAGAGGATCGGCCGGCGGAGGCGTTCACTTGAGGGGTGCAGAGGCGGAGCCCGCGGCGAACATCGGTGGTGACCATGCGCTGGAGGCGAACCGCACAGGAGATCGAGCGGCTGCAAGAGGAGCGGAAGGCGCTCGCCGAGCGGTACACCATCGACACGGAGGAGGCGCAGCGACGCGAGGAGCTCGCCGCCCAGAGGGAGGCCGCCAGGCGCGCTGCGGAGGAGGCTGCAAGACGGGCGAAGGAGGAGGCTGCGCGCCGGGCGGCCGAAAAGGACGCCGCCCGGCAGGCGGCGCGAGAGGCGCCCGAGACGAAGGCCGCCGCCGCCGCGGGAGTCCGCGACGAAGACGCCGAGGAAGAGGCGGACGTGTCGGCCGAGCTTCCGATCTATCGCTGGTTCGGCAGCCGGTAGCCGGCCGGAACGCCGTTCAGGTCGTCGCCTTGCCGCGCGCGTCGAGCTTCGCCTCGAAGGCGAGACGCAGCAGCTCGCCGGTCATGTCTCCCGTGCGACGCGGAATCGGCTTCGGCTCCTGGCGGACGACGCTCACGATCTCGCCGCTCCGCTCTCCGTAACTGCGTGCATACGCCTCCGCCTCGCGGATCGAGGAGGCGGCGTGCTTCCGCCCACGGCCGAAGAGCGAGAGGAGCCAACGGAGCACCCGACTAGGGTCGCAGAAAGCCTGGACGACGCCTAGGGTGCCAGCCCGGCGAGCTCGACGTCGGCGTCCGGGTAGAGCACGCGCCAGACGCGCAGGTGCAGCTCGAGCTCGAGCCCCTGCGGGTCGTCCGCGCTCGCGTCGAGGTCCACCCGATCGGGTGCGCCCACGACGGCGGGCCGCCCGACGCTGCTCAGGAACGCTGCGAGGCGATCGGTGTAGGAAGGATCGCGCAGGAAGAGCTGCATCGGCCGCGACACCGATCCTCGCTCCGGGGCAACGCGCTCTGCGTGCCCTGGCCGAGGGATTTCCCGCCGCTCAGGCGGTGGCGAGCGCCGCAAGCACCTGGTCCGCGTGCGTCGCCGGCTCCACGTTGCGCAGGACCTTGGCGACCGTTCCGTCGGGCGCGATCAGGAACGTCGTCCGGCTGACGCCCCAGTACGTCCGTCCCATGTAGCGTTTCTCGCCCCAGGTTCCGTAGCGCTCCGCGATCTCGTGCTCGGGATCGGCCAGCAGCGTGAACGGGAGCCCGTACTTGCCCCTGAACCTCGCGTGCGCGGCCTCGTCGTCGGGCGAGACGCCGAGCACGACCGCTCCGGCCCGCTCGAACTCCCCGTACGCGTCGCGGATGCCGCAGGCCTGCGCCGTGCACCCAGGCGTGTCGTCCTTCGGATAGAAGTAGAGGACGACGGGCTGGCCGCGGAAATCCGACAGGCTGACACGCTCGCCGGCGTCCGTCGTCGTCGTGAAGTCCGGTGCCGGCTCCCCCTCCTCGACCACCCTGGGAGCGTAGTCGCGCAAGGGCGGACGACGCGGCGGCGGAAAGCATCCGGCCGCCCCCGGAGAGGCGGCCGGCGTCGTCGGGAGACGACCTTGTTCGGGACCCCAGTGGAGGCGCCCCCCGAGCCTGAGTCTTTCCAATTTTCAAGTCGTAAACGCCCCGACGGGCGCAGCGGTTACGGCGTCAGGCGCAGCACGTGCAGGTCGGGGAGCTCGCGGTACCGCTCCTCGAGGTCGAAGCCGTAGCCGACGTAGAGCTCGTCGGGGACGGCGAAGCCGACATAGCGCACCGGAAGGTCGTCGACGAGCCGCCGGTAGGGGCGGTCGAGCAGGGTCACGGCGGCCACCGAGGCCGGTTCGCGAAGCTCGAAGGTGCGGACGAGGTAGTTGAGCGTCAGCCCCGTGTCGACGACGTCCTCCACGATGAGCACGTCGCGGCCGCCGATGTCGAGATCGAGGTCCTTGAGGACGCGGATCTGCTCGTGCCCACCCATGCGGGCGCTCCCGTAGCCGGCGAGCTCGACGAAGTCGAGCGCGTGGAGGATCGGGGTGGCGCGGGAGAGGTCGGCGACGAAGACGAGGCTCGCCTTCAACGACGCGACGAGCACCGGCTCGCGGCCGGCATAGTCGCGCGCGATCTCGGCGCCGAGCTCCCGCACCCGGGCGGCGATCTCGGCGGCGGAGAGGTGGATCTCCCCGATCCGGTCGTCGCCCGGCAACCTGCCGGACTCAGCTGGCGAGATCGAGGTGGAAATGCTGGGCGAGGCGCTCGAGGTCGCGCCGGTAGAAGAGCTTGACCTTGACGTCGGGGTACCGCTCGCGGAGCTTGCGCAGCTTCCGGTTCTTGCGGGTGACGAGCGACTGCTTCATGGCGGTGATCTCGACGTAGAGATCCTGCTCGGGGAGGTAGAAGTCGGGCGTGAAGGCCTCGGTCACGCGCCCGTCCGCGTCTTCCTCGAGCACGAACGTCCGAGGCTCGTATTCCCACGCGACGTCGTAGTAGTCGAGCACCTTCGCGCACTCGAGCTCCGCGGGACTCGCGAACCGCGGCGGTTGTGCGCCGCGGTAGGCCCGAAACACCGGGAGCTCAAGCTCCATCGGGCCTCACGGTACCGGCGCGGTCGGACGCCGAAACAACGCCGGGACGGCTCCCGCGTTGCCGGACTCCGAGTCGTGATAGACAACGGCCTGCCGTGGCGCGCCTGTCGCTGATTCCGCAGAAGCGCGAGTTCTTCGAGCTCTACAACCGGGCGGCCGAGAACATCGGGGCCATCGCCGAGCGCCTGATCGAGCTGCTCGAACGCTTTCCCGACGGCGCGGACGACCTCGTGCGCGAGGTGAAGGAGCTCGAGCACGAGGGCGACAGGCTCACCCACGAGCTCGTCGACCTCCTCAACCGCACCTTCGTGACGCCCTTCGACCGCGACGACATGTACCGGCTCGCGGGAGCGCTCGACGACATCTGCGACCACATCGACGAGGCGGCCGGAAGGATCGTCTCGTACGGAGTGGTGGAGATCCGGGAACAGGCGCGCGGGCAGGCGCAGGTGCTCCGCCGGGCCGCGGGCAAGCTCGCCGAGGCGGTGGGCGGGCTCGAGGAGTTCAAGGAGTCGAAACGCGAGCTCATCGAGCTGCGCGAGCTCGAGGACGAGGGCGACCGTCTCGCGCACGACGGCGTGTCCTCCCTCTTCAGCGGCGACGCCGACCCGCTCACCGTGATCCGCTGGAAGGACATCCACGAGGGTCTGGAAGAGGCAGTCGACGCGTGCGAGAACGCGGCCGACGTCCTCGAGGCGATCCTCGTCAAGAACCGCTGACCGGGACCGAGAGCCGACCGTGACCCTGCTCGTCGTCGTGATCGCGATCGGCCTCGTCTTCGATTTCACGAACGGCTTTCACGACACCGCCAACTACGTGGCGACCTGGGTCGGGACGCGCGCGTTGTCGCCGCGCTGGGCGGTGCTCGTCTCGGCCGCTGCGAACCTCGCCGGCGCGTTCGTCACGACGGCCGTGGCGAAGACCGTCGGCAAGGGCATCATCGCCAGCGGCCTCGCGACCGAGCACACGGTGCTGGCCGCGCTGCTGGGCGCGATCGTGTGGAACCTTCTCACCTGGTGGGGCGGCCTCCCGTCGAGCTCGACGCACGCCCTCATCGGCGGCCTCGTCGGCGCGGCGCTCGTCCAGTCCGGCTCGAAGGGCGTCGACTGGTCGGGGATCTGGCAGAAGGTGATCATCCCGGGTGCCGCCTCGCCGGTGATCGGCTTCGCCGGAGCCTTCGTGCTCCTCGTCGTCATCTACCGGCTCTTCGCCCGGCTCACGCCGGGTGTGGCGCACCGCGGCTTCCGGCTCGGGCAGCTCGTATCCGGCACCTGGGTCGCCTTCACGCACGGGGCGAACGACGCGCAGAAGACCATGGGCGTGATCGCCCTCGCCCTCTATACGCACGGCTCGATCTCGCATTTCTACATCCCGAACTGGGTCAAGATCGCCGCGGGGCTCACCATCGCGGCGGGGACGTACGCGGGCGGCTGGCGGATCATCCGCACGCTCGGCCAGCGCATCTACAAGATGGCGCCCGAGCACGGTTTCGCCGCGCAGATCGCGGCCGGCTCGACGCTCTATCTCGGCACCCGGTACGGCTTCCCGATCTCGACCACGCACGTCGTCTCCGGTTCCGTCATGGGAGCCGGCGCGACACGCCGGGTCTCGGCCGTGCGGTGGGGCGTGGCGGGCAACATCGTCTTCGCCTGGCTGCTGACGATGCCCGCGGCCGGCCTCGTCGCGGCCGCCCTGTACTTCCCGGTGCGCTGGATCTTCTAGGGCCGCGAGACCGGAGGCCCCGCGGGCTATATCGTCCGCGCGATGTTCCGGATCGTGCAGCTCTCCGACCTGCACTGCGGGCAGCAGTTCTTCCTCCCGCAACACCTCGAGCGCGCGATCGCCGAGGTCAACGAGATGGAGCCCGATGTCGTCGTCGTCTCCGGCGACCTCACCTCGAACGGCTTCAAGGACGAGTACGTGCTCGCGCGCGACTACCTGAACCGCGTCGAGTGCGACGCGATGGTCGTGATCCCCGGGAACCACGACTCGCGGAACGTCGGCTACGTGCACTTCGAGGAGCTGTTCGGCGACCGCAACTCCGTGCTCAACGTCGGCCGGACGACGATCGTCGCGGTCGACTCGAGCGAGCCCGATCTCGACAACGGCCAGGTCGGCCGCGGGCGCTACCGCATGATCGAGGAGGCCTTCGCGGGCGCCCCGGACCTGCGCATCTTCGTCCTGCACCATCACCTGCTGCCGGTTCCGGGCACCGGCCGCGAGCGCAACATCGTCAACGACGCGGGCGACACGCTCGAGTGCCTCCAGCGCGCCGAGGTCGACCTCGTCCTCGCCGGCCACAAGCACGTCCCGTACGCCTGGAAGCTCGAGAACCTGTTCGTCGTCAACGCGGGGACGGTCTCCTCGTCGCGGCTGCGCGGCAACGGGCGCCCCTCGTACAACGTCGTCGAGGTCGAGGGGACGCACGTGAACGTCTGGCGCCGCTACCCGTTCCACGGGCAGGAGCGGATCATCCAGTTCTCGACCGACACGAAGACGTACGAGAAGTACACGACGCGGATCGAGGACGAGGTGCGGTCGGCGTGAGCCTGCGGGCGCTGGCGCTGATCGACGGCGAGCACTACGCGCCGGTCGTGCGAGACGCGCTCGCCGCGCTTCCCTACGACGTCGTCGGAGCGGTGCTCGTCGGCGGGACGGAGAAGATCCGGGGAGACGACGAGTACGGCGTGCCGCTCGTCACCGCCCTCGACGCCGTCGAGGCCGATCTCGTGGTCGATCTGTCCGACGAGCCGGTGCTCGGCCCGCGGGAGCGGCTCCTGTGGGCGTCGCGGGCGCTCGCGCTCGGGCTGCCCTACGTCGGTGCGGACTTCCGCTTCGACCCGCCGCCGTTGCACCCGGTCGAGACGCCGTCGCTGGCGGTGATTGGGCTCGGGAAGCGCATCGGCAAGACGGCGGTGGCCGGGCACGTCGCGCGCGTCCTCGCCCGCGAGCGGCGGGTCGTCGTCGTGGCGATGGGGCGGGGCGGCCCCGCGGAGCCGGAGGTCGTCGACACGCCTCCGACGCTCGACGGCCTGCTCGCGCTCTCCCGGTCGGGGCGGCACGCCGCGTCCGACCATCTCGAGGCGGCGGCGTTCGCGGGCGTCCCCGCGGTCGGGTGCCGCCGCGCGGGAGGTGGCCTCGCCGGCGCCCCGTTCGAGTCGAACGTGGTCGAGGGGGCGCTGGCGGCCGCGCAGCTCGAGCCGGAGCTGCTCGTGCTCGACGGGAGCGGCGCCGCGCTGCCGCCCGTCGCCGCCGACGTGCGGATCCTCGTCACGAACGGCGGCCACGACCCGCGCGCCGGGCTCAACGCCTACCGCGTCCTCGTCTCCGACCTCGTCGTCGACACCGGCGGCGCGGACCGCGAGGCGATCCGCTCGATCTCGGAGGTGCCGGTGGTCGCCGCCGAGCTGCGGCTACGTCCGACCGAGCCCCTGGACGGCCGCCGCACCGCTGTCTTCACCGCCGGCCCCGCGCCGACCGACGGGCTCGACGCCGACATCGTCCACGTCTCGCGCAATCTCGCGCGCCGCGACGCGCTGCGGGACGAGCTCGAGCGGGTCGACGCGGAGGTGTATCTCGTCGAGCTGAAGGCGGCCGCCGTCGACATGGTGGCCGAGGCCGCGCTCGCGCGTGGAGCGGAGGTCGTCCTCGCCGCGAACGACGTCGTCTCGGAGGAGCTCGACGAGCGCCTCCTCGCGCTCGTCCCCGACCGGAGCCGGGCGTGAACGAGCCTCGCCGGATCATGCCGCTGCCGCTCGGCGGGGGAGAGCTGGGACTGCCGTACTCGCGCGGGCTGATGGCGCGCTCGCTGATGGCGGCCGGCGTCGCGGGGCACCGCGCGTACGCGCTCGCGAGTCGCGTGGGCGACGAGCTGCTCGAGCGGGGCCGCGGGGAGATCGAGATCGACCGGCTCGAGGATCTCGCCGTCGAGGTGCTGGGCGAGGAGGAGGGCCGCGAGTCGATCAAGCGCCTGCGCCGCTACCAGGAGCTCCGCGAGCTCGACCTGCCGATCATGCTCTTCATCGGCGGCGCCACCGGCACCGGCAAGTCGACGGTCGCGACGGAGCTCGCGTACCGCTTCGGCATCACCCGCGTGACGTCGACGGACTTCGTCCGCCAGACGATGCGCGCCTTCTTCTCGCGCGCGTTCATGCCGTCCATCCACCAGTCGAGCTTCGAGGCCGGCGACGTCTATCCCGACGCCGACGACCCGGTCGAGTACGGCTTCCTGCAGCAGGCGCGGAACGTGCTCGTCGGCGTCAATGCCTCGTCCGAGCGCGCGCTCGAGGAGGGCTGGTCGCTCGTGCTCGAAGGTGTCCACCTCGTGCCCGGGATGGTCGAGCTGCCGCGCCCCGAGCACGCGGTCTCGGTCTTCGTCGTGCTCTCGATCGAGGACGAGGACGAGCACATCCGGCATTTCCGCTTCCGCGACGAGGACTCCGAGCGGCGCCCCGAGTCGCGCTACCTCGAGCGCTTCCACGACATCCGCCGCCTGCAGGAGCTCGTCGTCGCACGGGCCCGCCGCGCGGGGGTGCCGGTGATCGAGAACGAGAATGCGGACAAGGCTGCGCGCACGGTCGCCGATCTCGTCCTCGACGCGGCCGAGCAGAGCCGTACGGTCACGCGATGAGCGAGAGCGGCGAGTACGCGGCCGAGGTCGAGCGCCCCTGCCAGTGCCAGGCGTACCTGCGCGCGACCGAGCGCTCCGCCCTCGTGTCGGCACGCTGGCTCGGCCGGGCGGACGAGGACGCCGCGGAGGAGACGGCCGCCACCGGGATGCGGGCCACGCTCGACGTCCTGCCCATCAGCGGGCGCGTCGTCTTCGGCTCGCTCGACGACTCCGGCGGTCTCACGCCGGGCGCGATCGTCGGCTCGGGCGGCAAGGAGGTCGACCTGGCGCTCGACCCGCTCGAGGGGCGCGGCGTCGTGGCGCGCGGCGGCAACGGCGCGATGTCGATGATCGCGGTCGGCGAGCCGGGGCGCTTCACGCAGTTGCCCGACATCTACATGCGGAAGATGGCGGTCGGCCCCCGCGCCCGCGGCTCGATCGACCTCCTGCGGCCGGTCGGCGAGAACATCGAGGCGATCGCCGAGGCGTTCGGCCGGCGCGTGAACGACGTGACGACGATCGTGCTCGACCGCCCGCGCCACCACGACCTGATCGAGGAGATCCGCAACTCGGGCGCGCGGATCAAGCTCATCCAGGACGGCGACGTGACGGCGGCGATCTCAGCGGCCATCCGCGGCACGAACGACCACCTCGCGATCGGCATCGGCGGCACCCGCCAGGCGGTGCTGTCGGCGGCGGCGCTGCGCTGCCTCGGCGGCGAGCTGCAGGCCCAGTTCTGGCCGACCTCGCGCCGCGAGATCGACGAGCTGCGCGCGGCGGGGATCGAGGACTACGAGCGCGTCTTCCGCACCGAGGACCTCGCCCCCGGTGAGGTCATCGTCGCCGCCACCGGGGTCTCGAACGGCGACCTCCTCCGCGGCGTCCGCTTCCTCGCCGACAGCGCGCGGACGCACTCGCTCGTCATGTGCACGCGCTGCAACTGGGTCCGGTTCGTCGACGGCGTCCACTTCTTCGCCCGCGAGCGGCGGGAAGAGGTGCGCCTGCTCGGCTACTGATCGCAGGACGAAGCGTGGTTCCATTCGGCACGAGCGCGACGTAGCATCGCCCTCAAGCGACAGGGAGGGCAAAGATGGCAGTTTCCGTCGAGGGGCTCGCGTCGGCGGTCAGGGGAAGGGTCGTCGGGCCGGCCGACGGCGACTACGACGAGTCGCGCACGCTCTACAACGCGATGATCGACAAGCGTCCGGCCGCGATCGCGTACTGCGTCGACGAGGCCGACGTGGCCGCAGCCGTGCGGTACGGGGTCGAGCACGGGCTCCGGATCGCCGTGCGCGGCGGAGGGCACAACGGGGGCGGGCTCGGCTCCGTCGACGACGGGCTCGTGATCGACCTCTCGCCAATGAAGGCGATCGAGGTCGATGCCGGGGCCAAGATCGCGCGTGTCCAGGGCGGCGCCCTGCTGAAGGAGCTGCTCGAGACCACGCACCAGGACGGGCTCACGGTTCCCGTCGGGATCATCGGCACCACCGGCGTCGGCGGCCTCACGCTCGGCGGCGGGATCGGCCACTTCTCGCGCGCCTTCGGGCTCACGATCGACAACCTCCTCGCGGCGACGGTCGTCCTCGCCGACGGCTCGGTCGTGCAGACGGACTCCGAGCGCGAGCCGGATCTCTTCTGGGCCATCCGGGGCGGCGGCGGCAACTTCGGCGTGGTGACGCAGTTCACGTTCCGCTGCCATCCCGCCTCGACCGTCCTCGCCGGGCCCGTGCTTCACGACATCGACGACTCGGCCGACGTGCTGCGCTGGTACCGCGAGTTCGTGCCGGCCCAGCCGGACGAGCTCGGCATCTGGTATGGGCTCGTGTCGGTGCCCCCGGGGCCGCCCTTCCCCGAGGAGCTCCATCTCCGCAAGGTGGCCGCGCTCGTCCTCACGCAGGCCGGCGAGGAGGAGTCGGACGCGCTGCGCGCCGCGCGGTCCTTCGGCAAGCCGCTGCTCGACGGCGTCGGGCCTCTGCCCGTGCCGGTGTGGAACACCGCGTTCGACGGGGTCTACCCGCCCGGCGACCAGTGGTACTGGCGCGGGGACTTCGTCGAGGAGCTGTCGGATGACGCGATCGACGTCCACCTGCGGTTCCACGAGAGCGTGCCGACGTGGAAGTCGACGATGCACCTGTACTCGATCGACGGCGCCGCGTCGCGGGTCGGCAACGACGAGACCGCCTGGGCCTACCGCCACGCGAAGTGGGGCCAGGTGATCGCGGGCGTCGATCCCGATCCGGCGAACGCCGACGCGATCACCGAGTGGGCGCGCGGCTACTCCGACGCGCTCAAGCCGCACGTGCTCGCCGGGGGCTACTCGAACTTCGCGATGGACGAGCCGGACCGGGTGCGCGGCATGTACGGCGCCAACTACGACCGGCTGGCGCGCATCAAGGCGCGGTACGACCCGGACAACGTCTTCAACGTCAACCAGAACATCGCGCCCGCGGCCTGACGGGACCGGGCGCTCAGAACCCGGGCGGCGGGCGTCTTCCCGCCGCCCGCTCCCGGTCGTCGTAGCGCTTGCCGGCGCGAAGGAACCACCACGCGAACCAGGCGAAGGCGAGCACGGGGCCGATCGCCGCGACGAGCAGGAGAGCGGTCACGACGGCGTGGGGGACGGCCGCGAGCACGACACCATCGTAGGCGCCTCTACACTGGCCGCATGGCGACGCGGGAGGAAGTCCTGGAGGTCCTGCGGCAGGTCGAGGATCCCGAGCTCGGGATGGACATCGTCGATCTCGGCCTGCTCTACGAGGTGGACGTCGTGGACTCGACCGCGAAGGTCACGTACAGCCTGACCTCGATGGGCTGCCCGGCCGGGCCGCTCATCGCCCAGGACATCGACAGCGCCGTCCGGCAGGTGGAGGGCATCGAGAACGTCGAGCTCGAGCTGACGTTCGACCCGCCCTGGACGCCGGAGAAGATGTCGGACGACGCGAAGTTCATCCTCGGCTTCGGCTAGCCATCGCGACGCCGATCACGCACGAGGTCCACGGGCTCTCGGTCACCGAGCACGGGTTCTCGCTGCCGCGCGACCACGCGCGGCCGGACGGCGCGACGGTGACGGTGTTCGCGCGCGAGGTCGCCGCGAGCGACGGGCGCGACCGTCCGTTCCTCGTCTTCTTCCAGGGCGGCCCCGGCTCGCAGGCGCCGCGGCCGACCACGCCCCGGACACCGAGGTGGCTGGAGCGCGCGCTCGAGGATTATCGGGTCCTGCTGCTCGACCAGCGCGGCACCGGACGCTCGGCGCCGGTCGGGACGCTGCCGGGACTGACGCCGCACGAGCAGTACGCGTACCTCCTGCACCACCGGGCGGACGCCATCGTGCGCGACGCCGAGGCGATCAGGCAGGAGCTCGGCGTCGACCGCTGGAGCGTGCTGGGGCAGAGCTTCGGCGGTTTCTGCGTCCTGACGTACCTCTCGCTCGCGCCGGAGGGACTCCGCGAGGCGCTCGTCACGGGCGGGCTGCCGCCGGTCGGCCGTCCGACCGAGGACGTGTACCGGGCGACGTACGCGCGCGTCCGCGAGCGGAACCGGCGCTTCTACGAGCGCTATCCCGAGGATCTGCAGCGGGTGCGGTCCCTGCACGAGCGCCTCGCGGCCGGCGAGCTGCGGCTGCCGTCGGGCGACCTCCTCACCGCTCGGCGCTTCCGGCAGCTCGGGATGATGCTCGGGATGAGCGACGGCGCCGAGCGCCTGCACTACCTGCTCGAGTTGCCGCCGGAGTCTCCACTCTTCCTCCACGGCGTGGAGGACGCGACCGGTTTCGCCCGGAACCCTCTCTACGCGGTCGTGCACGAGGCGTGTTACGCGGACGGTTGCGCGACGAGGTGGGCGGCGGAGCGGATGCTGCCCGACGATTTCGCCTCGACCCCGGAGCTCTTCACCGGCGAGATGGTCTATCCCTGGATGTTCGAGGACTACGGCGCGCTCGCGCCGCTTCGCGAGGCCGCGGAGCTGCTGGCAGCGCACGAGTGGGGCCGGCTCTACGACGACGCGCGGCTCGCGGCCAACGAGGTGGCAGCCGCCGCGATCGTCTACGCCGAGGACATGTACGTCGAGCGCGAGCTCTCCGAGGAGACGGCGGCGAGCGTGAAGGGGCTGCGCATGTGGTTGACGAACGAGTTCGAGCACGACGGGCTGCGCCGCGACAGGCGCGTCTTCGAGCGCCTGCTCGACCTCGTCCGCGGCCGAGCCTGACGCCGGTCAGCGTCGCGCCGAGGGATGCAGAAGCGGCACACCGCCGCTCCAGCCCGAGGAGAGCACGTAGACGCTCGTCGGCGGCGTGAGGAGCGTCGCGCGACCGGTGGCGGCGCGGCGTTCCGTGTAGCCGCCCAGCTTCCAGCGCAGCAGTGCGCCCGACAGCACGAGCCAGGGCTCGTCGTCCACGAGCACGAACGTGCCGTCCGGCAGCGAGGCGACGTCGCGCTCCGGCTTTCGCCCGAGCCGCTCGGCGTGCAGCCGCGTGTCGAGCTCCGCCGCGCCGGAGGCGCCCGTCAAGGCGAGGAAGCTGCGGTAGTCCGCGTTCCGGCACTCGGCGCACGGCCGGTGGCCGGCCGCGAGCGCGGTCGCGTCGTCGAGGAAGAAGAGGCCCGTGTAGCGGCCCGGCGGCATCGGCCCCCCGGCGCGCCGGCGGCCGCGGAACTCGAGGCGGCACGAGATCCAGCGTCTCACCTGCCACTGCCGCCGGATCACCCCGCGCTCGTCGTGGAGGCGTCCGCGGTTGCCGTAGACGAGACCGCGCTCCGGGGTGGCGACGAGCTCGCCGAGCGGCGTGACGCGGTTCGGCAGCGGCATCAGATCGCGAGGACGATCTTGCCGAGCTGCTCCCCGGCCTCGAGCCGCTCGTGCGCCGTGCGGATCTCCTCGAGCGGGAGCACCGAGTCGACGACCGGCCGCGCGCGGCCGCTCGCCACGAGCTCGTAGGCGCCGGCGAAGTCCTCCGTGGTCCCCATCGTGGAGCCGAGGATCGAGAGCTGCTTCCACCAGATCCGGTGCAGCGCCGCAGGAGGGTTCGGGCCGCTCGTGGCGCCGCAGACGGTGATCCGTCCGCCCGGCGCCGCGACCTGCAGGGACGTGGCCCACGTGGCCTCGCCGACGTTCTCGACCACGACGTCGACACCGTGGCCGTGCGTCGCCTCCCGCACGGCCGTCTTCACGTCTCCGGTCGCATGGTTCACGGTCGCGTCGGCGCCGAGCTCGCGTGCCCGCTCGAGCTTCGCGTCGCTCGACGAGGTGACGAGCACCCGCGCGCCGAGCGCCTTCGCGATCGCGAGCGCCGCCGTCGCGACGCCCCCGCCGATGCCCCACGCGAGCACCCACTCGCCCTCGCGCAGGCCGGCCCGGGTGACGAGCATCCGGTACGCGGTCTCGAAGACGAGCGGGAAGGACGCCGCCTCCTCGAAGCTCAGCCCCTCCGGGATCGGGTGCACGTTCGCCGCCGGCACGGCGATCAGCTCCGCATTCGTCCCGTCGCCGTGCTCGCCGATCACGTGGATCCGCCCGCCGCCGGCCTCGATGCCGGGATTGATCACGACGCGGTCGCCGATCTCGACGCCGGTGACGCCCTCGCCGAGCGCCTCCACGACGCCGGCGCCGTCCGCGCCGAGGATGCGTGGCTTCGGCACCGACGGCAGGCCCCTGCGGATCCACACGTCGAGATGGTTCAGCGCCGAGGCGCGAAGGCGGACGAGCACCTCCCCCTGGCCGGCTTGCGGGTCGGGCGCCTCCTCGAGCACGAGCACCTCGGGCCCCCCGTCCTCGTGGATCCGAACCGCGCGCACCGCGGCACACTACCGGCGTGACCGAGCCCGAACTCCACGCGCTCGCGCGTGAGCTCGGCCTCGACGCGATCGGGGCCGCGCGCGCCGAGCCGTACACGGACACCGAGCGCCACATCCGCGAGAGGCGGGCGCGCGGGCTCTTCGCGGACATGCGCTTCACGATGGCGAGGCCGGAGGAGTCGTGCCATCCCGAGACGCTGCTCCCCGGCGCGCGCACGGTCGTCTCGGCGGCGCTCTGCTACTGGCTCCCCGAGCCGGAGCGGCCGGAGGGACACGGCCGGCTGCCGCGTTACACGTGGTTCGACGCCTACGCGGAGCTGCGGGAGAAGCTCGACGAGCTCGGCCGCAGGCTCGGCGGTGCGTACCGCGTCCTAGTCGACGCGAACCAGCACGTCGACCGGGAGGGGGCTGCGCGCAGCGGGGTGGGCTTCTACGGCAAGAACACGCTGCTCATCACGCGCCGCCACGGCTCCTGGGTCGTCCTGGGGACGCTCGTCACCGACGTCGAGCTCGAGCCGACGCCGCCGCTCGACCTCGACTGCGGCGCGTGCCGCCTCTGCATCGACGCCTGCCCGACCGGCGCGCTCGACGAGCCCGGGACGCTCGATTCCACCCGCTGTCTGTCCTACTGGACGCAGGCGCCGGCGCCCCCGCCGGCGGAGTACCGGGCGGAGCTCGGCGCGCAGGTCTACGGCTGCGATATCTGCCAGGACGTCTGCCCGTGGAACCGCGGCGTCGAGAAGCGGCGAGCCGGCGAGCCGCTGCGCGAGGATGCGACCCCGCACGTCTCCCTCGTCGAGTGGCTGCGGAGCGACCCCGACGACCTGCGGCGGCGCTTCGAGCGGCTCTACGTGCCGCGGAACGACGGTCGCCGCCTGCGGCTCAACGCGCTCGTCGCGGCAGGCAACGTGGGCGGCGACGCCGAACGGGACGCCGTGCAGGAGTGCCTCGACGATCCGGACGAGACGACCCGAGAGGTCGCCGCGTGGGCGCTCGCGCGGCTGGAGCGACGCCGTGCTTGAGCGGCCGGGGCGCTGGCTCGTCCTGTTGCGGGCGGTGCTCGTGCTCGTCGGCGCGCTCGCCGTGGCACTGACCGACTTCCCGCCCCACTACGAAGCGTGGGCGTGGGCCGTCGTCGGGTTCTTCGCGGCCGTCACGGTCTTCTCGGGCGCCCTCTCGGCGATCGAGCTGGGGCCGAGAGCGCGCGTGCAGGCGCGCGTGCTGCTGCTCGCCCTCGACGCGGTCGTCGCGATCGGCTTCATCTCCGTCTTTTCGTTCGAGGCGGGAGAGCCGTGGCGGGCGCTCTATCTGATCCCGGTCGCCGCCGGTGCGCTCCGCTTCGGGCTCGTCGGCGGCGCGATCGGCGGCGCGGTGATGGTGAGCGCGACGATCGTGATCGACGACCTCGGGCCCGGCCTGCAGTGGCGGACGGCGTTCGCCCGCATCCTCGTCGGCCTGCTCGCGGGCCTCGTCATCGGCCGCCTGCGGGACACGATCAGCTCCGAGCGCAGCCGCGCCGAGGCGCGCGCCGCCGAGGCGGAGCGGCTGCGCGACGAGCTCGGCCACCGGGTCGACGTCCTCGAGACCGCGAACCGCTGCGCGCGGGCTCTCGGCTCCTCGCTCGAGCTGGACGAGGCCTTCGGCGCGTTCATCCGCGAGCTGCGCGGGCTCGTCCCGTTCGACCGGACGGCGATCGTGCTCGTCGAGGACGAGACCGCGACGACGATGGCCACGGCGGGAAGGGGGGCCGGCGAGGTCTTTCCGCCGGGCAACGCCGACCCGATCGAGGGCTCTCTCCTGGAGCGGGTGCTCGAGGGGAAGATCGTCGTGCGCCGCGACATCAGCGGCCGCCAGTATCCCGCCGACGAGCAGCTCCTCGCGCTCGGCCTCCGCAGCGAGCTCGTGACCCCGCTCCTGCTCGGCGCCCGCACGATCGGGATGCTATCGCTTTCGCGCGCCGAGCCCGACGCGTTCAGCGACGACGAGATCGAGCTCGTCTCGCTGCTGGGCCGCCTCGTGGCGACGGCCGTGCAGAACATCCGCGCCTACGAGGCGGAGCGGAGACGCGTCGAGGAGCTGGCCCGCCTCTCGCAGCTCCGCGCCGACTTCGTCTCTCTCGTCTCGCACGAGCTGCGCAGCCCGATGGCGGCGGTGATCGGCGCCGCGCGGACGCTGCAGGACCGCTGGCGGATGCTCTCGCCGGCGCAGCGCGAGTCGTTCCTCGCGCTGATCGGGGACGAGACGTCGCGGCTCGCGGAGCTCGTCGGGGACGTCCTCGACACGTCGCGGATCGAGGCGGGCACGTTCAGCTACCGCTTCGAGGAGGTCGATCTCGGACGCGTGGTGGACGAGGCAGTGGAGGCGGCGGTGCTCGCACAGCAGGAGGTTCCCGTCGTGGCGTCGGTCGTCGGACGGCTCCCGTCGATCCGCGGCGACCGTGCCCGGCTGCGGCAGGTGCTCGGCAACCTGATCGAGAACGCGGTCAAGTACTCGCCCGAGGGCGGCGAGGTGCGCGTCTCGGCGGCCGCCTCGAACGGCGTGGTGAGGATCGCGGTGCGCGACAGCGGCCCCGGGATCCCGCGCGACCAGCAGGAGCGCATCTTCGAGAAGTTCGCCCGGGCGGAGGTCGAGGGCGGCTCGAAGCCCGGGTCCGGGCTCGGCCTCTTCATCGCCCGCTCGATCGCCGAGGCCCACGGCGGCGCGCTCGAGGTGACCTCGGGCGGCGAGCCGGGCTCGACGTTCACGCTGACGCTTCCCGTCGGGAGGTAGGAGTCGTGAGCGAGAAATCCCCGGCCGGCCGTCACGGAGCCGACGCTTGGCCCCGACGCGCGGTGAGAACCCTACGGGCGGGAGTCACGCTCTTTCTGCTGCCTCACGAGCTCTCACGCGCCCGGACACGGGGGAGAAAGTCCGCGCCGGCGCCGAGGAGCCACAGCCGGCGCCGGCGTGGCGGAGGTCGACGGGCGGAGGCGGCTTCTGCCTCGCGCAGCTGGTTCCACAGCTCTTGCTTGCGTAGTGCCACCGAGACACGCTCGGCGTAGTCGATCGCTCAGCTGTGGTAGGTCGGGATCTCGAGGCGCATGGCGCGAAGCGTACGCCAGGGCCCGCGAATCGCACCGGTCTAGGCTCCCGACGTGGACGAGCGGATCGAGCGCTATGCGGAGTTCTGCGTGCGGGTGGGAGCGAACGTCCAGCCCGGACAGGAGGTCTTCGTCCAGGCTCTGGTCGAGCATGCCCCGCTGGCGCGGGCCCTGACCCGCCAGGCGTACCGGGCGGGGGCGGCCTACGTCCACGTCCTCTACGGGGACGCCCACGTTCGCCGTGCGATGATCGAGCTTGGCTCCGACGAGGCGCTGACGTATTCACCCGGATGGCTGAAGGCGTTCGCGGAGTCGGTAGCAGGGAACGCGCTCGTCGCCACGACCGGCGACCCGGAGCCGGAGCTGATGGCCGACCTCGACGGCGGCCGCGTCGGTCGCGCGCGGATGAAGGCGGTGACGGAGATCCTTCTGCGCCTGTTGTCGGAGAACTCCGTCAACTCGTGCATCGTCGGCGCGCCCACCGAGGGCTGGGCGCGCCAGGTCCTCGGCGAGCCGGATCTCGAGCGTCTCTGGGAGAAGGTCGAGTTCTGTCTGCGCCTCGACGAGCCGGACCCGGTGGTGGCCTGGCGCGAACACATCGCGCGTCTCGACGCTCGCGCCGAGATGCTGACGGCGCTCCGCGCGGACGCTCTTCGCTATCGCGGCCCGGGCACCGACCTGACGGTGGGATTGCTGCCGAGCGCTCGCTGGGAGTCCGGTGCGTCCGAGACGACGTCCGGCATCAGGTACGTCGCGAACGACCCTTCCTCTCCTTCTCTCCGGCCAGATCGTGCGTGACCTGGTGCTGACCTTCGAGGAGGGTCGAGCGGTCCAGGTCGAGGCGGAGACGGGCGCGGAGCTCGTCCGCAGCCACTTCGCGACGATCGAGAACGCAGACCGACTCGGGGAGGTCGCGCTCGTGACGCGGAGTCCCGTGTGGGCCGGTCGGGCAGCCTCTTCTACAACACCCTCTTCGACGAGAATGCGACCTGCCACAGCGCATACGGCTCCGGTCTCCCGTTCCTCGTCGACGGGGGCCTCGAGGACGGCGTGAACGAAGCTGGCATCCACGTCGACTTCATGGTCGGCGGGCCCGAGCTGGAGATCGACGCGCTGCTCGCGGACGGCCGCAGCGTGGCCCTGATCCGCGACGAGGAGTGGCAACTCGCAGATTGATGGCGTTGCGCTTCCTCAGGCGCGGACGCGCATGCGCTCGACGCCGAGCTCCTTCGCCAGCTCCTTCGCACGTGCGGCGACCGAGCGGCGCAGCTCGTCCGGCTCGAGCAGGACGGCCTCGCCGCGCAGCGACAACACCTCGCTCTCGAGCCACTCGTCGCTGCCGACGGGCATCTCGCGGACCGCGCTGCCGTCGGCGAGCGGCCGGGCGCCGCGCTCCACGGCCCAGCGGGCGATCTCCGCGTCGTAGAGCAGCTTCGCGGTGCGGGCGTCGCGGAGCCGCGTGGGCTCGAACCCCTCGCGCGGCTCGAAGCGCTCGCGGGTCAGCTTCGCGCTGCGCATCCGGTCGAGGCGGAACGAACGGGGGCCGTCGCTCGTCCGGTCCCAGGTGTGCACGTACCAGTTCGGCAGCTGCCGCTCGAGGGAGTACGGCTCGACGAGCCGCGTCGAGGGCTCCGAGTCGGCTTCCTTCTGGTACTCGATCTCCACGAGGCGGCGCTCGCGCATCCCGCGCGCCAGCCGCGAGACGAGGTCGACCTCCTCGGTGGCGACGTGCGGCTCGGGCGTCCGGGCGAGCTCGAACTGGCCGAACGTCTCCTCGAGCTTCTTGCGCACCCGGGAGAGGGGAGTGTGCGCGTCCGCCGCGATCATCGGCCCGACGTACTCGAGCGCGAGGCGGATCGCACGCGCCTCGAGCGGGGTGAGCCGCGGCGCCGCGCGGAACGTGTCGCCCCAGAGCTCCTTGTCGACGTGGACGGAGCCGTCGCGCAGCTCGGCGTAGACCGTGTAGCAGCCGCCGCCGAAGTTGACGAGGTTGAGCAGCGAGAGATGCTCCTCGAGCTCCTCGGCCGGGATCGAGGGGAACCGGTCGAGCAGCTCGGCCGCCGAGATCACGGCCTCCCGCTCTTCGCCGCACGCGGCAAGGAGGTAGGCGAGCAGCGCCTGCAGGACGGCGAAGCGCTCGGGCGCGACAGGGCCCGCGGGGCGCTCCGGGCTCCCGTCGCCGTTCTCCGCCGACGCAGCCTCGCGTGCCGGCTCGGGCGGCGCTCCCTCGTGCCGCTCCCGCACGCGCCGCAGCGCGGTCGCCACGTCCCGTCTCAGCTCCGCGGGCTCGAGCGGCACCGCGCGCCCGTTCTGGCGCAGCACCCACGAGGCGAGCTGGGGGATCGAGGAGTAGTCGGTGACGAAGACCCCGTCCTCGAGCCGACCCGTCGAGCCGAAGACGCGCCGCACCCACCAGGCGGTGTCGCCGCGGACCTCGATCCGGGCGGTGCCGACGAGGTCGCCGATCTGCCACGGCGGCCGGCCGCGGTAGAGCTCCACGTCGAAGTCGGCCGGAGCGCGGAAGTCCCGTTCGCGCCGCGTCGCGAACTTGATGTCGCCGCGGATCCGCGAGACCCGGAAGGTGCGGATCTCCTCCCGGTCGAGGTCGTGCCCGACGACGTACCAGAGACCGTTGTCGCTGAGGAGCGCGTAGGGGTTGAGCGTCCGCTCGCTCTCCTCGTCCCGCGAGATCGACCAGTACACGAAGCGCACCGTTCGCTGCTTCGAGATCGCGTTCTCGAGCTTCGCGAGCCGGCCGGGCGTCTCGGGCGAGTAGTCGGGGTCGAGCACCTCGACGCGGCTCGCGGTCTCGGTCGGCGCCTCGACGAAGCCGGGCCGTCCGAGCGCGAGGTTCTGGAGCGCGAGACGCAGCGGCTCGGCGTAGGCGAACTTCCCTTCGAGGAGGTAGAAGGCCGTCTGGAGCGCCGCGAGCTCCTCGTCCTCGAGCTCGAGCTGGGGCAGGAAGTACTGCTCGGAACGGAGGGTGTACAGCTCCTCGCCGGTGAACTCGTCGCGCTGCGACTGCAAGGGGACGCCGAGCGAGAGCAGCTCCGCGCGGTCGGAGTAGAAGCGCCGTGCGAACGCCTCGTCCGACATCTCGGAGTAGCCCTCGACGTTCGACTTCACGTCGCGTGCCGTCAGCGCGCGACGCTCGGCCATGAGAAACGCGACCAGCGAGAGCTGGCGGATCAGCTTGTCCGTGTCATGCGACACCCGCGCCTGACACTACAGCGGGACGCCTGTGGATCGCGCCTGTGGAAAACGGTCAGGTGCGGGGCCGGGCACGGAGCGTGGCGAGCACCGCGTCCGCTTTCGGCAGCGCCGAGGACGGCCTGACCTCGACGCTGAAGCGCCCGCCTGCGCGGCGCAGGAGCCGACCGCTCGTGCGCTGGCCCGGCCGCAGCTCCGTCAGGACGACGAGGATTCCCGGTCCGTAGAGCTTGAGCACGGGATACAAGCGCGGCCTGAGCGCGACGTGCCAGGTTCCGGGCAGGCGCAGCGACAGGTCACAGCAGCGGTAGGTCCACGGTCGCGGAACGACCGTCAGGGTCGCGAGCAGTCGGTTCAGCTGCGGGAGGTCGCTCGGGGTGCGAAGGGTCGCCGACAGGTCGAAGCTGCGTCCGCCGGTCGAGAAGACCCGACGGGCGATGGGCGGCGTCGAGCTGGCCAGGACGGTCCGGCTCGTGAGCGCGAGCGGGAGGTCGAGATGGTCGCCCACCGGCGTCTCGGTCAACTCGAGCAGGGTGAGGTGGACGCCGCCGCGCGCGGCGCGCAGCACCATTCGGGCTCCGTACCGTCCGGCCGGAACCTCGATCCTGCCCGACCAGCCTGGAAGCAAATGCACCGACACGCCGTCCGCCGCCAGCCGCCCATTGCGCGAGCGCAGGACACGCGAGGGCAGCACGCGCAGCGTGGCGAGCACGGCATTCGCCTTCCCGAGCGCGGCTCCGACGTCCGGGTTCGGGCCGAGGTCGGCGAGGACGTCGACCATGTCGCCGCCGAGCCGCGCGTCGAGCCGGGCGAACCTGTCGTCTCCGCTGAAGCCCTCCATGCCTCCCGGCAGAAGGTCGGCTCTCGTCAGCACGAGCGGCCCTCGTGCAGGCCGGAACTGCGGCAGGTACGGCACCCAGGGCCCGCCGTTCGAGACCATCAGATGGACGTGGCCACGCCCGACGCGGACGAGACCCTCGGACGTGCGAGCGCGGCGGGGGAGGGGAACGTCGGCAACCTGCACCACTCCGCCTCCGACGAGGCCGTGCCAACCGGCCGGCAGCGAGAGTGTCAGGCCGTCCCCGCGCAGTGAGCGGCCGGGAGCCGCGCCAGCGGCGGTGCCGGCGACGAGCGTGAATGCCGCGAGGAGCGCCAGGCGCTTCACGCAGATGTTACGGGGGCGACCTCCGCAGAGGTCCCCGGGCTACGCGGCGGCTTTCGTCTCCAGGTGCTGGTGCGAGGGACAGTAGTCGCGATCCGGCAGCGGCGTCCGCTGGCACGGCTTCCCCTTACGCGTCGTGGCGCGGCAGCGCGCGACGCCGCCGTCGAGCAATCCCGACTCGATCTGCTCCTCGATGAACTCGACCGCGGCCCTGACGCCCTCCTGCACCGCCCACGCGACCTGGGCCTGCGCAGTGATGGGGAAGTAGCGGCGGATGTCCTGGAAGAGGGCCCGGTCGGGCTTGGCGAAGTAGAGGGGATCGGTGGCCAGGCGCTCCATCGTCTGCTCGCAGGCGACGAGCACGGCCCGCCGCGAGTCGAGCTGCGTCTGCCGGTCTGCGTACGGATCGATCATGTCCTTGACCGACCGGTAGATAGCCCGTGAGTATTGATACATGCACTGCTGCAGCTGGGCAGTCCTCTCCTCGATCACTCGCGTCTCAGTCTCCTCCCGCAGACCCCGCAAGGCCTTGTCCGAAGCCGATTTCCGACGGGCTCCCCTGGTACCCGGGACTCGATCCTACATCGTACCTGGCGCTGTCACAAAGTCGCCGGAATCGTTGCCTTCCGAGCAAACGGAAAGGCCTCAGAGGCGAGGCTGGTCGGCGGGCGTGTCGCGCTCGACTGCACGACGTCCGAAGCCGGCGACCCAGAGGATCGCGAGCACCAGGCCGACGATGCCGACGGCGATGCCGACCCACGGGATGATGAACAGGAAGATGATCCCGACGATGATGAATGCGATCCCCACACCGATCATGGGTCTCGCCTCCCCGCACCCGGCGAACGGGAAACGTCCTAGGCCTGCATGACCACGAGCCGCTCCTCGGTCATCTCGCGGATCGTGTAGGCGGGACCCTCCTTCGTGTTGCCTGAGCCCTTGACCCCGCCGTAGGGCATCTGGTCGGCGCGGAAGGTGGGCGCCTCGTTGACTGTGACGCCGCCGAAGTCGAGCGCCTCGGCCGCGGCGAGCGCCCTCGAGATCGAGCCCGTGAAGATCCCCGCCTGGAGCCCGTACTCGGTCGCGTTCGCGCGCTGGTAGGCGTCCTCGAGCGAGTCGACGGCGTTGACGACGCAGACCGGGCCGAACACCTCGTCGCAGACCACGCGCGCGGTCTCGGGCGCCTCGCCGAGGACGATCGGGCCGAGCGGGTCGGCGTCGGTGGCGCCGGCGAGAAGCTCGGCGCCGGCCGCCCGGGCCTCCTCGACCCACTCGGCGATCCGCGAGCGCGCATCCTCGTCGATCACGGGCCCCACGTCGGTCGCCTCGTCCGCCGGATCGCCGGTGACGAGCGCCTCCACCTTCGGGAGGAAGCGCTCGAGGAAGCCGTCGCGCGCCGTGCGCTCGACGTAGATCCGCTGGACGGAGATGCAGCTCTGGCCCGCGAACGAGAAGGCGTTCGCGGCGAGCTTCGAGGCGGCGAGCTCGAGGTCGGCGTCGGCGGCCACGACGACGGGCGTCGAGTTGCCGAGCTCGAGCCGGACGCGCTTGCGGGCCGCGCGCTCGGCGATGCCCCAGCCGACGCCGCTCGAGCCGGTGAACGTGATCATCCGGACGCGCTCGTCCTCGACGAGGACGTCGCCGATCGCGCTCGAGGGGCCGACGAGGACGTTGAGCCACCCGGCCGGAAGGCCGGCTTCCTGCTCGAGCTCCGCGAGCAGCAGCGCCGAGAGCGGCGCCTGCCCGGCCGGTTTGAGCACGACGGGGCAGCCGGCGGCGAGCGCGGGGGCGAGTTTGTGCGCGACGAGGTTGCAGGGGAAGTTGAACGGCGAGATCGCTCCGACGACGCCGACGGGGCGGCGCAGGGTGAACGCGACCTTCCCCTCGCCCGCCTCCGAGGCCCCCATCGGGACGACGTCGCCGGCGAGCTTGCGGGCCTCCACGGCCGCGAACGTGTACGTCGAGATCGCCCGCGAGGCCTCGACGCGCGCGGTGCGGATCGGCTTGCCCGCCTCCGCGCAGATCGTGCGGGCCATCTCCTCGTGCCGTTCGCGCAGGAGGCCCGCGACCCGGTCGAGGATCGCCGCGCGCTCGTGGGCCGGGAGGGGGGACCCGAGCGCGCTCGCGGCCGCGTCCACCGCGCGCCGCGCCTCGTCGACGCCGGCCTTCGCCACCCGGCCGACGACGTCGCCGGAGTACGGCGAGCGGACCTCGACCGTCTCGCCGGTCTCGATCCAGGCTCCGTCGAGGAGCAGCTTGTGCGCGTCGGTGGTGGTCGCCATATGCTCGGGCCGTGCTCAGGCGTGACGATATCGCTCGGCACCTGACGAGCGAGGTCGTGTTCGACGGAGAACGCTGGCCCGGCTTCTCCGACACGATCGACCATTCCGAAGGCCTGATCCTCGTCGACACGGGGATGATCGACTCGACGCCGGAGCTCGACGAGGAGTGGCAGCCGACGCCGCACCCGCTGCCGCCCGATCTCGTCCGCCGCGTGGCGGTGGTCGTCAACACCCACCTTCACTTCGACCACTGCGGCGGCAACCGGCTCTATTCCGGGATCCCGATCCACGTCCAGCGCCGCGAGCTCGCCGACGCGCTGACGATGGACGACTACACGATCCGGGAGTGGGTCGACTTCCCGGGCGCCACGTACGTCGAGCACGACGGCGAGGCGGAGATCCTGCCGGGCGTGCGGCTCGTGCCGGCGCCGGGACACACCGACGGGCACCAGATCGTGGTCGTGGAGACGGACGAGGGGCCGGTCGTGCTCGGCGGCGACGTCGGCTACTCGTTCGCTGAGCTCGAGCGCGGCGACACCCCGGGGAGGCGGCTCGTCCTCGAGCTCGGCGCGCCGACGTACCTCGCGCACGTCGCCGAGGTGCGGGTGCCGAGGCTTCCGGCCTAGAAGTCCTCGTCGGGCGAGAGGCGCGCGGCGAGCGCCGCGAGCACCTTCCCCTGGATCGAGGGGACGTCCTGCATCAGGCGCCGGAAGCTCGCCGCCGTGAGCACGAGGACGCGCGCGGGACCCCGGGTGCGCACGGTCGCGGTCCGCGGCCGGCCCGTCACGAGCGCGATCTCGCCGATGAAGTCGCCGTTCCCGAGCCGGTTGACCGCGCGGCCGTCCTTGACGACGTCGGCTTCCCCCTCCACGAGGATCAGGAACTCGCGGCCGCGCGTGCCCTCGCGGGTCAGATCGCGCGCGTCCGGGAGGTCGAGCTCGTCGGCGAGCGCCGCGATCTCGGCGAGCTCCCGCTTCGAGCAGCGCTCGAACAGCGGCACCCGCTTGAGGAGCTCGATCTTCGCGTTCTTGCGCAGCATCGACCGAGCTACAGTCTCTTCCATGGCCGAAGCCGCTGCAACAAGGCCCGGCGCGCTGATCGTCGACGCCGTCCGCAGCCCGATCGGGAAGAAGAACGGCACGCTCTCACACATCCGCGGCGACGAGCTCTCGGCCCAGGTCGTGAACGCCCTCGTCGCGCGGAACGGCATTGATCCCGCCGAGATCGAGGACGTGCAGTGGGGCTGCGTGACGCAGGTCGACGAGCAGGCCTGGAACATCGGCCGCAACGTCGCGCTCGCGGCGGGCTGGCCGGTCTCCGTGGCCGGGACGACCGTCGACCGCCAGTGCGGCTCCTCGATGCAGACGAACTTCAACGCCGCCGCCGCCGTCTGGTCCGGGCAGCTCGACCTCGTCGTGTCGGGCGGCGTCGAGATGATGTCGCGCGTCCCGATGGGGTCGAACAACGGGTCGATGTCGCCGCTCGTGCACGAGCGGCACGAGATCGTGATGCAGGGCATCTCGGCCGAGAAGATCGCGAGGGAATGGGGACTGTCGCGCGAGGAGCTCGACCGGATCTCGTTCGAGTCGCACCAGCGCGCCGCGCGCGCGATCGACGAGGGCCGCTTCGAGCGGGAGGTCGTGCCGATCGAGCTCGACGTGCCCGATCCGGACGCGTCCGGCGGCGCCTCGACCGCGACGCGCGTCCGCTTCGCCGTCGACGAGGCGGTGCGCCGCGAGACGACGCTCGAGAAGATGGCCGCGCTGCAGCCGGCGTTCATCCCGGACGGCGTCGTGACCGCCGGCAACTCGTCCCAGATCGTCGACGGCTCGGCTGCCGTGCTCGTCGCCTCGGAACGGAAGGTGGCGGAGCTCGGGCTCGAGCCGCGGGCGCGCTTCGTCTCCTTCGGAGTCGTGGGCGTCGACCCGCACCTCATGCTGCACGGCAACCCCGAGGCCTCGGCGAAGGCGCTCGCCAAGGCGGGGCTCGGGTGGGACGACGTCGACGTGATCGAGGTCAACGAGGCATTTGCCTCGGTCGTGGGCCAGTTCCTCGCCGACGCCAGGCTGCGGGAGCGCTACGAGGCGGGCGACGTGAACCCGAACGGCGGCGGCATCTCGCTCGGCCATCCCCTCGGCGCGACGGGCGCGCGCATCACGGCCACGCTCGTCTCAGAGCTCGAGCGGCGGAACGCGCGCTACGGGCTCGCGACGATGTGCATCGGCTTCGGCCAGGCCATCGCCGCCGTGATCGAGCGCGTCTCGTAGCTCGCAAAGCTGCGGTTCGCTCGAGGATCGCCCGTCGCCGGCCTCAGTCGTGCCGGGCGAGCCAGTCGCCCACGACCTGCATGTAGCGCTCCCGCTCCTCGACGTGCGGCATGTGCGAGGACTCCTCGAAGCAGACCCATTCCGAGCCGGCGATCCCCTCCAACAGCACCCGCTGCAGTGCGGGGGTCGCCTCGTCGTGGCGGCCCGAGACGATGAGCGTCGGCACGCTGATCTCGCCGAGCCGGTCCTTGCTCTGCCAGTCCTTGCACGACCCGATGACGTGGAACTCGCTCGGCCCGTTCATCGTCCGGTAGACGGTGGGATTGCGCTCCAGCCATTCGAAGGAGGCGGCCACGTCGGGCGGCCACTCGATCCGGCAGACGTGCCGCGAGTAGAAGACGAGGCAGGCCTCCATGTACTCCGGGTCGTCGTATGTGCCGGCAGCCTCGTGCCGGTCCAGGGTCTCCTTCACGTCCTCGGGGAGCTGCGCGCGGAGCTTGCCGGCCTCGGTGGCGAAGTCGGCCCAGGAGGCGGCCGTGTCGGCGAGGACGAGCGCGCGTAGCCCGGTCGGCCGGGTGAAGGCGTACTCCTGCGCCAGGAAGCCGCCCCAGGACTGGCCGAGCACGTGATGCCGGCCGGCGATGCCGAGCGCGTCGACGAGGTTGTGCAGCTCGCGGACGAAGAGGTCGACCGTCCAGAAGTCGGCGCCGCGGCCGGGGAAGTGGGTGCTGCGCCCGTTCCCGATCTGGTCGTAGTGGACGACGGCCCGGCCGTCGGCGAGATCCGTGAGCGAGAGCAGGTAGTCGTGGGTGGCACCCGGGCCGCCGTGCAGCGCCACGAGCGGGGCGGGCGCCTCGAGGTCGCCGGGACGCAGCTCGCCGCTCACCCGGTACCAGGTCTGCGCCTCTTCGCCGTCGAGCCGGAAGGGGACGGTGCCCTCGCGTACCTCCACCCGCGCGACTCTACGCTCCGCTGCGTGAGCGAAGAGGCGAGGCCGCGCCGTGGCGGCTCGACCACCGCGTGAGGAGGGTCTGCTCCAGGTGGGTTGGGAGGACGCTCTGGCCTTCGGCTGCAGCTCTCGTGATCGCGGCAGTCTGGGCCGCGTCTAGGCTCCGCAAGATGAAGGTGGGAGTCGTCGGGCTGGGGACGATGGGTGCGGGAATCGCCCAGCTCGCCGTCGAGGCCGGCCTCGAGACCCTCGGGCGGGAGGTGACCGGCGAGCTCGGGGAGAAGGCCCGCGGGCGGATCGAGCACTTCCTCACGCGCAAGGTGGAGAAGGGGCAGATCGACTCCTTCGACCTCGGTCTTTTGACCTTGACGACGGAGCTCTCGGCGCTCTCGGAATGCGACGTCGTGATCGAGGCGATCGTGGAGGAGCTCGACGCGAAGCGCGAGCTGTTCGCGGAGCTCGAGCGCGTCTGCCGGCCCGACGCCGTCCTCGCCACGAACACGTCGGCGCTGTCGGTGACGGAGATCGCCGGCGCGACCCGCACGCCGGGGCGGGTGGTCGGGATGCACTTCTTCAATCCCGCGCCGCTGATGCCGCTCGTGGAGATCGTCCGGGCCGAGCGGACGTCCGACGAGGCGTTCGACACCGCTTACGCGCTCGGCGAGCGGCTCGGCAAGCACCCGATCCGCTGCCACGACACGCCGGGCTTCGTCGTCAACCGCATCCTCATCCCGCTCCTCAACGACTGCGTCCGCGTGCTCGACGAGGCGCGCGTGACCCCCGCCGACCTCGACGCCGGCATGAAGCACGGCGCCGGCTGGCCGATGGGGCCGTGCGAGCTCGTCGACCTCGTGGGGGTCGACGTGCACGTGCACGCGAGCGAGGCGCTGTGGGAGAAGCTGCGGGAGCCGCGGATGGCGCCCCCGGCGCGGCTCGTCGCGATGGCGAACGCGGGCCTACTCGGCCGCAAGTCCGGGCGCGGCTTCTACACCTACGAGTAGCTCGAGCCTGAGCGCCTGCAGGACCGCCGCCGAGGCGCTCGAGAGGAGCTCGGTCGAGGCCTCCGCCGGTACGCCGCCGTCGCGCAGCGCCGCCGCGAGCGCCTCGACTCGCGCGGCGAGCCGGTCCGCGCTTCGCTGCAGGCGATCGTCCGACATGGCAACACAACTTCTCGAAAGCGCCGGACGTTCCTGCGGCTGCGAGTACCCTGGAGCGCCGATGCGCCGGATCGTGCTCAGCTGCGTGTGTGTCGCGGTGCTCGTGCTTCCCGCGGCGGCGCCGGCCGGTGCCTCCGCGCTGTCGAAGCCGAAGCCGGGCTTCCTCGTCGTCCGCAAGGCGGCGGGCGACGGCGGCGTGAACGGGCACGCGGTCGTCACGCTCGTGGTGAACGGCTTCGTGCTCGGCCGCGTCTCCGGCACGCAGCAGGCACGGGTCGACGTCTACCACCTCGCCACGGCTCGCGGCGGCGGCGGGTCGCAGGCGCACGGGGTGGACATGGCGCCCCCCAGGCCCGTCCGGTGGCACAACCTCCCCGGGACCGAGTACAGCGGCAGCGGTTTCCGCTTCCGGGCCATCGGCGGCTTCTATCGCGTGGTCGTACGCGGGGCCGGCGTCTACCTGTTCGCCGGCGGCCTCGGGCAGGTCACGCTGCGGGGCTCCTCGGCCTACCGGCGCAAGGACGGGTGGTACTCCGTCGACGGCGCCCCCTTCCGCTCGCTGCCCACGCGGAGCGTCACCCGTCGCCTGGGAGGAGGCTGAGGCCGGTGGCCGGCGAGACGCAGACGATCCTCGTGGTCGAGGACGAGCAGGCGATCGCCTCGTTCGTCGCCGCCTATCTGCGCAAGGACGGCTTCGACGTCCGCATGACCCCGAGCGGTCGTGAGGCGCTGAGCCTCGTCGGCACCGAGCAGCCGGCGCTCGTCGTCCTCGACCTGATGCTGCCGGACCTCGACGGGATGGAGGTCTGCAGGCGGATCCGCGCGACGAGCACGCTTCCCGTCCTGATGCTGACGGCGCGCGACGACGACCTCGACAAGATCGCCGGTCTCGAGGTTGGGGCGGACGACTACCTCACGAAGCCGTTCAACCCACGCGAGCTGGTCGCGCGCGTGCGCGCCATTCTCCGCCGCAGCGCCACCAAGGAGAAGCGCGACGGCGGGGTCCTCCGTCACGGCGACCTGATGCTCGACGCCGGCCGGCGCGAGTGCCGCGTCGGCGACCGGGAGATCCGCCTCGCCCCGAAGGAGTTCGACCTCCTCTGGGAGCTCCTCGACCACAAGGGCATGGTCCTCACGCGCGACCAGCTGCTCGAGCGCGTGTGGGGCTACACGTTCGCCGGCGACACGCGCACGGTCGACGTGCACGTGCGCCAGCTCAGGCGGAAGCTCGGCGATGCCGCACCGATCGTCACGGTGTGGGGGATCGGCTACAAGGCCGGCCCGGCGCCCGCCCCCGCCGGCTAGGGGCGCATGCTCAGGTCGCTGCGCTTCCGGCTGCCCGCGCTGTTCCTGCTCGGCATCGTGCTCGCGGGCCTCGTCGCGACGCTCATCGCGGTCAGCTTCTTCCAGAGCTACACCCGTACGCACGCGGCCTCGGAGCTCCGCGCGGAGTCGGCCGGCATCGTGCGGCTCTACCGGCAGCAGGTGGGCATCGGCAACGTCTCCTCTCGGAACCTGCGCATCGCCCTCGGCGTCAACGAGGTGTTCTGGGTACCCGTCGTGCCGGGGGCTTCGCTGCTGGCCGGGCCGCTGCCCGAGCTTCCGCGCAGCGCCGTTCCCGCCGCGGTCTTCCTCGGCGGCAAGCCGCCGGCGTTCGACGTCCGCGTGGGCGGGACGTCCTACTTCGGCGTCGGGCAGGCGGTCGAGCTCTCCGGCTGGACGGCCGGGGCGCTCGTCGTCGCGGAGCCCGAGTCGGCCCTGCGCAGCCGCTGGCTCCAGCTCGTGTGGGAGCTGGCGCTCGCGTTCGGGATCGGGATCCCGGTCGTGTTCCTGCTCGTCATCTACTTCACGCGGCGGATCACGAGACCGCTCGAGGCGCTGACGGCCGCGGCCGACGAGGTGGCGGCGGGCCACTACGACGTCGCGGTCCCCGAGCGAAGCGGCGGCAGCGAGGTCGAGCGGCTGGCCGCACGCTTCGACGAGATGGCGGCGAGGCTCGCGGAGTCCGAGGAGCTCTCGCGGAACTTCCTCATGTCCGTGTCGCACGAGCTGCGCACGCCGCTGACCGCGATCCGCGGTCATGTCGCCGCCCTGCGGGAGGAGGTCTTCGACGACGAGGCGTCACGGCGGCGCTCGCTCGAGGTGATCTCGGAGGAGGCGCTCCGGCTGGAGCGCCTCGTGGGCGACGTGCTCGACCTCGCGAAGCTCGACGCGCGCCGCTTCGCACTGCTGCACGAGGAGGTCGACATGCGCGCCCTGTGCGAGCGCGCCTACGCGACGTTCGCGGAGGAGGCGCGGGCGCGTGGCATCGACTACGAGCTCGAGCTCGGGGAGGGGGCCGTGCTCGTCACCGACGGCGACCGCGTCCTCCAGATCGTCACGAACCTGCTCGCGAACGCGCTCCGCTGGACGCCCGAGGGCGGGCGTGTCGATCTCGGGCTCGGTGCACACAACGGCGAGGTGACCGTTGCGGTCACCGACACCGGCCCGGGAATCTCGCCGCAGGAGGTCGAGCGGATCTTCCGGCCGTTCTGGTCCGGCGACGGCGGAGGGACGGGGCTCGGGCTCGCGATCGCGCGGGAGCTCGCGAACGCGCTGGGCGGGCGGCTCGAGCTGCACAGCCAGCCCGGCCGCGGCAGCCGGTTCGTGCTCGTGCTACCGGTGCGTCAGCCGGCCTGACGGTTCTCGAGCCGGTAGACGACCGCGCCGTCGCGGGCGAGCCCCTGCTCGAGCTTCCCGAGCCGCTCCTCGACGCTTCGCCAGCCGGAGGCGACGAGGTCGACGAGCAGGGCGAGGTCGTCGACCCGCGCGTGCCGCTCGGCGAGGAGGTCCCCCTCGATCCGCTCGAGCCGCCGGATGACCTGGTTCGTCAGCCCCCGCACCTCGGCCAGGTGGCGGGCGCTGGGACGGAAGTGCTGGCGCAGTCCGTCCTGGATGGCCTCGGGCAGGCCTGCCTCGAAACGGGCCGTCGTCGCGGCGAGCGCCTCGACCGCGCTTCTCGCCCGCTCCAGCGCCGCGTCGACGGCGGCGGGGTCGGTGCGGCCGGCGGCGGCGTCCTCGATCCGCTGTTGCGCTCTTGCGATCGCGTCCATGTCCATGCGGCGACGATAGAACTCGCGTCGGATGGAACTCTCGGAGCTCGACTACGAGCTGCCTCCGGAGCTGATCGCGCAGCATCCGGCGCAGCGGCGCGACGCCTCGCGGCTCCTCGTCTACGAGCGTGCGTCCGGCGCCGTCCGCCACCGCGTATTCGGCGGATTACCCGAAGAGCTGCAGGGTGAGCTGGTCGTCGTCAACGACACGAAGGTCGTGCCCGCCCGGATTCCGATCGACTCGCCGCGCGGCGAGGTGCTGCTGCTCGAGCGGCTCGAGGACGGCACCTGGGAGGCGCTCGCGAGGCCGACCCGGCGGCTGCGGGCCGGCCGGCGCTACGGGCCCCTCGAGCTGCTCGAGCACCTCGGCGAGGGACGGTGGCGTGTCCGTCTCGAGGGCGAGCCGCGCGGCGAGACGCCGTTGCCGCCGTACATCACGGAGCCGCTCGAAGATCCCTCCCGCTACCAGACCGTGTACGCACGCGAGGCCGGCTCGGCCGCGGCGCCCACGGCCGGGCTCCACTTCACACCCGAGCTCCTCGAGCGGCTCGACCCCGTCCGCGTCGCGCTCCACGTGGGGCTCGACACGTTCCGGCCCGTGACCGAGGAGCGGCTCGACGAGCACCGCATCCACGGCGAGCGTTACGCGGTCGAGCCCGAGGCGTGGGAACGGATCCGGGCCGCCGAGCGGGTTCTCGCCGTCGGCACGACGACGGTTCGGGTGCTCGAGACGCTCGCCCGCGGCGGCCCCCTCACCGGGCGCACCGAGCTGTTCGTCACGCCCGGCTTCGAGTTCCGGCGGGTGGACGCGCTCCTGACGAACTTCCACCTCCCGCGCTCGACCCTGCTCGCCCTCGTGATGGCGTTCGCGGGAGTCCAGGAGACTCGGCGTCTCTACCGCCTGGCGGTCGAGGAGCGGTACCGCTTCTACTCCTTCGGCGACGCCATGCTCATCCTCTAGCCGTGTTCGACCATGTCATCATCCGCGTCTCCGATCTGGAGGCGAGCCGACGCTTCTGGTGAGCCACAACCCGTGAGGCCACGCAGCGCCAACGAGTGGCGGGACTTCTGGCGGGACGGCGGCGAGCGCGAGCTGCATGCCCGGCTCGGGGAGTTCGCGCCGTACTCCGTCCGCATCGCGACCCTGCTCGGCAGCAACGCGCCGGAACGCGCGCTCGTCGCGGAGCTCGGCCGGATCCGCGAGCACGAGCTCGGCGGCCCGCCCGATCCCGAGACCGACGCGGCTGTGGCCGCCCGGATCTACGCCTGGTTCGAGGCGGCCTCGCTCGCGCGCTGAGCCCGCCCGCGGCGGCTACGCCCGGACAGCACCTCGAGCGGCGCGGTCAGCGGCAGGAGCGCACCGGCCAGCCAGGCGAGGAGCGGCAGGGCGGCGAGCGCGGCGTACGGGGCGAGGGAATCGGCGAAGGCCGAGAGCGGCTCCCCGGGGCGGTCCGGCCCGTGACCCGCGAGCCGCTCGACCTTGGCGGTCGCCGCGCCGAGGCGACGCTGGTCGTAGAAGCCGCCACCCGTTTCGCCGGCGAGCAGCCTCACCTCGCCCAGATCCGACAGATCCGGGACGTAGTTCGTGTCGATGACCGGCTTCTGCCCCGGTGAGTGCAGCCAGATGCGGTCGCGTGACGTGCCGAAGCGCACGAAGACGAGGTGGATGTGGACATGTTTGAGGCTCGCGGCGGTCGCGGCGGTGTCGAACGAGGGGCCCTCGGCGTCGGAGAACACGACGACGATCCGCCGGCGGGTCTTCGGCAGGAAGAAGCGCGTCGAGGCCAGGCTGGCCAGGTTCGAGAAGTCGGTGGCCGTGCGGCCGCCGTAGAGGTGCTCGGGCAGCGTGCCGGGCACCGTCATGTTGTCGATCGCCGCGAGGAACAGCTGCCGGTCTCCGTTCGGCGCGGTCAGCGGGAGGGGAGACTGGGGGAGCGCCCCGGCCCCGAGCGGCAGATCCGGGGGCATGGCCTGGGCGAACTCTGCGGCCGCGCCCCGCGCCTGCTGCAGCCGCGTCGGGGCGCCCGCCGACGCGGCGGCGTCCATCGAGGCGGAGGAGTCGACGAAGAGATAGACCTCCGCGTCTGCGCGCAAAGCGGCCCTCTTCGTCTGTCGCAGGGACGGCTCGCTCGCGGCGAAGGCCGCGAGCGCGACGACGAGCGCCGCACAGACGCCGTTGCCGAGCGCCCGCCAGAGCCGCTGGGGCCGGAGGCCGACGGCTCGGGCGGCGTTCCGCTCCCGGCGGACGCGTCGCCACTCGAAGACGGCCAGCGGCACGAGCAGAGCGAGCAGGGACAGCGCGCCCGGATGGAGCAGCACCATCAGTAGCCACCGTGGACGCGGCGGCCCACGGCGCCGTTCATGCTCGGCAGGCCGTTCGCGTTCAGGATCAGGTTGTCGACGCGCGAGGTGTCCGGCACGGGCGGCTGTTTGCTCGTGGGCCCTCTGCGGCCCGCCTGCAGCTCCCGCAGCAGCACCTCGAGGTTCGTCTTCGCGGCGTCGTTCGAGCCGTCGAGCAGCACCGCCAGCCGGAACGCGGCGGCCGCCCGTCGCTCGAGCTGGGGCTCGACGGGCTCCTCGCCGCGGTGCAGCAACGCGTCGTAGTAGTACTCGAGCCCGAGCATGTCCTCGAGCCGGGACCGGCGCGCGGCGGAGCCGTCCGCTGCCAAGACCGATCTGAGGGCGCTCTCGGTCGACTCGAGCTTGAACACGAGCGACAACGTCGGGGCCAGCGTGTACTGCGTCGCCTGCCTCGCCTGGGCGGTCACGAGGCGGAAGCGCTGCAGCGCCTGCCAGTAGCGCAGCTGGCCGGTGCCGCCGCTCCAGCCGAGCACGGTGCGCTCGGCGGCGTCGGAGGCCGGCGCGGTCGGCGCGGGGAGGAGCGCCGCCCGGGCCTGCGCCCGGACGAGGTCGGCGGCGCGCCGGACGAGCACCGCCCGCGCGAAGAGCACGCTGCAGACGAGCGCGAGCACGATCGCGCAGACGAGCAGAGCCTTCCTCTCGCCGGGGGTCATCCGAGCCTCCAGGCGAGTCGCGGGAAGAAGCTCACCGCGAGGGCGGATGCTCCGAGGACGAGCGCGAGCAGCAGCGCGAGGGCCGGGTACCTCGCGCGGAGGATCGCCGTGCGCTCGAGCGGCCGGCCGTCGGTCCCGGCCACGAGAAACGGCTTCGGGACGATGATGTGGTCGCCGAAGACCGCCCGGTACGGCGCGCTGAGCTGTGCGAGCGAGAGCGGGTTTCCGCGGGTGGGCGGCAGCGGCATGAGGTTGAAGCGCGTGTGGGTCTCCGCGAGCAGCACGAGCTGGCGGTGCAGGCGCGTCAGGTCCTTGGGGTTGTCCTGCAGGTCGCTCAGGAGCACGACGCGGCCGTGACGCGCCTGCGCCCGGATCAGGACGCGCCGGGCGAGAGCGATGGCGTGGGAGATGATCGTGCCGCCGTCGAACGACTCTCCCCACGGCCCGCGGCTCCGGGTCGTCTCGGGCGTGAACAGGCGGGCGAGCCCCGGCAGGTCGGCCGCCGGCGTCGAGAGGGGCGAGCCGAGGGCGGCGCTCGACGAGAAGTAGACGACGGCGGCGTGCCGGTTGGGCGGGTAGTTGCGGAAGCCGTCCAGGGTCCGGGCGATCACGTTGTTGCCCTGGGTGGTGATCGAGCCGGACAGGTCGATGACGAGGACGGTCTCGCCGGGGAGGGCCGGCGGGTGGCTCGTCCCTCCGTCGACCGCCCAGGCCAGCACTCCCACCGTCGCGGTCACGAGCGCGAGCGCGCCGAGGTAGCGGATGCGCCCCGGGATTCGGCGGCGGCGCTCGTCGAGACGGCCGACAGGGCCGATGGGCAGGAGCTGTGCGCGCGCCTGCCGCCGGGCGAGCGCGAACACCGCCGCCGCCGCGAGCACGGAGAGAACGGACGCGGCCGCGACGGTCACGCCTTCACCGTCCGGCGCACCTGCGTGCACAGGTCCCGGATCTCCTCCGGATCCGGCTCCTCGGGCGCCCAGGCGAGACGCTCGGCGCGCGCCGCGAGCGAGCCGTTGACACGCAGGTGGCGCAGCTCGACCGCGAGCGCATCGAGGGAGTGCCGCTGCCGGTAGAGGACGTCCTCCGGCAGGCCCGCCTCGACGCGGGCGAGCAGGGTCTGGAGCACGGACCCCTGCCGTGCCGCGAGCGCGAGACGTCGCCGTGCCCTGCCGCGCAGGAAGAGCCAGGCCGCGCCCAGGACGAGGAGCGAGGCGGCGGCGGCGATGAGGGCCTCGTCGGCGGCCTGGCGCGGCCGCAGCCCCGGTACGGCCACGGGGACCGAGTCGAGGCCGTCCGTGACCGGCGTGGAGACGTCCTGCGCGCGGCTGACCTCGAGCAGCGAGGGCCAGACCGCGCGCAGGCTGCCGCCGGGAATCGAGACGGACGTCGGGCTGAACTGCACGCGCATGGCCGGGCCGGGGCCCACGCAGTGCCGGGACAGGCATGCGAGGCCGTAGAGAAGAGAGATCCGCTCGAGCCCGCCGCCGAGCTCGACCCGGTCGACGTGCGTGGACACGACCTGGAAGGGGCGGAAGTTCGGGTGCCCCTTGAACGCGATCCCCGCGAGCCGCCGCGGCAGGACGAGATCGAGCCTCGCGTCCACGGCGTCCCCGAAGAGGACGGTGCGACTCGAGAGCGTCGCCGTGGCCGACGGCTCCGGCGCCTTGGCCGGCAGCCTCCCGCCGCTGCCGCGCAGGGCGAGCACGAGGGACCCGGCTGCGAGCAACGCGACCAGAGCCGCGCAGGCGACGGGGAGCCAGGCCGAGGGGCGGGGGCGGCGGAGCCGGGTCACCGCAGCGGCCTCCGGCGCACGTTCCAGCTCAGCAGCGCCTCGGCGAGCGCCTCGGGGCCTACCTCCGAGATGACGATCGGCGGGTAGCCGTAGCCGGTGAAGAGCTCCTCCAGCCGTCTCAGCCGCGCCTCGTGCCTCCGACGCCGCTCTCCGACTTCGGCCCGGCTCTGGCGCAGGAGGCGGAACCTCCCGGCCCCGTCGCACACGGGCAGCGAGACCCCGGCGGCCGCCTCCGGATAGCTCTGCTCCCAGAGCGGATCCTGCACGACGACGGGCACGAGCTCCCACTGGGCGTCGACGACGGCGGCGAGCGTCCGCTCCGAGGGGACCTCGAGGAAGTCCGAGCAGCAGAAGACGAAGCTGCCGCCGGGCAGCATGTGCTCGACGGAGCGCAGACGCCCGAACAGCGACTCGATCGTCTCGCCGGCACGGTCGTAGGCGCCCTCGTCGAGCAGGCGGGTGAGCCCGTCCGGCTCGTTCGAGGCGGACGGCGGCCGCCAGCTGTCGGCGTCGAGGAACGAGAGCGGGCAGTGATAGTGGGCGGCCGACAGCGCCACGACCTCGGCGATCTGCTGTACCGCGTCGGGCTTGTGCAGCCACGGGTACTCGCGCGGGTAGAGCGCCATCGACGGGCTGCGGTCGACCGTGAAGCAGACGAACGGCGCCTCCTCGCCGTAGGATTCGCGCACCACGAAGTGGTCCTCGCCCCGCAGCGCCGAGAGCCGGGCCGAGGTCGCCCAGTCGATGCGCCGCACGTCGTCCCCCGGCTGGTACGGGCGGCCGCTCACGACGTCGTCGGACTGCCCCCGGCGCCGGCTCGCAGCGCTTCCGAACAGAGAGCCGATGATCCTGACGTGCGGCTCCAGCTCCAGCAGCGACGAGGAGCTCATCGCGCGCTAGGAGCCCGGGCGCGGTGCCCGCTCGAGGCAGGCCTTCCAGACATTCGTGCCGCCGTTGAGGGACGGCCGCAGGATCAGGCGATGGTCGATCACGAACGGGAACAGGAACTCGACGTCGTCGGGCACGACGTAGTGCCTGCCGCCGAGCAGGGCCCAGGCGCGGGCGAGGCGGTCGAGCGTCAGCGAGCCGCGGACGGACGCTCCGACCCGCGACGCCTCGAGCTCTCTCGTCGCCGCCACGAGGGACACGATCCAGCGCCGCAGGGAGGGTGCGACGTAGACGTGCTCGACCGACCGCTGCAGCCGGCGCACCTGCTCGAGCGTCGTCACCGGCTTCAGGTTGGCGAGCGGGTGGCGGACCACCTGCGCGTCGAGGATGTCGACCTCGTCCTCGAGGGACGGGTAGCCGAGGCGCATGCGGATGTAGAAGCGGTCGAGCTGCGCCTCGGGGAGGGGGAATGTCCCCGCGTGCTCGAGCGGGTTCTCGGTCGCGAGCACGAGGAAGGGCGACTCGAGCTTGCGCGTCTCGCCGTCGACGGTGACCTGACCCTCGGCCATGGCCTCGAGCAGCGCCGACTGGGTCTTCGGCATCGCCCGGTTGATCTCGTCGACGAGAAGGATGTTCGCGAACACGGGGCCGGGCCGGAAGACGAAGGAGCGGGTCGGCTGGTCGTAGATCGAGAGGCCCGTGATGTCGAGCGGCTGCAGGTCCGGCGTGCACTGGACGCGCGACGGGACGGCCCCCTCGATCGAGCCGGCCATCGCGCGCGCGAGCACCGTCTTGGCGGTGCCGGGCACGTCTTCGAGCAGGACGTGGCCGCCCGCCGTGAAGGCCGCGACGACGAGCTTGATCTCCGGGGCCTTGCCGCGGACGACCATGCCGATGTTCTCGCGCAGCGCTCCCGCGACATGCTGCGCCTCCTCGATCGCCGCCGCGATCTCGGAGGTCGGTCCCTCTGTCGGGCGGAATCGGCTCATGGCGGGGGTGCTCCTTCTCCGAATGAGACGAGCAGCGGGGTGAACGGTTGGCTCGCCGCGGTCTCGACGGAACGTATACCGGACGCGCCGCAGCCGGAGGCGGGCGGGCGGCTACCCGGCCTGCGAGACGGCCGCGATGTGCTGCCGGATCGCCTCGCGGCAGTCGGACTCGAGCAGCTCGAGCAGCGGCGTGTCGCGCAGCGTCGCCCAGACGAACTCGCTCGAGCCGCAGCGCCGCACGTAGGGATCCTCGAGGATGTCGGCGAGGTGTCGGCCGCGGCGGTGCTCCCGGCGGATGTAGGAGAGGAGCCGCTCCTCGCGGAACGAGCGCCGGGCGGAGAAGAAGTACGGCGTGCGTCCGAGTGCGCCCCAGCTTGCCATCGCACTACGATCTTACCCGGCTGGACGGGGGGCAAACGGGTCCCCACTACGCTCGCCCCGTGAGGGAGACCTTCACCGTCACGGCCCGGGACCGCTCCGCCCGCGCGGGGCTCCTCCGCACCGCGCACGGGGAGGTGCGGACGCCCGCCTTCATGCCCGTCGGCACCAAGGCGACCGTCAAGTCCGTCGACCCGGACGAGCTCCGCGCCCTCGGCGCCGAGATCGTGCTCGGGAACGCGTACCACCTCCACTTCCGGCCGGGAGAGGACCTCGTCGCCGAGCTCGGCGGCCTGCACGCCTTCATGGGCTGGGACGGCGCGATCCTGACCGACTCGGGCGGCTTCCAGGTCTTCTCGCTCCGCGACACGCTGCTCGCGACGGACGACGACGGGGTCACGTTCCGCTCGGTCTACGACGGGAGCACCGAGCGCTTCACGCCGGAGCTCTCGGCCCGCGTGCAGGAGCTGCTCGGTTCGGACGTCGCCATGTGTCTCGACATCTGCCCGCCCGCCGGCGTCCCGCGCGCCGAGCTCGAGGAGGCCGTGCGCCGGACGACCGCGTGGGCCGAGCGCCAGCGCGACCTGCCGCGCGCCCCCGGCCAGCTCCGCTTCGCGATCACGCAGGGGGGTCTCGACGGCGGGCTCAGGCGCCGCTCGTCGGAGGACCTCGTGGCGCTGGGCTTCGACGGCTACGCGATCGGAGGGCTCAGCGTGGGGGAGCACCGCCGGCCGATGTTCGAGGCGACGACCGAGGCGGCCGCGCTGCTGCCGGAGGAGAAGCCCCGCTACTTCATGGGGATCGGCGATCCCGAGGGCGTGCTCGAGGTGATCGCCCGCGGTGTGGACATGTTCGACTGCGTCCTCCCGACCCGCACCGCGCGCACCGGCAGCGCGCTCACGCGAGAGGGGCGGCTCAACCTCCGCAACGCCCGCTTCGCGCGGGACGGGCGCCCGCTCGACGACGAGTGCCCGTGCCCTGCGTGCTCGCGCTTCAGCCGGGCCTACGTCCGCCACCTCGTCAACCAGCAGGAGATCCTCGGGCTGCGCCTGCTCAGCCTGCATAATCTGCGGTTCCTGCTCGATCTCGTCGCCGCCGCGCGGCGGGCGATCGAGCGCGGCGAGTTCCTCGCGTGGAAGGACGAGGCGCTCCGGCGAGCGAAGGGAGTCGGCGAGTGATGATCGGAGCGAGCAGCGGCGGGTCTTCGTTCTTCCTGATCATCATCGTCGCGTTCCTGCTGCTCTGGCTGATCGTCGTCCGGCCGCAGCGGAAGCGGCAGACGCAGCAGCAGCAGATGCTGAGCGACCTGCGCGTCGGCGACGAGGTGCTCACCGCAGGCGGGATCTACGGCACCGTCGCGCGGATCGACGACGACCGGATCACGGTCGAGATCGCCCCCAGGACCGAGGTGCAGGTCGCGCGCCGTGCTATCGCGGGCGTCACGCGGGAGCCCGAGCCGGGCGAGGAGCCCGAGGCCGGGGAGTCTCAGCCCGACGAGGACGGCGACCGCTGGCGCTCGGCTTTCGACGACGACGACGCGCCCGATTCGGAGGAGCGCGACGCATCGAAGGAGAAGAAGCGCGGCTAACCTGTTCCGCGGTCTTGAAGGTTCCTTCGTGAGAGAACGTCGCAACTATCTCCTCTTGATGGGTGCGATCGCCGTCGCGCTCGTGGGCGCGGTGCTGCTCGCCGTCCCCGGCTCGCCGGCGTACAAGAAGCCGACGCTCGGCCTCGATCTGCAGGGCGGGCTCGAGGTCGTGCTGCGCGCCGTCCCCGACACCGGGCAGCAGCTCACGCCCCAGGGCATGCAGACGGCCCAGCAGATCATGACCAAGCGCGTCGACAGCCTCGGCGTGACCTCGCCGAACGTCGCCGTCCAGGGCGGGAACGAGATCGTGATCCAGCTCGCGGGCGTCCACGATCCCGCGAAGGCCGCGCAGATCATCGGCACCACCGGCAAGCTCTACATGTTCGACTTCGAGACGAGCCTCGCGGCCCCCACCGTGAACGGAGGGCAGCCCGCGCCCTCGCCCTCGCTGTACAGCCTGCTCAGCTCGCTGCAGCAGGAGGCCAAGAAAGGCACGCCGTCCGCCTACTACCTCTTCAAGGCCGTCTCGAAGAAGGTCACGACCAAGGTCAAGGGCAAGAAGGTCACGAAGACGACGACCTATCACGCGGTCCTCCAGGGCCCTGCCCCGAACCTCCACCAGCTGCTGCTGCCCTACAAGAACGGCAAGCAGCCCGCGAACACCCAGATCCTCGCGGTGCCGGCGCACCGGCTCGCCGTCTCCTGCACGTTCTCGAGCGGGAGCTGCCTCGGAGCGGGGTCGAACGGGACTTCGCAGAGCGGTAAGTACTGGTACCTGTTCAAGTACTACCCGGGCCGGCCGAACGGCCCGCCGCAGCTGACCGGGAACGACCTCGTCGAGTCGGGCATCAGCGCCCAGCCGGATCCGAACACCGGCCAGCCGGTGGTGCTGCTCCAGTTCACGAGCCACGGCGCGCACGAGTTCCAGCGGATCACGAAGGCGGAGTACGACCGAGGCCGCCAGAACGCGGGCCTCAAGGGCCAGCTGGGGAACCACGACCAGACCGTCATCAACAGCCTCGCCGGGCACAACGCGATCGTCCTCGACGGCGTGCTGAAGTCGACGCCCTACATCGACTACACGAACTCGCAGCTCCAGGACGGCATCGTCGGCGGCGCCACCATCCAGACGCCGACGCTGAAGGAGGCGCAGAACCTCGCCTTCGTCCTCAAGAGCGGCTCGCTGCCGTACACGTTCGTGCCGATCGAGCGCACGGACGTCTCGGCGACGCTCGGCAAGAGCTCGCTCCACCAGGCGATCTGGGCCGCGGTCGCCGGTCTCGCCATCGTCGCGCTCTTCCTGCTCCTCCTGTACCGCTTCCTCGGGCTCGTCGCCGTCATCGGGCTCGCGATCTACGGGCTCCTCTACTACGCGGCGATCCTCCTCTTCAACGTGACGCTCACGCTGCCCGGCTTCGCCGGCCTCATCCTCACCATCGGCGTCGCGGCCGACGCGAACGTCGTCGTGTTCGAACGGATCAAGGAAGAGGTGCGGGCCGGCCGCTCCGTACGGGCGGCGATCTCCGCCGGCTACGGCAAGGGCTTCCACACGATCCTCGACGCGAACGTCGTGACCGTGATCACCGCGATGGTCATCTTCCTGATCGCCGTCGCGGACGTGAAGGGCTTCGCCCTCATGCTCCTCATCGGCACCGTGATCTCGCTGCTCACGGCGGTCGCCGCGACGCGCGCGCTGCTCGGTCTCCTGAGCGGCTTCCGCTGGTTCGACAACCCGCGCTTCATGGGCGCGCACGGCCAGCAGACGGCGAAGTGGCTGCAGATCGACTTCATGCGGCGCCGCTACGTGTGGTTCGCGCTCTCGGGGGTCGTGATCCTCGCGGGCATGGTCTCGCTCGGCGTGCGCGGGCTCAACCTCGGAATCGACTTCAAGGGCGGGACGCAGATCACGTTCAAGACGCGGCAGGCGTACTCGACGGGGTCGCTGCAGTCGTTCTTCGCGCAGCAGGGACAGCGTGGCGCGGTGGTCCAGGGCGCGGGCAAGGCCGTGGGCGGCAAGTTCACGGACTGGCAGGTGCGGACCGAGGCGCTGAAGAGCGCCGACCAGTCGAACCTCCTCCAGGCGCTCAAGAGCAACCGCAGCGCCTACCAGACCGGGGTGAAGAACGTCTCCGGGACGTTCGGGCACCAGATCGCGATCGACGCGATCTACGGGATCGTCGTCTCGCTACTCCTGATCACGATCTACATCGCGGTCAGGTTCGACTTCAAGTTCGCGATGCCCGTCATTCTCGCGATGCTGCACGACATAGCCGTCACGGTGGGCGTCTACGCGCTCGTCGGGAAGGAGGTGTCGGTGGCGACGGTGGCCGCGGTCCTGACCGTGCTCGGCTACTCGATCTACGACACGATCATCATCTTCGACCGCATCCGGGAGAACGTGCCGCTGATGCGGCGCTCGCCGTTCGCGACGATCGCCAACGTCTCGCTGTGGGAGACGATCAGGCGCTCGCTGGCCACGACCTTCATCACCCTGCTGCCGATCATCTGCCTCGAGATCCTCGGCGGCGCGACGCTCAAGGACTTCGCCTTCGCGCTGATCGTCGGCGTCACCTCGGGCGCCTACTCCTCGATCTTCTTCGCGGCTCCGCTGCTCACGATCTGGAAGGAGCGCGAGCCGGAGTACGCGAGGCGCAAGCGTGCGAGCGAGGAGGGCGGCTCGGAGCCGGACGGCGGACTGCCGGCGCGGCGCAGGCCGTGGCGGCCGAAGGGCGGCCCCGCGCTCGATCCGGGCACGCTCGCGCTGCAGGAGTCGGAGGCGGCGCTCGCCGCCGAGGCGACGCCGAGGCTGGTCGACGCAGTCACGCCGGAGCCGGCCACCGCCCAGGCGCGGCGCGAGAAGCGGCGGCAGCGGCGGCGCTCGAGGCCGCATGGCCGCGCGCGGTAGCGGCCGGCTGCTCCTCGAGACGCTCGAGGAGCTCGCCGCCGAGCTGCCCGGCCGGGTGCGCGGCACCCGCGGGCGCTTGTCGGAGAGCGCCCTGTCAGCGCTCCGTGCGATCGCCGACGAGCTGAACCTCGTCACGCGCGACGAGCTCGACGAGCTCGAGCTCCGCGTCGCCCAGCTCGAGCACCGCCTGCGCCTGCTCGAGCAGGGGCCGCCGCCCGACCTGCCGCCGGCCGCCTAGCGCCTGAAGCGGTTCGCGGTCGCGGCGAGGAACGTCTCGGCGTCGTAGACGATGAACCCGCACACCGCCGCGAGGGGCAGCTCCGCGAGCGCCGCCTCGGCCACCGCCTCCCACATCTCGCCGCCGCTCTGGGAGGTGACGACGTCGAACCAGGCGTCGCACACCAGCATCGTCCCCGTGACCGCCGCGAGCGGCACGAGCCACTGCGAGCCGCGGAAGGCCGCCCAGGCCGTGGCGGCGAACGACGCCGTCAGCGCGACGTCGAAGCCGACCCAGGCGAGGTCGTAGTGGGACGTCACGTGCCGCGAGGGGAGGGTGACGGTCAGATAGACGATCCACGGGACGAGGCCGATCGCGACGAGGCTCAATAGCCCCGTGACCCAGCGCGGCAGCGGGATCCGGATCGCCTCCGGCTCGGGCGGCGCAAGGGGCTCTCCGAGATCCCTCATGATCACGTTGTACCCTCCGCGCGTGATCTCGCGGCCGCCAGGAGCCGAGAGGCTGCTCGCCTGGAGCGCTGCGGCCGTCGGCGTGATCGGGCTCGTCTCGGCATTGACGCCGGAGATGGCGAACCGGCTGGAGGTCGTCCAGGGCATCCTGCCGCCGGGCTGGCCGGAGGCGGCCCGGGTGCTCACGGTCGCATTCGGGATCGGCCTGATCTGGCTCTCGCGCTCGCTCGCGAGGCGCCGCCGGCGCGCCTGGCAGCTCGCCGTGGCGGCCGTCGTCGCCTCCGCCGTCGCGCACCTGGCGAAGGGGCTGGACTTCGAGGAGGCGGCGGTCTCGCTGCTTTTGCTCGCGTGCCTGGTGCACTGGCGCCGCCGCTTCGACGTGCCGGGAGACCCGGCCAGCGTCCGGCCGCTGCTCGGTCTCGGCGCCGCCTTCGCGGGCATCGCGGCGCTCGTGGGCGGGGAGGAGCTGCGTGGAGTGGAGCTCTCCCACCGGAGCGGCGACGCGCTCCTCGGTCTCGCCCTGGCGCTCGGCTTCCTCGCCCTCTACTTCTGGCTGCGCCCGTTCGGCCAGGCCGTCGCGCAGACGGTGGGGGAGCGCCGGGCGGCGCGCGCGCTCGTGGAGGCCTACGGCCGCGACAGCCTTTCCTTCTTCGCGCTGCGCCGCGACAAGAGCTACCTCTTCTCGCCGTCGCGCCGCGCCTTCCTTGCGTATCGCGTGGTGGCGGGGACGGCGCTCGTCAGCGGCGACCCGGTCGGCGACGACGCCGAGATCGACGAGCTCCTCGCGGAGCTCCGGCGCGTCGTGCGCGGCCACGGCTGGCGGCTCGCGGTCGTGGGCGCCTCCAGCGCGCAGCTCGACCGCTACCGCGCGCTCGGCCTCAAGCCGGTGCCGATCGGGGAGGAGGCGGTGCTGCGGCCGCAGGAGTTCTCGCTCGAAGGGCGCGCGATCCGCAAGGTGCGGCAATCGGTCTCGCGCCTGCGCAAGGCCGGCTACTCGTTCCGCGTGGTCGCCGCCGACGAGGCTTCGCCCGCGCTCGGGGCCGAGCTCGCGGAGGTCAGCTCGGCCTGGCTCCGCGGCCAGCCGGAGCGCGGCTTCTCGATGGCGATCGACGACCTCCACGTCCCGGGTACCGTGCTCGCGCTCGCCGAGGACTCCTCCGGCCGGCTCGGCGGTTTCCTCCACCTGGCGCCGGCGCCGGCCGGCGCGGGCTGGTCGCTGAGCGCGATGCGCCGCCGCTCGAGCGCGCCGAACGGCCTCACGGAGTTTCTCGTCGTCGAGACGCTCGCCTGGGCCCGGGAACAGGACGCGCGGGAGCTGTCGCTCAACTTCTGCGCGCTCACCGACTTCCTCGCTCCCGACCGGGTGACGACGCCCGTCGACCGGCTCGTCCGCCGCGTGCTCCTGCTCGCCGACAACGTCTTCCAGCTCGAGCGCCTCTACGCCTTCAACCGCAAGTTCTTCCCGGAGTGGCGGCGCCGCTACGTCTGCGTCGAGCGCCTCTCGGACCTGCCCGCGGTCGGGCTCGCCTACCTCCACGCCGAGTCGCTGCTCGTCCCGCCCGGCCCGTGGACCCGCAGACGCGAGCCCCGCCGCCGCACGGCGGCCTGACACCAACCTCCGCGCCGCGTAGCCTGTCGGCGTGAGCACGAGGACGAGGAGCATCGGCCGCCTGTCGGAGATCGCGCAGGTCATGGTGCGTCACGGTTTCGGCTACTTCCTCGAGGCGCACAGGCTCAGCGATCTGCTGCCGGGCCGCTCCGCCGAGGACCGCCTCGCCGGCGTGGCCGCCGAGCATGCGGCGTCCTCGGCGCGCGGCCAGCACCTTCGCGAGCTGCTCGACGAGCTCGGCCCCACCTTCGTCAAGTTCGGCCAGCTCCTCTCGACGCGGCCCGACGTCGTTCCGCCCGACATCGTCGTCGAGCTGCGCGCGCTGCAGGACGACGTGCGCCCCTTCCCGTTCGAGCAGGCGGAGCGGGTCATCGAGGAGGAGCTCGGCAACACGCTCGAGCGGCTCTTCCTCGACTTCGATCCGAGTCCGGTCGCCGCCGCGTCGATCGGCCAGGTGCACAAGGCGACCCTGCCGAACGGGCGCCGCGTCGCGGTCAAGGTGCAGCGGCCGGGTGCGCCGAGCAAGATCGAGGCCGACCTCGGGCTCCTCTACCAGGCCGCGCGGCTCGCCCGCGAGCGGATCCGGGCCTTCGACTTCGTCGACACCCGCCAGCTCGTGGACGAGTTCGCGCGCTCGATCCGGAAGGAGCTCGACTACCGGCAGGAGGGGCGCAACGCGCAGAACTTCCACCGCCACTTCGCTGGCGATCCGCACGTCCGCGTCCCGAAGGTCTACTGGCAGTACACGCGGCCGCGCGTTCTCACGCTCGAGTGGATCGACGGCATCCAGCTCGCCGACGTCGACCTCGCGCGGACGACGCTCGAGGCGCGGCGCGAGCTCGCCTACCGGATCACCGAGGCGTGGATGGCCATGATCTTCCGGCACGGCTTCTTCCACGGCGACCCGCATCCGGCGAACATCCTCGTGCCGCAGGAGGCCGGGACGATCGGCCTCGTCGACTTCGGGGCCGTCGGGACGCTCACCGACGACGACATGTCGAAGCTGACCGGCCTCTTCATCGACGCCGCGAACGAGAACATCGACCAGCTGCCGAGGCGTCTCGCCGACCTCGGCGTCCGCTACCCGAAGGACCGCGAGGGCGAGTTCCTCGCCGAGCTGCGCGAGCTCTACTACCGCTACTACGGCGCGAACCTCAGCGAGATCGATCCGATCCAGGTCATCCGCGAGGGCTTCCAGCTCATCTACTCGATGAACCTCCACCTGCCGGCGCGCTTCCTCCTGCTCGACCGGGCGATCGCGACGCTCGGCTCGGTGGGCGCGGAGCTCTATCCGGACTTCAACGTCTTCGAGGTGGCGCGGCCCTACGCGCGCGACCTCATGCTCGAGCGCTTCCGGCCGGAACGCGTGGCGCGGCGTGCGCGGCGGGAGGCGTTCCGCTACGCGCAGGTGATCGCCGAGGCGCCCCACCAGTTTCACGACTTCATGGAGGAGATCCGCGACGGGCAGATCGAGGTCGGCTTCGTGCACAAGGGCCTCGACGAGTTCATGCAGAAGCTCGACGCCGCGCTGAACCGGCTCGTGATCGCGCTCATCGTGGTGGGCGGCCTGATCGGCTCGAGCCTGATCGGGATCTTCGCGAAGGGCGGCCCGCACGTCCTCGGCGTGAACGTGATCTCGATCCTCGGCTTCGTGCTCTCGACCGTGCTGGGGCTCTGGCTCCTCTGGGGCGTCGTCCGCTCGGGCCGCCTGTAGAGCGTTCGTCACGCTTTCGCGCGAAAGGACATCTGGCGGAGTCGGGCCTCCGTGCCTAGCCTCGGTGTCATGACCGCGCTTCTCCTTGCCGAGCCGGAACCGGCCGTTCGCGGCTTCCTCGAGCGGCAGCTCCGCAACGACGGCTTCGACGTCGTCTCCTGCGAGCGGGCCGAGCAGCTGCCGCGCGCGGCGGACCCCGACGTCCTCGTGCTCGGCGACGCGGAGGCGCTCGACCGCGGAGTCGTCCCCGACTGCCCCGTGATCGTGCTCGGCAGCGCCGACCCCGCCGCCCGCGTGCGCGCGCTCGCCCGTGCCGACGACTGCCTCGCGCGGCCGTTCGTGTACGAGGAGCTGCTGGCGCGGATCCACGCGCTGCTGCGACGCTGCCCGCCGCGCGTCGAGCTCGTCGAGGTCGGGCCGCTCGCCGTCGACCGCGCCGCCCGCCGCGTCGCCGTGCGCGGGCAGGAGGTGGAGCTGTCGGCGAAGGAGTTCCAGCTCCTCGTCAAGCTCGCCTCCGACCCCGACCGCGTCTTCACGCGCGAGCAGCTCCTGCGCGACGTGTGGGGCTTCCGCACGTACGTCCCGACCCGGACGCTGGAGTCGCACGCCTCCCGCGTGCGGCGGAAGCTCGCCGCCGCCGGCCTACCGGGCTGGGTCGTGAACGTCTGGGGTGTCGGCTACAAGCTCCGACACGTCCCGGCGGCTTAGAGGAGCGCGCCCTCGAGCCGCAGCAGCCACTCCTTGCGCTCCAGGCCGCCGCCGTAACCGGTCAGGCTGCCGTTCGCGCCGACGACGCGGTGGCAGGGGAGCACGATCGGGAGCGGGTTCCGGTTCATGACCGTGCCGACGGCACGGGCCGCGCGCGGGGCGCCGACCTCGGCCGCGAGCGCGCCGTAGGTCGTCGTGTGCCCGTACTCCACCCGGTTCAGCTGCGCGAGCACGCGCCGGTGGAACTCCGGCGTGGCGCGCAGGTCGAGCTCCAGGTCGAACGCGTGCCGCCGGCCGACGAAGTACTCGTCCAGCTCCCTGCGCACGCGGTCGAGTGCGTGCGGCGAGCGCAGGACACGCGGGCCGAAGCGGCGGGCGAGCCGCTCGAGCTCGGCGTCGGGCTCGGGGTCGAAGCCGACGCGGCAGAGCCCGCGCTCCGACACGCCGACGAGCAACGGCCCGACGGGGGTGTCGTCGAGGACGTCGTAGGCGACGTCGAGCTCGCCGGATGCGGCCGCGGCCGCGCGGAAACGCTCGTCGAGGACGGTCGGGACCGAGGTCATCTCTGCTCCTTCTCCTTGCGCAGCCGTCGCACTCCGGCGGAGGCCGCCTGTCGCGCCGCCTGCCCGTTCGAGCCGAGGGCGGCGCCGATCGCGTCGTAGTCGAGGTCGTAGCCGTAGCGGAGGACAACCGCCGCGCGCTCTTTCGGCGGCAGGTCGTCGGTCAGAGGCGCGAGCTCCTCGACGGCGGGGCGCTCGTCCTCGGCGACCGGCTCCGCCGCGAGCTCCGCGGTCGGTCGCTCGCGCCGCGCCGCGTCCACCACGGCATTCGCGGCGATCGTGAGCACCCACGCGCGCAGGTGCTCGGCGTGCTCGAGGCGGCCGTACGCGCGCAGCGCACGGAGGAACGTCTCCTGGAAGAGGTCGTCGGCACGGTCGCGGCCGGCCCGCCGGCGCAGGAACGCGAGCACCTCGCCCTTGTGGCACTCGTAGAACCGCTCGAAGGGAGGCACGCCGCTCACCGTGGAGTGAAACGTAGTCGGGGTTCAAGATGTGAGGCCATGAACGTCGCCGTCGTCGGGCACGTCGACAAGCGTGGGGGAACCCATGGTTCCCCCACGAGCCCCCTCCTTCGGAAACCCCGTTGAGCGTCGCCGTCGTCGGGCACGTCGAGTGGGTGGAGTTCGCGCGCGTCGACCACGTGCCCGCGCCGGGCGAGATCGTGCACGCGCTCGAGACGTGGGAGGAGCCGGCCGGAGGCGGGGCGGTCGCAGCCGTCCAGCTCGCCAACCTCGGCGCGACGTGCCTCCTCTTCACGGCCCTCGCCGACGACGAGCTCGGGCGCCGCTCGCGCGAGGAGCTGCAGGCGAGAGGCGTCACGGTGCACGCGGGCCATGCACCCGGCACGCAGCGCCGCGCGCTCACCCACGTCGACCAGGCAGGCGAGCGGACGATCACCGTGCTCGGCGAGAAGCTCCTGCCCTCGGGCGAGGACGGCTCGCTGCCCTGGGAGGAGCTCCGGCGGTGCGCCGCCGCCTACTTCGTCAGCGGCGACGTCGCCGCGCTGCGGGCGGCACGCCACTGCCCCGTGCTCGTGGCCACCTCCCGTGAGCTCTCGACGCTGCGGCGCGGCGGGGTGGAGGTCGACGTCCTCGTCGGCAGTGGGGAGGACGCCGCCGAGCGGTTCGAGGCCGGCGAGCTCGACCCGGAGCCCCCCATCGTCGTCACCACGGCCGGCGCCCTCGGCGGCTGGATCCGTCCCGGTGGGCCGTTCCGCGCCGCGCCGCTGCCAGGCCCGGTCTCCGACGCCTACGGCTGCGGCGACTGCTTCGCCGCCGGGCTCACGTACGGGCTCGCGCTGGGGAAGCCGGTGGACGAGGCCGTGGCCCTCGGGGCGCAGTGCGGCGCCGCAGTCCTCACGGGCCGCGGCGCCTACGGCCACCAGCTCGCCGGCGACGATGTACACGCCGGATGAGGCGCGATAGGGTCTGCTCATGAGTCAGCTCGCCGCACGCTCGGCCGCCGAGGCGGCGCTCCTGGCGCCTTCCGGCCGGAGCGAGACGGCACACGACTGGCTGAGCGCGCTCGAGGAGGTATCGCTCTTCGCAGGCCTGCCGAAGCGTCACCTGCGGCGCATCGCCAAGCTCGCCCGCATCCGGCGGTTCGCCCCGGGCGCCGCGCTCGTGCGACGCGGCGACGCGGGCCGGTCGTTCTACGTCCTGCTCGAAGGTCACGCGAAGGTGCAGCGGCCGGGCGCCCGCGCGCGGCGTCTCGCCGGCGGCGACTACTTCGGGGAGATGGCGCTGCTCGACGGGGCGCCACGCTCGGCCGACGTCGTCGCGGACGGCGAGGTGCTCGCGCTGACGATCGACCGCAGCGGCTTCGTGAAGCTCCTCGGCGCGGAGCCGGCGCGCGCGCTGGCGCTCCTGCGCACCCTCGCGGCCCGCCTCCGGGCCGCCGAAGCGAGCCTCTAGTCCGACGGCCTCCCGTGGGACGCCCGCCTCGGCGTGGTCCGAGAGGTGTGGACTTGTGGGGAGATGTGGGTTATAGTGGAGCACAGTGGTGGGATAGGGAGAGAGCGGCCCCATGCTCCTAGGTGAGTACGAGCACACGATCGACGACAAGAACCGGCTCACGCTGCCGGCGAAGTTCAGGCGGGCGTTCGAGGACGGGATCGTCGTCACGCGCGGCTTCGACGGCTGCCTCTACGCCTGGACCCCCGACGCCTGGGAGCGCTACCGCGACTCCACCCTCGCCACCTTGCACCCGCTCACCCAGGAGGGCAGGCGGATGCACCGCCACTTCTTCTCCGGCGCGAGCGAGACGACGCCGGACCGGCAGGGGCGGGTGAGCATCCCGCCCGCGCTGCTCGCACACGCGAAGCTCGGCCGCGACGTCGTCGTCGCCGGGGTCAACGACCACCTCGAGATCTGGGACCGCGCCGCCTGGAAGCGCGAGCTCGCCGAGGTCGAAGGGAGTGCTGAGGATGTTGCCGAACGTCTTGCAGCCCAGGGAAGCTGATCACGTCCCCGTCCTTGCGGAGGAGGTGCGGGCCTGCCTCGCCGTGGAGCCGGGCGAGACCGTAGTCGACGCGACCTTCGGCGCCGGGGGGCATGCCGCGATCCTCGCCGCCGACCTGCGCGGCAAGGGGAAACTGATCGCGGTCGACCGCGATCCGACCGCCCGCACCTACTTCGAGCGGCTCGCGAAGCGAATTCCCGTCAACTCCCGGCTCCTGCGGGGCGACTTCGGGGTCGTCCTGCCGCAGCTCGCCCAGAACGGCGTCCGCGCCGACGCGATCCTGCTCGATCTCGGCGTCTCTTCCATGCAGCTCGATCGGCCCGAGCGCGGCTTCTCGTACGCCGCCGACGCACCGCTCGACATGCGGATGGACCCGACGCAGGAGACGAGCGCGAGCGACGTCGTCAACGCCTGGTCGGAGCGCGACCTCGCCGCGATCTTCCGCCGCTACGGCGAGGAGCGGTACGCGAAGCAGATCGCGCGGGCGATCGTCAGGCGCCGGCGCGAGCAGCCGTTCGAGAGCACCGGCGAGCTCGTCGACACGATCAAGGCCGCGATCCCGGCGCCCGCGCGCTTCGGTGACGGACACCCGGCAAAGCGCGTCTTCCAGGCGCTGCGGATCGAGGTCAACGACGAGCTCGACTCGCTCGCGAACGCGCTGCCGGCGACGCTGGAGATGCTCCGGCCCGGTGGCCGCCTCGCGGTCATCTCCTTCCACTCGCTCGAGGACCGAATCGTGAAGCGGTTCCTCCGCGAGAGGGAGCGCGGCTGCACCTGCCCGCCCGATTTCCCCGTCTGCGTCTGCGGGCACGAGCCCGAGCTCCGGGCGCTGCAGCGTCGGCCGATCCGGCCGAGAGAGGCGGAGGTCGCGGCGAACCCGCGGTCGGCGTCGGCGCGGCTTCGGGCGGCGGTCAAGACCCGGGCGGAGGAGGCCTGATGGCGGCCGTCGACTGGTTCGCGCCCGCCGAGGTCGCCGAGCCGGCGCCGCGCCGGCGCGCGCGGCGCCCGCCCGGGCGGCGCCCGGGGGGAACGCGTCCTGCCGGGGGGCGTCCGGCGCGTTCCGTACGCTCGCGGCGCGGGTTCACGCACCGCCGGGTGCGCGCCCACGTCGTCTGGATGATCCTTTTCGCGCTCCTTCTCTTCGGCGTCGTGGCGGTCAACGTCGCCGTGCTGCGCGCGCACGTCGCCGTCTCGCAGCTCGATCAGGAGCGCGCGAAGCTGGAGGCCCGGAACCAGGCGCTCGCCTCCGAGCTGTCCGCCGCCAGCTCGGCGCCGCGGATCGAGGCGGCCGCGCGGCGGCTCGGCCTCATCCAGGCGTCGGCGGGCAACACGTCCTATCTCGATCTCTCGGCGCCGCGCCGTTGAAGGCACGGGTCGTCAACTCGCGGCTCCGGCTCCTTCTCCTCGTCATCCTCGTCGTCTTCGCCGTGCTCGGCGCGCGTGCGGCGTGGATCCAGACCATCCGCGCCTCGTCGCTCGCGAGGCTGGCGCAGAGCCAGACGAAGATCGATCTCCAGCTCCCCGCGAGCAGGGGCACGATCTACGACCGGCTCGGGATCCCGCTCGCGATCGGCGAGGAGGCGACCGACGTCGTGGCCGACCCGATGCAGATCTCCGACCCGAGGCACGAGGCCCGCGTGGCGGCGAAGGTGCTCCGGATCCCGTTCCGCGGCGTGTACCGGGAGCTTTCCGACCGCAGCCGCGGTTTCGTGTACGTCGAGCGGAAGGCCTCGCCGCAGCTCGCCGCCGCGCTCTCGAAGCGCAACCTGACGGGCTTCACGTTCTCGTCCGACCAGCGGCGCGTCTATCCGCAGGGGACGGTGGCGGCCCCGGTGCTGGGCTACGCCGGCACCGACAACACCGGTCTCGCCGGGCTCGAGGTCGAGCTGAACAAGGCGCTCTCGGGGACGCCCGGCCGCGCCACCGTCGTGCGGGACGCGACCGGCCAGGCCGTGAACACGATTCAGCAGCGGCCGGCCCGCGACGGCCGCGACGTCTACCTCACGCTCGACAGCCAGATCCAGTCGAACGCCGAGCAGGTGCTGGAGCAGACGGTGCAGGAGTGGCACGCGAAGGACGCGACCGCGATCGTCCTCGATCCGCACACCGGCGCGATCCTCGCGCTCGCGCAGGAGCCCGGCTACAACGCGAACGCCACGCCGTCCGCCCCCCGCAGGCTGACCATCGACCACGCCGTGACGGACGTGTTCGAGCCGGGCTCCGTGTTCAAGGTCGTGACGGTCGGCGGCGCGCTCTCGGAGCACAAGATCACCCCGCGCACGGCGTTCACGCTGCCGTACTCGATCCACGTCGCCGACCGCGTGATCCACGACGCCGAGTTCCGGCCGACCGAGCGGATGACGGTCGCGCAGATCCTGCAACGCTCGTCCAACGTCGGCGCGATCACGATCGCCGAGCGCTACCTCGGGGAGGCCGGTCTGAAGAAGTGGATGGCGCGCTTCGGTTTCGGACGGCCGACCGGCATCGACCTGCCCGGCGAGAGCCCGGGCATCCTGCCGGCCTACTGGTCGGGGTCGACGATCGGCAACGTCCCCATCGGCCAGGGCGTCTCGGTCACCTCTGTACAGCTCGCCTCGGCCTACGCGGCGATCGCGAACGGCGGCGTCTGGGTCCAGCCCCACGTCGTGGACCGCGTCGGGGACGTGCCGGCCCCGCGGCCGCACCGCCGGCGCATCCTCGAGCCCGGCGTGGACCGGGAGCTGAGGACGATGCTGAAGGGCGTCGTGTCGGACCAGGGGACGGGGGAGCTCGCGGCGATTCCCGGCTACAGCGTCGCGGGCAAGACGGGGACGGCGCAGAAGCCCGGGCCGCACGGCTACATCCCCGGCGCCTACGTCGCGACCTTCGTCGGCATGGTGCCCGCCTCGAACCCGCGTCTCGTCGTGCTCGTGAGCGTCGACGAGCCGCGCGGGGGGATCTACGGCGGCACCGTCGCCGCTCCCGCGTTCGAGCGGATCGCCTCGTTCGACCTCCAGTACCTCGCGGTCCCGCCCGACCTGCGGCTTCGGTAGGCGCGGAGGCCCCGGGTAGAGTCCCGCCACGATGGATCTGGAGCGCCTCGTCTCAGCGCTCGAGCCGGTGGAGGTGGTGGGGCGGCCTTCCGTCGAGGTGCGCGATCTCGCCTACGACGCCCGCGGCGTCGCGCCCGGCGCCCTCTTCTTCGCCGTCCCCGGCGAGCGCGCGGACGGCCACGAGTTCGCCGCCGAGGCGGTGGAGCACGGGGCCGTCGCGCTCGTCGTCGAGCGCCCGCTCGAGCTTCCGGTGCCGCAGGTCGTCGTCCGGGACTCGCGCGCCGCGATGGCGCCGGCGGCGGACGTCTTCTTCGGGGAGCCGAGCCGCGAGCTCGAGGTGGCCGGAGTCACCGGGACGAGCGGCAAGACCACGACGTGCCACCTCCTGTTCGCGATCCTCGCCGCCGCCGGCAGGCGCCCCGGGCTGCTCGGGACGGTCGAGGCGCGCGTGGGGGGCGAGCGGCGCGGCGTCGTGCGCACGACACCCGAGGCGATCGACCTGCAGCGGCTCTTCCGCGAGATGCTCGACGCCGGCGACCGCTCGTGTGCGATGGAGGCGTCGTCGCACGCCTCCGTCCTCCACCGCTTAGACCGCGTCCGCTTCAGGGTGCTCGTGTTCACGAACCTCAGCCGGGACCACCTCGACTTCCACGGCGCTATGGAGTCGTACTTCGAGGCGAAGCGCCGCCTCTTCCTCGCCGAGCCACGCCCGGTCGCGGTCGTCAACACGGGAGACGAGTACGGGCGCAGGTTGGCGGACGAGCTGCCCGGCGCGATCACGTTCAGCGGCGAGGACGCGGGCGCGCTCGACGGCGTCGCGCTGCGGTTGCGGGGCCACTTCAACGTCGAGAACGCGCTCGCGGCGCTGTACGCGGCGCGGGCGCTCGGCGTCGACGAGCAGGCGATTCGCCGCGGACTCGAGTCCGTCCGCGGCGTGCCCGGCCGCTTCGAGTCGGTCGACGCCGGCCAGCCGTTCCACGTCATCGTCGACTACGCGCACAAGCCGGACGCGCTCGAGAAGGTGCTGCGCGCGGCGCGCGAGCTCGCGGGCGGCCGGCGGGTGATCTGCGTGATCGGCGCCGGCGGCGACCGCGACCCCGGCAAGCGCGCCGTCATGGGGCGGGTCGCGTCGGAGCTCGCCGACACGACGATCGTCACCTCCGACAACCCGCGCAGCGAGGACCCCGAGGCGATCGCGGCCGAGATCGTGTCCGGCGCGGAGGGCGACGTGCAGGTGGAGCTCGACCGGGCCGCGGCCATCGCGCGCGCAGTCGGCCTCGCGGAGCCGGGCGACGTCGTCCTCGTCGCCGGCAAGGGGGCGGAGCAGGGCCAGGAGCTCGCGGATCGAACGATCCCCTTCGACGATCGCGAGGCTGCGAAGGAGGCTCTGGGGGCGTTGGAGGCGAAGACCTGATCCCGCTGCCGCTCGCCGAGGTGCGGGCGCTCTCGCTGGGCCGTCTCGAGGGCGACGCGGACGTCGTGACCGGCGTGCAGGCCGACTCGCGCCTGATCCGGCCCGGCGATCTGTTCGTCGCCGTCTCGGGCCGCGAGGCGTTCATCGAGGACGCCCGCGGTCGCGGCGCGGCAGCGACGCTCGTTCCCGACGACGCGCACGCCGCACTCGCCGCCCTCGGCGGTGCCGTCCGCGCCCGCAGCGATGCTCGCGTCGTGGCGATCACCGGCTCGGTCGGCAAGACGTCGACGAAGGACATCCTCGCCGCGCTCCTGCGACCGCGACTGCGCACCGTGGCCGCTCCCAGAGGCTTCAACAACGAGCTCGGCCTGCCGCTGACGCTCTGTCTGGCCGAGCCCGAGACCGAGGTCGTCGTCACGGAGATGGCGATGCGCGGCCCGGGCCAGATCCGCGAGCTCGCTCGCGTGGCGCGACCCGACCTCGGCGTGATCACGTCCATCGCGCCCGTCCACCTCGAGCAGCTGGGGAGCCTCGAGAACATCGCGCGGGCGAAGGCCGAGCTCCTCGAGGAGCTGCCGGCGGGCGCGGTTGCGGTGCTCCCCGAAGATGCGCCGGTGCTCGAGCCCTTCGTCCCGGAGGGGCTCGACATCCGCCGCTTCGGGCCGCCCGAGGCGGAGGTCCGCGAGGGCCGTACACATGTCCGCTGGCGCGGCCGCGAGGTGGTGTTCGGCTTCTCCGCGCGCCACCAGGCGACGAACGCCGCGGCGGCGCTGACCGCCGCCGAGGCGCTGGGCGTCGAGCCCCCGGAGGAGCCGGTGGAGGTCGAGTTCTCGCTCTGGCGCTCGCAGGAGACCGAGCTGCCGGGCGGCGGCCTGCTGATCAACGACGCCTGGAACGCGAACCCGCTGGCGATGCGCGCGGCGCTCGGGCATCTGCTCGAGCGCGCGAACGGCCGCCGTACGGTCGCGATCCTCGGTGAGATGGCCGAGCTCGGACCGGACGCTCCCCGCTACCACCAGGAGGTCGGAACGGAGGCGGAAGGCGTCGACGTCGTGCTCGGCGTGGGCGAGCTCGCCCGCCATTACCGGCCCGACGAGTGGGCGGCCACCGCCGCGGACGCGGCCGAGGCAGCGCGCGGCCTCGTACGCCCGGGGGACGCGGTCCTCGTCAAGGGATCACGTTCCGTCGGCCTCGAGGCCGTTGCCGACGCGCTGCTGGAGCGCGACGGATGATCCGCGTCCTCATCGCCGCCGCCGTCGGGCTCGCCGTCTCGATCCTGATCGGGGAGCAGTTCATCGCCTTCCTGCGGCGCAACGAGTTCGGGCAGCAGATCCGCGAGGAGGGCCCGGAGCACCACATCGTCAAGCAGGGGACGCCGACGATGGGCGGGCTGCTGATCCTCTTCGCCGCGACCGTCGCCTTCCTGCCCGTCGCCCATTTCCGGCTGCAGGCGTTGACGGTCCTGTTCGCGACGCTCGCATGCGGCGCGATCGGGTTCCTCGACGACTTCATCAAGCTCACGCACAAGCGCTCGCTCGGCCTTCCGGGGCGCTGGAAGCTCCTGCTCCTCGTCGGCCTGACCGTGGTGATCTCGATCGTCGCGCGGCATCTCCACCTGAGCACGGACGTCTACGTGCCGGTGATCGACGTCACCGTGCCGCTGTCCTACGGCTGGTACGTGTTCCTCTTCTTCGTCATCGCCGGGGCCGCGAACGGGACGAACCTCGCCGACGGCGTCGACGGGCTCGGCGCGGGGACGGCGATCATCGCCCTCTTCACCTTCACCGCGATGAACATCGTCTCGTACGTTCGCTCGGGCCCGGCGGGCCATCGCAACCTGACGAAGCTCGACCTCGCGATCGTGGGCGCGGCGCTGATCGGGGCTGCGGTCGGCTTCCTCTGGTTCAACGCGTTCCCCGCCGAGGTGTTCATGGGCGACACCGGCTCGATGGCATTCGGCGGGGCGCTCGCCGCATTCGCGATCATGATGAAGGTCGAGCTGCTGCTGGTCCTGATCGGCGGGATCTTCGTGATCGAGGCGCTGTCGGTCATGGTGCAGGTCTTCAGCTTCAAGTACCTCGGACGACGGGTTTTCCTGATGGCCCCGCTCCACCACCACTTCGAGATGAAGGCGTGGTCCGAGACGAAGATCACGGTGCGCTTCTGGATCGTCGCCGGCCTCCTGTGCGCGGCCGGATTCGCCCTCTACTACCGCTACTACTTCGCGCAGCGATGAGCCGTGCCGAGATCGAGCTGGCCCTGCTCGACGCCGCGGCTCTGGCGCCGGAGGAGGACGTGCTCGTGCTCGGCGGCGGCACCCTCGCGCTGGGCGCCCACGAGCGGATCGGCGACGGCTGGGTGTACGTCGTGCGCTCCCAGGTGGACGAGCTGGAGGAGCTGCTCGGTGAGGCGCACGCCGTCGGCGCGTGCGGCGTGGCCTATCTGGTCGGGTCGGCGCCGGTGCTGCCGCTCCCCGACGACGCGGTCGCCGCGGCCGTCGGGCGGCTCGCGACGGAGGACGGCGCGCTCACGGCGGCGGCGGCGGAGCTGGCGCGCGTGGTCTCGCCCGGCGGGCGTGTCTCGTTCGCGGAACCGGACGCCGCAGCGGGGGACGAGCTCGCCCGCTCGCTCGCGGCGGCCGGCTTCGAAGGGGTCGAGGTCGCGCGCACCGGCGCGGAGGCCCTCGTCAGCGGCCGGCTCGCCTGAGGAGGCGGGAGCTCGACGACGAATCCGTTTCGCATCCGCGAGAGAGCCGACACGATGCCGGCACGCTTCCCGGCGTACGCTGACCTCAGGGGACCCGCGCCCCCCATTGGGGGGAAGCGTTTCTCGTGAGCGGGCCACGTCCCGACAGGGCCTCTCCGAACGAGCCCTGGCTGCCGCGCCGTGTCCTCGTCGTCGGACTGGCGCGCTCGGGCCTCGCGGCTGCGGGGGCGCTCGCGCGCCGGGGAGTCGAGGTCGTCGCCGCCGATCGCGCCGACGAGGTCGAGACGGGCAGGCTCGGCGACCTCGGCGTCGAACTCCGACTCGGAACGGAGGAGGAGGCGTTGCTGGAAGGGGTGGATCTCGTCGTCAAGAGCCCGGGCGTGCCGGCCGAGTCGCCGCTCGTCGCCGGCGCCCGCACCCGCGGCATTCCCGTCTGGAGCGAGGTCGAGCTCGGCTACCGGCTGCTGCCGGCGGGGGCCTGTCTCGTCGGGGTCACCGGCACGAACGGCAAGACGACCACGACCGAGCTCCTCGGCGCGATCCTCCGGGCCGCCGGCCGGCCGGTCGAGGTCGCGGGGAACGTCGGCCGCGCGCTCACCGACGCGGCCGAGGCCGCGACGGAAGAGACGTGGATCGCCTGCGAGCTCTCGAGCTTCCAGCTCGAGGACGTCAACGAGCTCGCCTGCGACGTCGCGGTTCTCCTCAATCTCGAGCCGGACCACCTCGACCGCCATGGCAGCTTCGACGCCTACCGCGCCGCAAAGCTCCGCATCTTCGAGCGGGCGCGCGCGAAGGTCGTCCCGCGCGGATCGGGCCTCGACGGGGTCGAGTTCTCCGCCGACGACCCCCTTCCCGCGGAGCCCCTGATCCCGGGCCGGCACAACCGCGAAAACGCCGCTGCCGCGACCGCGGCGGCGCGTGCGACCGGGGTGCCCGACGACGCGATCGCCGAGGCGCTCCGCACCTTCCCGGGCGTCCCGCACCGGCTGGAGCCCGTGCGCGAGCTCGACGGTGTCCGCTGGGTCAACGACTCCAAGGCGACGAACACGGCCGCCGCACGGCGCGGAGTCGCCGCCTACGACGCGCCGCTCCGCCTCATCCTCGGCGGGTCGCTCAAGGGCGAGGACTTCGGGCCGTTCGCGCGCGACCTGCCGGCGAACGTCCGCTCGATCTACCTCATCGGCGCCGCGAGCGACGAGCTCGGCCACGCACTCGAAGCCGCGGGGCGCGCATACCTCCGCGCGGGCGACCTCCCGACGGCGGTCTCGCGCGCCGCCGCCGACGCCGAGCCCGGCGACGTCGTCCTCCTCTCGCCGGCTTGCGCGAGCTACGACCAGTTTGCGAACTTCGAGGAGCGGGGCGACGCGTTTCGCCGGCTCGTGGAGGAGCTGGCGTGAGCGCCCGCCCGAAGCGGCTCCAGTTCGAGTGGAACCTGCTCGTCCTCGTCACGGCCGCGCTCGTCCTCTTCGGGCTCGTCATGGTGTACAGCGCCAGCTCCGGCTCTGCCGCCCTCGGCAACGGCAACCCCCTCGGCTTCCTCGAGCGCCAGGTGATCTACGCGATCATCGGATTCGCGCTCCTCGTCGTCGTTTCGCGACTCCCCCTCGAGCGCATCCGGACACTCGCGCCGACGCTCGTGGTGACCGCCCTCGTCCTCTGCCTCGGCGTGCTCGCGGTCGGCGCGCGCATCAACGGCGCGCGCCGTTGGATCACCGTCGGCCCGCTCGTCTTCCAGCCGTCTGAGCTCGCGAAGCTCGCCGTCGTGGTGTGGACGGCGGCATACCTGTCGCGACGACGGCCCCCCGACACGCTGAAGGAGCTCGCACGGCCGATCGGAGCCCTCGTCCTCCTCTTCGCCGTGCTCGTGCTCGTCGAGCCGGATCTCGGCACGGCTCTCACGCTGCTGCTCGTGGTGGGAGCGATCCTGCTCGTCTCGGGAACGCCGTTCCGGCTGCTCGGCATGGCGTACGGCCTCGTGATCGGCCTGGCGGCGATCGCGGCGTGGTCGTCGCCGTACCGGCGCGACCGCCTGCTCACCTTCCTCGATCCGTGGAAGGACCCGACCGGGGCGGGCCTCCAGAACGTCCAGGCGCTCATCAGCCTCGGCTCGGGCGGGGTCTTCGGTCGCGGGCTCGGGCAGGGGATCGAGCCGCTGGGCTACCTGCCCGAGGCGCACACCGACATGATGTTCGCGGTCGTCGGGGAGGAGCTCGGCCTCGTCGGCGTCACGCTCGTGATCATGGCCTTCTGCGCCTTCGCCTACGCCGGCATCCGCCTCGCGATCGCCTGTCGCGACCCCTTCGCGAAGCGGCTCGCCGCCGGGATCACCGCACTCGTCTGCGGGCAGGCGGCGATCAACATGGCCGCCGCCATCGGCCTCGCGCCGCTGACCGGGATCCCGCTTCCGTTCGTCTCCTACGGCGGCTCGAGCCTCGTCGTGATGCTCGTCGGGGTCGGCGTCCTCCTTAACATCGCCCGTGGCGATGGCGCGCGAGCGACAGCTGCGGTTCCTGATCGCGGCCGGCGGAACGGTCGGACACGTCGCGCCGGCACTCGCGGTCGCGGAGGCGCTGCGGCGACGGGACGGCCTGGTGACCTTCGCCGGGTCGCCGGATCGCGTCGAGGCGCGGCTCGTTCCTGAGCACGGCTACGAGTTCGACGCCTTCGCCGTCTCCGGCCTGCCGCGACACGCCGGCCTCGATCTCCTGCGCGCGGCCGGGAGAGCGCTCGCGGCGCCGGTCGCGTGCCGCCGGATCCTTCGCCGGCGCAGGCCGGACGCCGTGCTCGGCGCCGGCGGCTACGTCGCCGGGCCGATGGTGCTCGCGGCGCGACTCGACGGGATCCCGAGCGCGCTGAGCGAGGCCGACGCGCATCTCGGCCTGGCCAACCGGCTCGCCGCGCCGCTCGCCGACCGCGTCTTCCTCGCGCTGCCGCTCGGCCTTCGCGGGGAGAAGTACCGCGCCGTCGGCCGGCCGATCCCCGCCGCCTCCCGGCCCGCCGACCGCGAGGAGGCGCGCAGCCGGCTCGGGCTGTCGCCGCAGGCGCGGGTCGTGCTCGTCTTCGGAGGGTCCCTGGGCGCCCGCCTCCTGAACGACCTCGCCCTCGACGCCTGGGCGGAGCACGGCCCGGCCGTCGTCCACCTCTGCGGCGAGCGCGACTATCCCGAGCTGCGCGGACGCGCCTCGCGGCCCGACTACATCCTGGAGCCGTTCCTGGACGAGATCGGGGTCGCCTACGGCGCGGCGGACGTCGTCCTTGCCCGGGCCGGCGGCTCGGTGTGGGAGCTGGCAGCGGCAGGGCTGCCGGCGGTGCTCGTGCCCGGAGCGTTCGCGACCGGAGACCACCAGGAGAAGAACGCGCGCTGGTTCGCCGACGCGGGCGGCGCCATGGTCGTGCCCGAGGGCGAGGCCGGCCGTGCGCCACGCGTCGTGGAGGAGCTGCTCGACGACCCGGAGCGGCTCGCCGCGATGGCGGCGGCCATGCGCGCCGTGGCGAAGCCCGACGCAGCCGAAGAGATCGCGGATGAGCTCGTCTCCCTCGCAGCCGCTCGCCGGTAGGCGGATCTGGCTCGCCGGCATCGGCGGCGCCGGCATGAGCGGCTACGCGCTGCTCGCCCGAGCGTGGGGGGCCGAGGTCGCCGGCTGGGACCGGACCGAGACGCCGTACCTGCGCCATCTCGAAGGCGTCGACGTCGAGATCTCACCGGAGCCGCCAGAGCCGCCCCGGGGCTGGGAGGCGTTCGTCTCGACGGCGTTCGCCGGGCGTGTGCACGGACGCCCGCGGGCCGACCTCCTCGCGGAGCTGGTCGCCCAGCGTCGCGCGATCGTCGTCGCCGGCGCCCACGGGAAGACGACGACCGCCGCGATGATCGCGTTCTGCCTCGACCGGCTCGGCCTCGACCCCGCCTTCCTGATCGGCGGCGACGTGCCGCAGCTCGGCGGCAACGCGCGCGCCGGCTCCGGCTGGCTCGTCGTCGAGGGAGACGAGTCGGACCGCTCGGTCGCCGCGCTGCGGCCCGAGATCGCGGTGCTCCTCAACGTCGATCTCGACCACCACACGACCTTCGCCTCCCGGGCCGAGGTCGCGTCGTTCTTCGAGGAGTGGCTGCAACGGGTGCCGCACGTCGTGCGCGCCGAGGAGCTCGAGCCCGGCGAACTCGCGCTCGCGGTGCGCGGGGAGCACAACCGGCGGAACGCGTCGGCCGCCCTGGCCGCGCTCGAGCTCGCCGGGGTGCCGCGCGCGGAAGCCGAGGCGGCCCTGGTCGAGTTCCGGGGCGCGGGCCGGCGGCTCGAGCCGAGAGGCGCGGCCGGTGGCGTCGAGGTTCTCGACAGCTACGCGCACCACCCGGCCGAGCTCGCGGCCGATCTCGCCGCCGTCCGGAACGGCGGAAGGCTCATCGTGCTGTTCCAGCCCCACCTCTATTCGCGCACGCTCCACCTTGCGCACGGCTTCGCGGAGGCACTCGCCCGAGCCGACGCCGCCTGCGTCGCGGAGATCTACCCGGCGCGGGAGGAGCCGGTCCCCGGCGTGAGCGGCCGCCTGATCGTCGACGAGCTCGCGCGGCTCCGTCCGGGCATGCGTCTCGGCTGGGCGCCGGCGCTCGAGGACGCCGCCCGCCTCGTCGCCGGCTGGGCACGACCGGGGGACACGGTGCTCACGCTCGGCGCCGGCGACGTCGACCGTGCCGCGCCCCTGATCCTCGAGGCGCTCCGATGAAGATCGAGGAGGGAGTCCCGCTCTCCCGCCACACGACCCTCGGCACGGGCGGCCCCGCCCGGGCCTTCGCCCGGCCGGAGTCGGAGCAGGAGGTGGACGAGCTTCTACGCTGGGCGCGCGAACGGTCGCTCGCCGTGGCGGTGGTCGGGCTCGGCTCGAATCTCCTCGCGGCGGACGACGGGGTCGACGCGCTCGTCCTCAGGCTCGGCGGCGAGCTCGCGGCCGTCGAGGTCGACGGAGACGTGGTCCGCGTCGGCGGCGGAGCAGCGAACGCCGTCGCCCTGCACCGCGCTCGCGGGGCCGGGCTCGGCGGGTTCGAGTTCGCCTGCGCGATCCCCGGCACGATCGGCGGCGGCGTCTGGATGAACGCCGGCGCGTACGGCGGCGACTTCGCCGGCGTCCTGGAGCGCGCGCTCGTCGCCACCGCGGACGGGGCGGGCTGGCTGAGCCCCCCGGAGCTCGGGATGGGCTACCGACACTCGGAGCTCCGGCACGGCCAGGTCGTGGTGCGCGCAGAGCTGCGGCTGCGGCCGCGGCCGCCCGAGCAGATCAAGGCCGAGGTGCGCGAGCTCAACGTGCGGCGCAAAGAGGCGCAGCCGACGAACCGGCGCACCTTCGGCAGCGTCTTCAAGAACCCGGAGCACGACCTGAGCGCGGGACGCATGCTCGAGGCGTGCGGGCTGAAGGGGTACCGGATCGGCGGCGCGCAGATCTCGCCCAAGCACGCCAACTTCATCGAGAACGCCGACGGTGCCACAACCGCGGACGCGCTCGCTCTCATGGAGGAGGCTCGTCGCCGCGCTCTCGACCGGTTCGGCGTCCGGCTCGAGCACGAGGTCGAGTTTCTCGGTGGGCTCGAGCTCCCCGAGCTGTAGGAGCGCCCGCGCCGGCGCCGAACTCCGAAAGATGCCGGCCCGGCCCCGTTTCGCTCGGTCCAGTCTCGCTCGCTCCATCGCGCGCGTCGAGGCGCTCGCACCGGGCCGGCGCCCGAGCCTGCCCGAGCTGCGACTCCGGGAACGGCTCGCGCAGATCGCGCCGACCCGTCGGTCTCTCGCGCTGGGCTTCGGCATCCTCACGGTCGCGCTCGGCGGCTACCTCGCCGCACGTGAGACGTCGCTCTTCGCGATCCAGCGGATCGAGGTCGAGGGCGCTTCGCCACAGGTCGCCGCCCAGGTGCGCCGATCGCTTGCCTTCGTCGTCGGGAGGCCACTCGTGGGTCTGGACGGCACCGCCGTCCTGCGGAAGGTGGACGCGCTGCCGACGGTCGTGCGGGCGAGCTACGACCGGGCCTTCCCGCACACGCTGCGCATCCTGGTCGTTGCGGAGCGCCCGGCCGCAGTTCTCCGCAGTGGCACCGGCGGCTGGCTCGTCTCTGCGCGCGGGCGCGTGGTCGAGCGGCTGCCCGCCAGTGCTCTTCCCAGGCTGCCTCGTATCTGGATCCCGACCCGGACACGAATCCGGGTCGGCGCCGAGCTCGGGACGACCGGCGCGGCGGTCGCGGCCCGCGCGGTCGGACTGGCCGGAGCGTTCGCCGCTCGCGTCGCATCAGCCTCGTACACCAAGGATGGGCTCGTCTTCCGCCTGCGCTCGGGGTTCCAGCTCCTGCTCGGCGACGGCAGCGACGTCAAGCTGAAGGTGGCCGTGGCGGAGCGCGTGCTGACGATGCTGCCGTACGGAGCGACTTTCCTCGACGTCAGCATCCCGGGGCGGCCGGTGGCAGGCACCGGCTCGGCGGCCGTCACGGCCACCACAAAGCTCAAGTAGAGGTTTAGATGGCATAGCTCGATCTTCGGTTGACACCGAACCTCTGGGCACGTACGCTCCGCCGCGTTGTCGCTGATAGCAGCCCCGATCCTCTACTGAAGGTTCAGGTTCGACGGAGATGAGCACGAAGGACGCAGCCGGTAACTACCTCGCGGTGATCAAGGTCGTCGGCGTCGGCGGAGGCGGCACGAACGCCGTCAACCGGATGGTCGACGCCGGCCTGTCGGGCGTCGAGTTCATCGCGGTGAACACGGATGCGCAGGCCCTCATGGTCTGCGACGCAGACGTCAAGATCCACATCGGCTCCGCCGCGACCCGCGGCCTCGGCGCCGGTGCCGATCCCGCCGTGGGGCTGGCCGCTGCCCAGGAGAGCCGCGACGAGCTGAAGGAGGCGCTCAAGGGCGCGGACATGATCTTCGTCACCGCCGGCGAGGGCGGTGGCACGGGCACCGGCGGCGCACCGGTCGTCGCGGAGCTCGGTCGCGAGCTCGGCGCGCTCACCGTGGGCGTCGTCACGAAGCCCTTCGGCTTCGAGGGCCGGAAGCGCTCGCAGCAGGCGGAGCAGGGAATCGAGGCGCTGCGCGACAAGCTCGAGACGCTCATCGTGATCGAGAACGACCGCCTGCTCCAGGTGGTCGAGAAGCAGACCTCCGTCGTCGACGCCTTCCGCATGGCCGACGACGTCCTCCGCCAGGGCGTGCAGGGCATCACCGACCTGATCACCGTGCCGGGTCTCGTCAACCTCGACTTCGCCGACGTGCGGACGATCATGCGCGAAGCGGGGTCCGCCCTCATGGGCATCGGTTCGGCGAAGGGAGAGAACCGCGCTGCCGAGGCCGCCCGCGCAGCCGTGTCGTCGCCCCTTCTCGAGTCGTCGATCGAGGGAGCGACCGGGATCCTCCTCAACATCACCGGCGGTCCCGACATCGGCCTGTTCGAGGTCAACGAGGCGGCCGAGGTCGTGACGAGCGCGGCCGACGTCAACGCGAACGTCATCTTCGGGGCTGTGATCGACGACGCCATGGGCGACGAGGTGCGGGTCACGGTGATCGCGACCGGCTTCGGCGGCGGCCGCAGGCGGCGCCGACCCGGAACCGAGCCGCAGGTCGCGGCGCCGACGGGCGCGCGCACGTCCGAGCAGGGCGAGAACGGGCTCGACGTGCCGTCCTTCCTGCGCGGCGAATAGCTGCCGAAAGGCGGGTTCGTACGGGTTTCGATCCCGCAGGTTTGGGCCTGTCGAAACGGGGCACACGCACGATGCCCTCAACAGGGTTGACCGTTGAACGAGTCAACCCCACGACCCGGTCCGCCGCCCCGGTCCGTTCTCAGGAACGAGCCGGGGCGGCTCCGTTTCGGGGCCGGATTCGACTGAGTCGGCGCGGCATGGCGACGAACTAGGATCGGCCCTGCCGATGCCCGCGACGCTTTTGCACACGCCGCTGCACGATCGGCACGTCGAGCTCGGAGCGCGGATGGTGCCGTTCGCCGGCTGGGAGATGCCGGTGCAGTACGCGGGCGTCATCCCCGAGCACCTGGCCGTGCGCACCGATGCCGGCGTCTTCGACGTCTCGCACATGGGCGAGCTCGAGGTCGAGGGGCCGCGCGCCCACGAGCTCCTCCAGGGCGCGCTCTCGAACGACCTCGACCGGCTCGCGCCCGGCCAGGCGCAGTACACGCTGCTGACGAACGAGGACGGCGGGATCGTCGACGACCTGATCGTCTACCGGGTCGCCGGGCACTCCTATCTCCTAGTCGTGAACGCCGCGAATCGCGCCGCCGCGTACGAGTGGCTGAAGGAGCGGGAGATTCCCGGGTCGGACGTCCGCGACGTCTCCGAGGAGTGCGCGCTGCTCGCGGTGCAGGGGCCGAGCGCGATCGAGCGGCTGGGACTTCCCGCCGCTCCGCCGTTCACGTTCGCCGAAGCGTCGCTCGACGGCGTCGAGGTGATGGTGAACCGCACCGGCTACACGGGCGAGGACGGTTGCGAGCTGCTGTGCATGAGCGAGGACGCCGCCCGTCTCTGGGACGCCGTGCTCGAGCGCGGCGTGGTGCCGTGCGGGCTCGGCGCCCGCGACACGCTGCGGCTCGAGGTCTGCTATCCCCTCCACGGCAACGACATCGGGCCGGAGACGGACGCCGTCTCGGCCGGGCTCGGCTGGGCGTGCGCTCTGGACAAGGAGTTCCCGGGCGTCGAGGTCCTCCGCCGCGTCAAGGCGGAGGGGCCCGAGCGCCGGCTCGTCGCGTTCGTGATGGAGGAGAAGGCGATCCCGCGGCCCGGCATGCCGATCGAGGGCGGGGGAGAGGTGACCTCGGGCTCGCATTCGCCGATGCTCGGGATCGGGATCGGGATGGGCTACGTTCCGTCCGCCCGTGCCCAGCCCGGGACCGAGCTGACGATCGACGTTCGCGGCCGGCCGCGCCGGGCCCGCGTCGTCAGGAAGCCGATCTATAAACCGGGATCCCAGGAAGGTGCGCAGCACGTTCCTGGGGAGAAGAGGGAGGACTGAGTGGCAGCCGCCGAGAGCTATCCCGACGACCTCAGGTACCACGAGGAGCACGACTGGGCGCGCGTCGAGGGGGACGAAGCCGTGCTCGGCATCACGTGGTTCGCCGCCGACGCCCTCGGCGAGCTCGTCCACTTCGAGCCGCCCGAGGTGGGCTCGACCGTCACCAAGGACCAGTCGTACGGCGAGGTCGAGTCGGTGAAGGCCGTCTCGGACGTGATCGCGCCGCTGTCCGGCGAGGTGCTGGACGTGAACCGGCAGGCGGTCGAGGCTCCTGAGACGGTGAACGAGGATCCGTACGGAAAAGGATGGCTCGTCCGGATCCGGCTCGAAGACCCCGGCGAGGCCGACGCGCTTCTCGAAGCCGACGCCTATCGCAGGCTGCTCGCAGATCAGTGACGCATCCGTTCCTCGCCCTCACGGAATCCGACCGGGAGGAGATGCTCGGCACGATCGGGGTCGACACGGTGGAGGACCTCTTCCGCGACCTGCCCGAGGCGGTCCGGCTGGAACGCGAGCTCGAGCTCGAGCAGGCCCTCTCGGAGCAGGAGGTCTATGCCCACGTCGCCGAGCTGGCGGACCGGAACGCCGACGCGAGCCGGGAGTTGTCCTTCCTCGGCGCCGGCATGTACGACCACTACGTCCCGGCGGTCGTGGACGCGATCCTCCAGCGCGGCGAGCTCCTGACCGCGTACACGCCGTACCAGCCGGAGATGAGCCAGGGCGTGCTGCAGGCGATCTTCGAGTACCAGACCGCCGTCTGCGAGCTGACCGGCATGGACGTCTCGAACGCCTCCGGCTATGACGGCACGAGCGTCGCCGCCGACGCGTGCTACGTCGCGAAGCACGCGACCGGACGCGACAGGGTCGTCGTGACGGAGGCGACGAACCCGCAGGTGCGGCAGGTCGTGAAGACGTACGCCGCAGGCTTCGGGCTCGAGGTCGTCGAAGTGCCCCACCGGGACGGGGTGACGGATCCCGAGGAGCTCGAGCGCGCCGCCGCGGATGCCGCTGCGGTCATCTTCCAGCAGCCGAACTTCTTCGGGTGCCTCGAGCCGGCGCCGGACCTCGTCGCCGCCGCTGCCGACGCGGGAGCTCTGCCGGTCGCGCACGTCGACCTCCTCTCGCTCGGCGTGCTCGAGGCGCCGGGCCGGTACGGCGCCGCGATCGCGCTCGGGGACGGTCAGCCGGCCGGGAACTTCCCGTCCTTCGGCGGGCCGCACTACGGGTTCCTGGCTGCGCGGAACGAGTTCATCCGCCGCATGCCGGGCCGCATCGTCGGCGAGACGGTGGACACCGCGGGGGAGCGCGGCTATGTCCTCACCCTGCAGACCCGCGAGCAGCACATCCGGCGGGAGAAGGCCACCTCGAACATCACCACGAACCAGACGCTGCTCGCGCTGGGCGGGCTCGTCTACCTCACGTGGCTGGGACCGCAGGGACTGCGCGAGCTGGGGGAGACCTGCCTCTCGCTCGGCGCGTACGCCAAACAACGCCTCCGAGAGCGGGCGGGACTCGAGGCGGCGTTCGCAAGACAGACAACGTTCAAGGAGTTTGCCGTCCGCGTCGGACGGAACGCGCGCGAGGTCGTCACGGCGGCGCGGGAGCGCGGCGTCCACCCCGGCTATGCCCTCAGCCGCGACTACGAGGGAATGGACGACGTCCTGCTCGTGGCCGTCACCGAGCGCCGCACGCCGGAGGAAATCGACCGGCTCGCGGAAGTCCTCGCCGAGGTCGCCGGGTGAAGCTGATCTACGAGAAGTCGCAGGCCGGCCGCCGCGCGTCGGCGCTGCCGAGCTACGACGGCCCGCCCGCGCCGCCGGAGCTCCCGGAAGAGCTCCGGCGCAGCGAGCCGCCGCGCCTGCCCGAGGTACCCGAGTTCGAGCTCGTGCGCCACTTCACGCAGCTCTCGACGCGCAACTTCGGGGTCGACACGGGCTTCTATCCGCTCGGCTCCTGCACGATGAAGTACAACCCGCGGATCAACGAGCGCCTCGCGGCGCTGCCCGGGTTCGCGCGCCTCCACCCGCTGCAGGAGGAGGACGGCGCGCAGGGAGCGCTCGAGTTGATGTGGCGGCTGCAGGAGATCCTCGCCGAGGTGACGGGCCTCGACGCGGTGTCGCTGCAGCCGGCGGCCGGCTCCCAGGGCGAGCTGACGGGCCTCCTGCTCGTGCGCGCGTACTTCGCCGCTCGCGGCGAGGCCGAGCAGCGGCGCAAGGTCGTCATTCCCGACACCGCGCACGGAACGAATCCGGCCTCGGTCACGATGGCCGGCTACGAGCTGACGCCGGTTCGCACAGACGCCCGCGGGAACGTCGACGTCGACGACTTGCGCGGGAAGGTCGACGAGCACACGGCCGCGCTCATGCTCACGAACCCGTCCACGCTGGGTCTCTTCGACGAGAACATCGAGGAGATCGAGCGGATCTTCCACGGCGCGGGCGCCCTCATGTACTACGACGGCGCGAACCTGAACGCGGTGTGCGGGATCTCCCGGCCCGGCGACATGGGCTTCGACATCGTCCACATCAACCTGCACAAGACGTTCTCGCAGCCGCACGGCGGGGGCGGCCCGGGCGGCGGGCCGATCGCGGTGCGCGACATCCTCGAGCCGTTCCTGCCCGTGCCCGCGGTCGTGCGGCGCGACGACGGCGACTTCGGCCTCGACTACGACCGCCCGCAGACGATCGGCAAGGTGCGCGGCTTCACGGGCCCGTTCGGCGTCTTCGTCCGCTCGTACGCGTTCCTGCGGATGTGGGGGCCGCGGCTGCGCGAGATGTCCGAAACGGCCGTGCTCAACGCGAACTACGTCCTCGCCCGGCTCAAGGAGGCGTACGACCTGCCGTTCGACCGGCTCTGCATGCACGAGTTCGTGCTCTCTGCGCGCACCCTGAAGCGTCAGCACGGCTGCTCCGCGCTCGACGTCGCCAAGCGGCTGATGGACTACGGATTCCACCCGCCGACGATCTACTTCCCGCTCATCGTCCCTGAGGCGCTCATGATCGAGCCGACGGAGACCGAGACGAAAGAGACGCTCGACGCCTTCTGCGACGCGATGCTCGCGATCGCCCGCGAGGCGGCGGAGGACCCGGAGCTGTTGAAGGAGGCGCCGCATCACCGGCCGGTCAAGCGGCTGGACGAGGTGCGCGCGGCGAAGCAGCCGGTGGTCAGGTACGGCTTCGAGGAGCACGACCAGCCCGACGCGGAGCCGGCGCCGGCTGCGACCCAGGCTCCGAGCGGCGTCTGACCCGCGGGGCGGCGGCGAGCTGGCCGCAGGCCGCGTCGATGTCGCGTCCGCGTGTGAGGCGCACGGTGACGGGCACCCGCGCGCGCTCGAGCTCGTGCCGGAAGGCGGCGATCCGGTCCCGGGACGAGCCCTCGTACAGCCCGATCGGGTTGTACGGGATCAGGTTGACCTTGAAGTGCTCACGGCCGAGTAGCCCGGCGAGGGCCCTTGCCTGCTCGGGTGCGTCGTTCACGCCGGCGAGCATCACGTACTCGACGAAGACGCGGCGACGGGTGACCTCCACATGCCTGCGGCACTCGGCGACGACGTCCGCGATCGGGTACCGCTCGTTGACCGGCATGATCCGCGAGCGCAGGTCGTCGTCCGGCGCGTGCAGGGAGAGCGCGAGCCGGATCGGCTCCTCGACCACGTCGACGAACCGCCGCAGGCCGGGCAGCCAGCCGACGGTCGAGATCGTCGTCCGCCGGTGGGTGATCCCGAGATCCGGCAGTCGCCGCGCTGCAGCGAGCACCTCGTCGAGGTTGAGCATCGGCTCGCCCATTCCCATGAAGACGGCGTGATCGACCTGCGCGAGGCGCCGGAAGTGGAGCGCCTGGTCGAGGATCTCCGAGGCGGAGAGGTTGCGGCCGAACGCCATCGCGCCGGTCGCGCAAAAGGTGCACGTGAGCGGACAGCCCGACTGCGACGAGAGGCAGAGCGAGCGCCGGCCGTCGCGGTAGCGCATGAGGACGGCCTCGACCGGATGGCCGTCGGCGGTGCGGAAGAGCGTCTTCACCGTGCCGTCGCGCGACTCCCGCTCGGTCTCGACCGTCAGGGTCGAGAACGGCACGGCGGCGGCGAGCTCCGCGCGCAGCTCGAGCGGGAGGTTCGTCATCGCCTCGTAGCCGGCCGCGCCGCGCGCCGTCCACTCCCACACCTGGCGCGCGCGGAAGGCGGGCTCGCCGCGGTCGCGGAGCGTCTCCTCCAGCAGGGCGAAGTCCATCGGGTCACGGTAGCGCTCTGCCCAGGTCGGCCATGCCTCCGCCCGAGTCGAGGTCGAACGAGTGAGTCAGCGCCTCGAGACGCGGCTCAACCGCCTGCGAGACTGCTACGAGCTCGCCGTCAGCGTGACGGTGTACGTGGCGCCATTCAGCGTGACCGTTCCGGTCAGCGTCGCCGTCTTGTTCGAGCCGTTGCTCATGGTGAACGAGAGGGAAGGCGTCGACGACGACCCGGTCGCGATCGACTGCGGTGACGCGGGTGTCAGCCCACTCGCCTGTCCGCTGAGCGAGTAATTGACGCTGATCGAGGATCCGGTGTTCGTGAACGCGTTGTGGCTTGCATTGATCAGGCGGATGTTGCCCGTCACGGTCGCCCCACCGTTTCCAAGGCCGGTCAAGCTGCAGGTAACGGCCGTGATCGATGCGTAGTTGCAGGAGAGCGTTCCGCCGGCAGGGCCGGTCTTCACGAAGTCGATTCCGGCGAAGATGTTCACGCTCTGGGTGAGGTTCGACGAGGTGGAGCCGTTGAAGTTCGTGTCGCCGGAGTACACGGCCGTGATCGTGTGGGATCCGGCCGACGCGTAGCTCGTCGTGCACGTTGCCTGCCCGCCGCTGATGGTTTGGGTGCCGCAGCCGGTGATGGTGGTGCCGCCGTCCTTGAAGTTGACGGTGCCGGTCGGTGTGCCGGAGCCGGGTGCGGTGACGGAGATGGTGGCCGTGTAGGTGACCGATTGGCCGGTGACCGACGGGTTGTTGTTCGAGGCGAGCGCCGTCGAGGTCGCGGCCGGGTTCACGGTCTGGCTGAGGTTGGACGAGGTGGAGCCGTTGAAGTTCGTGTCGCCGGAGTAGACCGCGGTGATGGTGTGGCTGCCGCCGCTCGCGGTGTAGCCGCCGGCGACGGTGCACGTTGCCTGCCCGCCGCTGATGGTTTGGGTGCCGCAGCCGGTGATCGTCGTCCCGCCGTCCTTGAAGTTGACGGTGCCGGTCGGTGTGCCGGAGCCGGGCGCGGTGACCGAGATGGTGGCCGTGTAGGTGACCGACTGGCCCGTAACTGCCGGGTTGTGGTTGGAGGCCACGGCTGTCGTCGTCGAAGCCTGGTTCACGATCTGGTCGACCTCGTTCGAGGTCGAGCCCAGGTAGTTCCCGTCGCCGCTGTAGACGGCCGTGATCGCGTGCGGCGACCCTCCCGTCACGGACGAGTAGGTCACCTTGCAGGTCGCAGTCGTGCCGTTGAACGACGACGATCCGCTCTCGCAGGTGATCGTGCTCGTCCCGTCCTTGAACGTCACGCTGGCGGTCGGCGTCCCCGAGCCGGTGGAGACCGTCGCGGTGTAGGTGACCTGCTCGCCGGCCACAGACGGACTGTCGGACGAAGCGAGATGGGTCGAGGTCGTCTGCTGGTTCTGCACCTGGATCTGGTTGCTGTCGGCCGCGGAGGACGTCCACGAGTCCCCGAAGAGCGAGGTGACGTGGTACGTGTAAGTGCCGTCGGTGACCGTCGTGTCCGAGCAGGGAGACGTGGTGCAGCTCAGCGTCGTCTTCATGCTCCCGTCGTCTCGAACGACCCTGTAGCCGGTCGGCGTCGCGCCCGAGGCGGGAGCGTTCCAGGTGACCGTGACCGGCGCCGGGCCCAGCGTCGTGGAGTTGTTGCGGGCGGTGGCGACGACACCTGTCGGCGGGGCGACCTGGCCGACGCTCGCGGTTCCGGATCCCCTGCCGATCGAGCTGAAGTACGCGAACGCTGCGCCGGCGATGGCCGTCGTCAGGACGAACGCCGCGAGGAAGCGGACGCTCCGGCGCTCGAGCAGACGGCGGGGCCGGCTCACGACTGCGCGCTCCCGCCGAACGTGAAGTTCAGGGTCGCGTTCTTGCAGCCGTCCTGCGCGACGTGGTTGTCGTTCATCCTGATCGTCGGCAGGTAGGCGCCGAGGCCCGCGCCCGTCAGGGTGACGGTGCCGCCTGCCGGCACCATGATCGGGTTGCTGCTCAGGTTCGCGCCGGCGCCGAGCTGGGTGAGCGTGAAGTCACCCGCGGTGCACGGCTGCGTCACGCCTGTCGCCTTCGTGATCGAGGAGAGCGTGACCGTGAGGCTGTAGACGTAGATCGCGGCGCTGTTCGGGTTGTGGAGCGCGAGGTCGATCTTGTCGGTCGCCCCGCCCGGGTAGAGCTTCGCCAGGCTGCCGTTGATGCTGATCGTGAACGGCTGTCCGCTCCCCGAGAGGCCGTTGATCGTCCACTTCCATTCGTTGTACGGGCCGATGTTGCCGGCCTGGTCGATCGGCTCCGCGTCGAAGACGTGCGTCCCCGGCGAGAGGAGCGTGTACGTCTTCGGGCTCGTGCAGGGCGTCCAGCCGCTTCCGTCGAGCCTGCACATGTAGCTCACGTTGGCCTCGCTGTCGGTGATCGTGAACGTCGCCGAGGTCGAGTCGGACTTGTTGTTCGGCCCGACGATCGACGGCTTCGGCGGCGGCGTCGTGTCGACCGTCCAGGTGCGGCTCGGGTTGCCGGTGCTCACGTTCCCCGCCGCGTCCTTGGCCTCGACGGTGAACGTGTGGCTGCCGTCCGCGAGGCCGCTGTAGCTCGCCGGGCTCGAGCAGGCGGTGAAGCTGCCGGAATCGAGCTTGCAGAGGAAGGTCGCGGCCGCTTCGCCGTCGCTGAAGCCGAAGCTCGCAGAGCTGCTGTTGGTGAGGCTCCCGCTCGACGGTCCGGAATCGATCGACGGCGCCGGCGGCGGGTTGCGGTCGACCGTGTACGACGCTCCGGTGACGGGCATCGTCGTCGACAACGGGTTGCCGGCGAGGTCGGTGATCGTGCCGCCCGCCGTCTTGCTCGTCATGTCGAGCCGGAGCGTTCCGTTGCTGCCCGGGTTGACGAGCGAGCCGGTGGCCGCCGTCACCGTGTAGCTTGCGCCGCTGCCGCTGAGCCCGGTGATCGCCGCCCCCGAGAGGTTCGTCGTCTGCCCGAGCTGGAAGTCGCCCGCGACGACGTTCCTGACGGCCTCGCTGAAGGTGACCGTCCAGGACACGCTCGTGGCGCTCGTCGGGCTCGAGCCGGCGAGCGCGGGCGGAAACACGGTCGGAGCGGTCGTGTCCACGGTCCAGGTGTAGGAAGTCGCGGCGCTGCTCTTCCCACCCGAGACCGCCTGGATCTGGAACGTGTGCGACCCCTGCGACAGCGAGGTGAAGGTCGTCGTGCCGCTCGTTGTGCCGCCGCAGGACTTCGCGGCGCCGTCGAGCGTGCACGAGAACGTGACGCCCGACTGGCTGTCGCCGTAGGTGAAGGTGATCGAGGTCGAGCTCGTCGGCGAGGCGTTGGGCGACTCGCTCAACGACGGGGCCGGCGGCCCGGACGCGGCGAGCGCCACCGCGCCGACCCACCCGGCGCCGATCAGCACGAGAACACAGAGCAGCGCCACGACCGGCCTCCGCCTGGCGCTCCTCGCTGTTCTCTCCGCAAACCGTGTCACCGAACTCGTTCCTCCTGTGAATGTGGTGGAGGGGCGGCCGAGGCCGCCCCTCCGATCGATCACCGGCTAGTTGCTGCTCCAGTTGATCGTCATCGTCGCGTTCTGGCACGCGTCCTGGTTCGTGGTTGAGTCGTTCATGGTCACGGTCGTGCTCGCCGTCGGGCTCGCACCGCCGGCAACCTCCTGGTTGTAAGAGATCGGAGCGACCGTGAACCATGAGCCCTGGCAGCCGCCGTTGTCAGCGACCGTGCCAGTGATCGTGCCGACGTACTCCTGGCCGCTGCTCGGGTTGTGGATCGTGACGGTCACCGGGACGGCCGGGCCGCCCGGGTAAAGCGTTCCGACCAGCGGGCTGCTGAGCTGGATGTTCGAGCTCATGCCGACCGAGGCGGTACCCGAACCGGAACCGGTCGATGTGAAGTACGCGTACGCGCCGACCGCAGCCGCAGCTGCGACGACGAGGGTGGCAAGAAGGACCAGGCCCTTCCTGCTCTTGATGAACCGCTTCATTTCCCTACCTCCTCCCCGCAAGACGGGGACGTTCGATACGCCGCAGCGGCACGCAAGCCGCCCGGCCTGAGTCGTGCGTGCGGAGAACCGCCCGCGACCTGCTTTCGGTCAGCTCGCGGCTGACCACACACACGTCGGGCACGGACGCCCGCGTGCTGCGATTCCTGCCTTCTGAAGCGGACGAGTGCGCTGGGAGATCGCAGCGCCAGGACAACCCAGGGGTCGTTCGTTGTGTCGACGCCATGCTCCGCAGTGCTCGCCCCTTCCTCGAGCCCAGTCCCGCCGGCGGCGAGACCGTCTCGTACTGACGTATTCAGGTATGCCGGGGAGCCGCTCACAACTAGACGTCGGTCCGGGATCGCTCAACAGTGCGGCTAACGGATTCCCTAGAAACCACACGGTTTGAGCAGGATGGTGAGGTTTCAGCGGATGAGGTTCCAGTCGAATGCCGCCGCGCGTTCAGGGCGCAGGTAGCGTCACGACGTGCGTCCGATCGACCTCCGCTCCGACACGGTCACGAAGCCGACGCCCGGCATGCTCGCGGCGATGGCCGCTGCTGCGGTCGGCGACGAGCAGGTGCGCGAGGATCCGACGACGAACGAGCTGCAGCGCCGGACGGCCGAGCTGCTCGGGCACGAGGCGGCGCTCTTCTTTCCGACGGCGACGATGGCCAACCAGGCCGCGTTGCGGGCGCTCAGCCGACCCGGCGGCAAGGTCGTGGCCGAGGAGCGGACGCACGTCCTCATCTACGAGTGGGGTGGGCCGGCTATCCACTCCGGGCTCGTCATGCAGGGCCTCGTCGCGGAGGCGGGGAGGCCGACGCCGGAGCAGATCGGGGAGCTCGAGGAGTTCGGCCGGGGCAGCGTGCTCGTGCTCGAGAACACGCATCGCAGCTCCGGCGGGCGCATCTGGCCGCTCGACGAGTTCCGCGCGGCGGCCGAGGCGGCGCGCGAGCGCGGCGCGGCCGTCCACCTCGACGGCGCGCGCCTCTTCAACGCCTCGGTCGCCGCGGGCGTGGGGCCGTCGGCGTGGGGAGCGCTCGCCGACACCGTCACGCTCTGCTTCTCGAAGGGGCTGGGCTGTCCCTTCGGCGCCGTCCTGGCCGGCTCCACGGAGACGATCGAGCGCGCCTGGGAGGGGAAGTTCCTCTTCGGCGGCGCGCTGCGGCAGTCGGGCATCGCGGCGGCGGCGATGCTCTACGCGCTCGACCACCATGTCGAGCGGCTCGCCGACGACCACGAACGCGCGCGGCGCCTCGCCGAGGGGATCGGCGTCGATCCCGCGACGGTCGAGACGAACTTCGTGCCGATTCCCGACGAGCCGGGCCTTCGCGACCGGCTGCTTGAGCGTGGGGCCGCCGTCGGCGGACTTCGCCCGGGATGGCTGCGCGCGGTGACCCATCTCGATATCGGAGACAGCGAGATCGACCAGGCGGTCGAGCGCATCGAGGAGGTGCTCTCCGTCGGTGTCTGAGATCCCGGAGCGGCTGGTCGCGCGGCTCGAGCAGCTCGTGCGCGGCGCGCAGCGCGAGAAGCGGCTGCCGAGCATCGCGGCCGCCGTCCTGCGCGACGGCGAGCTCGTGTGGGAGACGGCGGTGGGCGTCGCGGATGTCGGCTCGGACGTCGAGGCGACCCCCGACACGCAGTACCGCATCGGCTCGATCACGAAGACGTTCACCGCGGCGGCGATCATGCAGCTGCGCGACGCGGGCAAGCTCGACCTCGAGGACACCCTCGACCGCCACGTCGAAGGGGCGGCCCACCGGCCGACCATCCGCCGACTCCTCTCGCATGCCTCGGGCCTCCAGCGCGAGACGCAGGACGACTCGTGGCTCACACTCCGCTTCGCGCAGGCGGACGAGCTGCTCGAGACCCTCGCGGAGGCCGAGCTCGTGCTCCCGTCGGGCACGCGGTTCCACTACTCCAACCTCGCCTTCGCCCTAATCGGCATCGTCGTCGAGCGGGTTTCCGGCCGGCCCTACATGGACTACGTCCGCGAGCGGCTCTTCGAGCCGGTCGGGCTCAGGCGGGTCAGCTTCGAGCCGGAGGCGCCCGCGGCGAAGGGCTATCTGTCGCAGCCGTACGCAGACGGCGTCTGGGACACAATCGGCGTGGAGACCGGCGCGTGGGCCTCCGCGGGCCAGCTGTGGGGGACCGCCGCGGACATCTGCCGCTGGGGCGCCTTCCTCGCCGATCCCGACGAGTCGGTGCTCGCCGCGTCGAGCGCCGAGGAGATGCGGACGCTGCAGGCGATGGCCGACCACGAGCGCTGGCTCTCCGGCTACGGGCTCGGCCTGGTGCTCACCCGGGACGGGGACCGGATCCTCGCCGGTCACAGCGGCTCGATGCCTGGCTTCATCGCACACCTCCTCTTCTCGGCGGGCGACAGGGTCGTCGCTGCTCTGCTCACGAACGAGAGCGGGGCGGACATCGGGGAGCTCGGGACGACGGTCGTCGGGACGACGATCGAGGAGTGGCCTGTCGCCCCCGAGGCGTGGCGGATCGGCGAGCCGCCGCCCGAGGACGTCGTCCCGCTGCTCGGCATCTGGTTCATGGAGGCGTCGCAGCTCGTCTTCCGGTGGAGCGAGGGGAGGCTCGAGGCGCGCTACGACCGCGCGCCGGACTGGCTGCCGCCGTCCGTGTTCGAGCGGGAGACGGACGACCGCTGGCGCACGGTCTCCGGGGCCGAGCGCGGCGAGGCACTCCGGATCCAGCGCGAGCCGGACGGCTCGGTCGCCCGCATGGTCTGGGCCGGCTATCCGGTCACGCGCGAGCCGGGCCCCTGGCGCGCCCCCGAATGAGTCTCGACCTCGTCGCCTTCGGCGAAGAACACCTCCTCGCCCTCCTGCGGCTCTACGAGGCGGAGGGCTGGCCGTCGTTCCCTCGGGATCCGGCTCTCGCGGGACGCGCCTTCTCCGCGCCCGGCGTCGTGTCGCTCGTCGCCCTCGCAGACGGCGAGGTGGTCGGCTTCGCGCGCCTGCTCACCGACGGAGCGCTCGAGGCATACCTGTGCGAGCTCGTCGTGGCCGAGACGCAGCGGCGGCAGGGCGTGGGCCGCGCCCTGATCGAGGAGGCGTTCGCCCAATCCGGCGCACGCAGGCTCGACGTGCTCGCCGAGGAGGGAAGCGAGGCTTTCTACCGCTCGTTCGAGCACCGCCGCTTCGCCGGCTATCGGCTGTACCCGGGAACGCCGGCTCGTCGTCGGCCTACTCGTACTGGAGCGCCTCGAGCACGTTGAGCTTCCCGGCGCGGCGCGCGGGGAAGATGGCCGCGAGCAGGCCGACGACGATCGCGGCCACCGCGAAGACGATCACCTGGCCCCACGGCAGGGAGAAGACGATGAAGTTGACCCGCGCGGCGAGCAGCCCTCCGAGCACGAGGCCGAGCGCGATCCCGATCACGCCGCCCATGAGCGCGGTGATCACGCTCTCGGCGCGGATCATGCGCCGCACCTGCCGCCGCGTCATCCCCACGGCACGCAGCATCCCGAGCTCGCGCGTCCGCTCGAAGACCGTGAGCACGAGCGTGTTGATGATCCCGAACAGGCTCACGACGACGGACAGCGCGAGCAGCACGTAGAGCACGTTGAGGATCGAGGTCAGCCCGCTGATCTGGTTGTCGATGAACTGCTGCTTCGTCTGCACCTTCGCGTTCGGGAACGGGCGCAGCTGCCGCTCGAGCGCCGCCTTGTTCGCGTCGCTCTCGCCGCCGCGCATGCGCACGAACGAGTACAGGTTCTGCGGCGTGTCGTTGATGCTGTCCCAGGTCCTGTCGGAGATCGTCACCGGCCCGAACGGGGAGCCTCCCGTCGGGGGCTTGAAGATCCCGCGCACGTGGAGGTCGACGCTCCGGCCGGTCGGCGCGGTCAGCTTCAGCGGCGAGCCGATCGAAAGGTGGTGCGACTTCGCGAAGCCGTCGTCGACGAAGGCGCCGTTCCGGCCGAGGTGGGCGATGACCGAGTTGTCGCCGCCGTCGAGCCATTGGATGCGGAAGATCTGCGAGCCGCCCGGGTTGACGCCCGTCGCCTGGTGCACCTTGCCGAAGACGAGGGCGTCGCCTCCACGGACGTTCGCGATCGCCTGGACGCCGGGGGTGCGCGCCGCGGCGTTGCCCGCCGCGATCGGGATCGGGTCGAAGTTGTTCTGCGCCGTGATCGCGTAGCCGCTGATCCACAGGTCGTTGACCGCGCCGCGGAAGCTCTTCGTGATCCCGGCGGCGATCACCGACACGAGCGTCACGAGGGCGAGCCCGATCATCAGCGCCGAGGCGGTGGACGCCGTCCGCTGCGGGTTTCGTCGCGCGTTGTCGCGGGCGAGCGAGCCCGCCACGCCGCCGAACCGGCTCGCCGGCGCGCCGAGCGCCCATGCGAGCGGCCGCGCGAATCGGGCCGAGAGGAGCGCGACGCCGACGAAGATCAACACCGTCCCGAGGCCCATGAAGATCAGGATCTGCTTCGTGCCGAGCCCGTGGCCGAAGAGCCCGTAGAGGAGCGCCGCGAACCCCGCGAGGGCGAGGAGCGCCGAGCCGACCGGCCGGTATCTCGCGAACCGCCCCGGTGGCAGCTCGGAGCCTTCGCGCACGGCCGCGATCGGGGGGACGCGCGTCGCGCGGAAGGCGGGGCGGAGGCTCGCGAGTACCGTGACGACGATCCCGACCACGAGCGCGACGATCACCGTCCGCTGGTGCAGGACGAGCCCGTTGTTCGGCAGCGTGAAGCCGACCGCGTCGAATAGCTTGAAGAGGCCGACGCCGAGCCCGAGGCCGACGAAGATCCCGATCACCGAGGCGAAGGCGCCGATCGCGAGACCTTCGATGATGATCGAGCTCCGCACCTGCCGCCGCGAGGCGCCGATGGTGCGCAGCGTCGCGAGCTCCCGGGTCCGCTGCGTGATCGTGATCGAGAGCGAGTTCGCGATCACGAACGAGCCGACGAAGAGCGCGATGCCCCCGAACGCGAGCAGGAAGTCCTGCAGGAAGTTGAGGAAGCTCTCGGTGTTCTTCGCGTCCTCCTTGGCCTGCGCCTGACCCGTCCGCACCTGTGTCCCCGGCGGCAGGACGCTTCGAATCTGGGCCGCGAGCTGGGCCGGCGTCACGCCCGGCTTCGCCTTCGCGCGGATCTGGTCGAGCTTTCCGACTCGCTGGAAGAGCCGCTGCGCCGTCGGCAGGTCGAAGCCGGACAGCGTCGCCCCGCCGAGGCTCGCAGCGCCGCCGAAGTGCACGAAGCCCGAGATGCGCATCCGGAGGGTCGGTCCGTTCGCCTGCACGCCGATCGCCTGACCGACCCGCAGGCTCTTCTTGTGCGCGGTCGCCTCGTCGATCACGACCTGGTTTCGTCCGGGCCACCTACCGTCCACGAGCGTGAGGGTGTTGAGCTCGGGCCGGGTCGGGTCGACGCTGAAGCCGAGGTTGGGAGCGCCGCCGAAGTGGACGACCTTGCCGCCGACGACGAGATGCGCGATGCCGCCGACGCCGCCGACCGCGTCCGCCACGCCGGGCAGCCCGCGGATCACCGGCAGCAACGACTGGTCGAAGGGCGGGGCCGTCGTGTTGTTCTGGCCGCTCAGGGTGAAAGCCGACTTGCCGGTCACCGTGGCGTCCGTGCCGCGGTAGACCTGGGTGAAGATCCCGCCGAATGCTCCCTTGATCGAGTCGGTCAGGACGTACGTCCCCGTGATGAGCGCGACGCCCAGGACGATCGCGATCGCGGTCAGCGCCGTCCGCAGCTTGCGCCGCATCATGCCCCTCAAGGCGACGCGGATCATGAGCTGATCGAGTTCATCACCGCGAGCACGTCCGACTGGCTCGCGCCGCGCATCTCCTTCACGATCAGGCCGTCGCCGAGGAAGAGCACCCGGTCGGCGATCGAGGCGGCCCGGGCCTCGTGCGTGACCATCACGGTCGTCTGGCCGTACGTGTCCGTCGAGGCGCGCAGCAGCTCGAGGATCTCGCCGCCCGTCTTGGAGTCGAGGTTGCCCGTCGGCTCGTCGGCGAACAGGATCGTGGGGCGCGTCACGAGCGAGCGGGCGATTGCCACGCGCTGCTGCTGGCCTCCCGACAGCTCGGAGGGGCGATGCCGGCGCCGGTCGGCGAGGCCCATCTGCGTGAGCAGCGCGTCGAGCCACGCGCGGTCCGGTTTCTCGCCCGAGATCGAGAGCGGCAGCACGACGTTCTCCTCGGCGTCGAGCATGGGGAGGAGGTTGAAGAACTGGAAGACGAAGCCGATGTGCTTGCGCCGCAGGCGGGTCAGCTGCGTGTCGTCGAGCTGCGTGATCTCCGTGCCCGCGATCTCGACCGTGCCCTCGGTCGGCCGGTCGAGACCGGCAAGGATGTGCATGAGCGTCGACTTGCCGGAGCCGGACGGCCCCATCACCGCGACGAGCTCGCCCGAGCGGACCTCGAGGTCGACGCCGCGGAGGGCGTCGACGGCGGTCTCGCCCTCGCCGTAGCGGCGCGTGACCCCACGGGCGTCCACCGCGGCGTTCGCGGGCACGTCGACGCTGCCCTTCGACTCCTCCCTCACGGCCATGTCCGCACGCTAGCCGAATCGGGCGAGCACGAACAGCGGAGCCGGCCCAGTCGCTACCGGCCGCCACCGAGAAGGAAGCCGAGCACCGCGGCCGCGTAGGCCGCGACGAGGAACGCGCCCTCCGACCGCCGCGAGCGGCCGTCCCACACCATCGCCCCGACGACGACGGCGGCGCCCGCCATCGCGAAGAGCTCCGTCCAGCGGAAGGCGAGCGAGAGCGGGTGCGCGAAGAGGAGGGAGAGGAGCGTCACGACGGGGACGACGAGCAGCGCGACCTGCGCGCTCGAGGAGATCGCGATCTCCGTGGCGAGCCGCATCTTGCCGCTGCGCGCGATCAGGATCGCCCCGCCGTGCTCGGCCGCATTGCCGACGATCGCCACGATGACGACCGCGATGAAGAACTCGCTCAGGCCGACCGCCGTCGCGAAGGCGTGCAGCGAGTGGACGAGGATCTCGCTCACCCAGGCGGTGGCGCCGGTCGCCAGCGCGAGCGCGCCGAGCGCCGTCGTGAGCGGCCAGGCCCCCTCGCGCGGTCCTTCCCGCTCGCGGGCGTGCTCCCGGTGGCGGCGCAGGTTGCGCCCGACGACACCGAGGTAGAGCAGCAGGAGGAAGATCGCCACGGGCACGGAGGCGACCACGACCGCGTGCCGCTCGGGAGGGCCGGTGTAGCCGAGCGCGACCGGGACGACGAAGACGAGGACGGCGGCGCCGACGAGGCCGACCTGCGCGAGCAGCGAGCGACGGTCGATCCGGGCACCGTTCGGGCCGGCGAGCTGGGTGACGCCGTACACGAGCAGGAGGTTGGAGATCACGCTCCCCGAGAGCGAGCCACGCACGACGACGGGCAGGTTCGCGCCGACCGCGAACAGCGCCACGATCAGCTCGGGCGCGTTCCCGAAGCTCGCGTTGAGGAAGCCGCCGATGCCCGGTCCGGTGTGCTCCGCCGCGTGCTCGGTCGCCTCGCCGATCAGCCACGCGAGCGGGACGAGCGAGGCGGCCGCGAGGACGAAGAGCGTCACGTCGCCGGCGGCGGTCAGCCTGTCGACGAGAATGGTGACCGGGGCGAGAAGAAGCGACCCCCAGAGCGCCTTGCGGACCATCGCGCAAGCCTAAAGAGCCGCCGGGGCGGGCATGATCGAGCGATGCCCCTCTCCCGGCTCTCCGCGCGGCCTACCTCCATTTCGCGTCCCTGTCAAGTCTTGCGAAGGGCCGCATTCGTTCCGACAATGAGCCTGTGAACGAGCAATCCGCGGCGACGCTCCCGCTCCATCCGCAGGACGAGGCCGAGTGCAGGCGGTGCGCGGTCCACTGCGAGAAGGTCGTCTATCCGGCGTCATGTCTCGAGCGGTCCTGTCCCTTCGCCTACGCCTACGAGGAGCACGGGCACACGTACATGGGTTGCCTGCAGCAGGTGTTCGAGGCGGAGATCGACGTCGAGATGCTCACGGCCGCCGAGCGCACCCGCGAGGGCTTCGGAGCCGTGCGCGCGCTGCGGCGACCTCTGCCGATGTGCGACGCGGCGGTGCAGTCGACCTTCTCGCACCGGGAGACCGAGCTCGGCTGCCTCAATCCGGAGTTCGGCGAGCTGCCGGCAGGCTCGCCGACGTTCCGCGTGTTCGCGCGGGTCGCGGACTTCTAGCCGGCTCCCGCAGCCGCTGCAGGATCACGACGCCGAGCGCCGGGCCGCCGGCGGCGGCGAGAAAGGCGAGCCGCCAGCTGTGCGTCGCGACTGCGGCGACGACGGGCGGCGTGCCGGCGACGACGAGGCCGAGCAGGGTCTGCTGGAAGCCGAGAGCGGCGCCCGTGCGGGCGGTGCCGGCCGTCTCGGCGGCTGCGGCGTAGGCGAGGCCGTTCCAGGACATGCCGAGGACGCCGGCGACGACGAAGAGCGGGACGAGGAGCGCGAGCGGCGCGTCGGTGGCGGCGGAGACCGCCGCGGTGGACAGCGCGAGGACCACGCCGATGATGCGCAGCGGCGCGAGGCGCCTCCCGAGCCGGTCCGAGAGCCGGCCGGAGCCGACGCGCGCCGCGACCGCGAGCACGTAGATCAGGGCCAGGACGCCACCTGCCGCCTGCTTCGAGACGTGCCGGTGCTCGTGGAGGAAGAGGACGACGAATCCGGTGATCCCGATCTGGGCCAGCAGGTAGAGGCCCGTCCCGATTCCGAGCAGCCACATGAACGGGTCGCGTAGCGGCTGCGAGACGTCGCCGAGCTCGGGCTCGTCCCCGGAGCCGCCGCGGATGAAGACGGCGGCGAGGACCGCCCCCGTCAGGCAGGCGCCGCCGAGGAAGAGGAACGCGAGTCGGGTGCCGCCGGCCGCGGCGAGCGTGGGGAGGAGCGCGGCCGCGATCGCGCCGCCGATCGGGATCGCCGTCTGCCGGATCCCGAGCGCGAGGCCGAGCTCCGAGGACGAGAACCAGGCCATGATCGCGCGCCCGCTCGCCGCGTTCACGCTCGCTCCGAGCGCTCCGGCGGCCACGAGCGAGGCCGTGACGGCTCCGTAGCCTCGCGTCGTCGAGGCCACGGTGAGCATCGCGGCTGCGCCGGTGAGCCCGGCGGCGATGACCCAGCGCTCGTCGACCCGGTCGGCCACGAGCCCCCAGGGCAGAAGCGTGAAGAGCATCCCGATCCCGATCCCCGCGAGCACGACGCCTGTTTCGCCGAGCGTCAGCCCGTAGTGCGACTTCAACGCCGGCCCGAGCGCGGGCAGGCCCACCGAGGCGGCGGAGAAGCTGGCCTGTGCGAGCGTCCCCGCGGCGAGCACGACCCAGCGATAGCGGACGCCAGACACGTCCCGACCGTACACGGCCGGTGTCAGACACCGGACGTGGCCGGAACGGTCAGGTGAGCCAGCGGTCGCGCAGCTCCTTCGTCTTGCGGATCTCGTTCGCGTCGGGGCCGCGGTTCTCCGGCCCGGCGGTCTCGAGCACGGCGGGCAGCCCTTGCAGGCGGGGATTGGAGAGGAAGACGCCGAGCCGCTCCCCGAGCTCGCCCTCGAGGATGTTCGCGTGGCGGTCGCGGTTCGAGCCGAGCGGCGCGGCGGCGTCGTTCACGTGCAGCGCCCGGAGCCGGTCGAGGCCGACGGCGGAGTCGAGCTCGTCGAGACACGCGTCGAGGACGGCCGGGTCGGTCACGTCGATCCCGGACACCCAGAGATGGCAGGAATCGAGGCAGATGCCCAGGCGCGGATGCCGTCCGAGGCGTTCGTGCAGCGTGGCCAGCTCCTCGATGGAGCGGCCGATCGTGCCGCCCGCGCCGGCCGAGTTCTCCATCAGGATCCACGTCTCGCCGGTGCAGAGCTCGAGCACCTGCTCGAGCGCGGGCAGGACGTGCTCGAGCCCGGCCTCGAACCCGCTGCCGAGGTGCGAGCCCACGTGGAACACCACGCCGTCGGCCCCGATCGCGCAGGCGACCTCCGTCGTGTTCCGCAGTGACGCGACCGAGCGCTCGTACGTCACCGGATCGGGCGACGCGAGGTTGCACAGATAGACGGCGTGGCAGAGGACTCCCCCGATCCCCGCCTCGGCCCGCTTCTCGCGGAACCGGTCGAAGCTCGCCGGGTCGTGGTTCGTGGGCCGCCACGCGCGCGGGCTCTGGGTGAAGACCTGCACGGAGTCCGCGCCCATCTCGACCGAGCGATCGACCGCCTTGTCGATGCCGCCCGAGGAGGAGATGTGCGCGCCGATCTGCACCGCTGCCTACGCTATCCGCATGCCGGTCCGAGTCCGCATCGCACCCAGCCCGACGGGCCTCCTCCACATCGGAACGGCGCGCACGGCGCTCTTCAACTGGCTGTTCGCGCGCCACGAGGGCGGCGAGTTCCGCCTGCGGATCGAGAACACCGACACATCGCGGGAGGTCGCCGAGGCGGTCGACCAGATCCAGGACTCGCTCCGCTGGCTCGGCCTCGACTGGGACGGACCGGTCACGTTCCAGCTCAACCGGATGGAGGACTGCCGGCGCCTCGCCGAGACGCTCGTCGACGAGGGCAAGGCGTACGAGGACGAGGGCGCGATCCGCTTCCGCATGCCCGACGAGGGCGTGACGGTGTGGGACGACGTGGTGCGCGGACGCGTCGAGGTTCGGAACGAGACGATCGAGGATCTCGTGATCGTGCGCTCGGACGGCCGTCCGACCTACAACTTCGCCTCCCCGCTGGAGGACGTGTGGGACGGCATCACGCACGTCGTCCGCGGCGACGACCACATCTCCAACACGCCGAAGCAGCTCAACATCATCCGCGCGGTCGCCGCAGACGTCCCCGTCTACGCGCACGTCCCGATGATCTTCGGCATGGACGGCAAGAAGCTCTCGAAGCGACACGGCGCGCAGGCGGTGGAGGACTTCCGCGCCGCGGGCTATCTCGCCGAGACGATGCTCAACTTCCTCGCGCTGCTCGGCTGGGCGCCCGACGGCGAGACGACGATCATGAGCCGCGAGGAGCTCGTGCAGCGGTTCGACCTGACCCGCGTGAGCCCGAGCCCTGCGCAGCTCGACTACCAGAAGCTGGACTGGATGAACGGCGTCTACATTCGCGAGCTGCCGCCGGAGGACTTCGCCCACCGGCTCGTCCTCTGGCTCGGCGAAAACGGCTACGACTGGCCGTCCGAGCTCGTCACGCGCACCGCGCCGCTCGTGCAGGAGAAGATCGCGAAGCTGTCCGAGTACCCCGGACTCGCAGCGTTTTTCTTCGGTGATGTGGAGCCCGCCGCGGCCGATCTCGACGGTGGGGCGCCGATGCTCGCGGCGGCGGACGAGGCGCTCGCCTCCCTCGAGCCCTTCGACGCGGCCGCGATCGAGGCGGCCTTGCGGGAGGCCGCGCAGGGCCTTGGCCTGAAGCCGCGTCAGGCGTTCCAGCCCGTCCGCGTAGCGGTCACGGGATCGAAGGTCTCCCCTGGCCTGTTCGAGAGCATCGAGGTGCTCGGCCGCGAGACGACGCTCAGCCGTCTGCGGGCGGCCGCGGCCGTCGCGGCCTGATCGCCTCGGGCGGCAGCTCCTTCGGAGGCGCGAGCGGGTCGAGGGCACGCTGGAACTCGAGCCAGGCCCGGCGCCTGAAGCGCTGGCTCGGCTGAGGCATGCCGACGGGATCGGCGCTCTGGACGCCGCGCCCGCCGCGCTCGGGCTGCGGGTAGTCCTCTGCCACTTCAAAGGCGTAAACGAGGGGTCGTCGGCGGCGGTTACGGACCACCCGGTGACTCGTTAGACTCGCCCCGACATGGGAGTCACCGGCGGGCATGCGGCGCCTGCCCGGATCCTGGTCGTCGACGACGAGCCGTCGATCCGGCTGCTGTGCAGGGTCAACCTCGAGCTCGAGGGCCACGAGGTGCTCGAGGCGAGCTCCCTCGCGACGGCGCGCGCGGCGCTCGAGGAGGAGCACGTCGACGTCGTCGTGCTCGACGTCCACCTGCACCGGGAGCGAAGCGACAGGCTCGTGGCCGAGTGTCACGGCCGACGGCCGCCGATCCCGGTTGTGCTCGTCACCGGGTCCGTCGAGATCACCGACCCCGGCCTCGTCGAGGCCGACGCGATCCTGCCCAAGCCGTTCGAGCCAGAGATCCTGCTCGCGACCGTGCGCGACCTCGCCTAGGTGCACGCGCGCGGATGAGGGCGACGGCGGTTCGCGGCCCAAACGAGTACGAAACCGCCTACGAGGCGTACTACGCGGAAGCGGCCGAGGAGCTGCGCGCCGTTCGCGTCGGGGAGAAGGAGACCTCGGATCAGGCGGGCATCGTCGCGCGGCATGCGGACCTCTTCTCCCGCGAACAGCTCGAAGCGCTACGAGCGGCCCAAGCGGACGCGTCCGCCGCGGACGAACGGGAGCGGCTCTACCGCCTGCGGAGGGCGTGTGAGGCGGGCATCGTCGACGCCGAGCTCGCGCCGCGCGAGGACGCGCTCGAGAACTCGATCCTCGCCGCCCGGCTGACGTTCGAGGGCGAGGAGATGCCTCTGCGCTCGGCAGAGGCGAGGCTGGCCGTGCTCCCGGACTACGTACGCCGCGAGGAGCTCGGCGAGCTGGCGCGTGAGCTCGCCGCGAGGTTCAACGACCCGCGCCGCGAGCTGCTCGCGTCCCGCGACGACCTCGAGGCCGAGCTCTCGGGCGAGGCCGGCACGGTTGCGCGCACCGAGGCCGAGAAGAAGGTCTCGCTGCGCGAGCTCGAGCGCGTGGTGCGGCGCGCGGCCGACGACGTGGCACCGGAGTACGCCCGTCTCCGGGACCGCTGGTTCGAGCGGCTGCTCGGGCCGGAGCGCACCGAGGTTCCCGACAACGCCCACGTCCGCTGGCTGCGCCGCCTCTCGCCGCTCGAGTCCACGTATCCGAAGGAGCGCTCGGTCGAGGTGTGCGTCCGGACGGTGCGCGAGCTCGGCTTCGAGCTCGAGGCGATCCCGAACATCCGGCTCGACCTCGAGGACCGGCCCCAGAAGAACCCGCGCGCCTGCGTGATCGCGGCCGACCCGCCCGAGGTCGTCCACCTGATCACGCGCGCGCAGGGAGGGCTCTCCGACTACCAGGCCTTCCTGCACGAGGCCGGGCACGCGCTCCACTACGCCGGCTGCGACCCCCGCCTGCCGTGGACGTTCCGCGCCCTGTCGCGCGATCACGCCCTGACGGAGATCTACTCGTTCACCGTCGAGGCCGTTTCGCGGCAGCCCGCGTGGCACGCGCTCCACTTCGGCCTTCCGGAGGCCGAGGCCGAGCGGAACGCGGAGGCGACCCGCTTTCTCGAGGCCTTCCTCTTCCGCCGCTACGCCGCGAAGCTGCGCTTCGAGCTCGGGTTCTGGGACGCGTTCCCCGCCGAGCGCGGGAGATCGCCGCGCGACTACGAGCCGCTCCTGACCGAGGCGACCGGCCTTCGCTACGACGAGCGCGGCTACATCTCCGACATGGACGCCGGCTTCTACTCCGCCGACTACCTGCGCGCCTGGATCCGCTCGGCGCAGCTCGCCGCCCATCTTCGGCGCGAGGTGGGCGAGGACTGGTGGCGCAGCGCGGCGACGGGCGAGATCCTCCGGGGCCTGTTCGCGGAGGGCACGCGGCCGTCGAGCGAGGAGATCGCAGGGCGGCTCGGTTTCGAGCCGCTCGACACCGGCCCGCTCGTCGCCGAGCTGACGGCGGCCTAACCGCCGCGGATCACAGCGGCGACGAGGGGCAGGAGCTCCTGCTGCTTACGCGGGCGCTGCATGTCGAGTCGGACGAGCTCGTCGAGCTCCATGGCGACGAGCAGCACGATCGCGGCGACGTAGAAGTAGGTGGCGAGGAAGATGAAGACCTCGAGGCTGCCGACCGGCGTGCGGAAGTTGGCCACCGAGCGGACGTAGGCGACGAAGATCAGCGTCTCGCCGATCCACCCGACCACGACGAGAACGGAGCCGAAGCTCGCCCAGCGGGCACGCCGGTGCTCGGCCGGTGCCCAGCGGACGATGAGCTCGAAGGCGAAGGCGACGAGCGCCACGGCCGCCGGCCAGCGGAGGATCAGGATCGGGATGCTCCAGCTGCCGGAGACATGTCCCGCCCAGACGATGGCGATCGCTCCGAGCATGGCGGCGAGGAAGAGGATCGCCAGGCCGAACGACAGCGGGAACCTGATCCAGAACGGCCGCGGCTCCGTCGTCTCGTAGATCTCGTCCAGCGCGCCGATCCCGGCGCGGACGATCCCCGACACCTCCCAGACGGCCAGGGCCGAGGCGAGCGCGAGCAGGCCGGCGGTCGAGGACGAGAACACGTTGGTCACGGTCTGGTCGATCCCCGCGAAGACGTCGGGGAGGACCTTGGGCTCGATCGCGGGGGCGATCGTCCGCTGCCAGAGCTGCTGCTGGCCGGAGGCGCCGAGGATGCCGAGCGCGAACAGCGTGCACGCGACGGCCGCGATGAACATGCGCAGCGCGATGGCGCTCGCGTAGGTCAGGAGGTTGTGGCGATCGAAGAGATCGACCCAGAGCTCCACGATCTTCTTGAAGCTGCGCCAGCGGGCCTCCACGGCCCGTGCACCGTTCCCGAAGCTGACAACTGGGAAACGGCGGCGGACGTGGCGGGGCGGGTGACCGGTGGCGTATACAGGGGGCATGAAGACCGCGGCGACCGTGCTCCTGCTCGCCGCGGCCGTCCTGCCGGCGGGCTGCGGCTCGGGGGCGAAGCCGGCCGCGGATCACTCGACCACACTCGCCGGCGTCGGCGTCTGGACCGCCGGTTCCCCGCCGAAGCCGAGCACGCGCGTCGCCTGCGCGCGCCGCTGGAACAGCGCCGCGAACTCGAGCGCCCGGGGCGCCGCGGTGCGTCGCGCGCCGCACGCGAACACGGCCCTGGTGCGCACGGCCGGACCGCACGGCTACTTCGGCGACCTCGCCGGCCGCTGTCTCGTCTCTCTCGTCACCGCGTCGAAGAAGGCCGCGGTGTTCGTCGAGACCTCCCGCGGCAGGTTCAGGTTCGTCGCCGACGGCAGTGGACCGTTCTCGGCGAACGCCGCGCTCACGCCGAAGGCGCGCGTCCGGCTCCGCTGACCTGCCGGAGCCCTAGTGGAGCAGGGCGTTTCCGAGCCCGCTCTGGGCGAGCTGCGTCGCGTCGAACACGGCGCCGCTCGGCGGGGGCGCGATGGCGATCTTCGCGCCGTAGTCGTACACGTCCATCGTCATGTCGACGTGGGCGCGATGGCCGGCGTGCGCCAGGCCGTAGGAGAGCTGGACCCGGCGGACGAGGCCGTCCTTGCCGATCCAGACGTTCTCCGGGATCTTCGGCATCCCGGCGGCGAAGCTCTGGAACAGGGGGCTCGTCAGCCCCTTCGACGCGAGCGCCTTCGCCGGGTCGATCGTGACGCGGTAGTGCGTCGTCGCCGTCCCGTCGATGGTCGCCGAACGGAGTTTCTCGATCCTCGCGCCTTCGCTCCTGAGCATCCCGAGGACGTCGCTCGGCTGGAGCTGGCTACCCGAGAGAAGACTCCCGAGATCGACCCCCGCCGACTTCCCGAGCTTCGAGAGGTCGAGCTTGATCCACTGCTTCCCGCCCGGCAGCTGCGACGCGAGGAAGCCGAGCCGCATGTAGATCACGAAGTCCCCGCCCTGCTCGAGGGCGATCTCCTTCATCGTCGCGTGCGCGAGCTGCGACATCGTCGCGCCCGGCACGGCGCCCGACGGGAGCCCCATCTGCCGGATCAGCGACCCGAGTGCGAACGTGAGCTCGCCGCTCGATCCGTCCATCCCACCCGACGCACGCATCTGGAGCGACTTGCCGGGTAGCTGCGGGCTGCGGACCGCGAGCGCGAACCTGATCCGCGCGGCGCCGGCCTGCTGCGATTTCGTCGCCGCCGCCGCGACCGGATCGAGCGAGAGCGCGCTGCTCGTGCTGCCCCCGCCGCACCCAGCCGTCGCGGCTGACGCGACGGCGATTGCGAGCGCGGCGGCGATGCCTGCGCGACGGCCCCGGAGCATGCCCTCAGTGTAGTCCCGACCCGCCGCGCCGTCGAGAGGCGCGCCGCGGGAGGGTGGGGGCGGTCGCTATGGCCGTGGCAGCCGCCCCCTGCGAGGAGCGGGACGGCCGTCGTGAGGACTGAGCCGTCCCTGTCGGAGAGCACGGCCGGCGTACGGGGCCGGCTCTGTCGGTGCTTTTCGTACTACTCGTGGGCGCGCCGATCGGATCTCGCCGCGGGGTCGTTTGTAAGGGTTTGGCCAATTCGGCACACGATCCACCGAACCGGCCGGGCCAGGCCGACGTCTAAGTGGTCGAGGGGCGGGCCCCGGAGAAGGGGGCCGCGACCGAGGCCCGCCCCCTGCGAGGTTACGCCCGCAGGAGGACGCGCGCTAGTTCGGCGCCTCGAGCCGGTCGAGCCGCGCGTGGAGGCGACGGAGCTCGGCGAGGATCTCCTCCTGCCTGTCGGTCGACTCGTGAGCGAGCCGGCGGCGTAGCCCCAGGGCCACTGCAGGCCCGAGTCCTGGATCAACACGGCGGGCAGCAATCAGCAGGCGAAGACGAGTGCCACGAATGGCGGACCCTGCCGCTCTCCTCCTGCACCAGCGCTCGGCGGCCCGGAACCGCGGGCTCATCGGCGGTGCAGCGCTGGGAGTTCCGGCACGCGCATGAGGAGGTTGCCGCGCTCGCGGTTGACGTACCAGGCGAGCACGATCGCGAAGGCGACGAGGTCGAGGCCGATGCCGAGCACCCAGAACGTCCAGCCGGGGACGATGTACTTCCCGACGAGCAGGCTGAAGTTCTGGCCGAAGAACCCGGTGAGGAACGAGAGCGGCAGGAAGAAGGTGGCGACCCAGCCGAGCTGCTTCATCGTCAGGTTCATCTTGTTTCCGACCGTCGACTGGTACAGGTCGGTCACGCCGGACGCGAGGTCGCGGTAGTCGTCGAGCTGCTCAGCGACCCGGATCAGGTGGTCGTAGACGTCTCGGAAGTAGCGCTCGTGCTCGTCGGTCATGCCCGGCAGCTCGTAGCGGCCGGCGAGCAGCGCGGCGAACATGTCTCGCTGCGGGTGCACGATCTTGCGCAGCTGCACGAGCTGCTGCTTCATCGTGATCGCCTGTTGCAGCGCCGCCGGCTGCGGGTCGGTGAGGATCGTGTCCTCGAGCTCGTCGATGTCGTCGTCGAGGTCGGAGAGCTGCGGCAGGAAGCTGTCGACGAGCTCGTCGACGACGAGGTAGAGGATGCCGAGCCCCTCCTCGTAGCGCTGCAGGTGCCGGTGTGTCTGGTTGCGGAGCTGCTCGAAGACGGGGCATTCGCCCTTGTGCACGGTGATCAGCCAGTGGGGCGAGTAGAAGCAGTGCACCTCGATCGGCGCGATACCCGTGCGGCGGTCGGTGTCGTGCACGGCGCCGAAGACGACGAGGAGCGTGAAGTCGTCGTAGTCCTCGATCTTGGGACGCTGCCCGAACTTGCGCGAGTCCTCGAGCGCGAGGGGATGCAGCCCGAAGGCCTCTTGCAGCAGCTTGAAGTCGGCCTCGCCGGGACTGTCGACGTCGAGCCAGAGGAAGACGCCGTCTCGCAGCCGCGTCTCGAGCCCTTTCGGGTCGACGTTCGGCTCGACGGTTCCCCTGGCGTCGATCAGATGGCTGGCCAAGGCTCCGGCGAGCGTACTGCCCTCGCCGGACGGGCCTCACGGCGGTGCAGCGAGCTCAGCGCTCGGCGTCGGCCACGACCTCGCGGACCCGTGCGCGCAGATCCTCCGGGAGGGTCGCCAACTGGTCGCTGTCGCGCACGACGCGCAGGCGATTGACGATCGTGTAGCGGCGCCGGTCGACGGCCTTCGACTCCGCCAGCCAGACCAGGGTCTCGACCGACTCGGTCGAGATCGTGCTGTCTCTATCGCGTTCGGTCACGAGTTTTCCACTTTTCCACAGGACGGCTCCCCAGGTCGCCGTGCCCTACTTCTGACGCCGCAACGCGGCGATCCAGGCCTGCGCGGCCCTCTCGCGTTCGTCACTCGGGTCGGGCTCAGGCTCCGACTGCTCGCGAGGCTCCGCGGGCACGTCCCGCCTGAGCATCCGCTGCAGCCGCGCCTGAAGGCTCGTCGAAACGGCCACCTCGTCCTCCTCCACCGGTTCGCTCGGAGTCTCGGTGTCGGCCGGTGCTGCCGCCTGCGGCCGGATGCGGGCGTGCCAGAGCTCGATGTGCAGGCGGTCGATCTCCTCCACGAGCATCAGGATCGCGCGGCCGACGGCGGCGGACTCCTCACCACCGGTCTGGCGTAGCCGCTCGCCCCAGCTCCGAAGCGCCTCGAGCTTCTCCTCGTCGAGCTGCACCCGCGCATCGTGACACGCCGAGAGCGGCGCCGCAGATCGGGCTTCCTCGAAGAGGCGCATACGGGATTCGAACCCGTGCCGCCGCCGTGAGAGGGCGGTGTCCTAGGCCACTAGACGAATGCGCCCGGCAGAGGCTTAGTGTAGCGGGGCTCCGGGCAGGCCAGGCTCATGTGGAAGCGCCTCTTCGGCAAGCGCGACGATGGCCCCACCGCGGCGAAGCAGCAAGGCGACGTCCAAGCGCTCGACCGGCCGGGTGACCCGCGGGGCGGAGTCCAGAGCGACGAGTACCGGCACGCGCGGCCCGAGGACGTCGTCGAGGAGGGCGCGGTCGCGATGAGCGGCCCGGGCGGTGCGCCCGCCGCCGACGAGACCGTCGAGGAGCGGCGCGACCGCGACCGGCCGCACGAGCAGGCCTAGGTCGAGGCCTCTGGAGCGACCGGCGAGGCTTCGCTCCGGCGGCGACGCCGGAACAGGAACGCACCCGCGGCGGCTGCCACGGCGAGCGCTCCTCCCACCGGGCCGCCGACCAGGAGCGGCATGTCGGTCTCGGACGCCGAGACGTGCGCGGCCGTCGGGCGGACCTGCGCCGTCGGGAGCACCGGCGAGACACCCGAAGCGAGGAGGCTCGGCAGGTGCGGGAAGCGCCCGCCGGCCCGCGCGGCGGCGCCCGGACGGGAGCCGGCTGCGGAAGCCGGTGCCTTCCCCTTCGCCGGCAGCAGGTGCCGGGCGGCCAGCAGCTGGCGCCAGACGACGGCGGCCTCCTGCCGCGGCGCCCCAACCGGCGCCCGCAGCTTCGCCGGGCGGGGGATCTCGTCCGTCGGCACGTGCACGACCTTCCACTTCTCCAGATACCTCGTCGGGTCGACCGCGCCGTCGTAGCCAAGCCGGACGTACAGGTGCGGGTGGATCTCGAAGTGGAGATGCGGCGTCGTGGTGAACGCGTCGCCCGTGCGGCCGAGGAAGCCGATCACCTGGCCTGCGCGGACGTGCGGGTGGGTGAGGATCCAGCGCGCGTAGCCGGCGAGGTGGGCGTAGTAGAACGAGTTCCCCTTCCCGTCGGTGAGCCAGACGCGCCAGCCGCCGAGCTCGTTCCAGCCGACGAGGCTCAGCGTCCCTCTCGCCACCGCGACGACGGGCGTCCCGAGCGGCGCGAACAGGTCGTCGCCGTGATGCCAACCGTCGTAGATGTCGCTGCGGTTCGCGCCGTAGGTGTCCACATAGGAGGCGCCGCCGTCGACCGGGAAGACGTAGTGGCTCGGCTTGTAGCCGAGGCTCGGGGTCGCCGTCAGCGGCTGCGCCACGTGCTTGCGGTGCGCCGCTTTCTTTCCGTGTGCCGGGCCGTGCTGCGACCCGCCGCCGCCCTGCTTCGTCCGGCTGTGCCGCTTGGCACCCGAGCCCGCCGCGTGGTGCTTGGGCCTGGACGCCGGCTGCGGCGACGCGCCGAAGGCGACGGCGACGGCCGTCCCGGCCGGCAGGCCCTGATGCGCTGCGACGAGCTGGACGACGAGCGGCGCCCTGATCCGTCCGACCGTCTTCGCGAGCGTGACCTCGCCCCAGCCTCCGACGCGCGCGGTACCGCCGGGGCTCAGCACGACCGGCGAGCCGTACACCGCCAAGCCGCTCGCGTAGCCCTGGCCGTGTGTCGCCGAGACGCTGCGCGCGGTGACCGCGCCGTCGAACAGCGAGACGGAGGCGAGCGAGACATGCGCGCCCGTGCACGAGGTGCGGCTCGCGGCCGAGGAGAGGAACCGAACGATCGGGGACGTGCTCGGGTACGTCGAGGCGCCCCGGCTATAGGCCGGCGCGCCGAGCATCAGGACGCGTCGGCCGGGCACCACGATCGCGGCGTCGCCAGCGCCGACGCAGCCGGCCGGCAGGTAGGCGGCGGGAAGGCTCGCGTAGCTCGGCGTCGGCGTCGTTGTCGTCGTGCCGGTGGTGGTCGTGGCGGTCGTGGTGGTGGCGGACGTCGTGGTCGTGCTCGTCGTCGTGGTGGTAGTCGTGCTCGTGGTCGCGCCGGCGTACGCGGTTGCTGCGCCGGCAGCCGCCAGGAGAACGCCGAGAACGAGAAGCCAGACCTCGCGCCGCATCGCCCCAGTGTGCCGAACCTTCCCCGCAATCGGGGAGCTACCTGAGCGGGACTGCGATGCGACTGCCCTTCAGGCGCCGGTAGACCGCGAAGAAGTCCCGGTCGTCGGGAACGAGGTACCGCGTCACGGGCTGTTGCACGTTCGGCACGACCTTCGTGGGCAGGAGGCCGTGCCGGTGCCGGTACGTGATGAGCGTCGGCCACTCCGGGTTGATGTCGAGCTCCATCGCGCGCACGGCTCCGGCCCGCTGCAGGATCCGGGCCAGCGTCGTCACCGTCTGGTAGTCGGCGGCGGCGTAGATGAGGTTGCCGCGGCGGTCGATCCCGGCGCCCGTACGCCAGACGCGCACCGCGTTGCCGAGCGTGAAGCCCCACTTCGTGCTGTTGTCGAGGGCGGGTGAGAGGCGTCCGTGGTCGATGATGAGCGGCAGGCTCTGCCGCGCGAAGGCGACGCCGGGGCCGGGGCTGGGGCCGCCGTGCCAGTCGACGATGTCCACCCGTCCGTCGGTGTAGGCGACGAGGGTCGCGAGCCCGTCGCGCAGCGGCTCGTTGACGCTCCGGTCGAGCGCGTCGCCGTTCAGGCCGTCGGCGTAGACGAAGCCGCTGTTGAAGGTGGCGAGCAGCCGCCATCGCTGGCCGAACGGCACCTCCATCGGGCCGCGCAGCGTCGCGCTCGGCGGCTCGTAGCGGCCGGGGTAGTACGCGAGCGCGGTGCGGGTGTGGTCGAACCACGCGACGTAGGCCACGATGCGCGGGTAGTCGCGCTCCGTCCGGAAGGTGGTGACGAGCACCGGCGGTCCGCCGTCGACCGGGGGGCCGGTCGGCTTCCAGATCCCCTCGCCGGGAAGGGGATGCGCGAACACGGGCTTGATCGGCGGCGGCCAGGGCTCGTGCACGCGCCGGTGTCTCGAGTGGGCGGCGACGCCGACGGTCGGCAGGGTGGCAAGCTGCGGCCCGCCCTTCTTCGGTGCCTTCCAGCTGTAGTAGACGTGCTCGGCGTCGTCGACGAGCCAGTTGAACTGGTGCATCCGGAGCCACTCGACGGTGCGCACGCCGAGAGGCAGGCTCGACTGGAGCATCGCCATCCGGGTCCACGAGTAGATCGCCGGCGCGAGGAAGGCGAGCACGATGGCGGGGATCAGCCACCGCACGCGCAGGCGGCGGCGCGCCGGCGGCGTCGTCGCGACCACAGGCGCCGGCTCGGACATCGCGCCGGACGGTACAAGCAATTCGATGACAACGGCGTGAGGCCCGGGTCGTCGGCCTACCATCCCGGAATGGCCGAAGACGTCCTCCGCGGGCCCTCGACGGGGCTCGCCGTCGAGGTCCGCGACCTCGTCAAGCGCTATCCGCGCTCGCCGGTGAACGCCGTCGACGGCGTCTCGTTCGGGGTCGCGCCGGGAGAGGTGTTCGGGCTGCTCGGGCCGAACGGGGCGGGGAAGACGACGACGGTGGGGATGCTGACGACCCGCGTCCGGCCGACCGCCGGGACGGCCACGATCGGCGGCGTCGACGTCGTCCGCGACCCGGTGCAGGCGAGAAGGCAGCTCGCGGTCGTGCCGCAGCGCAGCAACCTCGACCGCTCGATCTCGATCCGCGACAACCTCGTCTTCCACGCCGCCTACCACGGAGTGCCGGCGCGCGAGCGCGAGCGCCGGGCCGACGAGCTGCTCGAGCAGTTCGGCCTGCTGGACCGCGCCCGCGACAAGCCGGATTTCTTCTCCGGCGGCCAGTCGCAGCGGGTGATGATCGCCCGCGCCCTGACGCACGCTCCGCGCGTCCTCTTCCTCGACGAGCCCACGACGGGCCTCGACCCGGCGGCGCGTCTCTTCGTCTGGGACCGGCTGCGCGAGCTGCGCGCCTCGGAGGTGACCATCATCCTCACGACGCACGACATGGACGAGGCGGCGCTGCTCGCGGACCGGGTCGGGATCATGGACCACGGCAAGCTGCTCGCCCTCGACACGCCGGAGGCGCTGATGCGGTCGCTCGAGGGGGAGGGGACGCTCGAGCTCGCCGCCGACAGGCCGGCGGACGGCGCGGTCGTCGAGGCGCTCGCAGCGCTCGGCGGTGTCGACCGGGTCGAGCGGATCCAGGCTTCCGGGGAGAACGGCGCTCCGCCGCCCGCGCCCGAGTCGCAGCCGCTGCGCGTGCGCCTCTACCTGACCGGGGACGCCGCGCTGCTCGTCGCTCCGGCGGCTGCCGTCCTCGCCGAGCACGGCCTCGCGCTCCAGGACGTGAAGCTCGCCGCGCCGACGCTCGAGGACGTCTTCATCCACCTGACCGGGCGGACGCTGCGGTGAGCGCGGTCGCGGCACCGTCGGTGGGGCAGGCGACGCAGTGGCGGGCCTTCCGCGCCGTCCTCCGCCGCGACCTGTACGTGACCTGGAGGGAGCTCCCGGCCTTCCTCGCGCAGGTCATCCTGCAGCCGCTCTTCCTCCTCTTCGTGTTCGGGAAGGTGCTCGGCAGCCTGAATCTGACGCGACACGGCTACGCGAATCTCCTCTTCCCGGGGCTGCTCGCGCTCACCGCGGTGATCACGGCGATGCAGACGCTCGCCTTCCCGCTCGTGGCCGAGTTCGGCTGGACGAAGGAGATCGAGGATCGCCTGCTCGCGCCGATGCCCACCTCCTTCGTGGCGGCCGAGAAGGTGCTGTTCGCGATCCTGCGCTCGCTCGTCGCGACGCTGATCATGATTCCGGTGGGGATCGTCATCCTCGGCTCGATCCCCTGGCGCTGGAGCGGCTTCCCGCTCTTTCTCGCGGGGCTCGTGCTCGGTGCGCTCGTCGGCGCGGGGTTCGGACTGCTGATGGGCACGCTCGTCCAGCCGCAGCGGATCAACCTGCTGTTCTCGCTCGTCTTCACGCCGCTGCTCTTCACAGGCTGCAGCCAGTACCCGTGGCCGTCGCTCGCCCGGCTGCGCTGGTTCCAGGTCGTGACGGCGGCGAACCCGATGACCTACGTGAGCGAGTCGCTGCGCGGCGCCCTCGTGCCCGCCGTGCCGCACATCCGGCCGTGGATCTGCCTCGTCGCGCTCGTCTTCGCCGTCTGCGTCCTGATCGCGGTCGGCGTCCGCGGCTTCTACCGGCGCGCGATCGACTGAGCGCGGGGCAGGGACGGACTCCACCCCGACCTTCTCGGGGGCCGCCAGGCGCCGGAAGGGGGGACGGACAGCACCTAGCGGCCCCCGCCGACGATCTTCCCCTCGCGCGTTTTACGTACGCCTTACCCCCTGCAGGCGTCTCTGCCGGGAGCCGCGGGAAAGCCAGCGCGGGGCGGGTTGAAGGGGACCGCCCCTTTCAGGCCGAGCGGGACCTGTGTTGCCGCAACGAGCTCGCCGTTGCCTCTACCTCAACGGAAGGCTCGACCGGCGGACCTTCTCCTGAGGCTGCGGCGGTCCGTAGCAGCCATACTCGCTGCGCTTGGTTCTCACGGAGCGCCTCGTATGCGGGCGGCCAAGAGCCACACGGAGGACCGGCGCGCCAGCTACGCGGCCGGGATCTGCGGATCGTGCGAGGGTGCCTCATCCTCCAGCTCGATCTCCCGCGCGGTCATTGCGCCAGCGACCTCCACCGGAAGCGGCGCAGAAACATCCGTCGGGCTCCCTTCGGCAACCTGACGCCTAGGCATCCGTCTGTGCGTGTGGTGAACGATCGTCGCGACCGCGGCGAACAGAAGGACGCATAGGCAGGCAATCAAGAGCACCCATCACCAAAGCGGCATTCAGACCCCTCCTCGTAGGTTGATCGTCCGACCGTCATGCCGCCCGCCCATCGAGCCGAAACATTCCCGCTGAGCTCGTCCTTGGCCGCGTTCTGGTCGATCGTGCCCTGTACGTCGCCGCTCTGACCCTTCGCACATAGCCAGCATCCGCGTCGCAAGCCTTCGGCATGCTGTGCGGACCGGAGATCCGCTGCGCGCTCAGCCGCGATCTGTTGCCCAGCAGGAACTGTGCGACCACCGTTCCCAGCTCCGGTCTAGCGAGCACGCTCTTGATCGGTTAGGGGAAACGAGCCTCGCGCAGTCAACTCCGTACTGGGCTCAGGTGGCGATGCAGAGTTTCCAGGGCCATCCCTTTAGCTGCGGGGCAGGGATTCGAACCCCAACTTCCTGATCCAGAGTCAGGCGTCCTACCATTAGACGACCCCGCAACGGGTCGCGGGCCAGTGTAGCCGGGTCTCCGGGACCGGCCCACGGCGTCGGCTCGCCTAGATCTCGAGCCGGTACATCGGCACGAGGCGCTGCTCGGTCTCGGTGTCGATGTGCGCGATGACCTCGACATACGGCTCGAGGCCGCTGCCGCGGAGCTTGGCCTTGAGGAGCCCGTCGACCTGGAAGATGCCGGAGCTGTTGTTCATCCGGATCTCGATCCTGATCGGCCGCTCCTCGCCGTCGGCGATCGTGACGTCCTCGATCGCGGCGGCGGACAGCGAGTGCATCGACACGGCGCCCTTCTCGAACGGGATCCGCGACCGGCCCTTCGCCATGTCGAGCGCGTCGGCGACCCGGACGATGCCCGCCTCGACCGTCAGCGGCTCACCGTCGGAGCGATGGCTGATGATCGCCTCGAGCACCTCGGACACGATCACCGTCAGGTCGGGCTCCTCGTAGAGGCCGTCGAGCAGCTCGCGCAGCTTCGGCTCGGCGAGGAAGAGCGAAAAGTCCTCGTGGCCGTGCCGGTGGATCGACATGCCGACGCAGTGGAGGAGCGCCGCGAGGACGACGACGACCTCCGCGTCGTCCTGGTCGAGCCCGAAGTCGCGCACCAGGCCCGGCTCGACGCCGTCCTTCGTCAGCTGGCGGAGGAGCTTGAGCGCGATGTTCGTGACGATCTGGATGTGCACCCAGGAGTGGTCGTTGATCTGCATCCGGGCGACCGCGTTCACGTTCGAGACGTGCCACCAGCCCTTGACCTCGTTGTCGTCGTTGATGCGCTCGATCAGGGTGCGCAGCTTGCGGTTGCCGCGGACGGGGACGTTGATGCGCATCCGCGAGACCGCCTCCGCCGGCGTGAGACGCGCCTCGCGCTCGGCCTCGGCGTCGACCGGCTGCTCGATCCGCTCCGCCGTCTCCTTGTCGATCGCCACCGTCCGAGTGTATGCCTGTAATACGGAGTCGCGTGGACGCCGATGCCCATCCGGTCAACCTGGTCGTCGAGGACGATCTGCGTCGCAACCGCCTGACGGTCTTCTTCCGGCTGCTCCTCGCAATCCCGCACTACATCTGGTTCTTCCTCTGGTCCGTCGCAGCCGTCGTCGTCGCGATCGTCAACTGGTTCGCAACCCTCGTCGCCGGTCGTCCGCCGGGCTGGGCGCACAGATTCCTCTGCGCATACGTCCGCTACAGCGTGCACCTGAGCGCATACATCTTTCTCGTCGCCAACCCGTATCCGGGCTTCGCGGGCGAAGCGGGGTACCCGATCGACGTGACGCTCCCGCGGGAACCGCAGCCGCAGGCGCGCTGGAAGACGCTTCTGCGCCTCATCCTCGCGATTCCGGCGTTTGCCATCGGCGGCGCGCTCGGCGGCGGGTTCAGCATCTCGGTCGGCTATCTCTTCAACCGTGGCGGCAGCCGGAGGTCGAGCGGCTTCAACAGCGGGGGGTTCTCCGGTGGCGGCCTGCTCGCCGGAGTGTGCGCCTTCCTCGGCTGGTTCGCCTCCCTCGCCACCGGCCGGATGCCGAAGGGCCTCCGGGACGCAGGCGCGTTCGGCGTCGGCTACAGCGCGCAGGTGCGGTCGTACGCCCTGCTGCTGACCGACCGCTACCCGAACGCCGACCCGGCGGCGATGCTCGTGTCCGTGCCGCGGCCGCCGCGGCATCCTGTGCATCTGGTCGGAGACGCGCACGATCTGCGGCGCTCGCGGCTCACGGTGTTCTTCCGTCTGCCGCTCTTCATCCCCCACTACGTCTGGCTGTACCTGTGGTCGGTGGCGGCCGAGCTCGTCGTGATCCTCAGCTGGTTCGCGACGCTGGCCACGGGACGGCCGCCGCGCCTGTTCCACCGGTTCCTCAGCGCGTTCATCCGTTACCAGCTGCACGTGTTCGCGTTCCTGACGGTCGCCGCGAACCCGTTTCCCGGGTTCACGGGCAAGCCGGGTAGCTACCCGCTCGACCTCGTGTTGCCGGCGGAGCCGCAGCGCCAGGCTCGCTGGAAGACGCTGTTTCGCATCCTCCTCGTGATCCCGGCCTGGCTCGTCTCATTCGCCGTCTCCGTCGCCCTTGCCGTCGCCTCGATCTGCACCTGGTTCGTCGCCCTCCTCCGGGGCAGCGCGCCGTGGGGTCTCCGCAACCTCATGGCCTACGCGCTCCGCTACGTCGCGCAGACGAACGCGTATCTGTATCTCCTCACTGACGTCTATCCCCACGCGAGCCCGCTGGAGGGCGAGGAGCAGCCGCGGCCGCAGGAGCTCGAGTACTCGCCCGTCGCGTAGCGCTCGCCGCAAGCGCCGCAGCCGTCTGGGCTGTCGCGGCCTGGCTCCTCTGGAGGTCGTCGCTGCCCGCGTACCACCTCCCGCACCTCGACGAGAACGCGCTCTTCCCGCCGCACGCCCTCCGTCGGGCACAGCGCTTCAGCGCCGTGGCGAGGCTGTTCTGGCTCGGACAGACGGTCACGCAGCTCCTCGTGCTGGGGCTGTTCGCCCTCTACGGGGTGCGCTGGACGCGGGAGTCTGCAGCCGGTCCCGTCGGCACCGGGATGCTGCTCGGGATGATCGGCTTCGCCTTCGTCTGGGCCGCGGAGCTGCCGTTCGCGGTGCTCGAGGTCTGGTGGCGTCACCGTTACGGGCTCTCCGGAAGCTACGCGCAGGCGACGGTCGGAAACTGGTTCGCACTCGGGGCGCGGTTCGTTCTCCTCTGCGTGGCGCTCGCGATCGTGATGGGCCTCGCGCGCACGCGCCGGATCGGCGACCGCTGGTGGCTGCCGGCCGCGCCCGTCTTCGTCGGGCTGAGGATCCTCCTCGCCTTCGTCTCGCCCTGGTTGCTCGGCGGCAGGGCGTTCCATGCGCCGTACGTCGCCCCGCTCGAGAACACCGAGCGCGTCCATGTGCCGGTACGGGTGCTGAGCGGCTTCGGCGAGCCGAACGCCTTCGCCACCGGCCTCGGCGCCAGCCGTCGCGTGTTCCTCTGGAAGCCGATCGTGGAACCGCCGTTCACGCCGCGGATGGACCGATTCGTGCTCGCGCACGAGCTCGGCCACCTCGCGCACGACCACATCTGGAAGTCGGTCGGCTGGTACGCGCTCTTCGCGTTTCCGCTGGCGCTCCTGCTCGCGGTGGCGACCCGCAGGCGCGGCGGCATGGGAGTCCCCGCAGCGGTTCCCCTCACGGTCTTCGTCTACGTGGTGCTGCAGCTCGTCGCGCTGCCACTCGAGAACGTCGTCACGCGACATCTCGAGGCGGAAGCGGACTGGTCGGCGCTCCGGGCGACGCGTGATCCGACCGCGGGCCGGCGGCTGTTCCGGCTCTTCGCCGTCGAGACGCTCGAGGATCCGAACCCGCCCTGGTGGGACTACGTCTTCCTCGAGAACCACCCGACCCTGCTGCAACGGATCGAGATGACGCGCTACTACGAGCGCTACGCGGCCGCCCAGTCGCCGTAGAGGCTGGTGTACAGCCCCCGGCGAGCGAGCAGCTCGTCGTGCGAGCCCTGCTCGATCACCTTCCCGTGCTCGAGCACGACGATGAGGTCGGCGTCGCGGATCGTGGACAGGCGGTGTGCGATCACGAACGAGGTGCGGTCGGAGAGGAGCGTCCGCAGCGCCCGCTCGATCGTGCGCTCGGTGCCGATGTCGACGGACGAGGTCGCCTCGTCGAGGATCAGGATCCGCGGGTCGGAGAGGAGGGCGCGCGCGAAGGCGACGAGCTGGCGCTGGCCGAGGGAGAGCCGCGAGCCGCGCTCCCCGAGCTGCGTCTCGTAGCCGTCCTCGAGCCGCAGGATGAACTCGTGCGCACCGACGGTCTGCGCCGCGCGGACGATCTCCTCCGGGCGCGCGTCGGGGCGGCCGAACGCGATGTTCTCGGCGACGGTGCCAGCGAACAGGAACCCCTCCTGCGGCACGATCCCGAGCTGGTGGCGCAGCGACTCCTGCGTCACGTCGTTGAGGTCGACGCCGTCGATCGTGATGCGCCCGCTCGTCGGCTCGTAGAAGCGCGCGAGGAGCTTCGCGATCGTCGACTTGCCGGCGCCCGTGTGGCCCACGAGCGCGACCGTCGTCCCCGCCGGCACGTCGAGGTCGATCCCGTGCAGCACCTCCTCGCCCTTCTCGCCCCCGCGCAGGCCGTACGCGAAGCGGACGTCCTCGAAGCGGACGTGTCCCTGGATCTGCGCGAGCGGCCGCGCGCCCGGCCGGTCGACGACCTCCGGAGCCTCGTCGAGCACGCCGATGATCTTGTCGAGCGCGGCGGTCGCCGAGAGGAACGTGTTGTAGAGCTGCGAGAGCTGCTGGACGGGATCGAAGAAGTTGTTCACGTAGAGCATGAAGGCGAAGAGCGTCCCGATCGCGATCTCGTGGCGGAAGTAGAGGTGCCCGCCGTAGCCGAGCACGACCGCGAGCGCGAGGGTCGCCAGGAAGCTGACGAACGGGAAGTAGACGGCGTTGAGGACGACCGTCTGCATGTTCGCGTCGCGATAGCGGCGCGCGACGGTGCGGAAGTTCTCCGTCGCGAGCTGCTCGCGCGTGAACGCCTGCACCATCCGCATCCCTGCGATGTCCTCGGCGAGGGTCGCGGTGACGAGGCCCAGCCGCTCCCGCACCTCCCCGTAGGCACGGGCGGAGCGTGAGCGGAAGAGCGCGGTGCCGACGCTCATGAGCGGGATCACGGCGAGCGTGGCGAGCGCGAGCCGCCAGTCGAGGACGATGAGAAGCACGGCCGTGCCCCCGAGCAGCAGCGTGCTCTGGGCGAGCGTCGTCACGCCGTCGGTGACGAGCTGGTCGATCGCCTCGACGTCGTTCGTCATCCGGCTGATCAGCACGCCGGCGCGGTTGCGCTCGTAGAAGCCGAGCGAGAGCCGCTGCAGGTGGCCGAAGAGCTGCGTGCGGAGGTCGGCGAGGATCCGCTCGCCGACCCAGCCGGTCATGTACGTCTCCACGTAGGTCATGCCCCAGTTGGCGAGGCCGGCCGCCACGAAGATGCCGACGATCAGGAAGAGCCGGCTCCCGGTCTGGTTCTTCGTCGCGGCGTCGAGCGCGTCCCTGGCGAGGAGCGGGGGCGCGAGCGCGGTCACGGTCGCGGTGAGCAGCGAGAAGAGCGAGAAGAAAGTGCGGATGCGGTATCGCCTCGTGAGCCGCCAGAGCACCCCGAGCCGGCGCCGCGTCGTGCTCCAGGACCAGTCCTCGACCTCCGCGCCCCGCTCGCGCATCAGATGCCCGCCGGGCTGATGGACTCTCACGCCACTTCCTCCACGTCGCCGCGGGCCTCGACGGCGTCGGCGAACTGCCGCTCGAGCAGGCCGTGCTCGTAGATCTCGCGGTAGACCTCGCTCTCCTCGAGCAGCTCTTCGTGCGTGCCACGTGCGGCGACCCGGCCGCCGTCGAGGACGACGATCTCGTCGGCGAGCGCGATCGTCGAGAGGCGGTGCGCGATGATCAGCGTCGTCCGCCCGCGCATCACCTCGCGCAGGCCGGCACGGATCTGCGCCTCCGTCGTCGCGTCGACCGAGGCCGTCGCGTCGTCGAGGATGAGGATCCGCGGATCGAGAGCGAGCGCACGGGCGATCGCGACCCGCTGCCGCTGCCCGCCCGAGAGGGTGATCCCGCGCTCGCCGATCACCGTCTCGTAGCCCTGCGGCAGGCGCTCGACGAACTCGTGCGCCTGCGCGAGCCGGGCGACGCGCTCCACCTCCGCGTCCGTCATCTCCGGCCGGCCGAAGGCGATGTTCTCGCGCACCGTCGTGGAGAAGAGGAACGGGTCCTGCGGGATGACGCCGATCTCGTGTCGCAGCGACGTGAGCGACACGTCGCGCACGTCCACGCCGTCCACGAGGACGCGGCCCGAGCCGACGTCGTAGAAGCGCGGCACGAGCGAGGCGAGCGTGGTCTTGCCCGAGCCCGTGTGCCCGATCAGCGCCAGCGTCGTGCCGGCGTCGAGCGCGAGGTCGAGGCCGTCGAGCACCGGCCGCCCCTCGAGGTACGAGAACGAGACGTTCTCGAAGCGGATCTCGCCGTCGCCGGGCGGCAGCTCGACCGCGCCGGGCCGGTCGGCCACCTCCTCCGGCTCGTCGAGCACCTGGAAGATGCGCTCCCCGGACGCGGTTGCCCGCTGCGCCTGGCCGACCCACATCCCGAGCGAGCGGAGCGGCATCACGAGCATGCCGAGGTAGAGGTTGAAGGCGATGAAGTCGCCCGTCGAGAGCGAGCCGTGCGCGACCATCCGCGCGCCGAGCAGCAGGACGGCAGCCTGCGCGAGCAGGGGCACGAAGGAGAGGAGCGGCACGTACGTCGCGCGCTGCCGGTTCGCCCGGATCGTCTGTGCGAAGAGCGCGTCGTTCCGGACCGCGAACTTCGCCTCCTCCGCCGGCTCCTGCGCGAACGCCTTCACGACGTGGACGCCGACGATGTTCTCCTCCGCCACGGTCGCGACGTCGGCGAGCCTCTGCTGCACGTCGCGCAGCGTGGGGTGGGCGATGTGGCTGTACCGGTAGGCGAGCGCGACGAGGAACGGCGTCACCGCGAGCACGATCAGGGCGAGCCGCCACTCGAAGAAGAAGAGGACGATCGTCACGGAGACGACGGTGAGGGCGTTCTGGAAGAAGAAGATCAGGCCGTAGCCGAGGAAGAAGCGCACGCCCTGCAGGTCGACCGTCGCGCGCGACATCAGCTGGCCGGTCTGGTGGCGGTCGTAGAAGCCGAACGAGAGGCGCACGAGGTGCGAATACAGGCCCTGGCGCATGTCCATCTCGACGTCGAGCGCCTGCTTGCCGGAGATGAGCCTGCGGCCGAGCATGAGCGCCGCCGAGGCGAAGCCGAGCGCCGCGATCGCGCCGACGTAGAGCCAGAGGCGGTGCGAGTCGTGGTGCACGAGCGCGCGGTCGATCACGTCGCGGCCCGTGACCCAGATCAGCGCGATCTGCGCGGCCTGCGAGCCGACCGCGAGCACGATCGAGATGGCGAGCCCGCGCGTGTACGGACGGAGGAAGGAGAGGAGCCGCGCGAACGTGTGGCGATAGGGAACTGCGCTCACGGCTTCTGAGGGTAGAGATCGGACAGGTGCTCGCGGACGAGTTCGAGGGCGGCGGCCAGACGCTCCCGGTTCGCCGCGGCGTTGAGCCAGCCGCTCGCGCCCGAGGGATGCGGAAGCGGGACGACCGGCGTCCCGTCCAGCTCGTACCGCTCGCCGACGCACGGCGTCAGCGAGGGGAGGCCGAGCAGCCGCCGCAGCGCGAGGCCGCCGACGGTGACGACGAGGCGGGGCCGCAGCAGCTCGAGCTCCCATTCGCGCCAGAACGAGCAGAGCTCCTGCTCGCGCGGGGTCGGCGTCCGGTCGCCGCGCCCCGACGGTGCGCGGCCGGGATAGCAACGGGTCACCGAGGCGCAGTGGAACGTCGCGTAGAACTCGCCCTCCTCGAGCTCGAGCCAGCGCCGAAGGGTCTTCCCGGCGCGCCCGCGCCACGGCAGCCGCTCCTCGCCCTCGACGACCCCGGGCGCCTGGCCGAACAGATACGCGCGCTGCCCGGTGCCGGGAGCGCGAACGGGAAGGGACTCGAGCGAGTAGCCGGCCTCGATGCAGGCCCGGCAGCGGGAGAGGTCCCGTTGCAGCGAGGCGAGCGAGCGGTACGAGGACTTCCGGGCGGTCACCGTCTCGGAGCGTAGGGTCCGCCTTCATGCTCCCGCTGGAGGCCGTGCCGAACTTCTCCGAGGGACGCGACCGCGCGACCATCGATGCGATCGGCGAGGCGCTCGCCGCGCCCGCGCGACTGCTCGACGTCCACTCCGACGAGGACCACAACCGCTCGGTGTACACGCTCGTCGGCAGAGAGAGCGAGCTCGTCGAGGCCCTGCTCGCGGGGGTGGCGTGCGCCCGCGAGAGAATCGACCTGCGCCGCCACGAGGGAGCGCACCCGCGCATCGGCGCCGCCGACGTCGTCCCGGTCGTCCCGATCGTCGGGACGGATGCCGCGCGTGCGCGCGCGGCGGCGCTCGAGCTCGCGCGGCGGCTGGGGGAGGAGCAAGCCCTGCCGGTCTTCCTCTACGCAGGACTCGCGCCGGGCCGCGGGCCGGCCTTCTTCCGGCGCGGCGGTCCCGAGGAGCTGCAGCGGCGGATCGATGCGGGCGAGCTCCTGCCGGACTTCGGGCCGCTCCGCCTCGACGAGCGAGCCGGGGGCGTGATCGTGGGCTCGCGTCCGCCCCTGATCGCGTTCAACGTGAACCTCGAGGGGGACGACCTCGACGCCGCGCGCCAGGTGGCTCGGGCGGTGCGCGAGCGCGACGGCGGGTTCCCGGGCGTTCGGGCGCTCGGCCTCCGCCTGCCCCGGGCCGGACACGTCCAGGTGAGCCTCAATATCGAGGACTGGCGACGCTCTGCGCTGCACGAGGTCGTCGCGGCGGTGCAGCGCGAGGCGACCGAGAGGGGTCTGCGCGTGCGCGGCGCGGAACTCGTCGGCCTGCTTCCCGCGGGAGCCGCGGTCGCCGCCGCGGGCTCGCTCCTCGGCGTCGCGGGGCTCGACCCGTCGCACGTCCTCGAGCTCCGCCTGCTGGGCGAGTAGCGCCGCCGGCAAGCCGGCGCGAACTCGCGACAGTGTCGTGAGGATGGCACGGGTACGGTGTCTGCGGGGGGTTGCGAAACCCCCCGGGGGCACGTAGGGCAAGGCAACGTGCGGGGCGGGCCGCGTCCTAGACTCGCGTCGTGGCGCAGCGCACCGCGATCGAGCTCACGGGCGACGACCTGACCGTCGACGACGTCTGGGCCGTCGCCGTCGAGGGCAGGGCGGTCGAGCTCTCCGACCGCGCGCGCGGGCGGATGAAGGCGGCCCGCGCACTCGTCGAGCGCGCCGCACACGGCAGCCGCGAGCACACGTACGGCGTGAACACGGGCTTCGGCCGGTTCGTCGCCGTCGCGATCCCCGAGGAGCAGACCGCCGAGCTGCAGCTGCGCCTGCTCCGCTCCCACGCGGCGGGCGTCGGCGAGCCCTATCCGGACGAGATCGTCCGCGCCGCGATCCTGCTGCGCGCCAACGCGCTCGCGAAGGGCAACTCGGGCGCCCGGGTCGAGACGGTCGAGCTGCTCCTCGCTTTCCTCGACCGCGGCCTGTTGCCGGTCGTGCCCAGCCGCGGCTCGGTCGGCGCCTCCGGCGATCTCGCGCCGCTCGCTCATCTTGCCCTGCCGCTCGTGGGAGAGGGAGAGGCGTGGGTCGAGGGCGAACGCCTGAGCGGCGCCGACGCGCTTGCGCGCGCCGGTCTCGAGCCCGTCCGGCTCGCCGCGAAGGAGGGCCTCTCGCTCGTCAACGGCACGCAGTTCATGGCCGCCGCCCTAGCGCTCGGGCTCGTGCGGGCGCGAAGGCTCGCGCGGGCGGCCGACATCGCGTGCGCGCTCTCGGTCGAGGCGCTCCAGGGATCGCGCACGTCGTTCCTGCCGCAGATCCACGAGCTTCGGCCGCTGCGCGGCCAGCGGGCTGCGGCCGCCAATGTCCTCCGCCTGCTCGAGGGGTCGGCGATCATCGAGGCGCACCGCTGGTGCGACAAGGTGCAGGACGCGTACTCGCTCCGTTGTGCGCCGCAGGTCCACGGCGCCTGCCGCGACCTGCTCGAGTACGCGGAGTACACGGCCGGAGTCGAGCTGAACGCGGCCACCGACAACCCGCTCGTCCTCGTCGACGACGAGGAGCTCGTGTCGAACGGGAACTTCCACGGGCAGCCGCTCGCCTTCGCGCTCGACGCGCTCGCGATGGCCGTCGCGGAGCTCGCCAACATCTCCGAGCGGCGGCTCGAACGGCTCGTCAACCCGAACCTCTCCGACGGCCTGCCGGCATTCCTCACCACCGACGGCGGACTCAACAGCGGCTTCATGATCCCGCAGTACGTGGCCGCGTCGCTCGTGTCCGAGAACAAGGTGCTCTGCCACCCTGCGTCCGTCGACTCGATCCCGACGAGCGCGGGGCAGGAGGATCACGTCTCGATGGGGAATGCGGCCGGGCTCAAGGCGTGGCAGGTGCTCGCCAACTGCGAGCGGGCGGTCGCGATCGAGCTTCTGGCGGGCGCGCAGGCGGTCGAGTTCCACGCCCCGCTGGAGCCGGGAGCCGGTGGCCGGGCGGCGCGGGCCGCCGTACGGGAGCGCTCGCCGAGGCTACGCGACGACCGTCCGCTCGCCGGCGACATCGAGGCGGTGGCCGCGTCGATCCGTGACGGCTCGCTCGTCGCGGCCGTCGAGGCGGAGGCGGGACAGCTCGCATGAGCACGACGGCGAGCCTCGCGGAGCGGGTCGAGTCCCTCGTCGGCGACCTCGCCTCCATCCGCGCCCCGCGCGGGACCGAGCTCAATGCGCGCGGGTGGTCGACCGAGGCCCCGCTCCGCATGCTCCTCAACAACCTCGACGCGGAGGTGGCGGAACGGCCCGAGGAGCTCGTCGTCTACGGCGGGTCGGGAAAGGCTGCGCGGAACCACGAGGCCCTGCGCGCCATCGTCGCGGCGCTGCTCGAGCTCGGCCCCGAGGAGACCCTCCTCGTCCAGAGCGGCAAGCCCGTCGGCGTCTTCACGACCCACGAGGGCGCGCCGCGCGTGCTGATCGCGAACTCGCTTCTCGTGCCGAAGTGGGCCACCTGGGACGAGTTCCGGCGGCTCGAGGCCGAGGGCCTGACGATGTTCGGCCAGATGACCGCCGGCTCCTGGATCTACATCGGGAGCCAGGGGATCCTGCAGGGCACGTACCAGACCCTCGCCGCGGCCGGGGAGAAGCACTTCGGCTCACCCGACCTGCGCGGGCGGACGATCCTCACGGCCGGGCTCGGCGGGATGGGAGGCGCGCAGCCGCTCGCGGGCACGATGGCCGGCGCGGCGATCCTCTGCGTCGAGGTCGACCCGCGCCGGATCGAGCGCCGCCTCGAGACGCGGTATCTCGACGAGGCCGCCGACTCCCTCGACGACGCGCTCGCGCGCGTGCGGGCCGCGGCTGCCGAGCGGCGGCCCCTCTCGGTCGGGCTGCTCGGGAACGCGGCGGACGTCGTGCCGGACCTCGCCGCCCGCGGCGAGGAGTTCGACCTGATCACGGACCAGACGGCCGCTCACGACCCGCTCAACGGCTACGTGCCGAGCGGCTGCTCGGTGGACGAGGCGGCCGCCCTACGCTCGTCCGATCCCGACGAGTACCTGCGGCGCGCCCGCGAGTCCATCGTGCGCCACGTCGAGGCCCTGCTCGAGTACGTCCGACGCGGGGCCTATGTTTTCGACTATGGCAACAACCTGCGAGGTGAGGCGCGTGAAGGTGGCGTAGAGGAGGCCTTCGCATACCCGGGCTTCGTCCCGGCCTATATCCGGCCGCTCTTCTGCCGCGGCATCGGGCCGTTCCGGTGGGCGGCGCTGTCGGGCGACCCGTCGGACATCGCCGCGATCGACGACCGGTTGCGGGAGTTGTTCCCGGACGATCCGCTCCTCCAGCGGTGGCTCGAGCTTGCACCCGAGCGGGTGGCATTCCAGGGGCTCCCCGCGCGGATCTGCTGGCTCGGCTACGGCGACCGCGCGAAAGCCGGCCTCGCGATCAACGAGCTCGTGCGCAGCGGCGAGGTCACGGCGCCCGTGGTGATCGGACGCGATCACCTCGATGCCGGCTCCGTCGCCTCGCCGTTCCGCGAGACCGAGTCGATGCGCGACGGCTCCGACGCGATCGCGGACTGGCCGATCCTCAACGCGCTCGTCAACGTGGCGGCGGGAGCGACGTGGGTGAGCGTCCACCACGGCGGCGGCGTGGGGATCGGCAACGCGATCCACGCGGGGATGGTGGTCGTCGCCGACGGCACCGACGCCCAGGCGGAACGGCTCGAGCGCGTGCTCACGACCGATCCGGGCACCGGCGTGATGCGTCACGTGGACGCGGGCTACCCGGAGGCGCTCGCGGCCGCCGAGGAAGGCGGTCTCCGCATCCCGCGCGTTCCCGGCGGCGCGTGACGACGACCGGCGAGCGCCTGCTCCTCCGCGATCTCGCGCAGCTCGCGACTCCCTCCGGCATCGCGGCTCCGCTCCGCGGATCGGCGCTCGGCGACGTCGACGTGGTGGAGGACGCCTTCGTCCTCTGCGCCGGCGACACGATCGAGGCCGTCGGGAGGATGCGCGATCTCCCGGCGCTCGACGGAGATGTGGATGAGCTCGACTGCCGAGGGCTGTGCGCTGTCCCGGGCCTCGTCGACTGCCACACGCACGCGGCCTTCGGCGGCGACCGCGTCGACGAGTTCTCGCTCCGCGCCGGCGGCGCGAGCTACGAGGAGCTGCACGCGGCCGGCGGCGGCATCCTGTCGACGGTCCGCGCGACCAGGGCCGCGGGGGAGGGCGGGCTGGTGGCCGCGGTCGTCCTCCACCGCTCGTGGATGCTCCGCGAGGGCACGACGACGTTCGAGGCCAAGTCCGGCTACGGGCTCGACCGCGAGACGGAGCTCGCGTCTCTCCGCGCCGTCCGGGACGCGGGCGGCATCCCGACGTGGCTCGGCGCCCACGCGGTGCCGCCGGAGTTCGCCGACGCCGACTCCTACCTCGATTTCGCGCTCGCGGAGGTGCTGCCCGAGGCGGCCCGGCTCGCCGAGGCGGCGGACGTGTTCCTCGAGCGCGGCGCCTTCGACGCCGCGCAGGCGCGACGCTACCTCGAGGCCTGCCGCAAGGCCGGCCTCGTGCTGCGGCTGCACGGCGACCAGTTCACGGAGTCGGGCGCGATCCCGCTCGCCGTCGAGCTCGCGGCGCGTTCCGTGGACCATCTCGAGGCGACGGGTGCCGACGGGATCCGCACGCTGGCGGCGAGCCACGTCGTGGGAGTGCTGCTGCCCGCGAGCGCGCTCTTCCTCGACCGGCCCATGCCGCCGGGGCGGGCGCTCGCCGATGCCGGCGCGGCGATCGCCCTCGCGACCGACTTCAACCCGGGCAGCGCGTTCTGCGAGAGCCTCCCGCTCGTCTGCTCGCTCGCCGCGACGCAGCTCCACCTGTCACCCGCGGAGGCCCTCGCGGCGTGCACCGTCAACGCCGCGCACGTCCTCGGCCGGGCTGACCGGATCGGCCGCCTCGCCCCGGGTTTCCGCGCGGACGTGGCCCTGCTCGACGCGTCCGACTGGCGCTATCTCGCCTATCACCTCGGCGGCCGGGTGGTCGCCAGGGTGGTCGCCGGGGGAGAGCTACGCTAGCCGTCCATGCCGACCAAGAAGCAACGGCGGCGGGCGCAGAAGGGACGCCGGCACGAGTACGAGACCGTCTGGGTCGACGCCGAGGGGAACGAGCTCGAGGAGCCGCCCGAAGACGCCCTCGAGTCGAAGCCGCGCGACCGCGACGGCGCGAAGCCAAAGGCGAAGGCCACGCCGCGGCGGGGCGGCCGGCCGGTCCGCGTTCCTCCAGCGCCGTCCTGGCAGCGATCGGCGCGCCGTTCGCTCATCCTCGGCGCGTGCATCTTCGCGATCGTGTATCTGCTCGGCTCGAAGAGCGGCGGGCACAGCATCACCTCCGCCTTCGGCTTCGCCGCCTTCTACACGGTGCTCTTCATCCCGCTCGGATACATGCTCGACCGCTTCACGCACACGCGCTGGCAGCGGCGCGCGGAGCAGGAGTCGGCGAAGCGGCCGGCTAGGAAGCGCTGACGCCCGCGGTTGCCGGGTCGCCGCGGTAGTGACCCTCTCCGGGCCAGGGCGCGAGTAGCAGCAGGAGCCGCGCGCCGCCCTCGCTCGTCACGGAGTGCTTCTCGTCGGGCTCGAAATGGAAGAGCGTCCCGGCGCTGCCGTCGACCGCCTCGCCGCCGGCCTCCGCGCGCACGGCTCCGTCGAGGACCACGACGAGGGCCGACTCCTTCACCTGGTGGTCGCCGAGCGCCTCGCCTGCGCGCAGCTCGATGAGGACGGCCCGCGCGGAGCCTTCCTTCGAGTGCAGGACGACGGGCGACCGCGCCCCCTGCGGCGTCTCGACCTCGTACAGCCTCCAATGACGCACGTGGGGCCCCTTCCCGCACCCATGGGCATCTAACCAACGCTGCATGAAGTGCCCTGCCCGCAAGCGCCCTCCGCTCGCGGGCGGGCCACTACACTCGCCGCCATGCCGCTCGCGGTCGACAGATACGAGCTCGGACCGCTGCAGACGAACTGCTACGTCGTGCGCAGCGAGCGAGGCGCCACCGAATGCGCGGTCGTCGACCCGGGCGGCGACGCCGCCGGCCTCCGCCTCGAGCTCGCGCGGCTCGGCACGGCCTGCGCGGGGATCCTCGTCACTCACGGCCACTTCGACCATCTCGGCGGCGTCGCCGACCTCGCGGAGGGAACGGGCGCCGAGGTGTGGATGCCGGAAGGAGAGCGCGAGCGGCTCGAGCGCTACCCGGAGTTCGCTCCGGTGGGCGTCCCCGGACGACCGCACGCGCCCGAGCACCTGCTGGGCGGCGGGGAGACGATCGAGGTCGCGGGCATCTCGTTCGAGTGCCTCGCCGTGCCGGGTCACTCGCCGGCCCACGTCGCCTTCCACGCCGCGGGCGAGCTCTTCAGCGGCGACCTGCTCTTCGCGGGCTCGGTCGGGCGCGTCGACCTGCCCGGAGCCGACTGGGACACGCTCCTCGCGTCGGTGCGCATGCTCGCGGAGCGGTTCCCGCCCGAGACGGTGGTCCACCCGGGACACGGCCCGGAGACGACGCTCGGCGTCGAGCTCGCGCGCAACCCGTTCCTGGCAGAGCTCCGCGCGCCGCAGTCATGAGCCGCTTCCAGGCGCCGCGCGGGACGCACGACGTCCTGCCGCGGGACCACCTGTGGTGGCGCGTGATCCGCACGATCGAGGAGCAGTGCGCGCAGTACGCCTGGTCCCGCGTCCACACGCCCGGGTTCGAGGAGACGGCGCTCTTCGAGCGCACGGCGGGCGAGGCGTCCGACGTCGTGCACAAGGAGATGTACACGTTCGAGGACCGCGGCGGCCGCTCGCTCACCTTGCGCCCCGAGGGGACGGCCCCGATCGCGCGCGCGTACGTCGAGCACGGGCTGGCGCAGGAGCCGCAACCGGTCAAGGCGTACACGATCGCGCCGATGTACCGCTACTCGCGCCCGGGCCGCGGCCGCTACCGCGAGCACTGGCAGCTGTCGCTCGAGGCGATCGGCTCGGCGGATCCCGCCGTCGACGCCGAGGTGATCCAGTTCTTCGCGGAGCTCCTGCGACGGCTCGGCGTGACGGACTGGGAGCTGCACCTCAACTCGATCGGGGACGCGAACTGCCGCCCGCAGTACGTGGCGCGTCTGGAGGACTGGCTCGACGCGCATCCCGAGCTCGTCGACGAGGAGGTCGCCCACAAGCGCGCGACGAGCGTCCTGCAGGTGTTCGACGTCAAGGACGAGAGGCTCCGCGCGGCGCTCGCCGCTGCGCCGAAGATCGGCGAATCCCTCTGCGACGCATGCCGCGAGCACTTCGCCGCGGTCCGGGCGCACCTCGACGCCTACGGCGTCCCGTACGTCCTCGACGCGACGCTCGTGCGCGGCCTCGACTACTACACGCGCACGACCTTCGAGTTCCTCGGGCCGGAGGAGAACGTCAACTCCGCGCTCTGCGGCGGCGGCCGCTACGACGGGCTCGTCGAGGCGGTCGGAGGGCCGCCCACGCCGGGCATCGGCGTCGGCGTCGGCCTCGAGCGGCTCGTGCTCGCGATGGAGCGGGAGGGAGCGACGGCCGAGGCGCCGCGGCTCGACGTCTTCGTCGCGTGCGAGGAGCCCGAGCTGCGCGGACGGCTCCTGCCCCAGATCGCGAAGTGGCGGGCGGAGGGGCTCGCCGTCGACACCGACTACGCTGGCCGGTCGATGAAGGGGCAGCTGACACAGGCGCAACGGCTCGGCGCGGAGACCGTCGTCGTCGCACGCAGCGACGGGACGTACGAGGTGCGGCGGCGCGGGCAGGAGGACCGCGTCGTGAGCTCGCTCGCGGGGCTCTGATGGCCTGGCGCAACGCCATGTGCGGCGAGCTGAGGGCCGAGGACGCCGGCCGCCTCGTCACGCTCGCCGGCTGGGCCGACGCGCGCCGCGACCACGGCGGGCTCGTCTTCGTCGACCTCCGCGACCACACCGGCAAGGTCCAGCTCGTCGTCAATCCCGGGCATTCCGCGGCCGCGGCCGAGACCGCGCACGGGATCCGCAACGAGTTCGTCCTCCAGGCCACGGGCGAGGTGGTCGCACGCGCGCCGGAGCTCGTCAACCCGAACCTTCCGACCGGCCGGGTCGAGGTGCAGGTGGACGAGCTGCGGATTCTCTCGCGCTCGACCCCCCTGCCGTTCCAGCTCGACGAGGAGAATGTCGACGAGACCCTGCGCCTCCGCTACCGCTGGCTCGACCTGAGGCGAGAGCGGCTGCAGCGGAACATCCGGCTGCGCGGGCAGATGGTCGGGATCATGCGGCGCGTCATGGAGGAGGCCGGCTTCGTCGACATCCAGACGCCGATCCTCTGGAAGCCGACGCCGGAAGGCGCACGCGACTTCCTCGTTCCGGCGCGCCTGCAGCCGAGCCACTTCTACGCGCTGCCGCAGTCGCCGCAGATCGCGAAGCAGCTGCTCGTCATCGCGGGCTTCGAGCGCTACTTCCAGGTGGCCATCTGCTTCCGGGACGAGGACCTCCGGGCCGACCGCGTGCAGGAGATCACCCAGCTCGACGTCGAGATGGCGTTCCCGGACTACGAGTTCCTGATCGGGCTCACGGAACGGCTCGTGCAGACGATCTGGCGCGAGTGCCTCGGCGTCGAGCTCGAGCCGCCGTTCGCGCGCATGACCTGGGACGAGGCCGACCGGCGCTTCGGCAGCGACAAGCCGGACCTTCGCTACGGGCTCGAGATCGAGGACGCGACCGAGGCGACGCGCGGCTCCGAGTTCGGGGTCTTCGCCTCGGCCGAGGCCGTCCGGTTCCTGCGGGCGCCGCGCACCTTCTCCCGGACCGAGCTCACCGAGCTCGAGGAGTTCGCGAAGGATTGGGGGGCGAAGGGGCTCGCGTACGTCGTCTACGACGAGTCCGGCGAGGTGCGCTCGCCGATCGCGAAGTTCCTCTCCGAGAAGACCCTGGTCGCCCTCGGCGGCAAGCCCGGCGAGACGCTCCTCTTCGCCGCGGACGAGTGGCCCATGACTTCGCGCGTCCTCGGCGCGCTGCGCGTTCATCTCGCCGAACGGCTCGGGCTGATCGACGAGGACGCGTGGTCGTGGCTGTGGGTGACCGACTTCCCCATGTTCGAGTGGTCGGAGACGGAGGAACGCTGGACGGCCGTCCACCATCCCTTCACGCGGCCGTCGCCGGAGTGGGAGGAGCGCTTCGACGAGGACCCCGGCGCCGCGCGCGGCTTCGCCTACGACCTCGTCGGGAACGGCAACGAGCTGGCCGGCGGCTCCTTCAGGATCCACGAGCCGGAGATCCAGGCGCGCGTTTTCGACCTGCTCGGGATCGGGTCCGAGGAGCAGCGCGCGAAATTCGGCTTCCTCCTCGACGCGCTCGCGATGGGTGCTCCGCCGCACGGCGGCATCGCCTGGGGCATCGACCGGACGATGATGGTGCTCGCGGGCGAGCCGAACCTGCGCGACACGATCGCCTTCCCGAAGAACCAGGCCGGTGTCGACCCGATGACCGGCGCGCCGAGCGACGCCGATCCGGCGCATCTGCGGGAGCTCGGCATCGGCCTGCTCCAGCCACAGCCCGACTAGCGGACGCTACAGTCCCCGTGCTCGGCCCCGTGCGCCGAATCGGGCACACATGTAGATCCAACGCTACGTGAAAGGGAGCCGGCGTCCCGCCGAGGCATGGCCGAGGAGGGCACGGCACCCACCTGGGAAACCAGGATCACATAGCCCGGTTCGAACGCCGGGGTCGGGCTTCTCCTCTACGGTTGGCAGATGCGCGAGGTCTTCGGAGACTCGAGCCGCGACGGCGAGTGGGCGGCCGTCCGGCTGCTCGTGGACGGCGACCGGATCGTCGAGGCCGACGCGCCCGGGCTCGAGCGCGATCTCGCCGGGCTGACGCTGCTCGACGCGGCGGCGGTCGGCGGCGAGACGCTCGCGGTCGACGCGCTCGCGAACGCGCTCGGCCCGGTGTTCCGGGTGGCGCCTTCCCCGGGCCGCGTCGCCGTCGCGATGAGCGGCGGCGTCGACAGCGCCGTCGCGCTGCTGCGCTCGCTGCCGGACGCGGTCGGCGTGACGCTGCGGCTCTGGCTCGACCCGGAGGGCCCCGACGCCGAGCGCGCGTGCTGCTCGCCCGAGAGCGTGATCGCGGCGCGCGAGACGTGTCACCGGCTGGACGTGCCGCACGTGACCCTCGACCTGCGCGAGGAGTTCCGCCGCGCCGTCGTCACGCCGTTCGTCCGTGGCTATGCGCGCGGGCGGACGCCGAACCCGTGCACGCGCTGCAACGGCGGCTTCCGCTTCGCCGAGCTGCTCGCCTTCGCGCGGCGCGCCGGAGCCGGGCGGCTCGCCACCGGGCACTACGCGCGCATCGTCGAGCGGGACGGCGCCCTCCTCCTCGCCCGCGGAGCGGACGCGGCCAAGGACCAGAGCTACATGCTCGCCTCGCTCGACCCGAAGCAGCTCGCGCGGATCGTGTTCCCGCTCGGCGACCAGGACAAGGAGGCGACCCGGGCCCAGGCGGAGTGCGCCGGCCTCGCGGCCGCCCGCCGTTCGGAAAGCCAGGAGGCATGCTTCCTCGCAGGCGACGACTACCGCGCCTTCCTCGGTCGGCACGGCCTCGAGGGACAGGAGGGGCCGATCGTCGCGGAGGACGGGGGCGAGCTCGGCCGCCACGACGGCTTCTGGCGCTTCACGCCCGGGCAGCGGCGTGGCCTGGGCCTCGCCTCGCCCGAGCCGCTCTACGTCCTCGGCACGCGGCCGTCCGCGAACGCGGTCGTCGTCGGCCCGCGCGCCTCGCTCGCCCGCACGCAGGTGAACGTCCGCGGCCGGCTCTACGCGGACGCCGACCGGGTCGAGGCGAAGCTCCGCTACCGCTCGCCGGCGGTGCCGGCCAGCGTCGAGCCCACCGCCCGTGGCTTCCGGCTCGAGCTCGACGAGCCCGCCTACGGCGTCGCTCCCGGGCAGGCCGCGGTGCTCTATGACAGGGACGCCGTCGTCGGCCACGGGACGATCGCGTCGTCGCAGTAGGATCGGCCGAGGATGTGTCTCCTGGTGCGGCCGGAACCATGGCGCGCGCTTTCCCGTTGACGAGTGGAGCGGGAGTCTTGGGGAGCTCCCGGGAGACAGTCGAGGTCGGAGGCGACGTGGGCCGCGTGAACGGGCAGTTCGAGAAGAGGCGAACGTGACGGCGGACGAGATTCGGCTCGTCATCCCGGCCGAGGAGGACTTCCGGCCGATCGCGCACCTCGTCACCGGCGGCCTCGCCATGCGGCTCGACGTGACCTACGACGACCTCGACGACCTGCAGGTCGGCATCGAGGCGCTCCTCTCGCTCCGCGACGACATGGGCGAGCTCGTCCTCTCCCTCTCGGCAGACGACGGCGTGCTGCGCGCCTCGCTCGGGCCGTTCCCGCCGGAGAGGGTGCAGGACGGCGCCCGGGACGGCGGCCTCGACCTACGGCGCGTGCTCGAGACCGTGTGCGACACGCACGAGATCGACGAGCGCGACGGCGCGGCCTGGGTCGAGCTGACCAAGCGGCTCGCGACGGCAGGGGCGAGCGCGTGACGCGGATCGACGACAAGCTCCTCCTGCGCCGCTACCACGAGGACGGCGACCTCCAGGCGCGCGAGCAGCTGATCGAGCAGTACATGTCACTCGTCCGCTCACTCGCGCGGCGCTACTCGTATCGCGGCGAGCAGCTCGAGGACCTCGTCCAGATCGGCGCGATCGGGCTGATCAAGGCGATCGACCGCTTCGACCTCGAGCGCGGCGTCGAGCTGACGACCTACGCGACGCCGAACATCATCGGCGAGATCAAGCGGCATTTCCGCGACAAGGGCTGGTCCGTGCGCGTGCCGCGCGGCCTGCAGGAGCTGAACGTGCAGCTCTCGCGCCTCGTCGAGCAGCTCACCGTGCAGCTCGGTCGCTCGCCCACCATCCCGGAGCTCGCCAAGGCGGCCGGCGTCGAGGAGGAGGAAGTGCTCGAGGCGCTCGAGTCGGGCCGCGCGTACACGTCGCTCTCACTGTCGATCGGCGGCGGGGGTGGCGACGACGACGACCTCGACCCGCTCGAGTCGCTCGGCACCGAGGAGCACCAGTACGAGGTCTCGGAGGACCGCGCCGTGCTCGCTCCCGGCTTCAAGGCGCTCGACGAGCGGGAGCGGAAGATCCTTCAGCTCCGTTTCTTCGAGGGGCTGACCCAGTCGCAGATCGCGCAGCAGGTCGGCATCTCCCAGATGCACGTCTCCCGCCTGATCCGGCGCTCGCTGGAGAAGATCCGCGAGACGATCGCCGAGGACGAGGAGTCGCTCGCCCGTTAGTCGCCGGGATCGATGCGATAGACCTCGGAGGCGTCGTAGGCGGCGGCCCAGAGCGAGCCGTCTCCGAAGGTGACGTTCTCCGCCACCGAGGGGATGGTGTAGCGGGCGAAGACCCGGTTCGTCCGCTCGTCCACCTTCGACAGCTTGCCGTCCCAGTCGCAGGTCCAGATATAGCCGTCTCCGGCTGCGATGCCGCCGTTGGGCAGCGAGCCGTTCGGGGGCCCGACCGGGATCCGCGCGGTGATCGCGTTGGTCGCGGGGTCGATCCGGAACAGGATCTGCTGGCCGCCGACGAAGCGGAACGCCCACACCGCGCCGTCGTCGTACACCGCGACGAGCTCCGAGTGCGTGTTGCCGAGGAAGATCCGGTGCAGGATCCGGCCGCTAGTCGGGTCGACGCGCAGGAGCTGTCCCGTGTCGCCGACCCCGATCCAGATGTCGCCGGCGCCGTAGGTGATGCCGTCGACCCAGTCGTTCGCGCCGGCGGCGTATCTCGTGAGCCGGCGCGCCTTGTCGGTCTGGATGTCGATCCGGACGAGCGTGTGGTCGAGCGTGGTCTCCCACGTGTGCTCGTAGGCGTACTGGACGGCGGCCCCGCGGATCGGGATCCGGCTGACCACGTGGCCGCTGATCGGGTCGAACCGGATCAGCTGCCCGGCGGAGGACGGGATCCAGACGGCCCCGGCCTGCGGCTCGGGGATTCCGGTCTGGAAATCGGCCACCCTCCAGCGGCCCACGATCCGGTTCGTGTTCGGGTCGATCCGGTAGAGGACGTCGTTGTGATGGCCGAGGCCCCACACGGCCTGCTGGCCGACTCCGCAGCAGGAAGGGTTCGGCATCGGGATCGTCGCGAGGATCTTTGCCGGCCGCACGAACGGCCGGCTCCCGGCGGACTCGGCGACGACGCCGAAGACGATCGCGCCGGCGGCGGCGAGGATTGCAACCGCGGCGGGAGCGCGCCACCGGCTGCGGCGCCGCGGCTGCAGCGGGGGGCTCCGGCTTCACGTCGGACTGGTGCCGGCGGCCGCGCGTCGAGGGACTCGTCCTGGCGCAGGATCGCCTGCTGCAGCAGCCGGAGCTCGCGGCTCGGCTCGAGGCCCAGCTCGGCGGTCAGGGCCCGGCGCGCGTCCTGGTAGGCCTCGAGCGCCTCGGCCTGCCGGCCGGAGCGGTAGAGGGCGAGCATGAGGTGTTTCCGCAGCTCCTCATGGAAGGGCTGGTCGCGCACGAGCGCCTCGAGCTCGGCAACCAGCTCGCCCGAACGGCCGAGGGCGAGATCGGCGGCGATGCGGTCCGTCGTCGCCGTCCGGCGGCGCTGCTGGAGGCGACGCCGTTCCTCGGCGACGAACCCCTGCTCGGGTAGATCGCTCAGCGGCTCGCCCTGCCAGAGGTCGAGCGCCTCCGCCAGCCTGGCCCGCGCCGTCCGCGCGCGGTCACGAAAGGAGGAGACGCATGACCCGTTCCATTCAGCTCGCCCTCGCCGGCGCGCTGCTCGTCGCGGCGACGGCGGCAGGTGGCGCCGCGGGGGCGCCCGCCAGCTCGCTCCCGGCGGGCGCCAAGGTAGTGAGCACGATCCGGATGCCCGCCCCGGCCGATCCGGAGTGGCTCGCAGTCGACGCGAACAATCTGTGGGTCCACGGGCCCGACGCCGTCGTGCGGGTCGATCCCTCGCGCAACGCCGTCGTCGCCGAGATCCCGACCGGCCCGGTCGACTACGGCTACCTGACCTCGGGGCTCGGCTCGGTCTGGCAGACGTACTTCGGGTCGCGGACGGAGCGGTCTGGGTAGCCGAGCACCGCCAGGGCACCGTTGTCCGGATCGATCCCGCCACGAACGCGATCGTCGCGTCCGTGACCGTCGGCCCGGCCGGAGGCGGCGGCCCGCTGGAGATGGCGGCCGGCGCGACCGGGATCTGGGTCAACGTGCCGAACGAGAACGAGCTCGTCCACATCGACCCGTCGACGAACGCCGTCGTCTGCTCGGTCGCCGAGTCGGGTCAGCCGATCCTCGACGGCACGAGCGTGTGGGTGGAGAACGGCAACGGCGTGGATCGCGTGGATCCGGCGACCTGCGGCATCGTGGCGAGCGTCGACCTCGCGACGACCCTGTCCGGCTTCAAGCAGCCCACCGCGTGGGGGACAGCGGGGTTCGGATCGGTCTGGCTGCCGACGAACCTCGGGCTCGCCCGGATCGACGAGACGACCGGCCGGCTGATCGGGCTCCTGCGCAAGGTCCCGAACGGCGATCTCGCGATCACCGCGGACTCGATCTGGAGCGCCGGCTACGGCAACGCGAAGCTCCTGCGGATCCTGCCGGAGGGGTGATCCGCGCGCAGCTTCTGGCCGGGCCCCTTCGCCGGGGCCCGGCTGGAGGCGCTCGGTCGCGCGGAGCCGCTCGCGGAGCGCCTAGCGCTCGCCGTCCCAGTAGTCGAGGTGCTCGCCGCGCCGCAGCATGTAATGGGCGTCGCCCGCCCAGACGCCGACCTTGTCGCTGTCCGGGTACTCGGCGATCCCGAACTCGCTCTTCGTCGAGAGCAGCGCGACGCGGACGGCCTCGTCCGAGGAGTTGCCGACCCGGTGCGCTCCGCTCGGCCCCGCGGGGAAGCAGGCGACGTCGCCCGGGCTCAGAACGGCCTCCCCCTCCGGCGTGCGCACGGTCGGCGTGCCCGAGACGACGATCAGCCACTCCTCGTCGGTCCATTCGAAGTGGTAGGGGCAGATCGCCTCGCCGGGCGGCAGGTCGTAGACGCTCATGCCGATCAGGGAAGCGCCGAGCTTCGGGCCGAGCCGGGCCGCGTGACAGAGGTAGCCGGGCGGCTCGGTTCCGTCAGGGCCCGTGTCGGTTTCGTCGTCGAAGAGATTGAAGGTCTGCATGGCGGGAGTATCCGATCTCAGCCTCGGCGGCGGCGGGACCCTCGCGCGCGCCGCTGCGAGCGGCGGAGCGTGTCGAGCTCGGCGAGCGCCGCGCCCGCGCCGCGGGCGACCGTGGTCAGCGGCTCGGGATCGCGGCTGACGGGCAGCCCGGTCTCGCCGCGGATGAGATCGGCGAAGCCCGGCAGCAGCGCGCCGCCCCCGACGAGCGTGATGCCCCGGTCGGCGATGTCGGAGGCGAGCTGGGCCGGCGTCTGCTCGAGCAGCTCCTTGAGCGCGGTCACGATCCGCGACAGAGGCCGCTCGAGCGCCTGTCGCACGTCGTCCTCGCCGAGGGTGATGCGGGCGAGCATGCCCGTGGACATGTAGCGGCCCGCGACCTCGGCCTCCGAGACCGTGGCGTGGCCGGCGAGCGCGCTCCCGATCTCGATCTTCACGCGCTCCGCCTGCTCGTGCCCGACGAGGAGCCGGTGCTGGTCCTGGACGAAGCGGACGATCGCGTCGTCGAGGTCGTAGCCGCCGACCGGGAGCGAGGTGGAGACGACGATGCCGCCGAGTGCGATGACGGCCATCTCGCTCGTGCCGCCGCCGACGTCGACGACGAGCGAGGCGACGGCCTCCTCCACGGGGAGCTCTGCGCCGATCGCGCCGGCCATCGCTTCCTCGATCAGGTGAGCCTCGCGCGCGCCCGCAGCAAGCGTGGCCTCGACGACGGCGTCCCGCTCGACCTGGGTGAGCCCGCTCGGGACGCAGACGATGACCGCGCGCCGCAGGCCGCTGCCGCCGACCCGCCGGATGAAGTGGCCGAGCATCTGCTCGGTCGTCTCGAAGTCGGCGATCACGCCGTGCCGGAGCGGACGCGTCGCGACGATGGTTGCGGGGGTGCGGCCGAGCATCTGCCGCGCCTTCTCTCCGACTGCGTAGACCTGTCCCGTCTGCTGATCCATGGCCACGACCGACGGCTCGAACAGGACGATGCCCTCGCCGCGTCGGAAGACGACGGTGTTCGCCGTCCCGAGATCGACGGCGAGATCGGTCCCGGCTGCGAGCGACGGCAATCTCATGCGCGCTTTTCCACGTCGACCCCGCAACGCCGGCCCCGGCGCCGCGTAGGAACGGTAGCCGTCTCAGATGAGGGCCCGGTTCTCCTCCCACCAGGCGCGTTCCGCGGGCAGCCGGGCGAGCGCGCGGCGCCAGCCGTTGCGGAGGCAGCGCTCCTCCACGCGCTCGTACTCGAGCCGCAGGAGCTCGGGCACCTCGAAGTCGCGGCCGTACGCGTCGAGCGCGAGCCGCGTCTGCCGGACGAGTTCCGGCGGCGGCGCGTCGACGAGGCCGTAGCTCACGAACGCACGCAGGGCGTAGGCGACGTCCTCGGAGGCGTCGGCGCGGCGGACGTCGTCGAAGTCGATGATCCCGACCGGCCGCCTGCCCGCCAGACGAGGTTCCAGGGGCCGAAGTCGCCGTGGCAGACAACGCCGTCGCCGAGCGCATCGTGGTAGCGGCGCAGGAGCCGGAAGGCGGCTCGGCGTTGACGGTCGTCGAAGGTCACCTTCGGCGCAAGGTCACCGACGAAGGGGTGCATGCGTCCGCGCTCGGTGAACGTCTCCCCGTCGATCCAGCTCAGGACGTCGCGCCCCTCGTCGTACGTGCCGAGCCAGCGCGGCGCCTGCTCGAAACCCGCGCGCTCGAGCCGGAGGAGGACCTCGCGGGCGAGCCCGGGGTTGCGGCCCGGCGGCCGGTGCACGGTGTCGCCCACGCGTACGACGCGGTCGTGCGTCGCGCCGCCGGCGAGGGAGGCGCCGTCAGCCGTGGGAGAAACCGAGGTTCAGGAGCCGCTCGGCGTCGCCGTACATGTTCGGCGAGTCGAGGACGACCGCGATCAGCATCCGGCCGTGGCGCGTGGCCGTCGCGACCAGGCACCACCCCGCCGCGCTCGTGTAGCCGGTCTTGACGCCGTTCGCGCCGCTGTACTCGTGCAGGAGGTAGTTGTTGTTGACGTAGATCTTGGAGTTGGTCGGCGCCGCCCAGCGCACGTGGATCAGCTTCGTGCGGACGAGGCGGTCGAAACGCGGGTTCCGGAGGGCGTAGCGGGTGAGCGCCGCGAGATCCCACGGCGTCGAGTAGTTGCCGCGGTCGCGGATCCCGCTCGGGCTCGTGTAGTGCGTGTCGCGGAGGCCGAGCCGGCGCGCCTCGTCGTTCATCTGGCGCAGGAACGCGTGCACCGAGCCGGCGCTCGAGATCGCCAGCTGGTTCGCGTCGTCGTTGCCGGAGAAGAGGAGCAGCGCGTAGAAGAGCTTCCACGCCTTGACGTGCTCGCCCGTCCGGAGGCCCTCGCGCACGAGCGGCACCCGCGTGACCGAGCGCGCGACGGTGACGGTGCTTTCCCACGGCACCTCCCGCAGCGCGAGCGTCGCGGTCATGATCTTCGTCAGCGACGCGATCTTCCGGCGCTCGTGCGGGCGCTCGGCCCAGAGGACTCGCCCTGTCTTCGCGTCGACGAGAATCGCGGCGGGCGCGCGGACACGCACATGGGCGCCGGCGAGCAGCGGAGGCCCGAAGACGAGGCGCGGAGGCTTCGCCGGCCGCATCTCCGGTGCCGTGCCGGCGTGCGTCACGGTCGGCGTCGCAGCCGTCGTCGCGGGCCCGCGGGAGACCAGCGGATGGTGGTGGCCGAGGGCGGTCCTCCGCCCGAACCAGATGCCTGCGGAGGCGGCTGCGAGCACGACGAGGACGAGCAGCGCGACCCTGCCGGCGCGGTAACGGCGCCTCCGGCGCCGCGGTGCGACCGGCGTCAGAACGTCCAGCGACACGCCGTCGAGAGTAGCGCCCTCCGCGGCTGGTCTCCAGCACGCCCGCTCCTAGAATGGCCACCGTGCGGAGGCTCGACGGAGCAGGGCAGGGAGCGGAGGCGCCGGCGTAGCCGGCGCTGGAGCGGAGCGAATGGAGACGACCGCCGAGCTGCGTGAGGGGTTCCTCGCGTTCTTCGAGGAGAAGGGCCACCTGCGGCGGCCTTCCGCCTCGCTGATACCGCGCGCCGACGACCGCTCGACGCTCTACACGAGCGCAGGCATGCAGCCGCAGATGCCGTACTTCCTCGGCCGCGAAGCGCCGCCGGCGCCGCTTACGACGACGTGCCAGAAGTGCTTCCGGACGCCCGACATCGACGAGGTCGGACTCGACACCTATCACCTGACGTTCTTCGAGATGCTCGGCAACTTCTCGTTCGGGCAGTACTTCAAGGAGGGCGCGATCGAGTACGCCACCGAGTTCATCAGGGAGCGCCTGCGGCTCGACTGGGACCGCGTCTGGGTGAGCGTCCACGCCGGCGACCCCGGCCTGAAGCTCGGCCCCGACGAGGAGGCGATCGGTCTCTGGGAGCGCATCGGCATGCCGTCCGAACGGATCGTCCCGCTGCCGTCCTCCGAGAACTTCTGGTCGGTCGGCGGCCCGGGCCCGTGCGGGCCCGACTCGGAGATGTACTGGGACTGGGGGGAGGACGCCGGTTGCGGCACAGCGGAGTGCAAGCCGGGGTGCACGCGCTGCGAGCGCTTCCTCGAGTTCGGGAACCTCGTCTTCATGTCGTACGAGCTCCATCCCGACGGCACCCTCACGGAGCTCCCGAGCAAGAACATCGACACGGGCTGGGGCCTCGAACGTGTCGCGCGCGTCGTGCAGGACGTCGCGTCGGTCTACGACACCGACGGCTACCAGCTGATCATGCGCTGGATCGAGGAGCAGTCAGGCGTCGCCTACGGTTCCTCCCAGGACGCGACGAAAGCGCACCGCGTGCTCGCCGACCACGGCCGCGGGATGACCTTCATCGCGGCCGAGGGCGTGTCGCCCTCCAACGAGGGGCGCGGCTACGTCCTGCGCCGCATCGTCCGCCGTGCCGCGCAGCACGGGCTGCGGATCGGCATGCAGTCTCCGTTCCTGCCCGGGCTCGCCGACGTCGTGATCGAGCAGATGGGGCACGCGTATTCCGAGCTCCTCGAGCACCGGCAGGAAATCCACCGGGCGCTCGCGGCCGAGGAGGAGCGGTTCGGCGAGACGCTCGAGCGCGGGATGGCGAAGTTCGAGGAAGCGGCGGCGAAGGGCGAGATCTCGGGCGACGACGCATTCGAGCTCGCGACGACGTACGGGTTCCCGATCGAGCTCACCCGGGAGCTCGCGCGCGAGCGCGCCCTCGCCGTGATCGAGGAGGAGTACGAGCGCCTCATGGAGCGGCACCGCGTCGTCTCGCGCCAGGGCGGCACCACGCGCCACGAGCCGCGCCTCGCCATGGCGCCGCGCACCGAGTTCGTCGGCTACGAGCGGCTCGACGTGCGGACGGCGATCGCCGCGTACGCCGACCTCGGCGACGGCCTGTTCCAGGTCAAGCTCGCGGAGTCGCCGTTCTACCCGGCGGGCGGCGGCCAGGTGACCGACGCAGGCTGGATCGAGAGGGAGGACGGCACGCGCGCCGACCTCGTCGAGGCGCTGCGGCTGGAGGACGGCGACCAGGAGCTGGTGTTTCAGGGCACCGGGTTTGCCGAGGGCGACCGGGTGCATGCCGTCGTCCCGTGGGCGGTCCGCTACCCCACGATGGCGAACCACACGGCGACGCACCTCCTCCACAAGGTGCTGCAGGAGGTGCTCGGCGACCACGTCCGCCAGGCGGGCTCGGCCGTGCGGCCCGACAAGCTCCGCTTCGACTTCACGCATCCGTCGCCGCTCACCCCCGAGGAGCGCGCAGACGTCGAGCGTCGCGTCAACGAGCGCGTGTTCGCGAACCGCCCCGTGCGGATCTTCGAGACGCCGCTGGCGGAGGCGCGAAAGCTCGGCGCGACGATGCTGTTCGGCGAGAAGTACGGCGACGTCGTGCGGGTGGTGGACGTTGACGGCTGGTCGATCGAGCTCTGCGGCGGGACGCACGTGCGCTCGACAGCCGAGATCGGGCCGTTCGCCGTCCTCAGCGAGAGCTCGGTCGGCGCCGGCTCGCGGCGGATCGAGGCCGTCACCGCCGGCGAGGCGTTCGCCCTGCTGCACGAGCGGGCGAGGGAAGCCGATGCGCTGCGCGGCGAGCTCGAACGGGCGCGCAAGGACGCGAGGCGGCCGCGGCAGGCCGAGCAGGCGGAGATCGTCTCCCAGGACAAGGAGGGCGACGTCGTGCTCGTCGAGGTGAAGAGCCTCAAGGGCGGGCCGCTCCGCGACTTCTCCGACCGGATCCGCCAGCAGGAGAAGGCGGAGGGCGCGATCGTGGCCTCGCGTGACGACGGCCGCGTCTTCCTCGTCGTCAACTTCGACGAGTCGCTCGTCGCCCGCGGGCTCGACGCCGTCCGGGTCGTGCGGGAGCTCGGCAAGCACATCGGCGGCGGCGGGGGAGGCAAGCCGACCCTCGCCGAGGCCGGCGGAAGGAACCCCGACGGCATCGCCGACGCCCTCGCTGCCGCGAAGGAGCTCGTCGGCGCGTGAAGATGCGCGCGTGAAGGTGATGGCGCTCGACTACGGCTCCGCGCGGACGGGCGTCGCCGTCTCCGATCCGACCGGCACCGTTGCGCGGCCGCTCGGCGTCGTCGAGCAGGCCTGCGGTGAGAGCGGTCTCGCCGAGCTCGCGCGCCTCGCGCGCGAGGAGGCGGTCGAGCGCGTCGTCGTCGGCCTCCCGCTCACCATGCGCGGCACGCGCGGCGAGCAGGCCGAGGAGACCGAGCGCTTCGTCGAGACGCTCCGCGGCGCGATCGACGTTCCCGTGGAGCTCTACGACGAGCGCTTCACGACCGATCTCGCGCGGCGGACGCCCGGCGCGGCTCCCGAGGACGCGCTCGCCGCCGCCCATCTCCTCTCGACCTACCTCGAGTGGTGCGCGGCGCGCTCGTAGTCGCCGCGGCGCTGCTCGCGGCGGCCGTCGCCGGCTGCGGCGGCTCAGGTGCCGCTGCGCCGCCGACCACCACGATCCGCCAGCTGCGCCAGTTCAGGATCGTCTTCCCGGAGGGGTTCACACGCGCGGAGATGGTGAAGCGCGTGGAGGCGGTGGCGAAGATCGCCGAGCACGAGTCGCACCGCAAGGTGAAGCTCTCCGGCCGCTCGTACGCCGCCGCGACGGCGAAGCCGCGCACCTTCTCCGGCTTCGGCGGCCGAAAGCTGCCGTACGAGGGCTTCCTCTTCCCGGATACGTACGACTTCGACCGCACGTCGACCTCCGCCCAGCTCGTGAGCATGCAGCTCCGGGAGTTCAGGGCGAAGTGGGGCTCGGTCGACCTCTCGTACGCCAGGAGCAAGAACCTCACGCCCTACGACGTCCTGATCATCGCCTCGATGGTCGAGGGAGAGGCACAGGTGCCGAACGAGCGGCCGCTCGTCTCGGCGGTGATCTACAACCGGCTGCACGCCCACATGGCGCTCGGCATCGACGCGACGCTCCGCTACGGGCTCCACATCCCGCCGACGCAGTCGTTGACGGAGTCGGAGCTGCACAACCCGACCCCGTACAACACGCGCCTCCACCTCGGGCTGCCGCCGACACCGATCAACAACCCGGGACTCGCCTCGATCCAGGCGGCGGCGCATCCCGCGCACGTCGACTATCTCTACTTCGTGCGCAAGCCCGACCACAGGCACCACTACTTCACGTCGAACTACCAGGACTTCGTCGACCACGAGCAGCTCTACGGCTACTGAGCTCGCCCTGCCGTTCGCCGTCCGCGGCTTCGCAGGAACCGCACGCGCCCACCTGGGGGTCAACGACGATCCCGAGCGCTGGGGGTACCATCTCCTCGGGCTGCCGTTTCCGATCGAGGTCTCGCGTGGCTTCCCGGTCGTGTCCGCGACGGTGGAGCTCGGAGCGGAGGGATACGCGGCGATCCTCGGATGGCTGCAGGTCGTCTGGATGAACGACGACGTCATCTTCGACCGCGCCCCGCAGCTCCTCGACACCGGCTTCCCGTACGTGACGTTCGGGCCCCGCCCCGAGTTCTTCGACGCGCCGTCGACGACGGTCGACCCCGTCACGTGGCGTGCGCGGACGTTCCTCTGTGCGTCTCCGGACGCGCTTATGACCAAGGTGATCGAATCCCTCACCGGCTTCACCTGGGGCTACGACCGGGAGGGCTGCACGGTCTCGCCGGTCGGGCTCGCGCGCGCGAGCGCGGACGACTGGGACGCGGTTCGAGCCGCGCTCGCCGAGACGCTTCCGGAGTGGGAGCTGCGCTGACGCCCGCCGCGACGCCGCACCGCGTGGTGCTGCTCGGCCATCCGGTGGCGCACTCGCTGTCTCCCCGGATGCAGAACGCGGCCTTCGCGGCCGCCGGGCTCGACTGGGGCTACGTCGCCCGGGACGTGATGCCGGAGGAGCTCGCAGCGGCCCTGGGCGAGGTGGAGTACGCGAACGTGACGGCGCCGTACAAGCTCGACGCGGCGCGGATCCTCGGCAGCGACCTGCCGTCGGTGAACACGATCGTGCGCGGGCGCGGCTTTTCGACCGACCCCGCGATCCTCGAACAAGTAACAGGCTGTTACAAGCCCGCGATCGTCGGGGACGGTGGCGCCGCGGCGGCCTTCCGCCACGCGTTGCCGCAGGCGCGGGTCTTCTCCCGGCGAGGTGAGTGGCCGCCGGAGGTGGCCGGCGCCGACCTCGTCGTCCACGCGACGCCCGTGCGCGACGAGGTGCTGTTCGAGCTCGGACCGGGCCAGGCGCTGATCGACCTCCCGTATCCCCGGACGGCTACGGCGGAGGCGGCGGCCGCGGCCGGCGCGCATGTGCTCGACGGGCTCGAGGTGCTCGTCGCGCAGGGCGCCGCGAGCTTCGAGCTGTGGACCGGACGTGCGGCGCCGGTGGACGTCATGCGCCGCGCCGTCGGCTTGACCTGACTCCCCGCGGGGCATAGAACGAGCAGGATGCGCCGGTGCAGAGGCTGCGGTGGCGGGGTGGAGGACGAGTTCCGCTTCTGCCCGCACTGCGGCGCCGCGCAGCGGACGAAGATCGTCGAGTACTTCCAGGGGCACCCGGACGTCGGTGACGGCGGTCTCCGCGTCTCCGTCTATCTCACGCAGCCGCAGCATGCACGCCTCAGCATCTGGCGAGGCGAGGAGGCGCAGGCCGCGATCTCCCTCGACCCGGCCGAGTCCGGCCGGCTCGGCCGCTTTCTCCTTTCCGTCGCGCGGCGCCGGAACCGCAACCGCGGCCTCGTCTCGCGGGTGCTCGCCCGCCTGTAGGCCACTACGCTCTCGGCCATGACGCTCGAGCTCGCGACCGCGGGAGAGTCGCACGGCCCCGCGCTCGTGGCGATCGTCTCCGGACTTCCCGCCGGCCTCGTCCTGGACCGAGAAGCGGTCGACGCCGACCTCCGCCGCCGGCAGCAGGGCTACGGCCGCTCGCCTCGCCAGCAGATCGAGGCCGACGAGGTCGAGGTGCTCGCGGGCCTCCGCCACGGGCGCACGCTCGGCACGCCGCTGGCGCTCGTGGTGCGCAACCGCGACCACAAGAACTGGGCATGGGGGCTGAGCCCGTGGCCGCCCGAGGGCGAGCCCGAGGGAAAGGGGACGACGCCGGTCACGCTGCCGCGGCCGGGGCACGCGGACCTCGCGGGTGCCCAGAAGCACGGCCTCGCCGACATCCGCGACGCGCTCGAGCGGGCCTCCGCGCGGCACACGGCGGTCCACGTCGCCGCCGGCAGCGTGGCGAAGAAGCTGCTGCGCGAGATCGGGATCGAGGTGGCCGGAATCGCCCTGCCCGAGGCCGGAGCGGATCCCGACATGGTGGACGAGGCGCGCAGGGATCGCGACACGCTCGGCGGCCGCGTCGAGGTGCGGGCCCGCGGCGTCCCGCCCGGGCTCGGCTCGTACGCGCGCAGGGAGGACCGGCTCGACGCGCGGCTCGCGGCGGCGATCGTGGGGATCCAGGCCGTGAAGGGGGTCGAGATCGGCGACGGGTTCGCGCTCGCCGGCCTGCGAGGCTCGGGGGCGCACGACGAGATCGTCCGCGACGAGCGCGGCCTGCACCGGGAGACGAACCGCGCCGGCGGCATCGAGGGCGGCGTCTCGAACGGCGAGGAGATCGTCGTGCGCGCCGCGATGAAGCCGCTGCCCACGCTCATGCGCCCGCTCCGCTCCGTCGACCTCGAGACGGGCGAGCCGGCGCAGGCGCTCGTCGAGCGGAGCGACGTCTCGGCCGTCGAGGCGCTCGCGGTCGTGGCCGAGGCCGCCGTCGCCTGGGAGCTCGCCCGGGCCGCGCGCGAGAAGTTCGGCGGCGACGCGCTCGGCGACTTCGTCGGCGCCTGGCTGGCGTACCTGGAGCGGATCGACTGGACGGCACGCGGCAGCTGAGCCGGCACCTCGTCCTCGTCGGCTTCATGGGTGCGGGGAAGACGACGCTGGGAAGGGAGGTGGCTCGCGTCCTCCGGCGGCCGTTCGTCGACGTCGACGACGCGATCGCGGCGGAGCATGGCCCGATCGCGGAGCTGTTCGCGGCGCAGGGCGAGGCGGCCTTCCGAGAGGTCGAAGCCCGTTTCGTGCGCGGGGCGTTCGCCCGGCCCGGGCCCACCGTGATCGCCGTTGGGGGCGGCGCCGTCGAGACGCCCGACCTGCTGCGCGACGAGCGGACGACGATCGTCCATCTCCCCGTCGATGTCGAGACGGCCTGGGAGCGCGTGCGCGGCACGCCGCGGCCGCTCGCCCGGGACGAGGCCGAGTTCCGGCGCCGCTTCGAGCTGCGCGCGCTGCTCTACGAGGAGGTGGCGCACGCGACCGCCCGCGACGTCGACGACCTCGTGCTCGCCGCGGCCGGCGTCCACGTCGAGGGCGGCGCCCTGCAGCGGCTCGGCGAGCTCGTCCCCGGCGAGGGAGCCGTGGCCCTCGTCTCCGACCCGCAGGTCGCCGGCATCCACGGCATGGACGCACAGCTCGCACTGGGGTCGCGCCTCTCCGAGACCCACGAGCTGCCTCCGGGGGAGGAGGCGAAGACGCTCGCCGCCGTCGACCGGCTGTGGCAGGAGCTGCGGCTCGACCGGAGCGGCACGATCGTCGCCCTCGGCGGCGGCTGCACGACCGACGCCGCCGGCTTCGCGGCGGCAACCTACCTCCGCGGCGTCGCCTGGACGCCGGTGCCCACGAGCCTCGTCGCACAGGTCGACGCGGCGATCGGCGGCAAGACTGCGATCGACCTGCCGCAGGGCAAGAACCTCGTCGGCGCCTTCCACTGGCCGGACCGGACGGTGGTCGATCCGGCGCTGCTCGAGACGCTGCCCGAGCCGCAGCGGCTCGAGGGGATGGCCGAGGTCGTCAAGGCCGGCCTCCTCGCGGACGAGGCGTTCTGGGAGCTCCCCGACGACGAGCTCGTCCGCCGCTCCGCCGCCTGCAAGGCCGCGATCTGCCTGCGCGACCCCTACGAGCAGGGCGAGCGGGCGCTCCTGAACCTCGGCCACACGTTCGCGCACGCGCTCGAGGCGGCGGCCGGCTACGAGGGGGTGACGCACGGGCGCGCGGTCGCGCTCGGCCTCCTCGCGGCACTCCGGCTGTCGGGACGGGACACACGCGTCGTCGAGGACGTGCTGCGGCCGGAGCGGGTTCGAGTCAACCACGAGCGCGCGTGGCAGGCGCTGCAGCGGGACAAGAAGGCGCGGGACGGCGAGATCCGCCTCGTCCTGTTCGACCGCGACGGCCGGCCGGCCTGGGGAGTCCGGGCGTCGGAAGAGGCGATCCGCCGCGAACTCGATAGGTTGATCGCGTGAGGGTCTCGGTCCTGAACGGCGTCAACCTGAACATCCTCGCGCGTCGCGATCCGGAGCTCTACGGCGGTCTCTCGATCGCCGAGCTCGAGAGCCGCATCTACGAGTGGGCGCGCGAGCTCGAGCTGACCGTGCAGTGCCGCCAGACGAACGACGAGGGCGAGTTCGTCAAGTGGTGCCACGACGCGTACGACACGGTCGACGGCCTCGTGCTCAACCCCGGCGCGTGGACGCACTACGCCTGGGCGATCCACGACGCGCTCGACTCCCTCACGATCCCGATCGTCGAGGTCCACCTCTCCGATGTCGAAAGCCGGGAGGAGTGGCGGCGGAGCTCCGTCGTCTCGGACCTCGTCGCCGCGCGGTTCGTCGGCCACGGGCCCGAGGGCTACAGGCTGGCGCTCGAGCACCTCAAGGAGCACGCGGCTTGAACGGCAGGATCGAGCGGCTGCGCGGGCTGCTCGAGGAGCCGCTCCTCGTCACGAACCTCGTCAACGTCCTCTACCTGACCGGATTCGACAGCTCGAACGCCGCGCTGCTCGTCGAGCCGGAGCGCGCCCGCCTGTTCACCGACTTCCGCTACGTCGAGGCGGCCCAGGCGGTCGAGGGCGTCGAGGTCGTCCAGACGAGGCGCTCGCTGATCGGCTGGCTCGCGGAGGAGCTCGACGGACGGATCGGCTTCGAGGCGAACGTCCTCCCGTGGTCCTTCGCCGACCAGCTGCGGAAGGGAGGTCTCGACCTCGTGCCGCGACAGGGCCTCGTCGAGCGGCTGCGCGCCGTCAAGGACGACGGCGAGCTCGAGGCGTTCCGGCGGGCGTGCGCCGTCACCGACCGGATGTTCGAGCGGCTCGTGGGCGAGGTGCGCTTCGTCGGCCGGCGCGAGCGTGACGTGGCCTGGGACATCACCCGGATCTACCACGAGGAGGGGGCGGAGGAAGAGGCGTTCGAGGCGATCGTCGGCTCCGGCCCGACCGGCGCGCGGCCGCACGCGCGTGCCGGCGACCGCGTGATCGAGGCGGGCGAGGTCGTCGTGATCGACACCGGCTGCCGGGTCGGCGGCTACGTCTCGGACTACACGCGGACGCTCGCCACGGGCGAGATCGACGGCGAGATGCGCGAGGCGTACGAGGTCGTGCGCGCCGCGCAGCAGGCCGGGCTCGACGCGATTCGCGCGGGCGTCGAGGGGGTCGACGTCGACGCCGCCGCCCGGGACGTCGTCGAGGGCAGCGACTTCAACGGGCGGTTCGGCCACGGCCTCGGGCACGGTCTGGGGCTCGAGGTGCACGAGGCGCCGCGTCTCTCCACCGAGAGCCCCGACACGCTCGCGGCGGGCAACGTCGTCACCGTGGAGCCCGGCGTCTACCTCCCCGGCCGCTTCGGGATCCGGATCGAGGACGACGTGATCGTGACCGACGAGGGGCTCGACAACCCGGTCCGGTTCACGAAGGAGCTGACGCAGGTCTCGTAGCTACCATCGTGCGCCGTGCCCGAGACGGTCGACACGAACAGCTTCAAGAACGGGATGCACATCGAGCTCGACGGCAAGGTGTGGCGGATCGTCGAGTTCCAGCACGTCAAGCCGGGCAAGGGCGGCGCGTTCGTGCGCACGAAGCTGAAGAGCCTCGACGCGGGCGCGGTCGTCGACCGGACCTTCCGGGCCGGCGAGAAGTTCCCGCGCGTGCACACCGAGACGAAGAACGTCCAGTTCCTCTACGACGACGGCTCCGAGGTGCACTTCATGGACGCGGAGAGCTACGAGCAGTTCGCGCTGCCGCACGACGACCTCGCGGACGAGCTGCCGTACCTGCAGCCGAACGCGTCGGTGCAGGTTCTGAGCGTGAACGGCAAGCCGTCGAGCCTGCAGCTCCCGGCCTCGGTCGAGCTCGAGGTCGTGGACACGGAGCCGGGGGTCAAGGGCGACACGGTCTCGAACGTGACGAAGCCCGCGACCCTCGAGACGGGGGCCGTCGTGCAGGTGCCGCTCTTCGTCAACGTGGGCGACCGGCTCAAGGTCGACCCGCGCGAGGGGCGCTACATCTCGAGGGCGTAGGGCGAGGCGAGCCTCCGCGGTAGATTCCGGCGGATGCCGTCGCTCGCCGACACGACGATCCGCCTGCTGGGGCAGGAGCCGCTCGCTGGACGGGTGCCGGCTGCCGAGCAGCTCCGGCTCGCCGAGATCCTCGACCGGGCCGGGTTCGCGTACCTCGAGGTCTCGGGCGGCGGGTGCTTCGACGCGGCCGTCAAGCGCGGGGTCGAGAGCCCGTGGGAACGGATCCGCGCGCTCAAGGCGCGCGTCAAGACGCCGCTGGGCCTCGCGCTGCGCGGTCGCTTCCTCGTCGGCTCGCGGCCCGTCGACGCCGACTTCGCCCGCCGCTTCGTCGCCTCCGCCGCCGAGAACGGCATCGACGTCTTCCGGCTCCACGACCCGCTCAACGACGTCTCGAACCTGCGGGAAGCGGCCGAGGCGATCGTCGGCGCGGAGCGCGACTTCGAGGCCGGGCTCGTGTACAGCCCGGGGCGCACGGGCGAGATCGAGACGCTGATCGAGCGCGCGCGGATGCTCCCGGAGCTCGGCGCGGTACGTGTCCTCCTCCATGATCCGACCGGCTCGCTGCAGCCGCACACGGCGGAGCAGCTCGTGCAGGCGCTCGCCGACGCGAGCGGCCTCCCGGTCGGGATCTACGTCCAGGGAGCAGGCGGCAGCGCGCTCGCGGCCGCCCTCGCCGCCGCCCGGGCCGGAGCGCAGCTGATCGCATGCGCGATCTATCCGCTGGCGCTGACCCTGCACCGCGTGTCGGGGGAGGCGCTCGCGGAGGCGCTCAGCGGCACCGGGCTCGATCCGGGGGTGAACGTCGACGCGCTCTGGGAGGCGACCGATCTCGTCGACGAGCACATCGGCGACGAGCTCGTGACGCCGCTCGTGCCGCGCATCGCGGTGCTGGCGGCCCGCCACGACCTGCCTGCCAGCGTCGTCGCCGGCATCGACCACTCCCTCCAGACCGAGAGCGCCCGCGACCGGCTCGACGAGGTGCTCGCGGAGCTCGACCGGATCCGCGCCGAGACGGGGTGGCCGCCGCTGGCGTCGCCGATCGGCCAGGTGCTCGCCTCGCAGGCCCTGATCAACGTCCTCTCCGCGAGCCGCTACCTCACGCTCGTCGACGAGATGCGCGGGCTCGTCACCGGCGCCTTCGGCAGGCCGCCGGCGCCGGTCGACCCGGCGCTCGAGCGCGTGGTGCAGCTCACCGCCGACCCCGAGAGCGAGGAGGACGTCACGCCGCCGTTCGACGAGGTGCGCGAGCGCGCGGCCGGCGTGGCCACGAGCGAGGAGGAGCTGCTCCTGCTCGGCCTCTTCGGCGAGGACGCCGAGCAGCTGCTGCGCGGGATCCGCAGCCGCGGCCGCCGCGACGCCGAGCTCGCCGGGGTGGGGGAGCAGCGGGCCCAGCGCATCAAGGAGATCGTGGGGATCGTGCAGGACACCGGCATCGGCGAGCTGACGATCGAGGAGGACGGTATGCGGATCTCCGTCCGCTCCACACCCGACCTGCCGGGCGGGGGAGGGGCGCCGAGCGAGGCGCCGCTCGCGATGCCGGAGCCGGAGCTGCCGGCGGCGGCCGCGGTCAGCGGCGCCCTCGTGCGGGTCGAGTCGCCGATGGTCGGGACCTTCTACCGCTCCCCGTCGCCGGGCTTGCCCCCCTTCGTCGAGGTCGGCGACGTCGTCGCCGCGGGCCAGACTTTGTGCATCCTCGAGGCGATGAAGCTCATGAACGAGGTGAAGGCGGAGGTCGAGGGCGTCGTGCGCGGCGTCCACGCCGACAACGGTGCGGCCGTCGAGTTCGGGCAGCTCCTGTTCGAGATCGAGCCGCTCCTCGGCCGGCCCACGCTCTAGCCCGAGCGCAGGCGGGCAAGCGTGGCGGGATTCCGCACGTCCGTAGACTCTCCCCGTGTTCAGCCGAGTCCTCGTGGCCAACCGCGGCGAGATCGCCGTGCGCGTGATCCGCGCGCTGCACGAGCTCGGGATCGAGGCCGTCGCCGTCCATTCGACCGCGGACGAGGACGCGCTGCACGTGCGGCTCGCCGACCGCTCCGTGCGGATCGGACCCCCGGCTGCCGCCGACAGCTACCTCAACATCCCGGCGCTCGTCGCCGCGGCCGAGACGACCGGCTGCGAGGCCGTGCACCCCGGCTACGGGTTCGTCTCCGAGAACGCCGACTTCGTCCGCGCGTGCGAGGACAACGACCTCGTCTTCATCGGGCCGTCGGCCGACGTGATGGAACGGATGGGAGACAAGGCGCGCGCCAAGGCCGAGATGCGCGCCGCGGGCGTCCCGCTCGTCCCCGGCACCGAGGGGGTCGCCGCGCCCGAGGACGCGCGCGCGGCGGCCGAGAAGCTCGGGTTCCCGGTACTGCTCAAGGCCGCGGCGGGCGGCGGCGGCAAGGGCATGCGGATCGTGACCGATCCCCGCGACCTGGACGCCGCCTACCAGCGTGCCTCCGCGGAGGCGCAGGCCGCGTTCGGGGACGGCTCGCTGTACGTCGAGAAGGTGATCACGCCCGCCCGCCACGTCGAGATCCAGGTGCTCTGCGACCACCACGGCAACGTCCTCACGTGCGGCGAGCGGGAATGCTCGATCCAGCGCCGCCACCAGAAGCTGATCGAGGAGTCCCCGTCGCCCGCGCTCGACGACGAGCTGCGCGAGGAGATGGAGGCGGCCGCCGAGCGCGCCTGCCGGCACATCGGCTACCGGAACGCCGGCACCTTCGAGTTCCTCGTCGGCCCGGACGGCTCGTTCTCCTTCATCGAGCTCAACGCACGCCTGCAGGTCGAGCATCCGGTCACGGAGCTCGTCGTGGGCATCGACATCGTCCGCGAGCAGGTCCGGATCGCCGCGGGCGAGCGGCTCGCCCACGGCGGCCGCGCAGGCCCGCGCCGCGGTCATGCGATCGAGCTGCGGATCAACGCCGAGGACCCCGCCCGCGGCTTCGCGCCGGCGCCGGGCCTCGTCGAGCGCTTCCGGCCGCCCCTCGGCCCCGGCGTGCGCGTCGACACGTTCGTCGAGGACGGAACGGTGATCTCGCCGCACTACGACTCGCTGATCGCGAAGCTCGTCGTCTTCGACGCGAGCCGCCGGCTCGCGATCGAGCGGGCCCGGCGGGCGCTCGGGGAGTTCGAGATCGCCGGAGTGCCGACCACGCGCGACGTCCTCCACGACATCCTCTCGAGCGACGAGTTCCGCAGCGGCGAGTACTCGACGTCCTTCCTCGAGGAGGCGGGCGAGCGGCTGCCGGCGCTCGCCGGGTCGTGAGCCGCGTCCTCGTCCAAGGGGGCGGCGGCACCGTGCGCGTGAGCGAGGCCGCGCTGACCGAGATCGTGCGGCGGGCGGTCGCGTCCGTCGACGGCGCGCGCCTCCGCAAGGGACGGCGCCGCCTCGGCGTCGAGCTCGCCGAGGGCCGCGCGCGCGCCGAGCTGCAGCTCGCCGTCGCGTACGGGCGCGTGCTGCCCGAGGTGTCCGCCGCCGTGCAGGAGCGGGTCGCCGACGCGCTCGCGCGGATGTGCGACGTCGAGGTCGAGGCGGTGGACGTGACGGTCGAGGAGCTCGAGCGTGCCCGGTAGCGCGATCAGCCGGCGCGAGGCCCGCCGCGGCGCGGTGTTCATGCTCTTCCAGTGGGACGTGACCGGGCGCCCGCTCGGGTCGCTGTACGAGGGCGACGTCGACGACTACACCCGTCGGCTGGCGGATGCGGTGACCGAGCGCGCGGCGGAGCTCGACGCGCGGATCACATCCGCCTCCGACGACTGGACGGCGGACCGCCTCGGCGCGGTCGAGCGGAACGTCCTGCGCGTCGCGCTCGAGGAGCTCGACGGGGGCGAGGTGCCGGTCGAGGTCGTCCTCGACGAGGCGGTCACGCTTGCGAAGCGCTATGCATCCGAGGATGCTGCGAGGCTGGTGAACGGGATCCTGGGAAAGCTCGTGCGGGAGAGGACGACGTGACTGCCGACGATTCGTTGACGCGGGCCGAGGAGCTGCTGGCGCGGGTCGAGGCCGTGCGCGCCGAGCTGGAGCAGCTGTCCGAGGGAGAGGGCGGCTCGCCGGACCGGGCGATCGAGCTGCTCGGCGAGCTGTCCGAGCTGGCGAAGGCCGTCGAGGAGGAGCTGACCCGCGCGCAGCGGGCAGCGGAAGCGGATGCACAGTCCTGAGGAGCTGAAGTCGCTCGCGGAGGAGGCGCTCGAGCGCCTGGAGCTCTGGCCGGAGCTGCACGGGCAGGCGACCTCGGTGCGCTACTCGCTGGAGGTCGGCGGCAAGCGCGTCCGTCCCGTGATCGCCCTCGCGGCCGGGGAGGCGCTCGGCGCGCCCGTCGACCAGGTCCTGCCGGCGGCGCTCGCGATCGAGCTCGTCCACACGTTCTCGCTCGTCCACGACGACCTGCCGGCGATGGACGACGACGAGGAGCGGCGCGGCCAGCCCTCGACGTGGAAGAAGTTCGGAGAGGGCGTGGGCGTCCTCGCGGGGGATGCGCTGCTCGCGGAGGCGTTCCGTCTCGCGACGCGCTACGAGTCCTCGTCGGTCGCACGGGAGCTCGCCGAGGCGACGCTCGGGATGATCGGGGGCCAGTACCTCGACACGATGGTCGAGGGCTACGACCTCGCTGCCGTCCACCGGCTCAAGACCGGGCGCCTCTTCTACGCCTCGGTGACGCTCGCGCTCTGGGCGGCGGGGTTGCCCGAGCAGGAGCAGGCGCCGTGGCGGGCGTTCGCGGAGGAGCTCGGCCTGCTCTTCCAGATCGTCGACGACATTCTCGACGAGGACGGCTACGTGCGGGAGCACGGCGCGGACGGCGCGCGGCGCTACGCCGACGAGGCCGCCGAGCGGGCGCGCGCTCGGCTGGCAGAGATCGACGCGGACACGTCCGTGCTGCGCGACATCGTCGACGGGCTCGCCGTGCGGACGGCGTGACACTCCCGAGCGGCGAGCAGTTCGAGCTCGAGGCCGGGAGGCACCGCGTGGCCGTGGTCGAGGTCGGCGGCGGCATCCGCGAGTGGGAGGGCGTCCTCCTCGGCTACGGGGCGGACGAGATGTGCAGCTCGGGGCGCGGCCAGGTGCTCGCGCCGTGGCCGAACCGGCTCGCCGCCGGACGCTACGAGTGGGACGGAAGCGAGTACCAGCTGCCGCTGACCGAGGTCGCGACCGGCAGCGCGATCCACGGGCTCGTGCGCTGGGCGAGCTGGCACGCGGTGGAGCGCGAGCCGGCGCGGGTCGTGCTCGAGCACGTCCTCCACCCGCAGCCGGGCTACCCGTTCGCACTGCGGCTGCGGGTCGAGTACCGCCTCGGCGAGACGGGGCTCACGGTGCGGACGGAGGCCGAGAACGCCGGGGAGCGGGCCTGTCCGTTCGGCGTCGGCCACCACCCGTACGTCGCCGCGCCGAGCGGCCGGGTGGACGACCTCGTCCTCGGCGGGGAGCTCGTGGGCGAGCGTCAGCTCGACGAGACCCGCCACGCGCCGGGCGGCTGGCGCGTCGAGGTAGGGGACGTGACCGTGTGGGCCGACGAGGCGTGGCCGTGGCAGCAGGTCTTCACAGGCGACCTGCCGGACGTCCGGCGGCACGGCCTCGCGATCGAGCCGATGACCTGCCCGCCCCAGGCGTTCCGCACCCGCGAGGACGTGATCCGCCTCGAGCCCGGCGACCGCTGGAGCGGGGAGTGGGGCATCGAGTCGGCGTGAAGAAGCGGCTCGACGTCGTGCTCGTCGAGCGCGGCCTTGCCGAGTCGCGCGCGCGGGCCCAGGCGCTCGTGCTCGCGGGTCTCGTGCGCGGCTACGACAAGCCCGGACAGCAGGTGGAGGAGGACGCCGAGCTCACGGTCGACCGGCCGCCGCCCTACGTCTCGCGCGGGGGCGAGAAGCTCGCGCACGGCCTCGACGCGCTCGGTGTCGATCCGGGCGGCCTCGACTGCGTCGACGTCGGCGCCTCGACCGGCGGCTTCACCGACGTCCTGCTCCAGCGCGGCGCGGCGCGCGTGATCGCGCTCGACGTCGGCTACGGGCAGCTGCACCCGCGCCTGCGCTCCGATCCGCGCGTCACCGTCCTCGAGCGCGTGAACGCGCGCACGCTCACCGAGCTCCCCGTCGCGCCCGATCTCGCCGTGTGCGACGTCTCCTTCATCTCGGTGCGACTCGCGCTGCCGCCGGTGCTGCGGCTCTGCGCCGCGGGCTGGCAGGCGGTCGTGCTCGTGAAGCCGCAGTTCGAGGCGGGGCGCTCCGACGTGGGGAAGGGCGGCGTCGTGCGCGATCCCGAGGTGCGACGGCGCGTCGTTCGCGAGGTGGCGGAGGCGGCGCCCGCGTGGGGGGCGAGCGTCCGCGGCGTCGTAGACTCGGGACTCCCGGGCCCGAAAGGGAACCGGGAGATCTTCCTCCACTTCGTGCATTCCGAGCAGCCGACGCTTCCCGATGACCTCGACGAGCGAATCGAGCAGGCACTCTCCCGTTGAGCGGGCGGCGGTCGTCGCGCACGGGCGCATCGACGTGCGCGACGCGGTCGAGCGGGTGCGGGCGGTCGCCGCGCAGGCGGACGTCGAGGTGATGGACGAGCCGGAACGCGCGCAGCTCGCGGTCGCGGTGGGCGGCGACGGGACGATCCTCCGCACGCTCGCTCGCCTCCTCGGGACGGGTGTCCCGGTGATCGGCGTCAACTTCGGGAGGGTCGGCTTCCTTGCCTCGATCGCGCCGGAGCGGCTCGAGGCCGACCTCGCGCGCGTGTTCGCCGGCGAGTACCGGACGATCGAGCAACCGACGCTCGAGGCGCGGCTCGACGGCAGGACGTTCGTGGCGGTCAACGACGTCGTCGCCACGAGCTCGACGATCGGCCGGATGATCGAGCTCGGCTGGGCGATCGCGGGAGAGGACCTCGGCGTGGTGTCGTGCGACGGGATGATCTGCTCGACCCCGTCAGGCTCGACCGCGTACAACCTCTCGAACGGCGGCCCCGTCCTCGTGCGCGGGCTCGACGCCATGGCCATCACGTTCATCGCCCCGCACTCCCTCGAAGCCCGGCCCCTCGTCGTGCCCCGCGGGGCCGAGCTCACGGTGAGGAACGCGACGCCGGACGTCGGGGCTGCCGTCCTCGCGGACGGCCACGAGAGTGGAGGCCTGGCACCGGATCGGACGCTGTCGATCCGGCTCGGCGAGCAGCGGAGCCTGCTCGCGACGCTGCCGGAGACGACGTTCGTCAGCCGCTACCGCGAGACCTTCACGTCCTGAACGGACATGGTGGGTGTCTGACACCTGACAAGTCCCAAAGTGCGGGTGGGCAGCGTCGGCCCCCGAGTCTACGATCGGCGGCGTGCTCCGGCGGCTTCGCATCGAGAACCTCGTCCTCATCCGCGAGGCGGAGCTCGAGCTCGGTCCCGGCCTGAACGCCATCACCGGGGAGACGGGCGCCGGCAAGACGATCCTCGCCGAGGCGCTCGGCCTTCTGCTCGGCGCGAAGGGCGACGACTCGTACGTCGGCGCCGCCGGCGACGAGGCCTACGTCGAGGCCGAGCTCGACCTCCCGGACGAGCTCGAGGAGCTCGGCGAGCTGCGGCCCGAGGACGAAGACGCCCTCGTCGTCTCGCGGCGCGTCTTTGCCGACGGACGGACGCGCGCCTACGCCTGGGGACGAGCCGCCGCGCGCGAGGACGTCGCCGCCGCCGTCGAGCGCGTCGTCGCCATGTCGGGCCAGTTCGAGCAGCGCCGGCTCGCGCGTCCGTCCTACCAGCTCGAAGTGCTCGACCGCTTCTGCGGCGAGGAGCAGCTCGCCCGTCGGGCCGCGGCCCGGACTGCGTGGCGCGCTCTGCTGGCGGCGAGGCGACGGCACGACGAGCTGACGGCGAACGCCGCCCTCGCGGAGGCGCGGCTCGCGGAGCTGCGCGCGGTCCTCGAGGACACCGAGGGCATGGAGCCCGGGGAGGAGGAGCGGCTGCGGGCGGAGCGCGAGCGGCATCGGCATGTCGCCGAGCTCGCCGCCGGAGCCGCGGCCGCCGCCGCGGCGCTCGCGCCCGAGGACGGCGAGGGAGCCACCGGGCTCGTCGCGCTCGCGGAGCGCTCCGTCGCACCGCTCGAGCGCCTCGCCCCCGAACTGCAGCGCGCCGGTGACGAGCTGCGGGACGTCGAGCTGCGCCTGCGCGAGACGGCGTCCGATCTCCACGCGTTCCTCGCCTCCCTCGAGGCCGAGCCGGGACGGCTCGACGAGCTCGAGGGCGAGCTCGACCGGATCGCGGAGGCGAAACGCCGCTTCCGCTGCGCCTCGTACGACGCGCTGCTCGCGCGACGGGAGGAGGCCGCTGCCGAGCTGGCCGCGCTCGACGGAGGGGCGGACCCCGCGGAGGTGGCCGCGCGCGAGCTCGAGGAAGCCGAGGCCCGCGTCCACGCGCTCGCGCTCGAGCTGCGCGCGGAGCGCAACGCCGCGGCCCCGGCGTTCGCGGACGCCGTCGCCGCCGCGCTGCGAGACGTGGGCGTGGGCGACGGCGAGTTCGTCTGCGAGCTGCGCGAGCGGGACGAGCCGGGATCGACGGGCGCCGACGACGCCGCCTTCCTCGTCCGCCCGAACGCCGGCCTTCCGTTCGCGCCCGTCGCCGAGACCGCCTCGGGCGGCGAGCTCTCCCGAATCGCGCTCGCCATCGCCGCCGTCGCGGGCGGCGACACGCTCGTCTTCGACGAGATCGACGCGGGCATCGGCGGCGAGACGGCGCACGCGGTCGGCGGATTGCTCCGGCGCCTCGCAGAGCATGCTCAGGTCGTGACGATCACCCACCTGCCGCAGATCGCGGCGCTCGCCGAACGCCACTTCCGGGTCGAGAAGTCCCCGGGCGACCCGACGCACACCCGCATCGAGCAGCTCGGCGACGCGGAGCGGAAGGCCGAGCTCGAGCGGATGCTCGGCGGACAGGAGTTCCTTGCCGCGGTACGTGGCTAAGCGGACGTTGCCGGCGGCGGTCGAGACCGTCTGGGAGGTGCTCGCCGAGCCGGCGCGCTGGGCCGATTGGTGGCCAGGTCTCGCGACAGCCGAGCCCACCGTGCGGAGAGCGCTCGCGCCCGGCGCCCTGTGGCAGATCGAGGGCCTGAACCGTCCGAGCCTGCTCCGCCGTCCCCTCAGCGGCGGCTCCCTCCTCGTGCTCGAGGTGAAGCCGTTGCGGCGCGTCGTGTTCCAGCTCCCGGCCGACCGGGTCGAGGTCGAGCTGGAGCTCGAGGCGGTGGAGGGCGACGGCGAGACCGTGGCGACCCTGGTCGTGGCGGCTCCCCGATTCGGCGGCCTCCGCAGGACGATGGCGTCGGACGCGCTCGCGAAGCTCGCGGCGGTCGTCCGTCCTGCCACCGCTTAGGGTGCCCGCCGCAGGGGGTGCTACCCTGAAATCCCGTGAGCGCGCGGGACCCGAAGTACGTCTTCGTCACGGGTGGGGTCGTCTCCGCGCTCGGCAAGGGAATCGTCGCCGCCTCCCTCGGTCGCCTGCTGAAGGCGCGCGGCCTGCGCGTCCAGCTGCAGAAGTTCGATCCGTACCTCAACGTCGACCCCGGGACGATGAGCCCGTTCCAGCACGGCGAGGTCTTCGTGACGGAGGACGGGGCCGAGACCGACCTCGACATCGGCCACTACGAGCGCTTCGTCGACGAGAACTTCCTCCGCAGCGCGAGCCACAGCGCCGGTGCGATCTGGGACACCGTCCTGCGCAAGGAGCGCAAGGGTGACTTCCTCGGGGCGACGGTGCAGGTGATCCCGCACATAACGAACGAGATCAAGGCGCGCATCCGCCGCGCCGCGGAGTCGAGCCCGACGGACGTCGTGATCTCCGAGATCGGCGGCACGGTGGGGGACATCGAGTCGCTCCCGTTCCTCGAGGCGATCCGCCAGTTCCGGCGCGAGGTCGGCCCCGAGAACGTGGTGTACGTCCACGTCACGCTCGTTCCGTTCATCGAGGCGGCGGGCGAGCTGAAGACGAAGCCGACGCAGCACTCGGTCAACGAGCTGCGCCGCATCGGCATCCATCCCGACGTCGTGGTCTGCCGCTCGCACGAGGAGCTCTCGCGCGAGATCCGCGACAAGATCGCGCTCTTCGCCGACGTCGACCCGGCGGCGGTCGTCGCGAGCCCGGACGTCCCGGACGTGTACGAGGTGCCGCGCGTGCTCGAGCGCGAGGGGCTCGACCGGCTCGTCGGCGAGCGCCTCGGGCTCGACCTCGGCGAGCCGGACCTCTCGGACTGGGACGAGCTGCTCGAGCGGGTGCACGGCCGCCGCGAGGTCGTCGAGATCGCGCTCGTCGGCAAGTACGTGAAGCTTCAGGACGCGTACCTCTCCGTGCACGAGGCGCTCAAGCACGCGGGGCTCGAGCACGGCTGCGCGGTCCGCGTCCGCTGGGTGGACGCGGAGGACATGTCGTACGACGAGGCGGCCGATCTGCTCGAGAGCGTCGACGGCGTGCTCGTGCCGGGCGGCTTCGGCTCGCGCGGCTGGGAGGGCAAGATCCTCGCCTGCCGCGTCGCGCGCGAGCGGCGCATCCCCTACCTCGGCATCTGTCTCGGCATGCACGTCGCGGTGTCGGAGTTCGCGCGGCACGTGGTCGGGCTCGAGGGTGCGAACTCGACCGAGATGGATCCCGAGACGCCGTATCCGGTCATCGACCTGCTGCCGGAGCAGAAGGGGATCGAGGATCTCGGCGGGACGATGCGCCTCGGTGCCCAGGCGGTCGAGATCGCCGACGACACGCGTGCCCGGGAGCTCTACGGCGACTCGACGGTGCACGAGCGGCATCGCCACCGGTACGAGGTCAACAACGCGTACCGCGACCGGCTCGTCGAGGCGGGGCTCGTCGTGAGCGGGACGTTCCAGGGGGGCAGGCTCGTCGAGATCGTCGAGCTCGCGGACCATCCGTGGTTCGTCGCGAGCCAGTTCCATCCGGAGTTCAAGTCGCGGCCGACGCGGCCGGCGCCGCTCTTCCGCGGCTTCGTCGGGGCGGCGCTCGACCGCGCCCGGGCGCGGATCGGCGAGCGCGTCGCCGCCTAGATCCTCGCGCGTAGGATCGGCGCGTGTCCGAGGCGGTCGACCTCCTCGTCGAGCTGACGGCGATTCCGAGCCCGCCCGGCGAGGAGCGCGCCGTTGCCGACGTCGTGCTCCGCTATCTCCGCGGCCTCGGGCTCGAGCCGGAGGAGGACGACTGCGGGCCGGCGATCGGCTCGACTGCCGGCAATGTCTACGCGCGGGTCGAGCCGACCGCCGAGGGAACCCCGCTCTTCCTCTGCGCGCACATGGACACGGTGCCGCCGGCCGGCGAGCTCGAGCCGGTCGTCGAGGAGGGCGTCGTGCGGAACGCGTGCGGCACGATCCTCGGCTGCGACAACAAGGCGGCGATCACCGCGATGCTCGAAGGCGTCCGGCGTGTGCTGGGGGAAGGCGTGCCGCATGCCGGCATCGAGCTCGTGTTCACGCCGAAGGAGGAGGTCGGCCTGCTCGGCGCGGACGCATTCGACCACGACCGGCTGCGGGCGCGGACCGGTTACGTGTACGACCAGGAGGGCGCGATGGGCGAGGTCGTCCTCGGTGCACCGTGGTCGCGTGCGCTCGAGGTGCGGTTCCATGGCCGCTCGGCGCACGCGGGGATGGCGCCGGAGGAGGGCCGATCGGCGATCCAGGCGGCGGCGAAGGCGATCGCGGATCTCCGGCTCGGCCGGGTCGACGAGCTCACCACGGCGAACGTGGGGACGATCTCCGGCGGCACGGCCGGAAACGTCGTCCCGGAGTGGTGCACGTTCGTCGCCGAGGCGCGTAGCCACGACGAGGCGACGCTCGGCGAGGTCGTGCAGGAGATGCTCGACGCGTTCTCGTTCGCGGCGACGGAGACGGAGTGCGACGTCGAGACGGCGTTGCGCAAGAGCTACGACGGCTACCGGCTGAAGCGTGACGAGCCCGCGGTCGCGCTGGCTGCGTCGGCGTTCGCCCGCTGTGGGATCGAGCCGCGCTTCGGGCTCTCCGGCGGCGGCGCGGACGCGAACGTCTTCAACGAGCGCGGCCGGCGCTGCGTGAACCTGTCGCACGGCGTGTACGGCTTCCACACGCCGGACGAGCATGTCGCGGTCTCGGACCTCGAGGCGATGGTGGACGTGACCGTCGCGCTGGTGGAGACGGCGCGGGCGTGAGCCTCGAGCCGGACTCGGCGCGCCGCGTCTTCGACGGGCGGCTGCTCGGCCTCACGGTCGAGCGTTGGGGCGAGAACGAGCGCGAGATCGTGGAGCATCCCGGCGCGGTCGCCGTCGTGGCGGTGGACTCCGAGGGATACGTGACGCTCGTTCGGCAGCTGCGCGAGGCGACGCGGCGGCGGCTGCTGGAACTGCCGGCGGGAACGGCCGAGCCGGGGGAGGAGCCACTGGCGACCGCGCGGCGCGAGCTGCAGGAGGAGTGTGGGTTGACCGGCGGCGATTGGCGCGAGCTGGCGGCGTTCTGGACGACGCCGGGGTTCTGCCGGGAGCGGATGCACCTGTTCGTGGTCGAGGGAGTCGAGCGCGGCGAGGCCTCGCCCGCCGCCGACGAGGAGCTCGAGCTCGAACGCTGGCCCGTCGAGGAGATCGGTGCGCGGCTCGGCGAGATCGAGGACGCGAAGACGCTCGCCGGGCTGCTGCTCTACCTCCGGACGCGCACGTAAGCGACACGTCCGGGCTAGGCGCCACTCGCGCAGCCCCCACCCAAGGGCGGGGAGTCGCTCCCTCCGCCCTCGAGATCGACGATACCGGCGAAACGGTGCCGGAACCGTCTCCGCTGGTCGCAAGTCCCCGGCAGATCTGTGTCGGCTTCGTCGCGCGGCGCCGGAGAGATAGTGTCTCCGGGCCTTGCGCATCGGCGTTCCCAAGGAGATCAAGACCGACGAGTACCGCGTGGCCCTCACCCCGGCGGGCGCCCGCGAGCTGATCCAGCGCGGGCACGAGGTCGTCGTCGAGTCGACGGCCGGGGAAGGCAGCGCGTTCGCCGACGACCAGTACGAGCGAGCAGGAGCCCGCATCGGCTCGGTCGACGACGTCTGGGGCGAGGCCGACCTCCTCCTCAAGGTTAAGGAGCCGATCGAGCCCGAGTACGCACGGCTGCGCGAGGGCCTCGTGCTCTTCACGTATCTCCACATCGCCGCCGACGAGCCGCTCACGCGGGCGCTGGCGGACAGCGGGATCGCCGCCGTCGCATACGAGACGGTCGAGACCGACGACCACCGGCTGCCGTTGCTCGCTCCGATGAGCGAGATCGCTGGCAGGCTCGCGCCGCAGGCGGCAGCGCACTTCCTCGAGAAGCCACTCGGCGGTCGGGGCGTTCTCCTGGCGGGGACGCCGGGTGTGCAACCGGGCCACGTCGTCGTCCTCGGCGGCGGCATCGTCGGCTACAACGCGGCGATCATCGCCCTCGGCCTCGGAGCCCGCGTCACCGTGCTCGAGCGCTCGATCGACCGGATGCGCCATTTGGACGAGATCCTCTCCGGACGCGTCAGCCTGCTCATGTCGTCGAGCCTGGAGGTCGAGCAGACGATCGCGCACGCCGACGTCGTCATCGGGGCCGTCCTCATCCCGGGAGCGCGCGCCCCCAAGCTGATCAGTCGCGCGATGCTCTCCGACATGCAGCCCGGAGCCGTCGTCGTCGACGTCGCGATCGACCAGGGCGGTTGCATCGAGACGGCGCATCCCACCACGCACTCCGACCCGGTCTACGAGGTGGACGGGATCATCCACTACTGCGTCGCCAACATGCCCGGCGGCGTGCCGGTGACGTCGACGAAGTCGCTCACGAACGCGACGCTGCCGTACGTCGAGGCGATCGCCGACAGTGGCCTCGCGGAGGCCGTGAGGCGGGATCCTTCACTGGGCCGCGGCGTCAACGTCCTCGACGGAAAGATCACGCACGAGGCGGTCGCGGAGGCGCACGGCCTCGACTACACGCCGCTCGCTGACGTCCTGCCGCTCGCGCCGGTCTAGCTCTGCGCCGACCCGTCGGGCTTGTGCGTCGGGGTCACTCGGACGACGATCCAGGTCACCGCCGCCGCCACCCCGACGATCACGAGGACATAGGCGACGAAGGCGAGGAGGCCGAGAGCGGTCGACACGACGACCCTAGAATAGCCCGGTGCCCAGGGCGTGCGTCATCGTGCTCGACGCCGTCGGCGCCGGCGAGCTGCCGGACGCCGCGGAGTACGGGGACGAGGGCTCGGACACGCTCGGGAACGTCGCGCGAGCAGTCGGCGGCCTCGACCTGCCGAGCCTCGAGGCGCTGGGGTTGGGCAATGTCGAGCCGCTCGAGGGATGCCCGCCGCAGCCCGGCGCGCCGGCGGTCGCCGGCCGGTTGTTCGAGCGGTCCAAGGGCAAGGACACGACGACCGGCCACTGGGAGCTAATGGGCGTCGTGACGGCCCAGGCGTTCCCGACCTACCCGCACGGGTTCCCCCACGACGTGATCGACCCCTTCATGCACCGCACGGGACGGGGGGTCCTCGGCAACAAGGCCGCCTCCGGCACCGAGATCATCCAGGAGCTCGGCGAGGAGCACCAGCGGACGGGAAAGTGGATCGTCTACACCTCGGCCGACTCCGTCTTCCAGATCGCCGCCCACGAGGACACAGTCCCGCTCGACGAGCTCTACGCGGGCTGCCGCGCGGCGCGCGAGATCCTCACGGGGAAGCACGCGGTCGGACGCGTCATCGCACGCCCCTTCACGGGCGAGCCGGGAAACTACGTGCGAACGCCGAACCGGCACGACTTCTCCCTGGAGCCGCGCCGACCGAACTACCTCACGCTCGTCCGCGAGGCGGGCCGCAAGGTCTACGGCGTCGGCAAGATCGGCGACATCTTCGCAGGCTGCGACATCGACGAGTCGGCGCCGACGAAGTCGAACATCGAGGGCATCCAGCAGACCGAGCGGCTTCTTCGCGAGATCGACGAGGGCTTCGTCTTCGTCAACCTCGTCGAGACCGACATGCTGTGGGGGCACCGCAACGACCCGGTCAACTTCCACCGCTGCCTGCAGGACTTCGACCACCGGCTTCCCGACCTCCTCGACGCTCTCCGGCCCGGCGACCTGCTCATGATCACGTCGGACCACGGCTGCGACCCCACGACACCGTCCACGGACCACTCGCGCGAGCACGCGCTTCTGCTCGTGTACGTCGAGGGACGGAACGCAGCCGGCCGGGTCCACGAAGGTGAGTTCGCGGACGTGGGCGCGACCGTCAACGCCTGGCTCGGCGGCAAGGCGCCGTCGCGCGGCATCCCGGGACAGCCGATCGTGACGCCGTAGCCGCTCTGCGGGTCTCGACGACCCGAGTACGCTGGCCGCATGCCGGAGCTGCCGGAGGTCGAGAGCGTCCGCAGGCAGCTCGAGCCCGTGCTCGTCGGCCGGCGCTTCGAGCGGGTACGCATCGACGACCCGCGTCTGGTGCGTCCCTACGAGCCGGCCGAGGTGGCGGCCGAGCTCGAAGGCGAGCGCGTGGGGACGGTCGAGCGGCGCGGCAAATATCTGATTGTTCGGTTCGAGAGCGGTCGCGTTCTCCTGATCCACCTCCGGATGACGGGAAGCCTGCTGCATGCACCGAGCGGCTCGCTCCAGGACGATCCGCACCGGCGCGCTGTTGTCAGGCTAGAAGACGGGTCGGACGTCGCGTACCGTGACGTCAGGCGCTTCGGCACCTGGCTGCTGCTCGAGCCCGAGGAGGCGGAGCCGTACCTCGGGGCGCGCGTCGGCGACGAGCCGCTCGACGCGCTGTTCACCGCGGCGCGCCTCGGCGACCGTCTGGCGGGCCGTCGCACCTCGCTCAAGGCGGCGCTTCTCGACCAGCGAACGCTCGCCGGGATGGGCAACATCTACGCCGACGAGGCGCTGTGGCGGGCGCGCCTCAGCCCGCTGCGGCCCGCGGCCGGGCTGGACCGGGCCGAGCTGAGGCGGCTCCACCGGGCGATCCGGGCCGCGCTCGAGCACGGCCTTGCGCGCCAGGGGTCGACGCTGCGGGACTATCGCCTGCCGGACGGAAGCGGCGGCTCGATGCAGGACGAGTTCCGGGTGTACGGGCGACGCGACGAGCCGTGCGATCGTTGCGGGACGCCGATCGCCCGCACGCGCGTCGCCGGACGCACGACCTGGTTCTGCCCGACGTGCCAGCCCGAGCAGCCGGCTCAGGCCGCGAGGAGCTCGTCGAGGCGGCCTTCACGGTCGAGGCGCCAGAGCTCGGTGTAGCCTCCGATCGGCCGGCCGTCGACCACGATCTGCGGGACCGTCCAGCCTCCGGTCGCCTCGAACACCGTCTGCCGAAAGGCGGGGTCGTCGTCCAGCGAGACCTCGTCGTAGGCGAGCCCGCGGGAGTCGAGGAGCGTCTTGGCCCGGACGCAGAAGCCGCACCAGCGTGTCGTATAGATCCGGATCCTGGGCATTCCTTCTTACAACGCATAAAGCGCCGCGGCTGTTCCTGCCCGCTGCCGTCCCTAGACTGGAGCGGACATGGCCGGGCGGGCGTACAGGACGGAGGCCGTGGTGCTCCGGTCGATCCGGCTCGGGGACGCCGACCGTGTCCTCCACCTCTACACGGAGGCGCACGGGCGCGTCGGCGCCGTTGCGAAGGGGGTGCGCAAGACGAGGTCGCGCTTCGGCGCGCGGCTCGAGCCGCTCTCGCACGTCGAGCTCGTCCTCCACCGCGGACGCGGAGAGCTCGCGACCGTCACCGCGGCGCAGCTCGTCCGGTCGCACCGGCAGGCGCGCGAGGACTACTACCGCTTCTCGGTCGGGATGATCGGCGCGGAGGCGATGCTGCGCCTCTTCAGCGAGGAGGAGGCGAACGAGCGGGCGTTCGGCGCCTTGACCCGTTTCCTCGATCTCCTCGACGGCGTCTCGCATGCCGCGGCGCGGCCGACCCTCGACCCGCTCGGGCTCGCGTTCCAGCTGAAGCTCCTGTGGCTCGCGGGCTACCTCCCGCACGTGACGGCCTGCGCCGAGTGCGGCGCCGAGGAGGTGCCGCTCGTCGGCTACTCGACGAGGTCCGGCGGGGCGGTTTGTGCCCGCTGCGCACGGGCGACCGAGGCGCTCGCCCTCGCCGCGGACGGCGTCCCCGGAATCGAGGCGCTCCTCGCCCGGCCGCTCGCCGACGCCTCCGGCCTCGGTCTCTCGGAGCGCGCCCGGCGGGACGCGTTACGCGTCGTCACCGCCTCGTACGAGTACCACGGCGGCTTCCGGCTGCGGTCGCTCGCGAGCCGCAGCGCCTAGCGCGCGTACCCGAACGCCTCGAAGTTGAGCGTCCCTCGCTGGCAGACGCTCGTCGGCGGCCTGATCGGCGCCTCGGTCACGCCTCCTCCGTCCGCGGTGAGCTGAAGCGTGTGCGCCACGGGCTGACACGCCCCCGTCTGCGAGTCCCCGGCTCCGGCGATGTCCGGGGAGAAGCGTGCCGGAGCCACGGCGGAAGCGCCGGGAGGAAGCAGGATCGGCCGGTTCCCGCCGCCTGCCGCCCTGACCTGCGTCGGCAGCGGCGTCCCGTTCGCGCCGAGCAACGTCGCCCGGGGGGTGCCGCGCACGGAGCACGGGCTCGCCGAGGAGTTCCTGACCGTGAGCGTGTAGGCGATCTGCCCCGCTCCGGCGCTGCCGGGAACCTGGGCGAAGGTGGCCGTCAGCTGCGTCCCGTCGCACGGCTTGGCGCCCGAGACGGATCCCGTGGTGGTCACCGTCCTCGTCGTCGTGACCGTCCGCGTATGCGTGACGGTGACGGTCTTCGTCCCGCCCCCGAGGCAACCAGTCGCGGTCAGCGCGGCGCCGGCGACGGCCAGTCCCGCTGCAGCGCGTCGTCCAGCCACTCGCGCACCCCGCCGATGGGAAGCCGTTCCTGAGCGAGCGAGTCCCGGTCCCGCACGGTGACGGTCTCGTCCTCGAGCGTCTGTTCGTCGACGGTGAAGGCCCACGGCGTCCCTATTTCGTCCTGGCGACGGTAACGCCTGCCGATCTGACCACTGTCGTCGTGCTCGACGGAGTGGTGACGACGCAGCTCCTCGTACAGGGCTCGTGCGCGAGTCGCCATGCCCTCGTCGCGCGGGACGAGCGGGAGAATCGCCGCCTTCACCGGCGCCACCTCGGGGTGCAGGCGGAGGACGACGCGCTCGCGTTCTCCGACGACCTCCTCGTGATAGGCGTCGCAGAGAAGGGCGACGAAGATCCGCTCGATGCTGACCGCGGGCTCGATGACGTGCGGCGTGTAGCGGTTCCCGTCGGGGTCGATCCACTCGAGCCTCGTGCCGGAGTGCCGTGTGTGCTGGACGAGGTCGTAGTCGCCCCGGTTCGCGACGCCCTCGAGCTCCTGCCAGCCGATCGGGTACAGGTACTCGATGTCGCTCGTCGCGCTCGAGTAGTGCGAGCGCTCCTCTTCCGAATGCTCGCGCAGGCGGAGGTTCTCCTCGCGGAGGCCGAGGCGCCGGTGCCAGCCGAGCCGCTGGTCGAGCCAGTACTCGTGCCAACTCGCGGCCTCGGCGGGAGGGACGAAGAACTCCATCTCCATCTGCTCGAACTCGCGGACGCGGAAGAGGAAGTTGCCCGGCGTGATCTCGTTGCGGAACGACTTGCCGACCTGGGCGATGCCGAACGGCGGCTTGCGGCGGGCGAGCTGGGCGACGTTCTTGAAGTTGATGAAGATGCCCTGCGCCGTCTCGGGGCGGAGGTAGGCCTTCGAGCTCTCGTCGTGGAGCGCACCTACGTGCGTCTCGAACATGAGGTTGAACTGGCGCGGCTCCGTGAGGTCGCAGTCGGACGCCTCGCCCGGACGCTTGCTCGGTTTGCGGCCGCACTTCTCGAACTCGAGCTGGTCGGCGCGGAAGCGGAGCTTGCACGTGCGGCAGTCGACGAGGGGGTCGGCGAAGACCTCGACGTGACCGGACGCCTCCCAGACGCGGGGGTTGAGGATGACCGCGGAGTCGAGCGCGACGATGTCGTCCCGCTCCTGCACCATCGCGCGGAACCAGAGCGAGCGGATGTTGTTCTTCGTGAGGACGCCGTAGTGGCCGTAGTCGTACGTCGAGCCGAGGCCGCCATAGATCTCCGACGACGGAAAGACGAAGCCGCGGCGGCGGCAGAGCGAGACGATGGTGTCCATCGTCACCGGTTGCGCCGTCTCTGTCATGGGCGGAGGTTACCCCGGCGGTTCGCGAGGACGGACGGCATTGGACGGCCGGCCATGGCGAGGTTTCGGTGTCTCGGTACGAAGTCGCGACCCTTCTGCGCAGAGGTGCGCAGTACGCTCTGCGGCCCCGTGGGTGGGTGGGGGTTCGGGACGGAACAGGAGCGCGCGCCGGTTACGCTCAGCGCCGATGCCGAACCCGCCGGTCGAGCTTCACGTCGTCTCCGACGCCACCGGCGAGACCGCCGCCCGCCTCGTCCAGGCGCTGGAGGCGCAGTTCCCGGAGCAGGAGTTCGTCGAGATCCGGCACCCGCGCGTCGAGTCGGAGGACGACCTCCAGCTCGCCGTCAACCGCATGCGCGGCCGGCCCGCGGTGGTCGTCTACACGATCGTCCAGCCGCAGCTCCGGGAGACCATGCGTACGCTCTGCCGCCGGGCGCGCCTGCACTACTGCGACCTGCTCGGCCAGCCGATCGACGCCGTCGCCCGTGTGTCCGGCCAGGCCGCGAAGATGACCCCGGGCTCGCGGCCGCCCCTCAACTCCGCGTACTTCAAGCGGATGGAGGCGATCGAGTTCGCCGTCCGCTACGACGACGGCGTCGCGCATGGGCTCCACGACGCCGATGTCGTCCTCGTCGGCGTCTCGCGCACGTCGAAGACGCCGCTCTCGATCTACCTCGGCTACCTCGGCCACAAGGCCGCCAACGTCCCGGTGGTGAAGGGGATCGCGCCGCCGCCCGAGCTGTTCGAGGTCGACCAGGCCAGGATCGTGGGCCTCACGATCGACCCGAACCGCCTCGCCGAGATCCGCCGCGCGCGCGTGCGCGCGATGGGCGCTCCGGGCCGCAACCGCCAGTACGCCGAGCTGGCCGAGATCTACGAGGAGCTCGAGGAGGCCGCGAAGCTCCACCGGCGCCTCGGCTGCCCGGTGATCGACATCTCCGAGCTGTCGATCGAGGAGACCGCGTACCGGATCCTCCGCGTCGTCGAGGAACGCGCGGGCGAGGCGAAGGCACGGGCCGCCGGTTGACGACGACGAAGTCTCGCATCCCGCTGTGGCGCTGGCCGCTCTGGTGGCTCGTCCTGCTCGCAGGCGACTTCGTCTTCTACGTCCTGCTCACGCCCGTCTGGATCGGGCTGCGCACTCTCGCCTGGGTCGCGGAGTTCAGGCGTCGCCGGCGCGAGGCCTGAGCGGCCCGCACCCGCCCGGTTTCGCATCTCGTCTTCCGACCATATGACAACATCTGCGGCCCCATGAACCGGTACGTCTACGACTTCGACGAGCCCTCGGAGGGCGGCCGCGACCTTCTCGGCGGCAAGGGGATCGGGCTCGCGGAGATGACGCAGCTCGGAATCCCGGTCCCGGCGGGCTTCACGATCACGACCGACGCCTGCCGCGCGTTCATGGCCTCGGGCGGCGAGGTCAAGGGCCTCGACGAGGAGGTGGCGGAGCATCTTGCGCGGCTCGAGGCGCGGACCGGGAAGCGCTTCGGCGATGCGGAGGATCCGCTGCTCGTGTCCGTCCGCTCCGGCGCGGCGGTCTCGATGCCGGGGATGATGGACACGATCCTCAACGTCGGCCTCAACGACGCCGCCGTCGAGGGCCTGGGGCGCTCGACCGGGAACGAGGAGTTCGCGCGGGACTGCTACCGCCGGCTGATCCAGATGTTCGGAGAGACCGTGGAGGACATCCCGCACGAGAGCTTCAGCGTGGACGACTCCGTCGAGCGGGCCCGCGAGGTCTACGAGCGCGAGACCGGCCACGGCTTTCCGCAGGACGCACGCGAGCAGCTGCGGCGCGCCATCACGGCCGTCTTCGAGTCGTGGAACTCCGCCCGCGCGCAGGTGTACCGGAACATGTACGGGATCCCCGACGACCTCGGCACTGCGGTCAACGTCGTCCAGATGGTCTTCGGCAACAAGGGCGACGACTCGGCGACGGGCGTCTGCTTCACCCGCGACCCCTCGACGGGCGAGCAGGGTGTCTACGGCGAGTACCTCGTCAACGCGCAGGGCGAGGACGTCGTGGCGGGGATCCGCACGCCGCAGCCGCTCGCCGAGCTGCGCGAGCACATGCCCGAGGCGTACGACCAGCTTCTCGAGACGATGGGCTCGCTCGAGCGGCACTACCGCGACATGCAGGACATCGAGTTCACCGTGGAGGACGGGAGGCTGTACCTCCTCCAGACCCGGGCCGCGAAGCGGACGGCGGCGGCCGCGATCAAGGCGGCCGTGGACATGACCGCGGAAGGCCTGATCGAGCGCGAGGAGGCGGTCGCGCGCATCGACCCCACGCAGCTCGACCAGCTCCTGCATCCGCGCCTCGACCCGGATGCCGAGTTCGAGGTCGCCGCGCAGGGCCTCAACGCCTCGCCCGGCGCCGCGTGCGGGAAGATCGTTCTCGACGCCGACAGTGCCGAGGAGCGCGGCAAGGCCGGCGAGTCGGTCATCCTCGTCCGCTGGGAGACGACGCCCGACGACATCCACGGCCTGATCCAGGCGAAGGGCGTCCTCACCGCGCACGGCGGGATGACGTCCCACGCGGCGGTCGTGGCGCGCGGCATGGGCAAGCCGTGTGTCGCGGGCTGCGACGGGCTCGACATCGACACGGGCGCCCGGACAGTGCGGATCGGGGGCCACGAGCTCAGCGAGGGGGACGTGATCACGATCGACGGGGGCACCGGCCGCGTCATCGTCGGCGAGGTTCCGCTCGTCCCGCCCGCGATCAACGAGGACTTCGAGACGATCCTCGAGTGGGCCGACGACCTGCGCCGCCTCAAGGTGCGCGCGAACGCGGACAACGCCGCCGACGCCGCGAAGGCCCGGGAGTTCGGCGCGCAGGGCATCGGGCTCTGCCGCACCGAGCACATGTTCTTCGGCGACGAGCGGCTTCCGGTCGTGCAGGAGATGATCCTCGCGGGCGACGAGGCCGGCCGCCGCGACGCGCTCGACCGGCTCCTGCCGTTCCAGCAGTCCGACTTCGAGGGCATCTTCGAGGCGATGGCCGGGCTGCCCGTCACGATCCGGCTCCTCGACCCGCCGCTTCACGAGTTCCTGCCGGACGAGGCCGATGCCACCGACGAGCGCATGCGCCGGCGGATCCGCCAGCTGCAGGAGGCGAACCCGATGCTCGGCACGCGGGGCTGCCGGCTCGGCATCCAGTGGCCGGAGATCTACGAGATGCAGGTGCGCGCGATCGCCCGGGCGGCGAAGGCGGTGCAGGAGCGCGCCGGCAACGCGCCGCTCGTCGAGATCATGCACCCGCTCGTCGGCTTCCGCGAGGAGCTGCGGCGGCTGCGCGAGCTGACCGAGCGCGTGGTGGAGGAGGAGGCGCCGGGGCTCGAGTACCTCTGCGGCACGATGGTGGAGCTGCCACGGGCGGCGCTCCGCGCGGACGAGATCGCCGAGGTGGCGGATTTCTTCTCCTTCGGCACGAACGACCTGACGCAGACGACGCTCGGCATGTCGCGCGACGATGCGGAGGGCAAGTTCCTCACCTACTACCTCGAGGAGGGCGTGCTCGAGCGGAACCCGTTCGAGGCGCTCGACCGGGGCGGCGTCGGCGACCTGATGCGCATCGGGGTCGAGCGGGGGAGGGAGACGAAGCCCGACCTCAAGCTCGGCATCTGCGGCGAGCACGGAGGCGAGCCCTCCTCGGTCGCGTTCTGCCACGAGATCGGGCTCGACTACGTGAGCTGCTCGCCGTACCGGGTCCCGCTCGCCCGCCTCGCGGCCGCGCAGGCGGCGCTGAAGGAGACGCCGCGCGGCGAGTACGTCCCGGCCGGAGGGTGACGACCGCCGCTCCGGCGCCGTATAACGAAGAGGATGAGACGCATCGGGCTCGCAGCTGTGCTCCTTGCGGCGGTGGCTCTCGGCCTCGCGGCAGCCGCAAGCCCGTTCACGCCGCCGTCGCTGAGCCGAGCTCTCGAGCTGACGAAACGCGTCCCTTGTCCGGGCAACTCGCCCCATCCGGTCGGGCCTCGGGTCGTACGCCGGTTCCACGCGGTCGCGGCGGTGAGTTGCGTGGATGCCACTCGCACCTATCCGCACCGCGGGCAATGGGAAGTGCTCGTCCGGCGCATCGCGGTCGGCAGCGTCGCGAGCCTGCAGCGGTACTTCGAACGGGAGAGCAGGCACCACGTGCCGACAGGCGAGAACTGTTCGCTCGTCTGGATCGTCAGCCTCGTACCGGTGCTCGTCGATGGCCGTAGCCATTGGCTCCTGCCGACAACGCCGCGGGACGGTTGCGGCGAACCGCTCGCAGGAGGACCGCCGCAAGTCCGCTGGCACGTCGTCTCTGTCCATAGAGTCAAGCTCCTCGTCTCCGCGAAGGCCCTGGCGGCGAGCTGCCCGATGAAGATGGGGAACATCGTCGCCTGGGCCGGTCCGCACGAGGCCACCACCGGAGGGCCGCTCTTTGACCGCACGCCCACGAGCGTTTGCGTCTTCGTTTTCCGGACGCCGGCAGACAGCTTCGCGACCGGGTACTTCGTGCGCGGCTTCCGTCTCGATCCGGCACGGACCCGGAGGCTGCTCAGGGCGCTCGGAGGCCCGGGACCGAGACGCGGCTGTCCGAAACAGCGCAACTTCGCGGTCGTCGGCGGACGCCCCCGGTTGGGGGCGGTCGTCGAGCTCGGCGGCTGCTACCGCGTCGAGCGCCCGGACCGCACCTCGGGCACCGCGCAGCCAGCGGTGGTCAAGGCGCTTCTCCGCGTGGGCTAGCCGTAGCCGCGGACGCGGAAGTACGCGATCGCGACGCTGCCGGCCGCCACGACGATCAGCCCGAGCACGCCCGGCACGGCGATCTGCCCGTACTGGGCCCGGCCCTCGCGCCAGTGTGCGTAGCCGAGCATGACGAGGATCCCGCCGATCAGGCCGCCGATGTGACCACCCCACGAGATGCCCGAGAACGAGAAGCTGATGATGAGATTGATGACGATCCACGTCATCGCCTGGCCGGCGAGCCGGCCCGTGACCTGCCACTCGATGATCATCATCGCGCCGAGGATCCCGAAGATCGCACCGGATGCGCCGACGGTCGGGGTCAGCGGCGCCTGGAGGAGCGCGCCGGCGGAGCCTGCGAGGCCGGAGACGAAGTACAGGCCGACGAAGCGCGTGTGCCCGAGGTACTGCTCGACCGGCGTCCCGATGAACCAGAGGGCGACCATGTTGAAGAGAATGTGGAGCAGGAAGCCGTGGAGGAACATCGCCGTGACGAGCCGGTACCACCCTCCGTGCACGACGAACGGGCCGTAGAGCAGCCAGTGCACGTAGAGACTGCCGCCGGGATTGTTCAGGCCTCCGACCGGCGACTGCACCACGGTGACGAGGTAGATCACGATGTTGGCGACGATCAGCGCCCGCGTGACCGGCGCCCGCCCCGAGGCCAGCGCGACGCCCGGCGCGCGGCGGACCGGCCGCGGCCGGATCCTCGCCGCCGTGCTCCTGCGCACGCCTGCGTGGTCCGGGCAGCGGATGCCGACGGGCGCGAACGTTGCGCAGTCGGCGCAGATCGGCCGGCCGCACTCCGAGCAGGAAAGACCGGTCTCGCGGTCGGGATGCCGGTAGCAGTACCGGGGCTCGGCCGTCGACATCCGGACTAGCCTAGTCCCCGCCGTGCGCGTCCATGTGGCCTTCACGCCGGGCGAGCCGACGCCCGCCCCGGTCGGCGTCGTGGTGGACGTCCTTCGCGCGACCTCGACGATCTGCCAGGCGCTCGCTTCCGGCTACCGGCGCGTCCTCTGCTGCGCCGAGGTCGACGAGGCGCGGGCGCTCGCCGGGACCGAAGGGCCGGCGAAGCTCGCGGGCGAGCGGCGGCTCGAGCACATCGAGGGCTTCGACTTCGGCAACTCCCCGCGGGAGCTCGAGGGCGAGCCGCAGGCCGAGACGCTGATCCTCACGACGACGAACGGGACACGGCTCCTGGTCGCGGCCGCGGAGCGCTTCGAGCGGGTGTACGTCGGCTCGCTCCTCAACGCCGAGGCGGTCGCCGCGGCCGCGCGCGAACGCGGCGAGGACGTGGCCGTCCTCTGCGCCGGCGTGCTCGGCGAGCTCGCGCTCGACGATGCCTACTGCGCAGGCCGGATCGCCGAAGCGCTCGGCGGCGAGCCCGCGGACTCGGCGCGCGCGGCGATGCTGCTCGCGCGCGGCTTTCCGAACGCCCTCGAGGGCCTCGGCGCGAGCCGCAGCGCCGCGAACCTGCGCCGCCACGGGCTCGAGGCCGACGTCGAGCGGTGCGCGCGGGAGAACGTCCTCGACGTCGTCCCGCGCTACGTCCGCCGCGTCGGCCCCGCGGCCGAGGTCACACCGGGCTAGAGCTCGCGGTGGACGGCGACCTCGTACTTCCTCACCGACGTGCGATTGCCCGGTGTGTCCGAAGCCGGCATCGAGTCCAGGATCTCGTTGCCGCGCCGGTACGCCTCCTCGTCCTCGAAGATGACGACGGCCAGCGCCTCCTCCGACTCCGGCTCGTGAAGGACGAGGAGGGACTTCGCGTCCAGCCCCTCCGGCGGCTCGCCGCTCACCTGCTCCTTCAGCCGAGCCATGTGCTCTGCATCGACTCCAGCGAACGAAACGACGCGTGCCAGTGCCATCGAAGCCCTCCTTTGCGTGCGTGTCCGCGCGAGCCTACGCCTCTGCGGCGAGCTCGGCCAGCGCGGCGACCGTGCGCCAGTTCCGGAGCGTGGCCGGGACGCGGAGGAGCGACTCGACACGGGCGACCGACAGGCCCGAGCTGTGCACGCCGCGCGGCAGGCGCAGGTAGACCTCGCTGCCGACGAGGGCGACGCGCCCGGAGCCGCCGGCAGCCTCTTCCAGGTGCGCGACCGCGGCCTTCGCCGGGCGCGCCGCGAGGAACGCGACGTACGTCTCCGACGTGTCCTTGCCGAAGGGATGGGCCTCGAGCGTCGCGGCGAGCTCGCGCGGCTTGCGCAGGATCGCCGTCGTCGCCACGCCGAAGGCCTCCGCGACCAGGCGCTCGAGCTCCGCGGCGAGCGCCGCTTTCGAGGACGGGCCGTCGAGGATGACGTTGCCGCTCGCGATGTACGTGCGGACTCCGTCGTAGCCGGCCGCCTCCAGCCGCTTCCTCAGTTCCGCCATCGGGACCTTGTTGCGCGCGCCGAGGTTGACGGCCCGGAGCAGGGCCACCCACCTCATCGGCGGCGCTGTCCCCTGCGGAGTGCGTCGAGCCGCCGCCGCTCCAGCTTCGTCGGTCGCGCCCCGAGGTCGGCGCCGAGCGGACGCGCCAGCCGACGCTCGAGCGACAGCCGCTCGCGCTCTTCGCGCGACTCGGGCGTCTCCTCGTAGAGCGTCGCCGCGACCTTCGCAGCGCCGCGCCGCTCCGCGACGCCGGTGACGACGACGACGCGGCGGATAGGACCGATACGGACCTCGACCGTGTCGCCAACGGCGACCTCGCGGGCGGGCTTGACCCGCTCGCCGCCGACCTTCACATGACCCGCGAGGACGAGCTCCGTCGCCGCGCTCCGCGTCTTCGCGAAGCGCGCCGCCCACAGCCACTTGTCGAGCCGCACCCGCTCCACGGCTTCATCCTGCCCACGGCAGCCCTGACCAGGCGTCGGGCCGCCCGACGCGCCAGTGCGAGAAGCGCGCGTAGGCCTCCTGCGGGCTGGGCGTCTCGGCCTCGACGCCGGCGCCGTGCGCGAGGGCATGGTCGGCGACCGGATAGAGGAGCGTTCTGCCCTCGCGGCGCGCACCGGTCATGAAGATCACGCACGGTCCGTCGCCGGTGCCCACGAAGGTGTGCCGGGTCTCCGCGGGGCAGTGGACGAAGTCCCAGGCGCGCAGCGGACGCTCCTCCTCCTCGACGAGCAGGAGGCAGGTGCCGGCGAGGACGAGGAAGTCCTCCTGGGCGGACTCGGCATGGAACATGCCCGACGGCTTGCCCGGCTCGAGCACCGCGAGCGTGAAGCCCGTCTCCGCGAACATCTGCGGCTCGGCGTCCGGCCGCTCGGCGAGGACGCGCGGGCTGCTCTCGAACACGCAGCGGCCGCCGAACGCGTCGTTTCGCAGCCAGGCGGCCTCGGCGGCGTTGACGACGAACCAGCCGGGGGAGACGGGCGCGAGCCCCGATCCCACGTCCTCCAGGCGTGCTTCACCGACCATTCGGCTCCCTTCGCTTGACAGGGGAACACCTGTTCGTGTAGAACATACGTTCCCGTGATTGCTTGTCTTGCCATCCCAGGGCTCGAGCTTAAGGCGGCGTTGCGTCGGACGCCGACACTCTCGCTGCGCCCGGCGGCGCTCGCGCCGGAGCCGCAGGAAGAGGCGCTGCTCGGGCCGGTGACGGCGGCCGCCGAGGCGGCAGGCGTGCAGCCGGGAATGCGGCTGGGCGAGGCCCTCGCCACCTGTCCGTCCCTTGCGCTCGTCGAGCCGGATGCGGCCGGCGCGGAGCGAGCCTGGGAGGAGATCCTCCACGCCCTCGAGGACGCGGGGTTCTCCGTCGATCCGGCCTCGCTCGGCGTCGCGTACTTCGAGACTCGGGGAGTCGAGCGGCTCTACGGCGGCCTCGAGCCGGCCCTCCGGCGTGCGCTGGCGGCGGTCGGAACCGAATGGGACGCGCGGATCGGGGCGGCCGGAAGGCGCTTCGCCGCTCTCGCCGCGGCATCGGTCGCACGGCCCGGCCAGGTCGTCGTCGTCGCCGACGAGGAGCTGCCGCAGTTCCTCGCGCCGCTGCCGCTCACGCTTCTCCCGCTCGAGCGCGGGCGCTACGAGGAGCTCGAGGCGCTCGGAGTTCGCAAGCTGGGGCAGCTTGCCGGGCTTCCGGGTGGCGCCGTCGCCGAACGTTTGGGGCCGGACGGCCGGCGCGCCTGGGGCCTGGCGAGAGGTGGGACGGCCGCGCGCGTGCGCGGCCGGCGGCCGCCCGCGACCGTCGCCGCCTCGCTCGAGTTCCCGGAAGCCGTCGGAAACGAGCTGACGCTGAGGCGTGCGTTGGCGGGCCTCGTCGAGACAGCGCTCGCCCGGCCGGAGCGGCGCGACCGCTTCGTCCGCAAGGTCGCGCTCGCGGCCCGCCTGGAGAGCGGGAGCTCGTGGCGGCGGACACTCACTCTGCGCGAGCCGAGCGCCGACCCCGACCGGATTCGCGTCGCGCTCTCGCCGCGGCTCGCCGAGCTGCCGGCGCCGGTCGGCGAGCTCCGGCTCGAGCTCGTCGAGCTCACCGAGCCGACCGGTGACCAGCTCGAGCTGCTCGCGGCCGGCGCCGAGGACCGCACCCGCCTGCGGGACGGGCTGCGCCAGGTCCGTGCGAGCACCGGCTCCGGCTCCGTCTGCACCGTCGTGGAGGTGGCCCCATGGTCGCGCGTTCCGGAGAGTCGCGCACTGCTCGTGCCGAAGGACGAGTAGTCGCCCGCTTCAATGCGCCTCGTGCGGCGCGCGTCGAGGCGGACGCCAACGCGAGACCGCTCGAGGTGAACCATCGCGCCGTCGCGGTCGTGCGGGAGGAATGGCGCGTCGTCGACCGCTGGTGGACCGAGGAGCCCGTCGTCCGGCGCTACTTCGAGCTCGTGCTCGAGAGCGGCGAGAACACCGTCGTCTTCCACGACGGCGCGACCGGAAGCTGGTACACACAACGGGGAGCATGACCGCCTTCAGCGAAGTGGAGCGTGGCGAGACCGCGGTGCAGTTCGTCCGGGTCCCGGACGGCCTCGCCCACATCCGGCGCGCCTGGGACGAGCTCGAAGCCGTCGTCCCCCTGCGCGGCCGGCACTTCTACGGCGCCTATGACCCGGTCACGGACGAGTATCGAGCCTGCGTCGAGGTGCGCGAGGGAGACGAGCTCGTCCCTGGCCTCGAGTCAGGCACGCTCCCGGGCGGCCGCTACCTCCGCGCGCGGCTGCGCGGCGAGCCTCCCGGCGTCTACGGGCGGATCGGCCCCACCATCGAAGAGCTGGAGCGGCAGGCCGACCCCGACGAGTCGCGCACGATCCTCGAGCACTACCGGCGCCACGACGAGATCGACCTACTCGTGCCGATCTAGCGCCTCGCGCAGCTGTCGCGCCGCCGCCTCCGGATCCTCCGCGTCGCGGATCGCCCGCACCACCGCGACGCCCGGCGCGCCGGCGGCGGCGACCTCGCCGACGTTCGACGGCTCGATGCCGCCGATCGCAAACCACGGAACCCGCAAGGCCTGCGCCGAGGCGCGCAGGAGCGCGAGCCCGCCGGCGACCGCGTCCTCCTTCGTCGGCGTCGCGAACGCCGTGACCCCGACGTAGTCCGCGCCGGCGACGTCCTCGAGCTCGCCGAGGGTCGACACCGAGACGCCGACCAGCCGGTCCGGCCCGACGAGCACCCGCGCCTCCTCGACCGGCGTGTCGCTCCGCCCGACGTGGACGCCGTCGGCCCCGCAGGCCTCGACGAGGTCGGGCCTGTCGTTGAGAACGAACAGCGCGCCGTACTCCGGGCACACGGTCCGGAACGGCTCGGCCGCGGCCACGAGCGCCTCTCCGGCGAGCTCCTTGTCGCGGAGCTGCACGACGTCCACGCCGCCGCGGAGCGCCGCCTCGAGCAAAGGGCGCGGATCCGCGCCGTGCGGGCGCGCCTCGAGCACGAGGTAGAGACGCGAGCGCGCCAGGCGGGCGCGGAGGCCGGCACCGTCCATGCGGCGAGCCTAGCCGTGCTCATGTCCCGTTCACGCCACCCCCGCTAGGGTCGCGGCATGAGGTCGCGGTTCGCCCTCGTTCTCGCCGTGCTCGCGGCGATCGCCCTCGTGGGCGCGCTCGTCCACCGCTCCGGCAGGAACGACGCGGCCACCACCGGCACCGCGCAGAAACCCGACCCGAACCGGGTCGTCACGCTGCCCGGCCCGCTCCCCGGCGGCCTTCTCATCGCGGACCGCGGCAACGACCGGATCCTGCTCGTCGACCCCCGCCGGCGCACCCTGTGGCGGTTCCCCACGGCCGCCGACAGGGCGCAGGGCCGGCGGCTCGTCTTCGACGACGACACGTTCGTCGAGCCCGGCGGCAAGGGCCTCGTGACGAACGAGGAGGACAACGGCGACATCCTCTCGATCGACATCGCGACCCATCGCGTCACCCGCCTCTTCGGCGTCCCCGGCCCGCAGGCCGGCCCCGGCGCGTCGGCCGGGCCGCCCGACAGGCTCAACTGGCCCGACGACGCATACGTGCTGCCGGACGGAACCCTCACCGTCGCGGATGCCTACCGCTGCCGGATCCTCTTCATCCGCAACCACCGGATCGTGCGGCAGATCGGGCGCACAGACGTCTGTGTGCACGACCCGCCGCGCACGCTCGGCGCCGTCAACGGCGACACGCCGCTGCCCGGCGGAGGCGTGCTCGTCTCGGAGATCGACGGCTCGTGGATCGACCGCTTCAGCAGCACCGGTCGGCTGATCCGCGCGTTCCAGGCGCCCGTCTCGTACCCGTCCGACCCGCAGCCGCTTTCGCGGGGCCGCATCCTCCTCGCCGACTACGCGAGCCCCGGTGCCGTCGTGATCCTGGACCAGCACGGGACCGTGCTGTGGCGGTACGGTCCGCCGTCGGGCTGGGGAGCGCTGAACCACCCGTCCCTCGCGATCATGCTGCCGAACCGGGACATCGCGATCAACGACGACTTCAACGACCGCGTCGTCATCGTCGACCCGAGAAAGAGGCGCATCGTCTGGCAGTACGGACACCTCGCCCAGCCGGGGCGCCGCGGCGGCTTCCTCCGCACACCCGACGGGATGGACTACATCCCGCTGGGCCCGCACGAGAAGCCGCTCTGGCAGCTCGTGCACCATCCATGACGCCGCTCCTCCACGTCACGAACGGAGACAGCACGGCGGACACCCTGCGGCGGACGACGCTCGGCGGCGACGTGCTCTCGTGGCGGGACACGCTTCACGCGGGGCCGGTGCGCGCGGTGCCGCGACCCGACCTCCTGCGGCTGCGGGCCGGCTTTCTCGGGGACGCCGGGTGGGGCTGCCGCCGCATGATCCTCGCCTCGCTCGAGAGCCGTGACCGGCAGCTGCGGCGGGCGCTCGGCGAGGGCGCCGACGTCGTGCTCTGGTTCGAGCACGACCTCTACGACCAGCTCCAGCTCCTCGACGCGCTCTCGCTCGCCGCCGACGAGGACGGCGAGACGGAGCTCGTGGTCGTCGGCTCGTTCCCGGGCAAGCCGTCCTTTCGCGGGCTGGGCGAGCTGACGGCGGACGAGCTCGAGACCCTGTGGCCCGAACGGCGCCCCGCCTCCGAGGGGACGCTCGCCGCCGCGACCGAGGCCTGGGCCGCCGTGCGGGCGCCCGAGCCGGCCTCGCTCGCCGAGTGGGCGGAGCGTGACCCGCCCGGCCTGCCGTACCTCGCCCCGGCGTTGCGGCGCCTGCTCGAGGAGCTGCCCGCACCCGGCAACGGCCTCTCCGGCACCGAGCGGCGAGCGCTCGAGGCGATCGGCGTCGGCCATGCCACGCCGGGGGAGGCGTTCCTCGCCGCGCAGGACGCCGAGCCCGCGCCGTTACTCGGCGACACGTGGTTCTTCCGGACGCTGACGGAGCTCGGCACCGGGCCGAACCGGCTGCTCGAGACCGCGGACGGGGAGGGGTTGCCACCGGCGCCTCCGCTCGGTGACGCGCAGACCTTCGTCGCGCTCCCTCTGCGCCTGACCGAGGCGGGCGAGCGCGTGCTGGCCGGGGAGGCCGACCGCGTGAAGATGCTCGGGATCGACCGCTGGGTCGGCGGCACGCACGTCACCGCCGCGAGCCTCTGGCGGTGGGACCCCGCGAGCGCCTGCCTGGCCTAGCGGCGCGAACATACGTTCGCCTAGACTGCGGGGATGGCGCTAGTCCTTCCGCAGCGAGTCGACGAAGCCCACGCAGGGCGTGTGGAAGTTGAGCAGGCGGATCGCCGTCCCGGCAGGCCGGAAGCCGTGCTCGACGTCGCGGGGGATCGAGACGTAGGCGCCGGGACCGACGCGACGCCATTCGCCCCCGACGAAGAACTCGACCTCTCCTTCGAGGACGTAGAACGAGTCGGCGTGGTCGGCGTGGGTGTGCGGGTCGACGCCCTCGAAGTCCGCCGGGAAGGAGAGCTCGATCGCCTCGACATCCGCGAGCTCGCCGAGCACCCGGTGGGCGCGAATCCGCTCGCCCTCGCCGGCCGGGAGGAAGACGGGCTCGTCCATCGCCGGGAAGCATGACGTACGTCGAGCTGCACGCGCACAGCGCCTACTCCTTCCTCGACGGAGCGTCTCAGCCGGAGGAGCTCGCGGCGCGCGCGGCGGAGCTCGGCTACGAGGCGCTCGCGCTGACCGACCACGACGGCGTCTACGGCTCGCTCGAGTTCGCGCACGCGGCGAAGCACCTCGGCGTGCGGCCGATCACCGGCGCGGAGGTCACGCTCGTGGATGGCTCCCACGTCACGCTCCTCGTGGAGAGCGCGCGCGGCTACGCGAACCTCTGCCGGCTCCTGACGGCGGCGCACGCGCACACGCGCGACTCGACGAACCGCGAGCCGCAGCCGCCGCGCCTCGATCAGGCGCTGCTCGAGGAACGGAACGAGGGGCTCGTCTGCCTCTCGGGCTGCGCCCGCGACGGGCTCGCGGTGAGCGACCCGAACGCGGCGGCCCGGCTCGCGCGCGCCTTCGGCCGCGACCGCTTCTACGTCGAGCTGCAGCGGCCGTACGAGCGCGGCGACGCCCGCCGGAACGCGCGGCTGCACGACCTCGCCGCCTCGCTCGGCGTCGAGACGGTCGCAACGGGAGACGTCCACGCGCACGACCGCAGCCGCGCCGCGCTCCAGGACGTGCTCGTCGCCGTCCGCTGCCGCACCTCGCTCGAGGGCTGCGAGCGGGAGCGGCGCGGCAACCACGAGGCCGTGTTGCTGTCGCCCGTGGAGGCCCTCGATCGCTTTCCCGACGATCGCGAGGCAGCCCTGCGCACGGGCGAGCTCGCCCGGCGGCTCGAGTTCGACCTGACCGAGGAGCTCGGCTACCGCTACCCCGACTTCTCCGACGGCGCCGAGCCCGCGATCGTCCAGCTGCGGCGGGTGTGCGAGGCCGCGTTCGCGGAGCGCTACGGCGGCCTCAACGGCCACAAGCGGCGCGTGCGCCGGCGGCTCGAGGAGGAGCTCGCGCTCATCGACGAGCTCGGCCTCGCCGGCTTCTTCCTCCTCCACTGGGAGGTGCTCGAGCTCGCGCGCGAGGTGGCGCTCGAGGTGCGCGGTCCCGGCTCGATGCGGCACGTCCTGCCGCCGGGGCGCGGGCGCGGCTCGTCGGTCGGCTCGCTCGTCTGCTACCTGACCGGCCTCTCGCACGTCGACCCGGTCGCGAACAACCTCTCGCTCGGCCGCTTCCTCAACCGCGAGCTCGCGTCGGTGCCGGACATCGACCTCGACTTCCCGCGAGACATCCGCGAGAAGCTGATCGTCCGCGTCGTCGAGCGCTACGGCTCCGAGCACGCCGCGCTCGTCGCGAGCTTCGCGACCTATCGCTCGCGCGGCGCGATCCGGGACGTGGGCCGCTCGCTTGGGCTCCCGTACGCCGACCTCGAGCGGCTCGCGCGCCTCACCGACGGCTGGAACGCGCAGCGCGTCGCGGAGGAGATCGCGGCTCTGCCCGACGCGGCGACGAAGCTCCGCTCGCCGCGCTGGCGGGCCTTCGGCGCCCTCTGCGCCGAGATCGCCGGCCTGCCGCGGCACATCTCCCAGCATCCCGGCGGGATGGTCATCTCCTCGCGGCCGCTCGTCGAGCTCGTCCCCGTGCAACCCGCGGCGATGGAGGGCCGGCAGATGTGCCAGTGGGACAAGGACTCGTGCGCCGACGCCGGCTTCCTCAAGATCGACCTGCTCGGGCTCGGGATGCTGTCGGCGGTCGAGGAGTGCGTCGACCTCGTCGCGCGGAACCGAGGCGAGCGGATCGACCTCTCGCGGATCGCGCTCGACGACCGGGACGTGTTCGCGGAGATCCAGAAGGCGGACACGGTCGGCTGCTTCCAGATCGAGAGCCGGGCCCAGATGCAGGTCATCCTCCGTACGCGGCCGGAGACGATCGACGACATCACGGTGCAGGTCGCGCTCGTGCGGCCCGGCCCGATCCAGGGGAAGGCCGTGCACCCGTACGTCGAGCGGCGCCAACGGCTGCGCGACGATCCGAGCTACCGCGCGCCTGCCGACCATCCGCTGCTCGAGGAGCCGCTGCGCGAGACGCTCGGCGTCGTCGTCTTCCAGGACCAGGTGCTCGACGTCGCCGTCCATCTCGCGGGCTTCAGCGTCGGCGAGGCTGAGGGGCTGCGGCGGGCGATGAGCCGCAAGCGCTCGCACGCTGCGCTCGAGGCGTGGCGGGAGCGGTTCGTCGCGGGAGCGCTCGAGCAGGGAGTGGGGGAGGCCGAGGCGCACGAGCTGTACGACAAGCTCGTCGCCTTCTCGGGCTTCGGCTTCCCGAAGTCCCATGCGGCGGCGTTCGGGCTGCTCGCGTACCAGTCGGCGTGGCTGCGGCACCACTACGCGCCGGAGTTCCTCGCCGCGCTTCTCAACGCGCAGCCGATGGGCTTCTATCCGCCGGCGACGCTCGTCCGCGACGGACAGCGCCGCGGGGTCGAGACGCGCCCGCCGGACGTGAACCGCAGCGAGGCTCGCTGCACGATCGAGGACGGCGCGGTCCGGGTCGGGCTGAAGTACGTGACAGGACTGGGGGAGGACGACGCGGAGGTCGTCGCGGCGAACCGGCCGTACTCGTCGGTGCGGGAGCTCGCGCAGCGGACCGGGCTGTCGGACGACGAGCTGCGCGCGCTCGCCGAAAGCGGGGCCTGCGACTGCTTCGGCCTGCCCCGGCGCGAGCTCCTCTGGCAGCTCGGCCTCGTGCCGCGACCGGCGAGCGTGCCGGGCACCGGCGGCGAGCTGAAACAGCTCGCGCTCCCGCTCGAGCCGACGGTCGCGACGCCGGAGCTGCCCGAGCCGACGGTGTGGGAGCGGATGCTCGCCGACTACCGGACGACGAGCCTGTCCGTCGGCGTCCATCCGCTCGAGCTGCTCCGCCCGCACCTGCCCCCGGGGACGCTGTCGAGCGAGGAGCTGCGGAAGCGGCCGCACCGGGCGGAGGTGAGTTTCGCGGGCCTCGTCGTCGCGCGGCAGCGGCCGGCGACCGCGAACGGCGTCGTCTTCATGCTCCTCGAGGACGAGCGTGCGCAGGTGAACCTCATCGTGCTGCCGCAGGTGTACGAGCGGTTCCGCGCGCTGGCCAGGAGCGAGCCGCTCCTGCTCGTCCGCGGCCGCTACGAGCACGCGGACCGCAACCGCAACATCGTCGTCGGCGAGCTCGTCTCGCTCGCGCCGCTGGCACGGTCCCTGACCGACGGCGCCGACGTCCACGCAGCCCTGCCCCCAGCCCACCACTTCGGGCATCGCTAGCGCCCTCCGACCGGCCGTGTTGACTTCACGTATCGCTTCTGCGCTAGATCGGCGTGCGATTGGGGCCGCATTCGAGGCGGCCGTCCCGTGCGATCAGGAGGGCATTCGATGAGAAGGTTCGCGGGGGTACGGGCGCTCGTGGCGGCGTCCCTGCTGGCGACGTGCTTCACGATCCCGGCCGCGGGTGCCGGCGCCGCTCCGTCCGCCGGCACGAGGCTCGTGGCGCCCAGGCCGCTGCTCCCTCACGGCGCCAAGCCGCTCGGACCGGTCTCCCCGTCGGCGCGCGTGGCGGGCGAGGTGGTGCTGCAGCCGCGGGACGAGAGCGCCCTCACCCGTTTCATCTCGCAGGTGACCGACAAGCATTCGCCGCTCTTCCATCGGTACCTGACCCCGGAACAGTTCGCCGCGCGGTTCGGCCCCGCCCCCGCGAGCATCGCGGCCGTGAAGGCCCAGCTCGAGGCGTCGGGCCTCACCGTGACGAGCGTCGCACGGGACGGTCTCGTCGTGAGCTTCGCGGCCCCGGCGAGCGACGTCGAGGCCGCCTTCCGCACCGGGCTCGAGCGCTACCAGCTCGCCTCCGGTGAGATCGCCCGCGCGCGAACGGCGCCGGTGCGCGTGCCGGCGACGATCGCGAAGTACGTGACCTCGGTGGTCGGCCTCGACACGACGGTTCGGCTCCGTTCCTCGGGCCCCATCCGCGCTCCCAGGTCGATGATCGGCACCCATCCCGCGGCCACGGCCGCGACGTTCAGCCATCCCGCCGGCTCGCCGACCCCCTGCGCCGGCGCGTCGGCCGCCGCCCAGGCGTTCGGCGGGCTCACGGACGACCAGATCGCCAACGCGTACGGCGTCTTCGGCCTCTATGGCCAGAACGACACCGGCTCCGGCCAGCACATCGCCGTCTTCGAGCTCGAGCCGTTCGCGACGAGCGACCTCCAGACGTTCGACCAGTGCTACTTCGGCGCCACCGCGGCGGCCGCGATGCTCGCCCGACTGCAAGTGCACAACGTGGACGGCGGCCCCGGCCAGGGCGCCGGCAGCGGCGAGGCGATCCTCGACCTCCAGGACGTGTCCGCATTCGCCCCGGGCGCGCACATCGACGTCTACCAGGCGCCGAACAGCACGGTCGGCTCGTTCGACGAGTACCTGCAGATCGTCAACGACGACGTCGACCAGGTCGTCACGACGAGCTGGGGCCTCTGCGAGCAGGCGGTCCAGGAGGGCTCGCCGGGCATCCAGCAGGCCGAGAACCTGATCTTCCAGGAGGCGGCGGCCCAGGGCCAGACCGTATTCTCGGCGGCCGGGGACGAAGGGAGCAACGACTGCAACGCCTTCAGGACGACCTCCCCCGTGAGCCCGGCCCTCTCGGTCGGCGACCCTTCGAGCCAGCCGTACGTCGTGGCCGTCGGCGGCACCACGATCGACAACGCCACCCAGCCGGCGCTCGAGCACGTCTGGAACGACGGGGCCGCCTGGGGCGCGGGCGGCGGAGGCATCTCCGAGTCGTGGCCGATGCCGACCTGGCAGCTCGACGCGCTCGTGCCCGGCGTCCACGACCCGGCCGTCGTGTCACAGGCCAGCGCGTTCGAGGCGGCCGATCTGGGCGATCCCGGCTTCGCGTTCTGTGCCTCCGACAACCCCGCAGGCCCCCTCGAGGCTGGGTGCCGCGAGCTACCGGACGTCAGCGCCCAGGCCGACGAGTTCACCGGCGCGGTCACGATCTACGCCGCCCAGTTCGGCGGCTGGCTGACGACCGGCGGCACCTCCTCCGCGGCCCCGATGTGGGCGGGGATGCTCGCCGACGTCAACGCCTCCAACACATGCAAGAGCAATCCGGCGACGGCGAGCGGCGTCGGCTTCGTGAACCCGCTGCTCTACTCGGTGGCCTCGAACCCGACCGCCTACAGGGCGTCCTTCAACGACATCACGCAGGGCAACAACGACCAGTACGGCGTCGCGGATCCCGCGCTCTACTCGGCCACGACCGGCTACGACATGGCCTCGGGCCTCGGCTCGCCGCAGCTGACCCAGCCCAACGGCGGCGCCGGGCTCGCGTATTACCTCTGCAGTCAGGCGCCGGCCGCGACGCGGCCGACGGTCACCGGCCTCTCCCCGGCGATCGCCTCCACGTCGGCCTCCGGCGCGACGGTGACCATCACCGGCACCAACTTCTTCGCGAACGGGGCGCCCGACGTCAAGGACGTCCAGGTCGGCACCTACCAGATTCCGCCGTCGGACATCACGAACGTCACCGCGATCACGATCACGGCCGTGTTCCCGGCCGCCGCGGACGTGATCCCGCCGAACGACCAGACGGACGGCGCGGGGCGCGTGCAGGTCACCGTGACGCTCCTCGACGGCGAGACGAGCGCCGTCACCGGGAACAGCTGGTTCACCTACGTGGACGAGAACGGCACCTCGCAGCCGCGTCCCACGGTGACTGACGTCCACAGCTCCGCCGGCCTCGACGCGGGAGGCAACACGGTCGACATCCTCGGGGCCGGCTTCACCGGTGCTACCGACGTCACCTTCGGAGGCGTCAGCGTCGGTGCAGGCAACTTCACGGTCCTGCACGACTGGGAGATCCAGGCCACGGTGCCGCCCTTCCAGAACGGGACGACCACCTGCGACCAGGACGGCTCGAGCTTCGATCCGAGCGAGAACGCGACCAACGACATCTGCCAGGCGCAGGTCGTGGTCACGACGCCCGCCGGCTCGAGCACCACCTCCACGATCCTGCCGCTCTACGAGGGTGGGGTCTCGTTCGCCGCCGACGGCGTCCTCCCGGTTCCCCCGGGCACGGAGGCCGCCCCCGCGGCGACCGAATACGACTACGTGCCCGCCCCGACGATCACGTCGATCTCGACGACGGCCTCCGATCCGGGCTCGCTCGCGAGCGAGGATGGCGGCTCGGTCGTGACGCTCACCGGCAAGGGCTTCAACCTCGCAGCGCTGCAGTGGGTGAACTTCGGCGACCCGGCGCAGGCCTCCTCGCAGCAGTTCCTCAACCTCGTCAGCGTGACGGGAACCGAGATCGAGATCCAGGCGCCGGCGCTTCCGGCGCACACCGTCGACCAGACGAGCGTCAGCGTCAGCGTCCAGTCGGTCGGCGGCCCCGCCGGCCTGTCCAACCAGGTGAGCGCCGTGTACGCCGGCGTGCCGACGGTCTCGAGCGTCCTCGCGACCTCGGGGCCGACCGCCGGCGAGCCGGCGGGCCCGGACACGGGCGGGACCCCGATCGACGTCAAGGGGGCGGGGTTCGCGAACCAGGTCCTCGCCGTGACCTTCGACGACATCGCCACGCAGTTCTCGTTCGGGACGCAGTACGTCTTCAGCGCGAACAGCGACGGCGACCTCACGACGAAGACCGTGTCGCAGAACCCGGCGGTCGTGGACACCCAGCTGTGCACGGTGACCGATTGCTCGGCGCCGAGCTCGGCCGCCAACGACACGTCGGATCTCTTCCTGCTCTATCCGCCGGGGAACCCGAAGATCGACTCGATCAGCCCGGCAACCGGTCCTGCGACCGGCGGGACGGAGGTGACGATCACGGGGGAGAACCTCGGTTGCGTGACCGACATCTCCTTCGGCAACACCGCGGCCGAGACGTTCTCGAATGCCCAGGCGCTGCTGGACTGCGGCTCGACGAGCACCGTCACCGTGACGGCGCCGCCACACCCGGTCGGCCCCGTGACGGTGACGCTGGAGACCGTCGAGAGCGTCGTCACCGGCGCCCCGCCGGCGACCGCCTCGTTCACGTACACCACGCCGCCGGCCGAGCTCCTGACCGTGCACAGATCGGGGACCGGCTCGGGGAAGGTCACGAGCAACCCGCCAGGGATCCGGTGCGGGCCCACGTGCTCACACGGGTTCCCGCAGGGGACGTCGGTAACTCTCACGGCGAAGGCGGCCAGAGGCTCGACCTTCGTGCGCTGGTCGGGCGCGTGCACGGGCAGAAGGCGCACGTGCAAGCTCACGGTCGACGGCCCGACGTCGCTCCAGGCCAGGTTCACGGCCAGGAAATGCGTCGTGCCGAAGCTCGAGGGCAAGACCCTCGGGGCTGCGAAGCGGGCCCTCGAGGCGCACTTCTGCGCGGTCGGCAGGATCAGGCATGCCTTCTCCGGGAAAGTGGGGAAGGGCCGCGTGATCGCGCAGAAGCCCAGGCCGCACACCCACCTGAGGCACGGCGGCAAGGTGCGGCTCACCCTGAGCAAGGGGAAGAAGCGCTAGGGCCCTCCGTCCTCAGCCCAGCTGCTTGGCGAACGACTCCTCGACTCCGCTCTCGCGGAAGCCGAGGCGGCGGTTGATCGCGAGCATCGGCTCGTTCTCGCGGTCGTTCGAAGTGACGATCCGGCGGATACCGAGCGCAGCCGCCCGCCTCGACGACTCGATCTTCGCCAGCGTCACGAGCCCCTGCCCGCGACGGTCGCGGCGCGTGCCGGCCATCAGCGTCTCGGCGCGGCCCCCCTCCCGGTCCGAGAGGAGCCAGGCGAAGGAGACCGGCTCCCCGCCCTCGAGCACGACGACGCTGGCGTCGTGGTCGAGCAGCGGGAGCTCGAGCGTCTGGCTGCGCCACTCCTCGAACGTCCACGGGGTGCGCGGCTCCCGCGAGGGGATGTCGGCGCGCGTCTCCGCGTAGAGCCGGTACAGGTCCTCGGCGCGGTCGGCCAGATCCCGCAGAGGCACGACATCGACGCCGGGCGGGGCCTCGACCGGCTCCAGCGTGCCGGGGTCGAGCTCCGAGCGGCGCATGACGTTCGTCACCGCGAACCCGCGCGCCAGCAGGAAGCGGCGGCCGTCCTCGTCGCTCGCGGCCGTCTCGAGCCGCGTGGCGCCGAGGCCCCGGAGCCGGGACTCGACCCTCTCGTAGATCCGGCCGCCGATGCCCCGTCCGCGGTGCGCCGGCAGGACAAGGATGCCCAGCCAGCCGATTCCCGACTCGTAGAGGCCGGACGGCGTCCACGCGACGACCGTGCCGTCCACCTCCGCGACAAGTCGCTCCGTCGTCGGGCGGGACTTCTCGGTCAGCAGCCGGCGGAACATCTCCTCCGTGGTGAGGAGGTGCGGGTCGACCTCGCGGCCGAGCCGGGCGATCGCCGCGGCGTCCTCGACCCTCGCCGGGCGCACGATCTCGACTGAAGGCTTCACGAACAGACACGATCGCACGAGCGCCGTTGACAAGATCCCGCGATGAACCTTCGCGAGCGGGCGAGGCAGGCCCGCGCGAACCTCAGCCCCGCCGTCCTCGGGCAGCTGGCGCAAGCGGCCGTGGCGGCCGGGATCTCGTGGGAGCTCGCGCTGCAGCTGCCGGACCACGGGCAGCCGTTCTTCGCTCCGATCTCCGCGGCGATCGCGCTCGGGGCCGAGCGTGGCACGCGGGGGCGGCAGGCGATCCGGATGATGACGGGCGTCGCCGTCGGCATCCTCGTGGGCGCCGCCGTGCTCGTGGTCGCCGGCGCAGGGGGCTGGCAGATCGTGGTGGGGACGATCGCCGCGCTCGTGGTCACGACCGCCTCCGGCGCGTCGCTCATGGTGCGCAACCAGGCCGCGGCGTCGGCGATCCTCATCGTCGCGCTGCACCCTCCTGGGTCGAACCTCGCGCTGCAGCGGCTCGAGGACGCGCTGATCGGAGGAGCCGTGGCCATCCTCATCGCGCGGTTCCTGCTGCCCGTCGACCCGATCCCGCTCGTTCGCGACCAGGCGCGCAACCTGCGCGAGCAGCTCGCGGCGGCGCTCGACGAGGCCGCCGGCGCGCTCGCCGAGCACGACCGGAAGCGCGCCGAGGCTGCGGTGGAGCGCATCTGGCGCATCGACGACAGCGCGCTCGCCCAGTCGCTCCTGATCGCGCGGGAGGTGACGCGCGCCGCGCCGCGCCGGCGGCCGCTGCGGCGCCGGGTCGAGAAGCTCGGAGAGCTGTACCGCGAGCTCGAGGCGTCGGTCTACGACTCGCACGCGATCGCCACCGGCGTCGTGCGGCTCGCGGACCGCGGGCACCCTCCGCCGGCCGAGGCGGTGGCGGCGATCGAGGCGGCGGCGAAGGCGGTGCGCGCGGTCGAGCCGGGCGCCGCGCGGGCGGCCGCAGCCGAGGCGCGCGAGGCGGCGCGAGAGCTGCGCGACGCGGACCCGTCACTCGGCGCCGCCGTCCTGGCGCACGGCACCGTCGGCGTCGCCGAGCACACGAACCGTGCGGCCCGGGCCCGGGAGGAGGAACGGCGGCTGGCCGAAACCCGCCGGCGGGCTTCTCCGTTGAAGTGAGCGATGGCGAGCATCGACACGAGCGGCGGCGGCTTCGTCCGCGAGGCGGTTCGCAACCGGCGCATCCTCGGCGTCGCTCTCATCGCTGCGATCGGCGGCTTCCTCTTCGGCTACGACACCGGCGTCATCGGCGGCGCGCTCCTCTTCATGAAGAAGGACCTCGGCTTGAAGACGAGCGGCCAGCAGGAGATGACCGTCGCCATCCTGCTGCTCGGCGCGGTCGCGGGCGCCGCGATCTCGGGATGGCTCGCCGACAAGATCAGCCGCCGCCGGACGAAGATGATCTCGGGGACCGTGTACGTGATCGGCGCGTTCGCGTGCGCGTTCTCGCAGAGCTACTGGCAGATCCTCGCCTCGCGGTTCTGGCTCGGCCTCGCCGTCGGCACCGCGTCCTTCGTGGCGCCGATGTACATCGCCGAGCTCGTGCCGCCTCGCATCCGCGGCGGCGTGGTCTCGTTCAACCAGCTCATGATCACGACGGGGATCCTGGTCGCCTACATCGTCGACTGGGGCTTTGCCGGCTTCTCGAACAACTGGCGCTGGATGTTCGGCGTCGCGGCCGTCCCGGGCGCGGTCCTCGCGATCGGGATGTACTTCATGCCGTTCTCGCCGCGCTGGCTCGTCGACCAGGGGCGCGAGGACGACGCGCGCGAGGTGCTCGAGAAATACCGCCTGCAGGAGGACGACGTCGAGGAGGAGCTCGCCGAGATCAAGGACGTCGCGGAGAAGGAGTTCAGCCTGCGCGAGCTGCTCGGCAAGGGCGTGCGCCGGATGCTGGTCGTCGGCGTCGCGCTCGCGATCTTCCAGCAGATCGTCGGCATCAACACGGTCATCTACTACGCGCCGACGATCCTCAAGTTCGCCGGCCAGCAGAACACCGGCGCGCTCACGCAGAGCGTGTTCATCGGCTGCACGAACGTCTTCTTCACGATCGTCGCCATCCTGCTGCTCGACAAGCTCGGCCGCCGCTTCTTCCTCATCGCGGGCACCTCGACCCTCACCGTCGCGCTCGTCGGCCTCGGCATCTTCTTCGCCTCGCCCGGCGTGCAGCACACGGTCGGCTGGCTCGCCCTCGCGTGTCTTCTGACCTACATCGCGGGCTTCGCGATCGGGCTCGGGCCGGTGTTCTGGCTGATGATCTCCGAGATCTTCCCGATCCAGATGCGGGGGCCGGCGATGGCCGTCTGCACGATGTTCAACTGGGGCCTCAACTTCGCGATCTCGTACACGTTCCTGACCCTGACCGGCGTGATCACGAAGCAGGGCACCTTCTGGCTCTACGCGGCCTTCGCGGTCTGCGCCGTCATCTTCTTCGTCACCCTCGTCCCGGAGACGAAGGACCGCTCGCTCGAGCAGATCCAGTCCGACCTCGGCGCGGACGCCGACGCGGCGCTGACTCGCGAGAGGGAGCCGGAGACTGCGCGGGTCTGACGGGTTCGCCCCGATCGGCGACTACGCCGCGATCGGCGACGGCAGGACGGTCGCCCTCGTCGCGGCGGATGGCTCGGTGGACTTCATGTCGCTGCCGAGCCTGCACGCGCCCACCACGTTCGCTGCGATGCTCGACCCCGAGCACGGGGGCCGCTTCGTCCTCGCGCCGACGGGCGGGCACGAGACCGCCCGCCGCTACGTCGGGCGAACGAACGTCCTCGAGACGACGTACCGCACCGGCGACGGCGTCGTTCGCGTCACCGAGGCGCTGACGCTGCAGGACGGCGGGCTGCTCCCGTGGGTGGAGCTTGCGAGGCGGATCGAGGGGATGGAGGGCTCGGTGCCGCTCGCCTGGAGGTTCGAGCCGCGCTTCGACTGGGGTCGCGAGCAGCCCTCGATCGTCCGGCGCGGGGGTCTCGTCGTCGCGGAGGGCGCAAGCCTCCAGCTCGCCGTCCACTCCTGGAACGCGGGCGAGGTCGAGCCGCAGGAGGACGCGCTCGCGGGCTCGTTCACGATCGGAGCGGGGGAGAAGGCGCTGCTCGCGCTCGTCGCCGCGTTCGAGCAGCCGCTCCACGCGCCGAGCCGCGACCACGTGGAGGCGCGCCTCGACGCGACGTGCCGCGTGTGGGAGCGCTGGCTCGGCATGTGGGCCTACGACGGCCCCTGGCAGGAGGAGGTGGCACGGAGCGCGCTCGCCCTCAAGCTCCTGATCTACGCGCCCAGCGGCAGCATCGCCGCGGCGCCGAGCACCTCGCTGCCGGAGGTGGTCGGCGGCGACAAGAACTACGACTACCGCTACGCCTGGGTGCGCGACTCGGCCTTCACGCTCGACGCCCTGATGCGGCTGGGGCTGCCCGAGCAGGTGCAGCAGTCGTTCGCCTGGCTGCTGCGCGCCGTCCGCGAGACCGCGCCAGACCTTCGGCCGTTCTACGATCTCGACGGCGGCGTGCCGACGCGCCGGGAGACCCTCGACCACCTCGCCGGCTACCGGGGCTCGCGTCCCGTTCGCTACGGCAACGCGGCCTCCACGCAGCTCCAGCTCGGCTCGTGGGGCGATCTGCTCGAGACCGCCGATCTCTACGTCTCCGAGGGCAACGTGCTCGACGGCGACACCGCGGACATGCTGGCGAGTTGCGTCGACCGCGTCGCGATCCTCTGGGAGGACGAGGACTCCGGGATGTGGGAGCTCGACGAGCACCGGCACTACACGGCCTCGAAGATCGCGGTCTGGATGGCGCTCGACCGGGCGCTCCGGCTCGCGGGCAACGGCCAGCTGCCCGACGACCACGTGCCGCGGTGGCGCGAGCAGCACGAGCGGCTCCACGCCTGGATCGAGCAGCGCTGCTGGTCGGACGAGCTCGGCGCGTACTGCGGCTGGGCGGGCGAGCAGTCGCTCGACGCCGGTGTCCTGCGAGCGCTGCGGATGGGCTATCCCGAGCAGGAGCGCCTCGGCCGCACCATCGACACGATTCGCGAGCGTCTCGCCGCCGCTCCCGGCCTCGTCTACCGGACGAGCGAGCACGTCGGCGAGGAGGGCGCGTTCGTCGCCTGCTGCTTCTGGGTCGTCGAGGCGCTCGCGCGCCTCGGGCGGGTGGACGAGGCGTGCGAGACGATGGAGCAGATCCTCCCGTACGCCAACGATCTCGGGCTCTTCTCGGAGGAGATCGACCCCTCGAGCGGCGAGCTCCTGGGCAACTTCCCGCAGGGGCTGAGCCATCTGGCGCTGATCAACGCCGCGGGCGCTATTCAGGATGCTGCTGCGCGTGGCGCCGGAGCATCGGCGACGGCAGGTGCGGCGCGAGGTTGAACGCCGTGTTGACGAGCGCGAGGTGGGTGAACGCCTGGGGGAAGTTCCCCAGCAGCCGGCCCGCCTCGGGGTCGTATTCCTCCGCGAGCAGCCCGACGTCGTTCGACAGGCCGACGAGCCTGCCGAAGAGCTCGTGCGCGTCGTCGTGGCGCCCCACCAGCTCGTAGCAGTCGACGAGCCAGAAGGAGCACGGCAGGAAGACGCCCTCGCCCGGCGGCAGGCCGTCGACGCCTTCCTCCTGGGTCCGGTAGCGAAGCACGAAGCCGTCCTGCAGGAGCTCGCGCTCGACCGCCTCGATCGTGCCGCGGATGCGCGGGTCGCCCGCCGGCAGGAAGCCGACGAGGGGCAGGAGGAGGAGGCTCGCGTCGAGCTCCTGCGAGCCGTAGGACTGCGTGAACGAGCCGAGCCCCTCGTCGAAGCCGCGCTCGCAGACCTCCCGGTGGATCTCGTCGCGGATCGAGCGCCAGCGGTCGACGGGCCCCTCGAGCCCCTGTTCCTCGATCGTGCGCACGGCGCGGTCGAACGCGACCCAGGCCATGGCCTTCGAGTGGACGAAGTGTCTCCGCCCGCCGCGGATCTCCCAGATGCCGTCGTCGGGATCTCGCCATGCCTCTTCGAGGTGGTCGAGCAGGGCGAGCTGGATCCGCCACGCGTTCGGGTCGTACGCGATCCCGTGCACGCGCGCCTGGTAGAGACAGTCGATCACCTCCCCGTACACGTCGAGCTGGAGCTGCTCGCTCGCCGCGTTGCCGACCCGCACCGGGCGGGACCCTTCGTAGCCCGCCAGCCACGGCACCTCGAACTCGCTCAGGCGCCGCTCGCCCCCGACGCCGTACATGATCTGGACGTCCGCCGGATCGCCTGCGACCGCGCGCAGCAGCCACCGCCGCCACGCCTCCGCCTCCGCGCCGTGGCCGCAGTGGAGGAGGGCGAGAAGCGTCAACGTCGCGTCGCGCAGCCAGCAGTAGCGGTAGTCCCAGTTCCGCACCGAGCCGATCCACTCGGGGAGCGACGTCGTCGGCGCGGCCACGATCCCGCCCGTCGGGCCGTAGGTGAGCGCCTTGAGCACGATGAGCGAGCGCCGCACGAGCGCCGCCCAGTCGGGCGGGAGCTCGATCGGGCAGGACTCGCTCCACCAGCGCCAGTAGCTCTCGGTCTCCGCGAGCGCCTGCTCGGGGTCGATCGCCTCGGGCGTGTCCTCGTGCGAGGGGAACCAGGTGAGGACGAAGGGCACGCGCTCTCCCTCGTCCACGGAGAACTCGGAGATCGTGTTCAGCTCCTCTCCGCGCGTCGGCGCCGGCGTTCGGAAGCAGAGCGCGTCGGGCCCGGCGATCGCGACCCGCGTGTCCTCCTCGTGCGTGCGCTTGCGCACCCAGGGGACGATGCGGCCGTAGTCGAAGCGGATCGTCAGCTCCGAGCGGAACCGCACACGGCCCTTGACGCCCTCGACGATCCGCACGATGTCGGGCGCCTTGCCGCGCGGCGGCATGAAGTCGAGGACGCGCGCGACCGAGCCGTCGTCCGTCTTCCACGTCGTCTCGAGGACGAGCGTGTCGTGGAGGTAACGGCGCGTGCTCTCCGCCGAGCCTGCCGGCGCGAGGAGCCAGCGGCCGTTCTCCGGCTCGCCGAGGAGCGCCGCGAAGCACGCGCCGGAGTCGAAGCGCGGAAAGCAGAGCCAGTCGACCGAGCCGCCGCGCTCGACGAGCGCCGCGGTCTGCAGGTCGCCCACGAGCGCGTAGTCCTCGATACGAGCCATCAGCGGTTGCCGATCTCGAGGCCGAGCTCCGGCCAGCGCTTCCGGACCGCGCGGTTGAACGACTCCTCGTACAGCTCCGCCGCGTCCTCGTCGAGCGTGCGGCCGAACCGGTCCCGCATCTCCGCCAGCGCCTCGGTCGCCGTCTCGACCGCGTCCACGAAGTCGCCGTACGCCTCCTCGGCATCCCCGCGCGCCGCGCTCTCGTAGGAGCGGAGCCTCTCGCGACACTGCTCGAGCAGCTCCGGTTCGTCCTCGACGAAGAGGTCGAGCTGGCGGGCGACCACCTCGCGGAAGGGGTCGCGGCGGAGCCTCACGCGATCTCCGCGTAGACGGCGAGATGGGCGGCGGCGGCGGCGTCCCAGGTCAGCTCCTGGCGTGCGCGCCGGGCGCCTGCGCGCGCCTCCTCGAGCGCGCCGGGGCTCGAGAGGAGCTCGTGCACGGCGTCGGCGAGCGCGGCGACGTCTCCGGGCGGGACGACGCGCCCGGCGCCGTACCGCCGCACCGGCTCCCCGATGCCGCCGACGTCGTAGGCGACCGCCGGCACGCCCGCTCCGAGCGAGCGCAGGAGGGCGCCGCTCTGGTCGAGCTCCGGCCGGTACGGGAAGACCGCCACGGTAGCGTCGCCGAAGGCGCGGTCGATCTCCGGCTGCGGGAGATACCCGAGCCGCCACTCCACCTCGAGGCCGTCGGCCGCAACCCGGTACGGCTCGATCGGCTCGAGCGGGTCGCCCGCGACGACGAGCCGCGCGTCACCGGCCCGCCGAACGGCCTCGATCGCGTCGCCGAGGCCCTTGTAGGGCCGGATCATCCCGAAGGCGAGCACCGTCCGGCCGTCGTCGCGCCCCTCCGGCTCGCTCGGGAAGACGGGGTGCGGAATGACGCGGAGCCGCTCGGGCTCGACCCCGAGCTGCGCGAGCGTCTCGCGGCCGTTCTCGCTGTGCACGACGATCCGCTCGAAGCGCGCGAAGAGGCGGTGCCACAGCTCCGTGCGGTGCGCGGTGCGCCGCGGGAGGAGGTCGTGCGCGGTGAAGACGGACGGCAGATGCGGACGGAAGAGGTAGGCGTCGAGCTCGGGGGCCGGCAGCCACTGCATGTGGAGGACGTCCGCCCGGAGCCGACGGAGCAGGGCGAGGCCGAGCGGGTGCTCGGCGATCTTGAGCGGCAGGCGCAGTCGCGAGCGACCGAAGAGGCGCGACGAGAGGGGGTAGAAGAGCTCGCGACGCCGGTAGCCGTCCGGCTCGGGAGCGGCGCCGAAGCGAAAGCGGGAGGTGGCGAGCTCGACCTCCGCTCCGGCCCGCGCGAGCGCCGACGCGAGCTCGTGGTCGTACGGCGGCGTGAAGGCCGGAGGATCGGCGAGCAGGACGCGCATGGCCTCGTACGCTACGCCGTGACCATGCTCGTGCGGACCTGGAACCTCTTCCACGGCAACGCCTCTCCGCCGGAGCGTCGCGCCTTCCTGCCGCGCATGATCGAGCTCGTGACCCATGACCGGCCCGACGTGGTCTGCCTGCAGGAGCTGCCCGTCTGGGCGCTCCGCCATCTCGAGCGCTGGAGCGGGATGCACGCGAGCGGCGCAGTCGCTCGCCGGCCGCTGCTCCCGCTGGGCGGGCGGCCGGTCACGGCGCTGCACCACGGTTTGTTCCGGTCGGCGGTGACGGGGGAGGCCGACGCGATCCTCACGCGTGAGCCCTCGCGCCCGCTCGGCGTGCAGGTCGTCGGGCAGGAGAAGCTGCGGCGGATCGCGCACGCGGTCGACGTGGGCGGCGTCTCGGTGGTCAACTTCCACATCGACGGCAACCGGGCGCAGTTCGACCGTGTCGTCGCGCTCGCGCGGGAACGGGCGATCGTGGCCGGCGACGCGAACATCGTCTCGCCCGTCGCGGACGGGTTCTCCGCTCCGCTCGCCGGGAGCGTCGACCAGATCCTCGTGCGGGGCCTCACGCTCCTCGACGGCCCCGCGGCCTGGCCGCTCGAGCGACGGGTGGTCGGCGGCCGGACGCTCTCGGATCACGCCCCGGTCGAGGCGGTGGTCGGGTGACCTTCGAGGAGGCCCGCGCGCAGTTCCCCGTCCTCGAGCGCCTCGCCTACCTCAACGCGGGCTCTGCCGGCCCGCTGCCGAGCGCCGCCGCCGACGCGACGAGGCGGATGCTCGAGCGCGATCTCGCCGAGGGACGAGGCAGCACGGCGTACATCCTCGAGGTGGTCGAACGGCGCGAGCGGGTCCGCGCTGGCATCGCCGCCGTCCTCGGGACGAGCCCGGAGAACGTCGCGCTCGCAGAGTCGACGACGCGCGGGTGCCAGATCGTCGTCGCCGGCCTCGGGCTCGGCCCGGAGGACGAGATCGTCACAAGCGCCGACGAGCACTTCGGGCTGCTCGGGGAGCTACACGCGAGCGGCGCCCGGGTCGTGGTGGCCGACGCGGACGAGGATGCGCTCCTCGCCGCCGTGACGCCGCGGACGCGGCTCGTCGCCGTCTCGCACGTCCTCTGGACCACGGGACGCAGGCTGGAGCTCACGCGGCTCGGACGGGAGGACGGCCCGCCGCTGCTCGTGGACGGCGCGCAGTCCGCCGGCGCGATACCCGTCGACCTCGCGGGCGCGGACTTCTACACCGTCTCGGCCCAGAAATGGCTGTGCGGGCCCGATCCCTCGGGCGCGCTGTTCGTCCGCGAGCCCGAGCGCCTGCAGGTCAAGCTACCGAGCATGTTCTCGCAGCAGAGCCACGCGGCCGACGGGTCGTTCTCGCCGAAGGACGGCGCCAGGCGGTTCGACTCCGGCTGGATCGGGCTGCCGTCGCTCGCCGGGCTCGAGGCGGCGCTCGGGGTGCATCCGGAATGGCGTTACGAGGCCGCCGCCGCGGCGGCCGCCCGCTGCCGCGAGCTCCTCTCGCCGCTCGTGGAGGTCGTGACGCCGGCGGGACAGTCGACGCTCGTCTCCTTCCGCCCGCCGGGCGACCCGACGGAGCTCGTCGCGGCGCTCGCCGAGCGCGGGGTGATCGTCCGCGAGCTGCCGGGCCGCAACCTCGTCCGCGCGTCCTGCGGCTGGTGGACGAGCGAGGACGACCTCGGCCGCCTCGCCGAGGGCGTCGCCTCCGCCTAGGAAGGGAGACCGAGCTCGCCGGAGATCGGCTGCAGCGCCTCGACCACGGTGCGAATGTGGTCGTCGAGATCGACGCCGAGCTCCTCGGCTCCCTTGTAGACGTCCTCGCGGTGGACGCCCGAGGCGAAGGAAGGCTGCTTGAGCTTCTTCTTGACCGACTTCGGCTCGAGCCCCGCGAGCCCGGTCGGGCGCACGAGCGCGCACGCGTGGACGAAGCCGCTCAGCTCGTCGCACGCGAAGAGCGCCTTCTTCAGCGGCGTGTCACGCGGCAGTCCGAGGTGCTCGGCATGGGAGAGCACGGTCTCGACGACCTCCTCGGGATACCCCTCCTCGCGGAGGATCGGCGCCCCGTCCTGCGGGTGCTTGTCGAGCGTCGGGTGCATCTCGTAGTCGAAGTCGTGCAGCAGCGCCGCGACGCGCCAGAGCTCCTCGTCGCCGCCGAGCTTCCTCGCATACGCGGCCGTCGACGCCTCGACGGCGAGCGCGTGACGCAGCAGGGACTCGCTCTTCGTGTAGCGCGTGAGCGTCTCCCAGGCGCGTTCGCGGGTCGCCTCCATCGGCGGGCATCCTAGTTCGCGCAACCGTGGCGACTCCGTCGAGAAACCGTGAAACGCCTTGGCGGCCGGAGGGCCGTGCGCGTACACCTGTTCCCATGCCAAACGCCCTCCGTCGAGCTCTCCTCACGAACGTCGTCGCGCTCCTCGTCGCCTTCCCGTGCGGAGCCGCGAAAGCCGACGACGGCGCGTGGAAGGCGACCACCGACACCGACCCGCACCTGCCGCTCACGCCGCAGCAGCAGGAGATGACCCTCGAGAAGCGGTCGGTCGAATGCGCGGAGTGCATCGGCGGCGGGAGCTACCCGAGCTCCGCGCACCTCGCCGCGAACCAGACGCCGCAGATCACGAGCTACTACTGCGGCCCGGCGGCCGTCCACGAGGCGCTCGGCGCCCTCGGAGCCTCGCTGTCCCAGACCGCGGCCGCTGCCGAGCTGCGCACCGGCGCCGACGGCACGGCTTGGTCGGGAGGCGGAACGTCGCCGTCGGGCTATCCCGTCCCCGACGTCCTGAACGCGCACCAGAGCCGGAACTACTACGTGCCGCAGTACGTCTCCTCGCCGACCTCGGCCGCGATCGACCGGTACGAGAACGATCTCAAAGCGGACATCTTCGCCGTCGAGGCGCCGCTCGTCGGCGACGCCTGGGAGACGCCGACGTCGGACCACCACCTCGTCGGGCATCCCACGAACCGCACGATCTTCCACTGGTTCGAGATCCGCGGCTACCAGAGCTCCGGCGGCACGACGATGTACGAGGACTCCGTCCACAACGCGACGACGATCTCCTGGTACGCGGGCGTGCCCGCCTACTCGAACATCCCGAGCAGCTGGCTGGTCTCGATCGTCGCCGGTCGTGGCTACGTCTGGTAGTCGCCTCGCGGTCGTTCTCGTCCTCGCCGGCGCGCTCGCCTCGGCGGCCGCGGCCGGAGCCCCCCAGGGCGGCCGCTGGTGCCGGGCGCGACCGACCGCCGCCTGGCGTCGAGTGCTCACGCGACACGTGGTGCCGCTCTCGCGCGAGGTCTCGCTCGACCCGTGGGCGCTCGCGCACGACGGGCGCTCCTTCTTCGCCACCGTACGCTCGCCGCGGTTCTCCGGCGTGGCCCGGATCGACGCGCGGACGAGGAGCATGACCGAGATCAAGGCCTTCCCCGATCCCGCCGACGACCAGGCCGACGGCGCCTTCGGCGGCCGGCGACTCGTCTGGAGCGAGTACCACGGCTTCGACAGCTTCGACGACTTCACGGTGTGGGCCTGGGACTCGCGTACCGGCGAGGTGTGGAAAATCGGCGCCGCGCAACGGGCTCGACACGGCGAGCTCTGGCCGAGCCCCTGGCGCCAGCCCGACGTGCGGAACGCGATCGCGACCTGGACCCAGGGAAGCGGGCCCGACGGGCAGGCGTCCGTGCACGCCTACGACCTGCGCAACCGCCGCGACCGGATCGTCTCGCGCGGCCGCGCCCAGGGCTCGTTCCTCCTCGCCCGCGACGTGGTCGTGTGGCCCGAGTCGTCCGCCCGTGGCGGCGTGACGCGGCTGCGCGCCGCCTCCGCGCTCACGGGCCGCCGCCTGCGCGCCCCGCGCGCCCTACGCGGTCTACGCGGCGTGTCCGCGCTCGTGACCGACGGCCGCCGCATCGCGTATCCGAACGCGCGGTACACGTCCCTCTGGTGGTCGCCGTCGCTCGCGGAGCGCCCGCGCAGCATCCTGAGGACTCATGGCTACGACCACGTGGACAACTCGGTGCAGATCGGCGGCCGCTACGTCGGCTTCGGCGTCCAGCCGCACGTCTACGTGGGCGACACGAAGACCCGCCGCTACGTCGAGGTCTCGGCCCACAGCGGCTGGACGCGGCTGGATGGCAAGTCGCTTCTCGTGCTGTTTGCGACGGGCTCGAAGGCGCTCGACGCCCGCGGGCCGATCGCGTTCGTGCCGCTGCGCGACCTGCCGCCGCTGCCCGCCTGCTCGTAGCCGGGTGCCGTTCGGAGGCCCGGCTATGCTGGCCCGGCATGTCCGTCGCGACGGCGCCGCAGGCCCTCGTCATCGAGGGCGGAAACCCGCTCAACGGCCGCATCCGCGCCTCGGGGAACAAGAACGGGGCGCTGCCGATCCTCGCCGCGTGCCTCCTCGCGGACGAGCCTTTGACCCTCTCGAACGTCCCGCGCATCCGCGACGTCGAGACGATGCTCGAGCTGATCAGCGGCACGGGCGCGAGCGCGGAGTGGACCGGTCCGAACGAGGTGCGGGTCGAGCCGCAGGGGCTCTCGTCGTACGAGGTGGACGCCGTTCTCGCGGAACGGATCCGCGCGTCGTTCCTTCTCGCCGGCCCGCTGCTCGCGCGCCTGGGACGGGCGAGCGTGCCGCCGCCCGGCGGCGACGTGATCGGCCGGCGCCGCCTCGACCCGCACATCCACGCGCTCGAGCGCCTCGGCGCCAGGATCGAGATCGAGAGCCGCTACGAGATGCGGACGGAGGAGCTGCGCGGAGCCGAGATCTTCCTCGACGAGGCGAGCGTGATGGCGACCGAGAACGCCGTGATGGCCGCGGTCCTCGCCCCCGGCGAGACCACGATCGGGAACGCCGCCTGCGAGCCGCACGTGCAGGACCTGTGCCGGTTCCTCGTCTCGCTCGGCGCCGAGATCGACGGCATCGAGTCGAACGTCCTCCGGATCCGTGGCGTCGACCGGCTCAGAGGCGGCGAGTGGGCGATCGCCCCGGAGCACATCGAGGTCGGAAGCTTCATCGGGCTCGCGGCCGTCACGAACAGCGACCTCACGATCGAGGCGGTCGTGCCCCATGACATGGTCTCGATCCTCGCGGCGTTCACGCGGCTCGGGATCCAGGTGGAGCTGGGGAACGACTGGCTCCGCGTGCCGCCGTACCAGGAGCTCGTGATCCAGAACGACCTCGGCGACCAGGTGCCGAAGATCGAGGACGGGCCGTGGCCGTCGTTCCCGGCCGACCTGACCTCGATCGCGGTCGCCGTCGCCACGCAGGCGTGGGGGACGATTCTCGTCTTCGAGAAGATGTTCGAGAACCGGCTCTTCTTCGTGGACAAGCTCGTCTCGATGGGCGCACGGATCATCGTCTGCGATCCGCACCGCGTCGTCGTCAGCGGGCCGTCGCGCCTCTACGGCCAGCGGCTGACGAGCCCCGACATCCGCGCCGGGATGGCCATGCTCATCGCCGCCCTGTGCGCGGACGGCCGCTCGGTGATCGGCAACGTCGCGGAGATCGATCGCGGCTACGAGCGGATCGACGACCGCCTCCGTGCGGTCGGCGCGCAGATCGAGCGCGTCGAGGCGTAACCGCCTCCAGGCGGTACGCTCCGAGGGGAATGAGCGAGCAGGCTGCGGCGGGCGTTCGCGTCAACGTCTACGGACGCGGCGAGGCGACGGTGGAGACCGGATTGCCGGTGCTCAACCGGCTGATCACACGGCTCGCCGAGACGGCACGCTTCGACCTCGTCCTCGACATCGAGCCAGGCGACACGGAGGCGGAGGTCGAGGCCGCGGCGGCCGCGCTCGGCCACGCGCTGGCGGGGCCGCTGCGGGCCGAGGGCGCCCGCGGCCACGGGGTCGGCTCCATGATCTCCGCGGAGGCGCTGGCCTCCGTCGTCCTCGAGACGAGCGACGAGCCGCTCGTCGTCACGAACGTCGACCTGACGCAGGCCCGCATCGGGGGACTCGGCACCGACGTGGCACGGCGCTTCCTCGAGGTCCTCGCGGAGAACGCCGGCCTCGTCCTCCACGTCCGGCTCCTCAACGGCACCGACAGCGGCCACGTCCTCGAGGCGATCTTCAAGGGGCTGGGCGTCGCGCTCGCCGAGGCGTGCGAAAGACAGGAGGCGAGCCGGCGGTGAGCGACAAGCGCGTGGTTCGCACCGAATCCGCCCCCGCCCCCTTCCAGGGCGCGCCGTACTCGCAGGCCATCGCCGCCGGCGGCTTCGTCTTCGTCTCGGGCCAGCTCGGCCTGAGGCCGGGGGACAGCGCGATCTCCGGCGGCATCCCCGAGCAGACCGAGCAGGTCTTCGCGAATCTGAAGGCGGTCCTCGAGGAGGCCGGCAGTGGGCTCGACCGGCTCGTGAAGACCACCGTCTTCCTCCAGCGGCTCGACGACTTCCAGGCGATGAACGAGGTCTACGCACGATTCGTCGGCGACCGGCCGCCGGCGCGGGCGACCGTGGAGGTCGCGCAGCTTCCCTCGGGCGCGCTCGTCGAGATCGAGGCGGTCGCGCTGCTCTAGCTGCGGGGCTTCACGGCTCGCAGGTGCAGGAAGAGCGTGATGCGCCGCCACCTCCTGACGTGCTCGCCGTGGAGCCCGGCTTCCGGGACCTTCGGCTCGCGTAGGCGCTCCACGAGCAATCCCTGCGCGGCGAGCTGCTCGACGTAGGTCTCGAGCGGCGCATGCCGGCTCACGAACCGCATCGCGAGGCCGTCCCGCTCGACGGTGAGGTCGGTGGTGCGCTCGTCGAGGTACGAGGCCTCGATCACGAAGGGAGCATCCGCCTCGCGCTCGAGGAACCGGCCGGCGGAGCTCAGCGGATGCACCACCGCGAGGCACAGCGTCCCACCGGGAGCGAGGACACGCGCCGCCTCGCTCATGGCACCTCGGAGGTCGTCGACATCCTGGAGCGACATGAACGCGACGACGAGGCCGAAGGAGGCGTCCGCGAACGGCAGCGCCGCCGCGTCGGCCACGTGCAGCTCCATCTCCAGCGCCGCCTCCCGTGCCGCGGCGACCATCGCGGCGGAGAGGTCGACGCCGACGACGTCGTGACCGATCGCCTCGAGGTCGCGCGCCAGCCGGCCCTCGCCGCAGCCGAGGTCGAGGGCTCGTCCCGAGGGCGCCGGCACGATCTCGAGGAACAGGTCGCGGTGGAACCGCCAGTAGCTGTCGTGGCCCGGCGCTCAAGCCCAGGCGATCCAGGCTGCGGCATTCTCCTCCCAGGCCTCGCCGAGCTCGCTCACGACGTTGACTCTAGAGCCGCGAGAATGGCCGGGTGCGGAAGGAGATCGAGGAGTACGTGCGCGGGCTCGGGCTCGACGCCTACCTCGTGGGAGGCGCCGTGCGCGACGAGCTGCTCGGGCTGGAGTCGAAGGACGCCGACTTCCTCGTTCCGGGCCTCGACACGGAGGGGTTGCGCGCGGCGCTCGCCGGGCACGGCCGGGTGGAGGATCTCGTCGTGGCCGACCGTCTGGTCGGCGTCCGCCTCCACCCGAACGACGGCCGGATTCGCAGGCTGACGCCCGCCGGGATCGAGTTCGCCCCGCCGCGCAAGGAGGTGTCGACCGGCCCCGGCCGGCACGACTTCGAGATCGTCGCCGACCCGGCCCTGTCGGTCGAGGACGACATGCGCCGACGGGACTTCACCGTCAACGCGATGGCCCGCCGGCTCGAGACGGGCGAGCTCGTCGATCCGCTCGGCGGCCGTGCCGACCTCGAGGCGCGCCGGCTGCGCACCGTCTCGCCCCAGAGCTTCCGAGAGGACCCGCTGCGGCTCGTCCGGGCGCTTCGCTTCGTCTCGCAGCTCGGCTTCGAGCCCGACGAGGAGCTGCTCGCCCAGATGCGCGAGGAGGCACCTGCCGTGAGGCTCGTCTCGGGAGAGCGCGTCGGCGGCGGCCTCGCCGCGGACGGCAGGGGCGAGCTGTCGAAGCTCCTCCTCGGCCCGGAGCCGGCGCGCGCGCTGCGGCTCGCCCGCGACACCGGCGTCCTCGTCGAGCTCCTGCCGGAGTTCGGCCCGGCAATCGGGTTCGACCAGGAGAGCCGCTACCACGACCTCACGGTCGACGAGCACACGTTCGCGGTCGTCCAGGCCGCCGCCGACAACGGCTACTCGCTCGCGGTGCGGCTCGCGGCGCTCTTCCACGATCTCGGCAAGCCGGTGGTCGGGTGGCGCGGCCGCGACGGCCGACTCCACTACTACGCTAAGCCCGGCTTCGCCGAGCACGGCCACGACCGGGTCGGCGCGGACCTCGCGGCCGGCGCGCTCCTGCGGCTCAGGTACCCCAACGCGCTGCGCAAGCGCGTTGTGCAGATCGTGCGCCGCCACATGTTCCAGCCGGGCAAGGGAGACGCCCGCCGCGCACGGCGCTTTCTCCGGCGCAACGGCGACGAGCTCGCCTTCGAGCTGCTCGACCACAAGCATGCCGACCTGCTCGGCAAGCGAGGCACAGGAGGGGAGCCGCCCCCGTTCGAGGAGATCGAGGCGCTGCTCCGCTTTCGCGAGGTGGTGGAGCGGGAGCTCGCGAGCCCCCACCGGCTCCGAGACCTCGCGGTCGACGGGAACGACCTCATCGGGCTCGGCTTCCGGCCGGGCCCGCACCTGGGCCGATTGCTCCACGAGCTGCTCGACGCCGTGGTCGACGAGCCCGCCCTCAACACGCGCGGGCAGCTGCTCGCGCGGGCGAAGGAGCGCCTGTGATCCGCTGGCGGGTCGAGGGCTACGAGATCGCCTTCACGACCCGGCTGGGCGGCGTGAGCGAAGGCCCGTTCGCGTCGCTCAACCTCGGCCGCATGAGCGGGGACGACGTCGAGCGCGTCGACGAGAACCGGCGGATCGCCTGCGAGGCGGTCGGCGCCGACCTCGAGCCGCTCGCCCTCAACTTCCAGGTGCACTCGCCCCACGTCCTGCGGGCGACCCCCGGCGCGCGCGGCGGGCGCGCCGACGGCTTGTGGACGGACGAGCCGGGCCTGCCGCTGCTCGCGCTGTCGGCCGACTGCCTGCCGATCGCGCTGGCGCGTGTCGGCGGCGACGAGCCGGCGGTCGCGGTGCTCCACGCGGGCTGGCGCGGCCTCCTGGCGGGCATCGTCGAGGCCGGCGCGCGGGCGATCCGCGGAGGGCCGCTCGCCGCGGCGGTCGGGCCCGGCATCGGCCCGTGCTGCTACGAGGTAGGGGAGGAGGTGGCGGCGCCGTTCCGCGAGCGCTTCGGGGAGGACGTCCACCGAGAGGGGCGGCTCGACCTCTGGACGAGCGCCGAGCGCGCCCTCCGCGCTGCGGGCGTCGGCCGGGTGGAGCGGCTCGACCGCTGCACCGCCTGCGAGCCCGAGACGTTCTTCTCCCACCGGCGCGACGCCGGGCGCACCGGCCGGCAGGGGGTGATCGCCTACGTCGCCGGCTGAGATCCGGGAGCGGTACGAGCGCGTCCGCGAGGAGGTCGGCCCGGGCGTCACGGTCGTCGTGGCGACGAAGTACGTCGCGCTCGAGGACATGGCCGCGCTCGCGGAGGCCGGCGTCGAGGTGGTGGGGGAGAACCGCGCCCACGACCTCAGGGCGAAGCACGACGCCTACGGCGACGCGTTCCGCTGGCACTTCATCGGCCACCTCCAGAGCCGCAAGGCGCCGCTCGTGAGCGAGCTGTGCGAGCTCTGCCACTCGCTCGCCTCCGAGTCGGCGGCGCGGAAGCTCACGATCCCGGCGCTCGTGGAGGTGAACCTCTCCGGCGAGCCCACGAAGTCGGGCGTCGCCCCGGACGAGCTGCCCGCGCTGCTCGAGGCCTATCCGGACACCCGGGGCCTGATGACGATGCCGCCCGCGACCGGCGACCCCGAGGCATCGCGCCCGTATTTCCGCCGCCTGCGCGAGCTCGCCGAGCGCCACGGGCTGCGCGAGCTCTCGATGGGGACGAGCCAGGACTACCGAGTTGCAGCCGAGGAGGGGGCGACCTACGTCCGGGTCGGCGCGGTCCTCTGGCAGCGCTAACATCGGCGGCGCGATGGGTCTCTCCGACGTCTGGGCCCGTACCCTCGTCTACTTCGGCATCGCCGAGGAGGAGGACTGGGACGAGGACGGCTACCTCACCGACGACGAGCTGGCCGACGACTACGAGCGCGCGAACGTCCGCCGCCTGCCGGCGCGCCGGTCGCGGCACGCCTACGACGACTGGACGGATCCCGAGCCCGAGGACGCGCAGCGGACGAGCATCCTCCGCCCGCGCGCCGAGACCCGGCGAGTGCGCAACCTCGAGCCGGTGCGCGGCCCCGGCACCTCGCGCGTCCACCTCATCCTGCCGCGGAGCTTCAACGACGCCCAGCAGCTCGCCGACCGGTTCAAGGTCGGCGTGCCGGTGATCCTCAACCTCCAGTCGGCGGACGCGGAGCTGTCGAAGCGCCTGATCGACTTCGCCAGCGGGCTCACGTACGCGCTCGACGGCGGGATGCAGCGGATAGCAGACAAGGTCTTCCTCCTCACGCCGCGCGACGTGGAGCTGTCCGCGGAGGACCGCGCGCGGATGCTCGAGCGGGGCTTCTTCAACCAGGCCTAGGCATAGGAGAACGCCCGCGGGTCGCGAACCAGCCCGGCATGGGCTGGTCAGCCAGGTTCGTCCTGCTCTTCGACGCGATCTCGAGCGTGGAGACGTTCATCAACGTCTTCCTGATCCTGTACGGGCTCGTGATCCTCGTCTACATCATCACGAGCTGGCTGCGGCTGCCGTACTCGCCCACGCTCAACCGGATCCAGCGGTTCCTCTACGACGTCTGCGAGCCCTACCTGCGCCTCTTCCGTCGTCTGCTCCCCGCCACGGGGGCGATCGACTTCTCGCCGATGCTGGCCCTGCTCGCGCTCGGCGTGATCGACCGCTTCCTCGTCTGGGTCCTCAATCACTTCGCCTGAAGGAGAGACCGATGGCACTCACACCCGTCGAGATAAGACACATGACCCCACCTCGCGCGAAGATCGGCGGCTACCGCACCGCGGCTACCGACAGGCTGCTCGAGGAGGTCGCCGCGAGCTTCGAGGACGTCTGGCGCGAGCGCGCCGACCTCGCGGACAAGGTCGAGTCGCTCGAAGCCGATCTCGTGCGCTTCCGCGAGCTCGAGAGCCTGCTGCGGACGACGCTCGTCTCCGCGGAGCACGCCTCGGCGCAGCTGCGGGACCAGGCACGACGGGAGGCCGAGCTGATCCTCACCGAGGCGCGCGCGGAGGCGCGCCAGGTGCAGCGGCACGCGATCGCCGAGCACGAGCGCCTCGAGCACGAGTCGCGAAAGCTGCGCGCCCAGCTCCAGGCCGCCCTCGCCGCGCTCGGCGGGCCCGCGCAGACGGCGGCGACGGGCACGGAGCCGCCCGCGGCGGCGGAGGGAGAGACCGACGCGGCCGAGGAGCGCAGCTGGTACGGCCGCCCGAGCGGGACGACGCTCGCGGACGCCGACGCGGCGTAGTCCCGGCGCGGCCGTCTCGCGGCGCGGCCCAGACGTAGACTGAGCCCATGACGGCGGAGACGACGCGGTTGCGTCTGCGCGTCAGCCCGGGGGCCGGGCGGACCGCGCTGGTGGGCCGGCACGGCGACGCCTGGAAGGTGCGCGTCACCGAGGCGCCCGAGCGCGGTCGCGCGAACGAGGCCGTCCTCCGCCTCCTCGCCGAGACGCTCGCGCTGCCGCGCACGGCGCTGACGCTCGTTTCGGGCCACGGCTGCCGGGAGAAGATCGTGGAGTTGACGGGGATGGGGCCGACGCTGATCGAACGGCGTCTCGCCACGGCGGCAGGAGAGGATCGAGCGAGGAGGGAGAGGCGGTGAGCATCGACACCGAGCGGTTCCGTGACGCGCTGCTCGAGGAGCGGCGGCGGGTCGAGCACGCGCTCGCGACTCTCCGCGACGAGCATTCCGGCTCGCTCGACGAGGAGGTCGAGGAGATCGCCGCGACGAGCGACAACCACCTCGCCGAGACCGCGACGGCCACCCTGGGCCGAGAGATCGACTACACCCTCGGCGACAACGCCGAGCAGCTCCTCGGCGCGATCGACGCCGCGCTCACGCGCATCGAGGACGGCACGTACGGCACGTGCACGAACTGCGGTCGCGAGATCCCCGAGGGACGCCTGGAGGCGAGTCCCTGGGCCTCCCTCTGCATCGACTGCAAGCGCAAAGCCGAGGGAGGGTGAACGAGCCTCTGCGGCAGCTGGAGGTCCGGGTCGGCTCGGCGACGGATGCGTTGACGCCGCTCTCCCGCGCCACGCGCTCGTTCGCGGCGACCCGCGTGCAGTGGCTCGCGCTCGGCGCGATCGCCCTCGCGGCCGTCGTCGCCGACCAGGTGACGAAGCACGTCGTCGCGGGCAGCCTTCGCCTGGGCGAGGGCCTTCACGTCGTCGGCCCGTTCACGATCCGGCACGTCGAGAACTCGGGCATCGCCTTCGGCCTCTTCTCGAACGCGACGCCGGTCGTGATCGTCGTCACCGCGATCGCGATCGCCTGGATGCTCGCCTACTTCGCGCGCTCGGGTGCCCGCCATCCCGTGCTGCCCGTCGCGCTCGGGCTCGTGATCGGCGGCAGCGTCTCGAACCTCGCCGACCGGGTGCGGCTGGGGTTCGTCACCGACTTCCTCGACTTCCGCTACTGGCCGGCGTTCAACCTGGCGGACAGCTTCATCGTGATCGGGGTCGGCATCCTGCTCGCCGCGCTCGTCCTCGCCGAGCGCGAGCCCCGTCCACGCTGAAGCGGCACGTCGTCCCGCCCGACGCCGCGGGGGAGCGGCTCGACCGCCATCTCGCGACGCTGCCGGAGGTGGCATCCCGCGCGGCGGCGGAGCGGCTGCTGGAGGCGGGCGCCGTGCTCGTCGACGGCCGGCCGCGCGGGAAGAGCCACAGGCTCGCGGGCGGGGAGGAGGTCGCCATCGACGAGGCCGCCGGCGGGGCCGCCCAGCCCGAGGTGCCGGCGCCCGAGCTCACGGTCGCCCATGCCGACGAGCACCTGCTCGTCGTGGACAAGCCCGCGGGTGTCGTCGTGCACCCTGCGCCCGGCCACGCCGGCGGCACGCTCGCAGACGCCCTGGCGGCCGCGGGAGCCGAGGGGGGAGGGGAAGGCCGGGCAGGAATCGTCCACCGCCTCGACCGGGACACATCCGGGCTCCTCGTCGTCGCGCGCACGCAGGAGGCGTACGAGCGGCTGCAGCGGCTCGTGCGCCGCCGGGAGCTGACGCGCGAGTACCTCGCGCTCGTCGTCGGCAGGCCGCGCTCACGGCGCGGGACGATCGACGCCCCGATCGGCCGCGACCGGCACGACCGCCTCCGGCACTCGCTCGACACCGACACCCCGCGCGCCGCCGTGACGCACTTCGAGCTCGAGGAGCTCCTCGAGCGCCACGCGCTGCTGCGCGTCCGGCTCGAGACCGGGCGGACGCATCAGATCCGCGTCCACCTCGCCGCGATCGACCTCCCCGTGGCCGGCGACCCGACCTACGGCGTAGCCGGGCGCGGCGCAGCCGCGCGGTCTGCCGGCCGGGCGTCGGCGGCTTCGCCGACGACGCTTCGAGCCTTGGACCTCGGGCTCGAGCGCCAGTTCCTGCACGCGGCGCGGCTTGCGTTCGCGCACCCGGTCACGGGCGCGCCGCTCGACGTCTCGTCACCGCTTCCGCCCGACCTTGTCGCGGCACTCGCGGCGGCTCGCAGCTAACCTTCCCGCGTCCCCGTCCCCACGTCCCGGCGGCCAAAGCCGCGGCGCGCGTGCCTCCGATGTCGCTCGACAGCGTGCGGGAGGTGCGCCTCGACTCCCGCCGGCGCACCACGAAAACGAATCCGGAAGGAGCTTCAGATGTCGGTCTCGACCGAGCCGGCCTCGACGGGCGCAGTCTCCATGCGTGACCTGCTCGAGGCGGGCGTCCACTTCGGCCACCAGACACGCCGCTGGAACCCGAAGATGCGCCGTTTCATCTTCGCCGAGCGCGGCGGCATCTACATCATCGATCTCACGCAGACGGCGGAGCGGCTCGAGGAGGCGCGGCAGTTCCTCCGCAACGTCGCCGAGCGCGGCGGCACGATCCTCTTCGTGGGCACGAAGAAGCAGGCGCAGGACGCCGTCGAGCAGGAGGCGAAGCGCGTCGGCATGCCGTACGTCAACCACCGCTGGCTCGGCGGCCTGCTCACGAACTGGCGCACGATGGCCGACCGCATCGACCGCCTGCACGAGATGCGGCGACTCCGGGAGGAGGGTCAGCTCGAGCTCCTGCCCGCGAAGGAGCGGATCGCGATGGCCGCCGAGCTCGAGAAGCTCGAGCAGAACCTCGGCGGCGTCGCCGACATGCGCCGCCAGCCCGACGCGGTCGTGATCGTCGACCTGAAGAAGGAGGCGCTCGCCGTGCGCGAGGCGCGCCGGCTCGGCATCCCGGTCGTCGCGCTCGTCGACACGAACTGCGACCCGGACGAGGCCGACTACGTCATCCCGGGCAACGACGACGCGATCCGCTCGTGCAACCTCGTGGTGCAGGCGCTCGCGGCCGCCGTCTCGGACGGAAAGCAGAAGGTCTCGGCGCAGGAGCTGCAGCAGCGGCAGCCGGCCGAGGAGGCTGCGGCGCCCGCCGAGAGCGTCCCGGAAGGCGACACGGAGCAGGTGGAGCCGGGCGCGGCCGTCGAGCCCGTGACGGAGGGCGAGAGCGTCCCGGTGCCGACGGGCGACGCGCCCGCGAAGGAGGCGGCCGAGGTCACGAAGGCTTCCGAGGCGGCCCTCGGCGACCCGACCGGGGCGAGTGGGGAGGAGGCCTAGATGGCGGCTGAGATCTCGGCCCAGCTCGTCCGCGAGCTCCGCGAGCAGACCGGCGCGGGGATGATGGACTGCAAGCGCGCGCTGCAGGAGACGAACGGCGACATGGAGGCGGCGGTCGTCCTCCTCCGGGAGAAGGGCATGGCCAGCGCCGCGAAGCGCGCCGACCGCGCCACGACCGAAGGGCTCGTCGGCTACCGCCTGGCGGAGGGCAACTCGCGCGGCACGATGGTCGCCGTCGGCTGCGAGACCGAGCCCGTGTCGAGGAACGAGGAGTTCCAGGCGTTCGGCAGGAAGGTGCTCGACCTCGTCGAGGCCGAGGGCATCGAGGCCGTCTCGCGGCTCGAGGCCGAGCGGGTCGAGCTGTCCGCCAAGCTCGGCGAGAACATCGCCGTCGCCGGGGCGGCGCGCTTCGAGGCCGTCGACGGCGGCCGCCTCGGTGCGTACGTCCACCCGCCGGCGAACAAGCTCGGCGTCCTCTGCCACATCCGCGGCGGCGACGACGAGCTGGCGAGAAACCTCGCGATGCACATCTCGTGGTCGGACCCCCGCTGGATCGGCCGGGAGGACGTCCCCGAGGAGCTCGTCGCAGCCGAGCGCGAGATCTACCTCAACTCCGAGCAGGTGCAGTCGAAGCCCGAGCAGGCGCGTGAGAAGATCGTCACCGGGATGCTCGACAAGCGCTTCTTCGCCGAGCGGGGCGGCGTGCTCGCCGACCAGCCGTGGATCCACGACGGCTCGCTCACCGTCGGCAAGGTGCTCGCCGAGGCGGGCGCCGAGCTGCTCGAGTTCGAGCGCTTCTCGCTCGCGGGATGACGGTCCAGCCGGAGACCGAGACCGGCACAGCGGGGCGCACGCCCGTCTTCCGGCGGGTGCTGCTCAAGCTGTCGGGCGAGGCGCTCATGGGCGAGCGCGAATACGGCATCGACCCCGGCGTGACGCGGGCGCTCGCGAAGGAGGTCGCGGGCATCCGCGCCGAAGGCGTCGCGGTCGGGGTCGTGGTGGGCGGCGGAAACTTCTACCGCGGGCTCGCCGCGGCGGCCGAGAGCGGGATGGACCGCGCAACCGCCGACTACGCGGGCATGCTCGCGACGCTCCTCAACGCGCTCGCGTTGCAGGACGCGCTCGAGCGGGAGGGCGCCGACACGCGCGTCCTGTCGGCGCTGGAGGTGTCCGAGGTGGCCGAGCCGTACATCCGGCGCCGCGCCATCCGCCACCTCGAGAAGGGCCGGGTCGTCATCTTCGCGGCCGGAACCGGTAACCCGTTCTTCACCACCGACACGGCGGCGGCGCTGCGGGCGCTCGAGATGGGCGCCGACGCGATCCTGATGGCGAAGCACGGGGTCAGGGGCGTATACGACGGCGACCCGCGACGCGTCTCCGACGCCGAGTTCCTGCCGCGCATCACGCACCTCGAGGCGATCGAGCGCGGGCTCAAGGTGATGGACACGACGGCGCTCTCGCTCTGCATGGACAACCGCCTCACGATCCACGTCTTCGAGCTCGCCGAGGGCAACGTGGCGCGGGTCGTGGCGGGCGAGGAGGTCGGGACGGTGATCGCGACGGGAGAAGAGGAGGGCTGAGGGATGGCTACCGCGGAGGAACTGATCAACGGCGCCCGCGACCGGATGGCGAAGTCGGTCGAGCACGCCCGGTCGGAGTTCGCGACCGTGCGCACCGGCCGCGCGTCGGCGTCGCTGCTCGACCGGATCGAAGTCGACTACTACGGGACGCCGACGCCGCTGCGCCAGCTCTCGACGATCAACGTCCCCGAGCCCCGCATGCTCACCGTGCAGCCCTTCGACCCGAGCTCGATCCGCGCCATCGAGAAGGCGATCCAGGAATCGGACCTCGGGCTGACGCCGTCCAACGACGGCAAGCTGATCCGCCTCCCGATCCCGCAGCTGACCGAGGAGCGGCGCAAGGAGCTGGTCAAGGTCGTGCGCAACATGGCCGAGGAGCACCGGGTCGCCGTCCGCGAGATCCGGCGCGACGCGATGCGCCATCTGAAGGAGCTCGTGGACAACGGCGAGGTCGGTGCCGACGACGAGCACCGGGCCGAGGGCCGCGTCCAGGAGCTGACCGACGAGCACACGAAGCAGATCGACGAGCTGCTGAAGCACAAAGAGGCCGAAGTGATGGAGGTTTAGACCGTGGCCTCCGTGCCCGGCACCGGCACCGACGTCAGCCCGGAGGACCACCTGCCCGAGGCCGCGCACGCGGTCGCGATCATCATGGACGGCAGCGGGCGCTGGGCGGCCGAGCACGGCGTCTCGGTCGCGGACGGCCACCGGGCCGGCTCGCGGGCGCTGCGGCCCGTCGTCGAGACGGCGATCGACCTCGGCATCGAGTCCCTCGCGGTCTACGCCTTCTCGACCGAGAACTGGGCGCGCCCCGCCGACGAGGTGGCTGCGCTCATGGAGATCTTCGGCGAGACGATCGAGCGGGAGCTCGAGGATCTGGCCGCGCAGGGCGTGCGCTGCCGCTTCGTCGGCCGCCGCGACCGTGCCCCTGAGTGGCTGCTCGGGAAGATGGAGAAGCTCGAGGCCGCGACCGCGGACAAGTCGAGGCTCCAGCTCTGGATCGCCTTCGATTACGGCGGCCGCGCCGAGCTCGTCGCGGCGGCCCGCCGGCTGCTCGAGCAGGGTGCCGACCCCGCCGAGGTCGACGAGGCGGCCATCGCCGCCTGCCTCTACGAGCCCGAGATGCCTGACCCGGACCTCGTGATCCGCACCTCGGGCGAGCGCCGCATCTCGAACTTCCTCCTCTGGCAGTCCGCCTACGCCGAATACGTCTTCACCGAGACGCTCTGGCCCGACTTCGGGCCAGAGGAGCTCCGGAGGGCGATCGAGGAGTACGCGCGCCGGCGCCGTAGATTCGGCGGACGTTGAGCAACTTCCTCTCCCGGATCCTGGTCGCGGCGGTCGGCCTGCCGCTCGTGCTCGGCCTGCTTTGGCTCGGCGGCTGGTGGCTCTTTGCGCTCCTCGCAGTCGCCGCGTGCGTCGGGGTGCACGAGTTCGTGACGACGGCCCGCCCCCTGCGGCCGCTCGCCCCGGCGGTGTACGGCGGCGTGCTCCTCGCACTCGTCGGAGCTCGTACCGGCGGCCTCGTCTGGCTGCTCGGCGGCTTCCTTGCCACGTTCGTCCTCGCCTTCGTTCTGCACGCCCTCTCGAGCACGCGGGCGCCGACGACCGCCGCGGTCGGCTCGACCGTCCTCGGCTCGGCCTGGATCGGGCTCGGGCTCGGCTTCCTCCTCCTGCTGCGAGAGATGCACGACCACGGGAGGCTGATCGCGTTCACCGTCGTGCTCGCGTCGTGGGCCGCTGCGACGTTCGCCTACTTCGGCGGCCGCCTGCTGGGCCGGCACAGGCTCGCGCCGCGCCTGTCGCCGGGCAAGTCGTGGGAAGGCCTCCTCGTGGGGGCGGTCGCGGGCGTGTTCGTCGCCTTCGTCGCCCTCTACGACACGCGCGACAGGTACCTCGCGATCTGGCAGGCCGTCCTGCTCGGCGTCGTGGTCGTGGTCGCGGAGGTGATCGGAGACCTGTTCGAGTCGGCGTTGAAACGCGATCTCGAGGTCAAGGACACGGGTCGGCTGCTCGGTGGGCACGGCGGGATGCTCGACCGGATCGACGGTCTCCTTTTCGCTGCGCCGGCGGCGTTCTTCCTCGTCGTCGCGTTTCTCTCGCGCTGACTCCCTACACTGGCCCGGTGAAGCGCGTCGCGCTGCTGGGTGCAACGGGGTCGATCGGCCGTCAGGCCGTCGAGATCGTCCAGGCGCATCCGGAGCTCGAGCTCTGCGCCGCCGCCTCCGGCTCGACGCCGCTCGACCACGTCGACGCGCCCCTGAAGGAGGTCGGAGGCGACCTCGTGAGCCTCCTCGAGCGCGCCGAGCCCGACGTCGTTCTCAACGCCGTCGTCGGCTTCGCGGGCGTCCACGCCACGCTCTGGACGCTCGAGCGCGGCATCGACCTCGCGCTCGCCAACAAGGAGAGCCTCGTCGCCGCCGGCGAGCTGGCGCTCGCGGCGCGCGGGCGCGGCGGCGGGCGGATCCTGCCCGTCGACAGCGAGCACTCCGCGCTCTTCCAGTGCCTCGAGGGACGCACGCAGGAGCAGGTCGACACGCTCGTCGTCACCGGCTCCGGCGGCCCCTTCCGCGGCCGTACGCGCACGGAGCTCGAGGACGTCACGCCCGAGCAGGCGCTCGCGCACCCGACGTGGCGCATGGGCCCGAAGATCACGGTGGACTCCGCGACGCTGGCGAACAAGGGGCTCGAGGTGATCGAGGCGCACTACCTGTTCGGCCTTCCGTACGACCGCATCGAGGTGGCGATCCAGCCGACGTCGATCGTGCATGCGCTCGTGCGCTTCCGCGACGGTGCAGCGCTCGCGCATCTCGGGTATCCCGACATGCGGGTGCCCATCTCCTATGCGCTCACCTACCCGGAACGCGCCGCGACGCCGCTGCGGCCGCTCGACCTCACGTCGCTCACGCTCGAGTTCTCGCCTCCCGACACGGACACGTTCCCGATGCTCTCGCTCGCGCGTGCGGCGGGCCGCGAGGCCGGCAGCGCACCCTGCGTCTACAACGCCGCGAACGAGGTCGCGGTCGCCGCGTTCCTCGCGGGCCGGCTGCCGTTCCTCGGCATCCCGGAGGTCGTGGGAGAGACCCTCGCGGCGGCGGGGTCGGACCCCGTCCGGGACGTCGACGACCTCGTCGAGGCCGACCGCGCCGCGAGGGCGCTCGCGGAGGGAGCCCTGGCGCCGGCATGACGTGGTTCGTCGTCATCGGCGGGCTCATCCTGCTCGTCTTCCTGCACGAGCTGGGCCACTTCTCGGTGGCGCTCGCGGTCGGGATGCGGCCGAGGAGCTTCTACGTCGGCTTCCCGCCCGCGCTCGTGAAGGTAAGGCGCAAGGGCATCGAGTACGGGATCGGGATGATCCCCCTCGGCGGGCTCGTCCGCATCCCGGGCATGCACCGGCCCGCCGCCCGCGACCTGCAGGCCTTCGTCGAGCCCGCGGTGCGCGAGGCGCCGAGCCTCGCCCCGGCGGTGGGCGCGGTCCGGCGGGCGCTCCAGGTCGAGGACTACGACGCCGCGCGGCTCGCCTACCCCGAGCTCCAGCGCGCGGTGTCCGCCGCGCACCTCTCGCCGGGCGCCAGACGCTCGGCGCAGCGGGCGCTGCGCGACCTGGAGGAGGGCACGGCGCCGGACGCGTACTGGCGGGCCGCCACGTGGAGGCGCGTGGCCGTGATCGCCGCCGGACCCCTCGCCAACGTCTTCATCGCCTTCGCGATCCTCTTCTCGGTGTTCGCCGTGAGCGGTGGCCCCTCGCAGCGGCCTTCGTCGATCGTCGCCGCCGTGCAGCAGGGCACGCCCGCCGCCGCGGCCGGCCTTCGGGCCGGCGACCGTGTCGTCGCGGTCGACGGCCGGCCCACGCCGGGCTTCGATGCGGCGGCGCGCCTCATCCGGGCGAGCGACGGGCGCCCGGTCACGCTCACCGTGGAGCGCGGCGGCCAGCGCGTCGCGGTCGGGCCACGCCGGACGATCCTGATGGACGGCCGCTGGATCTTCGGCTTCCAGCCGGCGACCGAGCGCGTCCACTACCCGACGGGCAAGGCCGCCCGGCGGGCAGCAGGCGACCTGTGGGGCATCGTGACCGGCACGGGGAGAGGGCTGTCCGGGCTCTTCTCCCAGCGGGGCCGCCAGAACCTCTCGGGCCCGGTCGGCATCGTGCGCGTCTCGCACGACGAGCTCCAGGTGGGCGTCAGCTGGTACCTCCAGATCCTCGCCTTCGTCAGCATGTCGCTCGCGCTGCTCAACCTCTTGCCGCTGCTGCCACTCGACGGCGGCCACATCCTCTTCTCGCTCATCGAGGGGGTCCGCCGCCGGGCGCTCGCGCGCGAGGTGTACGAGCGGGTCTCGGTCGTCGGGATCGCGTTCATCCTGCTCGTGATGGTGATCGCCTTCTCGAACGACTTCTCGACCCGCGCACCGCACTAGTCGGCGGGCGTCCCTCAGCGTCCCCTGAGGGCCGGGATTCCGCCGGAAGACCCCTGGTTAGACTGAAATCGAGGATGGCCAGCAAGCGGCAGATCTCGGTCGGCGGCGTGCGGATCGGCGGCGGCGCGCCCGTCGTCGTGCAGTCGATGACGACGACGAAGACGCACGACATCCCCGCCACGACCGCGCAGATCGCCGAGCTCGCGAGCGCCGGCTGCGAGCTCGTGCGCGTCGCCGTCCCGAAGACGGAGGACGCAGAGGCGCTCTCGACGATCGTCCGCCTCTCGCCGGTGCCGATCATCGCCGACATCCACTTCAACGCGAGCCTCGCGCTGAAGGCGATCGAGCAGGGTGTCGCCGCCGTGCGCATCAACCCGGGCAACATCGGCGGCTCGGACAAGGTCGCCGAGGTCGTCCGCGCCGCCAAGGCGAAGGGGATTCCGATGCGGATCGGCGCGAACTCCGGTTCGCTGCCCAAGCATCTCGAGGACCTCGCGCACAAGGATCAGGCCGAGGCGCTGGTGGAGGCGGCGCTCGAGGAGGTCCGCCTGCTCGAGAGCCTCGACTTCTACGACTTCAAGATCTCGGTCAAGTCGAGCCACGTGCCGACCATGATCCGCGCCTACAGGATGCTGTCGGAGAAGGTCGACTATCCGCTCCACCTCGGCGTCACCGAGGCGGGGACCGTCTTCGCGGGCTCGATCAAGAGCGCGGTCGGCATCGGCACCCTCCTCGCGGAGGGGATCGGCGACACGATCCGCGTCTCGCTCTCCTCCGACCCGGTCGAGGAGCCCAAGACGGCCTACGAGATCCTCAAGGCGCTGGGCCTGCGCGAGCGGGGACCCGTGATGATCGCGTGCCCGAGCTGCGGTCGCGACAACGTCGGCGTCCACACCCTCGCGGAGGAGGTCGAGCGCCGCCTGCAGGAGTATCCGCAGCATTTCGAGGTGGCCGTGCTCGGCTGCGCGGTCAACGGCCCCGGCGAGTCGGGCGACGCGGACTTCGGCATCGCGGGCGGACGCGACGTCGGCTTCATCTACGCGCACGGCCGGGTGCTGAAGAAGGTCAGCTCCGACATCCTGATCGACGAGCTCTTCCACGAGATCGACAAGTGGATCGCCGACGGCATGCACCGGCCGAAGCGGCTCAAGATGGCCAAGCCGGCGGCGCTGGCCATGGCGGAAGCCTCCCTGATCCCGCTCGAATAGCCTCCCTGCACGCGCCGGCCGGCTTGCGCACCGGCCGGGCGGAGCTCGGCTCCGCGGCGGCCTCGCACCGCCGGCATGGCGCCGGGGCGCGCAGGGAGGAGGCTGCCTCTCGGGGAGTTTCTTTAGTGTCCGAGCGATGATCGCCCGAGCCTCACAGCTCTTCCTGCCGACCTTGCGCGAGCCTCCCGCCGACGCGGAGGCCGCCTCGCACCGCCTGCTCGTGCGGGGCGGGTTCATCCGCCAGATCGGCGCAGGCCTGTGGGCGTTCCTGCCGCTCGGCTGGCGTGTCCACATGCGGATCGAGCAGATCATCCGCGAGGAGATGGACGCGATCGGCGGCCAGGAGATGCTCTCGCCGACGCTCACGCCGGCCGAGCTGTGGGAGACGACGGGCCGGATCGACGTGCCGATCCTCTTCCACCTGAAGGACAGCGGCGGGCGGCCCTTCGTGCTCTCGTGGACACACGAGGAGTCGATGACCTTCCTCGCGCGCGAGATCCAGTCCTACAAGCAGCTGCCGCAGGTCTGGTACCACTTCTCGACGAAGGACCGGGACGAGCCGCGCCCCCGTGGCGGCCTCCTGCGCGTCCGCGAGTTCGTGATGAAGGACTCGTACACGTTCGACGCGGATGCCGCCGGCCTCGACGCGGCGTTCGATCGGCACGAGAAGGCGTACCGCCGCATCTTCGAGCGCTGCGGGCTCGAGGCGTTCCTCACCGAGGCCGAGTCCGGGGTCATGGGCGGCAAGAGCTCGCTCGGCTTCCTCGCACCGACGGGGTCGGGCGAGAACGAGCTGATGCGCTGCGAGAACGGCGACTACTTCGCCGACGCCGAGGCCGCGCGCGGCACGCCGCCGCCGCCGGAGCTCCCACCGGCACTCGACGCGCCGGAACCCGTCGAAACGCCGGGCGTCGGCACGATCGAGGAGCTCGCGAGCTTCCTCGGCGTCGCCCAGTCCGCGACCTCGAAGGCGCTTCCCGTCGTGACGGGGAACCGCCTCGTGCTCGCGCTCGTCCGGGGGGACGACCGGCTGAGCCCCGAGAAGCTCGAGACGTTCTTCGAGGCCGCGTTCCGCCCGGCGACCGAGGAGGAGATCCGTGCCGCCTTCGGGGCCGGGGGAGGCTCGCTCGGCCCGGTCGGGGTCGACGTGGAGGTCGTCGCCGACGAGGCCCTCCGCGAGGGCCAGTTCGTCGCCGGGGCGAACGAGGACGGACGCCATCTCCGCGGCGTCGAGGCGGGCCGCGACTACGAGCCGACGTTCGCGGACATCCGGCAGGCCAAGGACGGCGACGCGTGCCCCGAGTGCGGCGGGACCCTGCACGTGCAGACGGCGATCGAGGTCGGGCACATCTTCAAGCTCGGCACCTTCCACTCGCAGGCGTTCGGGGCGACGTTTCTCGCCGAGGACGGGAGGGAGAAGCCGCTGGTCATGGGCAGCTACGGCATCGGCCTGGCACGGACGATGGCGGCGATCGTCGAGCAGTGCCACGACGAGGACGGCATCGTCTGGCCGTCGTCGGTCGCTCCGTACGACGCCCACGTCGTCGCGCTGCCCGGCGCGGAGGAGATCGCCCGGCAGGCGGCGGAGGCGCTGTCGGCGGCGGGCCGCGACGTCCTCCTGGACGATCGCGACCAGCGGGCGGGCGAGAAGTTCGCCGACGCCGACCTGATCGGTTGCCCGCTCCGCGTCACCGCGGGGCGCAGGAGCCTCGAGGACGGCAAGGTCGACGTGCGGAGCCGCGCATCCGGCGACGAGAAGCGATTAGATGTTGCCGAGCTCGGCAAGGAGGTCTAGGCGTGGCGAAGCGGCGGCGGTTCAGCGAGGAAGGGTTCGGGGAGACCGTGCAGCGCCTGATGGACGAGCAGGGCGTGACCTACCGGCAGCTCGCGGCGCGCACGGGCCTCTCGGCGGGTTACCTCAACCACCTCGTCCACGGGAACCGTCCGGTCCCCTCGAACGACGTCGTCGCCACGCTCGCCGCCGCACTCGACGTCGAGCCCGAGCACTTCCGCGAGTACCGGCTCCGGATGATCACCGACCGGCTCGAGGCGATGCCGGCGCTCATCGACCGCCTCTACCGGCAGCTCAACCGCCAGGCCTAGCCCAGCGTGTAGCGCAGGAAGAGATGCGAGCCGTGCGTCCGCACCGAGCGGAGGCGGCCCGCCACCCGGGTCTGCGGCACGAGCTCCACGCCCTCAACGAGGCCGAGGCGGGCAGCTATCGCGCGCCCGGCGAGGAGCGGCGAGACGGTGAGGAAGAGCTCGTCGACGAGGCGCGAGGCGACGAGCGAGCCGAACAGCGACGGCCCCGCCTCCGAGAGGACGACGGAGCAGCCCCGCTCGCGCAGCACGGCGAGGCCCGCGGCGAGATCGACCGGCTCGGCGTCCGCCACCGCGACGACCTCCGACGCGTCCGGGATCGCAGCGCGCAGGCCGTCCGCCGCCGCGGCCGTCGTGAGGACGACCGCGCCCGAGGCGAGCACTGGGTGCGCGGGGTCGAGCGAGGCGCCCGTGGTGACGACGGCGACGAGCGGCTGCTCGGGACGGCCGCGCCGGGCCCGCAGCTCGGCGAGCGCCTCCGCCGCCGGCGGGTACGCGCGATCGACCCGCCAGGTTCCCTTCGGCGACGAGAGGAGCGTGCCCGAGCCCACGACGACGGCGTCCGAGCAGGCGCGCAGGAGCGCCAGGACGAACCTGTCCGCCTCGCTCTCGTCGCCGAGCACGGCGTGCGAGCGCTCCAGGCGCGGCACCGCGACCACGCCGTCGAGCGACTCGACGAAGTTCGCGACGACGCACGGCTCCCCGAGCCCGATGGCGCCCCCGTAGAGCGTCGCGAGCAGCTCCGGGACGTCCCACCGCGGCAGGTCCTCGGTTTCCGCGAGGACCCTGAGGGGCTCGATCACCTCGTCAGCGTAAGGAACTCGGACCGCGCCGACTCGTCCTCGTCGTACAGGCCGCGCCAGACCGTGGTCACGGTCACCGAGCCGTCTTCCTCGACGCCCCGCATCGCCGTGCACAGGTGCGCCGCCGCGAGGCGGACCGCGACGCCGCGCGGGCCGGCGAGCCCGCACAGGCCGTCGGCGATCTCCTCCGCGAGCCGCTCCTGCACGGTGAAGCGGCGTGCGTACATGCGCACGAGCCGCGTGAGCTTCGAGATGCCGAGGATCTCGTCGCCGGCGATGTAGCCGACATACGCGCGCCCGTGGAAGGGCAGCGCGTGGTGCTCGCAGAGGGCGTAGAAGCCGATCGGCCCCTCGACGATCTGCGCGTGGCTTCCCTCCACACCCTCGGGGCGCTCGGCGGGAAAGAGCGTGCGCAGCTTCGGATCCCCGTCGTAGCCCGCGGTCGCGTCGTACAGCGCGCGGACGAAGCGCCGCGGCGTGTCTCGGGTGCCCGGCGTGTCCAGGTCGAGCCCGAGAGCGCCGAGGAGCTCGGCGGCGCTCCGCTCGAGGCGTGCCCAGTCGGCCGGCGTCAGGTCCCGGACGCTGTCCGCGTCGTGGGCCGGAAGCTCGAAGACGTTGCTACTCACGCGATTTCCTCCTGTCTCCCGGGCGCGCGCCGCGGCAGGAGCGCGACCGCTACGACTGCCGCCTCCGCGAGCGCGAGCCAGGCGAAGGCGATGGGGTGTCCGAGCACGATCAGGAGCCCGAACGCGGCGAGCTGCGTCGACATTCCGAGGTTCGCGAGCAGCGAGACCGCGGTCGACCCGACGAGCGCGGGGCGGCGCGCGACGAGCGCCTCCGCGAGCCGGTCCTGCGGCGCGTAGACGAGGCCGTAGACGCGACGGAGCGCCGCGGTCGGGCGGCTCCCGGCCGGCTCCGGCTCGGCGGCGGCGCGCGACAGGCGCTCGACGTTGAAGTTGAGGCTGAGGACGCTCGTGAGCGCGAGGAAGCCCGCGAGCGCGAGCGCCGGCTTTCCCGTCGTCCAGCCGAGCGCGGCGAAGAGCGCCGCGTTGACGAGCAGGTCGACCTCCGAGTCGAGATAGCGCCCGAACGCGCTCGTCCGCCCGGTGAGGCGCGCCAGCTGCCCGTCCGCGTTGTCGAGGAGCGTCTTGACCTGGATCAGGAGCGCCGCGGCGAGCAGGGACCCGCGGCCGAGCTGGACCGCGGCCGCGATGCCCGCCGCGCCGGCGGCGGCGACGACGAGCGGCGGCGGCACGCGGAGACGCGCGAGCAGGAGGACGAGCGGGTGCGCGAGCGGCCGGAAGACCTTCTCGCACACGAGCTCCATCCCGCGCCGCGGCTTCCGCGAGCGAGCGAGGGCGCTAGACCGCAAGAGCGCCCTCGCCGGCTCGGATCAGGTCGCGCGCCTCATCGAGCTTTTCCCACACGTTCCAGAGCAGGACGCCGCGCGGCTTGCCGTCCTCGACGTACGTGACGACGCCTTTCCGGTACGGCTCCTGCCAGTCCTCGACCGCCTCGAGCCGCGAGTCGACCAGGCCGACGGCCTCGTAGCCGAGGTCGAACAGGTCGGAGTAGAAGAACGGGAGGTGGTCGTAGGGCGTGTCCGCGCCGGCCATGTTCGCGCCGACGGCCCGACCATGGCTGTTCGCATGGTCCTCGTGCTCGATCCGCAGCGACATGCCGAGCGCGGTGACGGGAAAGCGCGCGACGTCGCCGGCGGCGAAGACGTCGTCGTGGCCCGGCACGCGGCCGTATTCGTCCACCACGATCCCGTCGTTCACCTCGAGACCCGCGGCCTCGGCGAGCGCCGTGTCCGCCACGACGCCGAGCCCCGCGACGACCGCGTCCACGTCGAGCGTGAGGCCCGACTGGGTCTCGACGCGCTTCGCGGAGGCCGCCGACACCATCTCGCCCGCGCGCACGTCCACACCCTTCTCGCGGTAGTAGTCGGTCACCGACGCCGAGAGGTCGCGGGGGAAGAGCCGGTGGCCGATGCCCGGCTCGGGGAAGAGCATCGTGACGCGGCAGCCGTTCCCGACGAGACCGGCCGCGAGCTCCGAGCCGATGAAGCCGCCGCCGATCACCGCCACGTGCGCGCCCTCGCCGGCGGCCTCGCGGACGCGCCGGTAGTCGTCGAGCGTGCGGAACCAGACGACGCCGTCGGCTCCCGGCACCTCGCGCGGCAGCGCGCCGGTGGCGAGCAGGAGCTTCTCCCAGCGGTACTCCTCGCCGGCGTCGTCGGTCGCGGTGCGCGCATCGAGGTCGAGCGAGACGACGCGGCGCCCGGTGACGAGCTCCACGTCTTCGGCGGGCTCGCGCCAGAGCTTCTCCTCCGGCGCCCCCTGCCACAGCCCCTTGGTGAGCAGCGGCCGCTTGTAGGGCGGGTGGTGATCGGCGCCGACCATCGTGATCGAGCCGTCGGAGTCGTGCTCGCGGATGCCCTTCGCCGCCATGTCGCCGGTCATGCCGGCGCCGATGATCAGGTACTTGGTCGTGTTCATCTCGCCTTCTTTCGGGAGGACGTTCAGGAGATGGAATCGAGCTCGAGCAGTGCGCGCAGGCTCTCGTGCTCCTCCGCGCAGGCGGGACAGCCGACGAGGTGGGCGCGCAGCCCGGGGACGAGCGTCTCGGCGGGAGCGCCGGCGAGCTCGAGCTCGACGTACCGGTCGAGCTGAGCGAAGCATTCGTCGCAGCCGATCTCCGGCGCGTCGCTGCCGAGCAGGCGCTTGAGGGTCGGGTCGAGGTCGCGTCCGGTCATTCGTTCGCCTCCGGGAATCCCGCCGCCGCGACGTGGGCGCGCAGCCGCCGGCGGGCGTCGTGGAGCAGCTTGTAGAGGGCGTTGCGGTTCGAGTCGAGACGCTCGGCGAGGACGTCGATGGGCACGCCCTCGAGCACCGACGCGACGAGGACCTGCCGCTGCCGGGGCGTGAGCACCGTCCGGATCCCTTCGCGCACCGCCTCGAGCAGCGCGGCGTTCTCCGCGTCGTCCTCGGGCCCCGGGCCGGCGTGGGCGAGCGTCTCCCAGTGCTCCGGCTCGAGCGTCACCTCGCGGTCCCGCCAGACGCGGCGCCGCACCTTCACCGCCGCCTCGAGCAGCGCGAACTTGTACGCCCACGTCCGGAAGCTGCTCTCGCCGCGAAAGTCGTCGAGCCGGCGCAGGACGGAGACGGCGGCGTCGTCCGCCGCGTCCTGCGCGAGCTCGTCCAGCTCGACCGCAGAGAGCTGGGGGAGAGAGCCGGCCCGACGAAAGACCTCGAAGCGCGCCGCGCGCAGGAGAAGCCCCTGCAGGCGGGCGACCGCCTCCTCGCGGCGGGTGCCTTCCGCCTGCAGGTCGAGGTGCCATTCCTCGAGGCCTGGGGCCGCTGCGAGCGCGCTCACGTCGGGATTAGTGTCGGGCGCGGGCACGGTCTTACCTTCTACCGGCGGGGGAGCGCGTCACGCGGCGGCGAGGGCGGACGTCCGCTCCGCCATCTCGCGGTCCTTGTCCGTGATCCCGCCGGCGGAGTGGGTGGTCCACCGCACGGTGACGCGGCGGTACCGGATGTCGATGTCCGGATGGTGCTTCTCGCTCTCCGCGAGCTCCGCGAGACGGTCGACGAACTCGATCGCCGCCGGGAACGACGGCAGCTCGAACTCGCGCACGAGTGCGTCGTCCTGCTCGGTCCAGTCCGTCACGCGGGGAGTATTACGGCCGCGGGACGCGCAACGCCGTCTCGTTCGTAGGAGACTGCGGAGGAGTGCGTGAGCCGAGTGACCGAGACCTCGTGCGCAAGGCCCGTCGCGGCGACCGGGATGCCGCGGCTGCGCTGTTCAGGCGGTATTGGCGCGACGCCTGGCGTGCGGCATTCGCGATCACGGGGCGCCGCTCGCTGGCGGACGACGTCGCCGCCGACGGCTTCGAGCGCGCGTTCGCGGCGCTCGGGCGCTTCGACGAGCGGAGGCCGTTCGGCCCCTGGCTGCACCGCATCGTGGCCAACCGGGCGCTCGACATCCTGCGCGCGGAGCGCCGCCTGTCGGACGAGGAGCTGCCGGAAACGCCCGATCTCGCTCCCGTGCACGCCGTCGGCGACCGCAGCCTGCTCGCCGCGGTCGCCGGGCTGTCCGTGGAGCGCCGCGTGGTCGTCGTCCTCCGCTACGGGGTCGGCATGACGCCGAGGCAGATCGCCGAGGCGCTCGATCTCCCGGTGGGCACCGTCAACTCGAGGCTCGCACGCTCGCTCGAGCAGCTCCGCGAGTCGCTGGAGGTCGAGCATGTGGAGTGAGCTCGAGCGGCGGCTCGAGGCGATGCTCGCCGACGCGCCGGACCCCGAGCCGGGAGCGGGGGAGGAGGCGCTGCACCGCGCGCTGCGCACGCTCCACCCGGTCGCCGCGTCCCGCCGGGGGCTGCGGACGGGCCTGCTCGCCTTCGCGGCCGCCCTCGTCCTGCTCGTGATCGCCGCGGGCTCGCTCGCCGCCGCCGGCGCCTTGCACGTCAGCCTGGGCGCGAAGCCGGCGCCGAAGCCGCCGGCGACGACGCAGCTCACCCTGCCGCAGGGGGCGAACGGCATCGCCGCGATCGTCAACGGGAGGCTCTCCGTCGTCACGCGGAGCGGCTTCCGCCTGCAAGGGCTGCCGGCCACGGCGGCGGCGCTGTCGCCGAACGCGCTCTACGTCGCGGCGGGCATCGGCGACTCGCTCGTCGCGCTGAAACCCGACGCCAGCAAGGCGTGGTCGCATCCCGCCGGCGGCAAGGTCGTGGCGATCGCCTGGGCCCCGGACGGGATCCGGATCGCATACGTCGTACGGACGAAGGGGCGGTACCCCGACGTCCTCCACGTCATCTGGGGCAACGGGACGCACGACACCGTCGTCGACCGCAGGGTGGACGTCCTGACGCCCTCCTGGCGGGCAGATTCGCTGGCGCTCGCCTATGCGGGAGCCGGCGGCCGCCCGATCGTCTACGACCTCGAGCATCTGACGCACCGGGCGATCGGCGTGCCCGGCGGTCCCGCTCTCAGGCTCGCCTTTGCCCCGACCGGGTCGGTCCTCGCGGTGAACACCCTCCACCGCACCGTCCTCGTCGGCGCCGGTCGCACGACCGTCTGGCGCGGCAAGACGCACGGGATCGGCTGGCTCGATGGCCGGCTCGCGACCGCGGGAGGCATCCCCGGGCTGCCGCAGCCGATCCTCGCCTTCGCCGCCCACGGCAAGCTGCTCGCCGTCGCGGTCGGAGACCGGCGGACGATCCGAGTCCTCGCCGGGGAGCCGGGTCACCTGCGGACGGTGTTCCAGGTTCAGGCAAGGTCGCGCTGCTTCGGCGAGAGGCCGGCCGAGGTCTGCGCCGCGCCCATAGGCGACGGTGATCTGAAGCTCGGCTAGCTGTAGTTCCCAAGCAGGTTGGTTCTGCTGACCGGGGGTTGGCGGCCGAGGGCTGCGTGTTGTCGTCGATGGTTGTAGTGCCAGAGCCAGCCGTCAAGTGCGCGGGTGCGTTCGTGGCTTGAGCGGTAGATGGCGCCGTAGGCCCAGCCGTTGAGCATGGTGCGGATGAAGCGCTCTGCTTTGCCGTTGGTCTGCGGTCGGCGGGGGCGGGTGCGGAGGTGCTTGATGCCGAGCTGTCGGGAGCAGAGCGCGTGGATCGTTGACACGTACGCGGAGCCGTTGTCGGTGAGGATCCGCTCGACTCGGATGCCGTGGCGACGGTAGAAGCTGGCGGCGCGGCGCAGGAAGGCGATCGCGGTGCTCGCCCGCTCGTCAGGCAGCACCTCGGCGTAGGCGAGACGGCTGTAGTCGTCGACGGCCACGTGGACGTACTCCCATCCGATCGTGCCGCGTCTGCTTCCGGCAGCGTCGGTTTGCCGCGGCCGGTAGCGGCCAGGCAAGCGACCAGCGACGCGTTTGCCAGCCCCGCCTTCGATCCGGCCGAGCTTCTTGACGTCGATGTGGACGAGCTCGCCCGGCCTGGAGCGCTCGTAGCGTTGTGGCTGCTCGAGACCGATCCTGCCCAGCCGACCGATTCCCTGCCGCTTCAAGATCACCGAGACCGTGGAGAGCAGCATCGAAAGCGTCTCTGCGATCTCGGCCCCAGTCATCCGCAACTGGCGCAGCGCAACGATCACAGCAACCCGCTCCGAACTGGTCCGATTCGCGACCCGCCGCGGCGCCGAGGACCGATCAGCGAGGCCGGCTGCGCCGGCCTCGCGATACCGACCAACCCACTTACGCGCACAACGTCTGCTCACACCGGCTGCCTCAGCCGCCGCGGTCAACGTCCACCCACCCATCACAACCCGCTCGGCCAGCACCCGCCGACCACTCCAGCTGAAAGCCGCGTAAGCGTGAAGCCTCATCCGGTGACCTCCTTGGGTCTGAGCTGCCTTCGTCAGCGCTCAGCCTCCAAGGAGGCCCGGATGGAACCAACGTGCCTAGGAACTACAGCTAGCGGGGCCAGACGGAGATCGCGACGTAGCGCGCCGCGGGAGCGACCTTGGCGGTCCAGAGGCGGTGGAGGCCGCGGACCCGGAGCTCGGTCACCTGGCCGGTGAAGAGCGACGTCGTCACGACGTCGCCGCCGTACGTCGCGAGATTGAAGGAGCCGTAGGGCACGCGGGTCACGTCCGGCGCACGGGACGGGCTCCGCAACGAGAGCGTCTCGAGCGAGGAGGAGTAGCCGCTCGTGATCAGCGCGCTACCGCCGGTGAATGCGACGTGCTCCGGGCTTCGCCCGGCGCCGGCGTACCAGAGGAGCCGCGGCCGCCTGCCGCCCGGCGAGTACGCCGCCACGGTCGATCCGGACGGCGAGGTGACGAGGACCGTCTTGCCGTCGGGGGCGAAGGCGACGTCGTGCGCGCCGAAGCGAGGCCGGAAACGGCCGACCACCCGCGGCTCGCGGGGGTTCGAAGAATCGAGCCGGACGATCGTCGTCGCCGACTCGCCGAGCGCGACCCAGATCCGCCTCCCGTCCGGGCTGATCCCGAGGTGGTGGGCCCGGACGCCGACGAAGACCCTGTCCACGATCCTGCCGCGTGCCAGATCGATCACGGACAGGTCTCCCGTACGCTCGTCCGTGACGTAGGCGAGGCGGCCGCCCGGCGCGACGGCCGTGACCCTGGGCGAGCGGAACGCGTGGAAGACCTCGACCGGGCGCAGCGAATGCCAGGCCAGCAGCGTCACCGTCCCCGTGGTGCTCACGACGACGGCCGGCCCCCGCAGAGGCGCGGCGATCATCAGCGCGCCCGGAAGCCGGACGCGCCGCAGGACACGGCCGCCGTGCGGGCCGAGCGACACGGCGACGACCTCGTTCGCGGTCTCGGCGGTCACGAGGGCGACGGGGCGGCCGGCCGAGGTGGCGCCGACCGAGGAGGGAACGGCGAGCGCGACTGCGACGCAGAGGAGGGCGAGGAGCTTGCGCATGCCTGCGATACGCCGAGACGCCGCCGAGCGGTCCCGGGTGAGCTACGGTTTCCCCGCCGCGGGGCGTGGCGCAGCCTGGTTAGCGCGTTGGTCTGGGGGACCAAAGGTCGCCGGTTCGAATCCGGCCGCCCCGATGGGATTTCGGCTCTAGGGACGGGTCGCGTCGGATACCTTGCCCTGCGCGGGTTGCGCCGTTGACCGGAGGACTCTCCACCTGTGTCCTCCAGTCACAGCTGCGCGCAACCCGCACTCCCGAGAACGCGGTCGTCAGGAGGCCCCGAGGTAGAGGTCGGGCGTGAGCGCGGCGCAGAAGATGGTCGAGATCCTCCTGCCGTAGACGGTGATCGCCACCTTCCGGCCGCGCCACTTCTGCAGCTGTGAGGCGTCGCCGGGCCGGCCGACGTGCGCCGACGAGCAGAGCCTGCGCTCCCGGATGGCGGGCGGGAGGAACAACCCCCTGCCGCGGGGCTCGTGGAAGCCGAACCTCCTGAACCCGCCGCCGTTCGTGAAGCGCCGTGCAACATAGCTCACGGCTCCTCCGGGGCCGGTGATCCGCACGTAGATGTCGGAGGTCAGGGGGTTTGCCGACCGCAGGACCTGCGTGCGCGGCTGGCTGCTCCCGCAGCCGGCGAGGACGAGAAGCAGCGTCGCGAGGGCCGCGGCGCAGATCCTCCTCCGCGGCCGCGCCCACCGGGAGATCGACGACATCCGCACAATCTCTCACGTCACGAGGGCGTCCGCCGAGCAGGACGCGACGAGGGCGTTGCGCCAGTCCTCGACCCCCGCGAGCTGGGGGTGCTCGACGTCGACGGCCACGTCCGGCCACGCTTCGAGCCCGAGGGACGCCGCACCGCCGACAGAGCCGATCGCAAGGAGATCGGCCACCGCGAACACGTCCCGCCGCCCCGATTGGCGCCGCGCGATGCCGTCGAGCTCGCGCAGCTCCTCGAGCGGGTCGATCCGCACGTTCGAGTCCGACCCGATGCAGAGCCCGATGCCCCGGTGGAGGAGCCGCTCGACCGGCAGGAAGCCGTCGCCGAGGTTCGCCTCCGTGGTGGGGCAGGCGCACACTCGCGCGCCGGCAGCAGCGAGCAGGTCGAGCTCGTGCCCGTCCGCGTGCGTCGCGTGGACGACGGTCGTGGCGGGGCCGAGGCACCCGCACGCATCCAGCAGCTCGACGGGACGGAGGCCGTGCTCGGCGAGGCACTCCTCGATCTCGCGCGGTTGCTCGTCCGCGTGGACGTGGAGCGCCAGCCCGTGCTCGCCCGCGTAGCGGCCGAGCTCCTCGAGCCAGTCGCGCGGGCACGCCCGGACGGAGTGCGGCGCGACGCCGACGCTGATCCCGGCGGCACGCAGCTCCTCGAGCTCGCGCAGGTAGGCGGCCACCGAGCCCTGGCGAAAGCGCTCGATCCCGCCACGCGCGTAGGCGACGTGGAGGAGGACGAGCTCCACGTCCACCTCGGCGGCGGCGTCCGCGGCCGCGTGCGCCTCCGGGAGCCCCAGGTAGTGGAACTCGCCGACCGCCGTGTAGCCGGCCTCGCGCATCTCGCAGTAGACGTCCGCGTACTCGCGCCGCACGCGCTCCGGGGTCTGCCCCGCCGCGAGCTCGAGCATCGTCTCGCGCCACGCCCAGAAGTCGCCGCCCTCGGCCCGCCCGCGGAGCGCCCGCTGGAACGCGTGGCAGTGCGCGTTCACGAAGCCCGGGATCCGAGGCAGCTCCGGCACGCCCGTATCCTTTCCATATGGAGGCTCCCCCCGGAACTTCCGGCCGGGCTTCGCCGGCCTTGCGAGCGAAGCTTCCAGCCCCGGTCTCGCCGCCGCTCGCCCAGCTCCCGAACGCGCTCACCGTCGCGCGGCTCGCGCTCATCCCGGTGTTCGTCCTGCTCATGGTGCGCGCCGGCCACCGGCCGAGCTGGCCGGCGGGCGTGGCCTTCGGCATCGCCGGCATCACGGACCAGGTGGACGGCTTCCTCGCCCGCCGCTGGCGCGTCGAGTCGCGCTTCGGGAAGCTGGCCGACCCGCTCGCCGACCGGTTGATGATCGACGCGGCCGTGATCCTCCTCTTCGCCTACGGCCGCCTGCCCTGGGCCGGCCTGGTCGTCATCGTGGGCCGCGACGTCCTGCTGCTCGCCGGCTCGGGGCTGCTCGCGCCGCGCGGAGTCGAGGTCGAGGTCAACGCCGTCGGCAAGGCCGCGACGTGGGTGCTGTACGCCGCGATCTTCTTCCGGCTCGTCACGCACCGCTCGACGAGCTGGCCGGTCGACCTCTTCTGGGCCGGAATCGCGCTCGCCCTCCTGGCCGGCGTGTTCTACGTCGCAACCGCGTGGAGAGAACTGCGTCGATGAAGGCAGTCGTCATGGCCGGCGGAGAGGGGACGCGGCTCCGGCCGCTGACCTCGAATCAGCCGAAGCCGATGGTGCCGATCGTCGGCAAGCCCTGCATGGAGCACATCGTCGAGCTCCTGCGGCGGCACGGCTTCGAGGACGTGATCGTCACGGTCGCCTTCCTGCCGCAGGCGATCCGCAGCTATTTCGGCAGCGGCGAGACGATGGGGATCGACATCGGCTACTCCGTGGAGGAGTCGCCGCTCGGCACCGCAGGCTCCGTGAAGCGCGCCGCGGGAAGGCTCGACGACACGTTCCTAGTCATCTCCGGCGACGCGCTCTGCGACGTCGACCTGACGCGGCTCGTCGAAGCGCACCGCGAGAAGCAGGCCTCGGTCACGATCGGGCTCAAATCGGTCGAGAACCCGCTCGAGTTCGGCATCGTCGTCACCGACGAGGACGGCCGCGTCGAACGGTTCCTCGAGAAGCCCTCCTGGGGCCAGGTCTTCTCCGACACGATCAACACCGGCATCTACGTGCTCGAGCCGGAGGTGCTGAAGCACATCCCGCAGGACCGGCCGTACGACTTCTCCAAGGAGCTGTTCCCGCTGCTGCTCGAGATGGGGCGCCCGATCTACGGCCATGTCTTCGACGGCTACTGGCAGGACATCGGCAACCTCGACCAGTACCGGCAGGCGAACTTCGACGCGCTCGACGAGAGCGTGCGCCTCGAGATCCCCGGCATCCGCATCCGCGGCAACATCTGGCTGGGGGACGGGGTGGACCTCGACGACCTCGACGCGATCGCCGGGCCCGCGTACCTCGGCAACTACTGCCGGGTCGCGCGCGGCGCCCACATCGGCCCGTACTCGGTGCTCTCGACGAGCGTCACCGTGCGCGAGCGCGGCCGTGTCGCCCGCTCGATCGTCGACACCTCCACCTACATCGGGCGCAGCACCGAGGTCGAGGGGGCCATCATCGGCCGCGGCTGCGACCTGCGGGCGCACGTCCGCGTGCACGAGGGCGTCGCGATCGGCGACGAGGTGACCGTCGGCGCCGAGAGCGTGATCCTGCCCGGCGTCCGCATCTACCCGTTCAAGGAGGTCGAGACCGGCTCGCAGCTCCACGAGAGCCTGATCTGGGAGTCGCGGGGGACGACGCGGGTCTTCGGCAAGAGCGGGGTGGCCGGGATGGTCAACGTCGACCTGACGCCGGACGTGGCGGTGCGGCTCGCCGCCGCGCTCGGCACCGCGCTGAAGCGCGGGGCGCGTGTCGTCGCCAGCCGGGAGAGCGCCGGCGCGTGCCGGATGATCAAGCGGGCGATGATCTCCGGGATCTCCTCCACGGGCGTCCACATCGCCGACCTCAGAGTCAGCCCGGCAGCCGTCGCGCGCCACCTCGTCAAGTCGGAGGCCTACGACGCCGGCTTCCACGTCGGCGTCAGCCCGAACGACCCCGAGGTGATCCGGATCCAGTTCTTCGAGCCGCTCGGCGTCGAGATGAGCGCGGCGATGCAGAAGGAGGTCGAGAAGCACTTCACGCGCGGCGAGTTCCGGCGCGTCGCCGCCGGCGAGGTGGGAGGGATCTCGTATCCCGCCCGGGTGCGCGAGACCTACGCGTCCGAGCTCCTCTCCACGATCGACGCCGACGCGGTGCGCGACCGCCGCTTCCGCATCGTCGTCGACTACGGCTTCTCCGGCGCCTCGTACGTGCTGCCCCTCGTGCTCGGGCCGCTCGGAGTCGAGGTCGTCGCCGCCCATGCGTTCACCGGCGAGGGGCCCGACTCCACCGACGCGGCTCCGGGCCTGGCGGCCTCGATCGGCCAGACGAAGCGCCTCGTGCCCGTGGTGGGGGCCGACCTCGGGGCGGTCTTCGACCGGTCGGCCGAGCGGCTGCACCTCGTCGACGAGCAGGCCCGGGAGGTGCCCGTGGAGCAGGCGCTGCTGCTGTTCCTCCGCCTCCTCGGCTCGAACGGCCGCCGCGGCAAGCTCGCCTTCCCCGTCACCGTCACGAGCCAAGTCGAGCGGCTCGTCGCCGACTCGCAGCTCGAGGTGGTGCGGACCCCGACCTCGCTCCCGGAGCTCACCCGCGCCGCCGCCGAGGGCGGGGTGGTCTTCGCCGGCGCCGTGGGCGGCGGCTACGTCTTCCCCGAGTTCCTGCCCGGCTACGACGCGGTCGCGAGCCTCGCGAAGCTGCTCGAGCTGCTCGCACCGGTCGACCAGCCGCTCTCGGAGCTCGTGGCCGAGCTGCCGCAGCCGACGCTCGTGCACCACCAGGTGCCGTGCCCCTGGGCGCTCAAGGGTCTCGTGATGCGCGTCCTCAACGAGCGCCTGACCGGACGCGACGTCGACCTGACCGATGGGATCAAGCTCTTCGACGACCGCGGCTGGGCCCAGGTCCTGCCGGATCCCGACGAGCCGCTGCTCCACCTCTACGCCGAGGGCGAGACGCGGGAGCAGTCGAACGAGCTGGCACGCGAGCTGCGGGCGCTCGTCGACGAGATCGAGCAGGGAGAGGCCGCCGCGGCGAGGACGTAGCTTTGCTCCGGCCGAACGCAAAGGCTAAAGTTCAGCTTCACCCTCGACGAGGGTGCCCGCCACCCGTAGAAAGGGCCCGATGGAACCCCTCCCGGATCTTGCGACGCTATCGGACGAGGACCTGAAGAAGCTGATCGACGACCTGACGCGCGAGGAGCAGGAGGTCTCGTACCGCCGGCGGCTCCTGCACGGCAAGATCGACATCCTGCGCGCGGAGCTCGTGGCCCGGTTGCAGGCCACGGAGGGGAGGAGCGTCCTCGAGTCGGTCGACGTGGACTCGCTGACGGAGATCCTCACCGGCAAGGCCGCACCACCCGCCTGATGGCGCACGTCTACTGCCCCGAGTGCGGGTACAACAACCCGGAATCCGCGCGCTTCTGCGCCAGGTGCGGAGCGGCGCTCGTCATTCCCGAAGAGGGCGAGTCGACGGAGGCGTTCGCGGCGCCCGAGGTAGCCGAGAGCCTCGACCCGCTCGAGGACCTCGGCGTACAGGGCGCGGCGCTCATCGTCCGCTCCGGCGGCGGCCGGGCGGGCGAGACGTTCGCACTCGACGAGGGCCCGACGACGATCGGCCGCTCGCCGGAGTGCGCCATCTTCCTCGACGACGTCACCGTGTCGCGGAAGCACGCGATCTTCACGAAGGAGGGCAAGCGCTGGCACCTCGAGGACCAGGGCAGCCTGAACGGGACGTTCGTCAACCGCGAGCGAGTCGAGACCGCGGAGCTCAGGGACGGCGACGAGCTCCAGATCGGCAAGTACCGGCTGACGTTCCTGCAGCGCTGATGGCCGCCACCGAGGCACCCTCGCGGCGCAGGCTCCTGACGATCGGGACGGTGTGCAGCCGCCTCCAGGACGAGTTCCCCGACGTCTCGATCTCCAAGATCCGCTACCTCGAGGACCAGGGCCTGCTCACGCCGCGTAGGACGCAGGGCGGTTACCGGCTCTTCTCGGAGGACGATGTCGAGCGGCTCGAGACGATCCTGCGGCTGCAGCGCGACGAGTTCCTGCCGCTCCGCGTGATCCGCGAGGAGCTCGAGGCCGGCGCCGGCAAGCAGCGGCGACGGCGGCGCAGCGTGGTCGACGTGGGGGAGGAGGAGCTCGACTTCGACGAGCTCTGCGAGCGGGCCGGCGTGAGCGGGGAGCGGGCGCGGGAGCTCGAGGAATTCGGGCTGCTCGAGTCGCGCACCGAGGACGGGCAGCGGCTCTACGCCGAGAGCGAGGCCGACATCGCCGCGGCCTGCGAGGCGCTCGCGCGCTTCGGCATCGGGCCGAGGAACCTGCGGGCCTTCCGCACCGCGGCCGACCGCGAGGCGAGCCTGCTCGAGGCGGTCATCGCGCCGGCCCTGCGCTCGCGGAGCGTCGAGCGGCGGCAGGCCGCCCTCACCGATCTACAGCGGCTCGCGCAGAGCGCCCAGGAGCTCGCCGACCTGCTCCTACGGCGGAACGTGCGCCGGCTCGTCGAGTAGCCTCGCCGCGTGGCGGAGATCGACTTCAGGGCGTGCGTCCGCGAGGTCCCGGACTTCCCGGAGCCCGGCGTCGGCTTCAAGGACATCTCGCCTCTCCTGAGGGACCCGAAGGCCCTGAAGCAGGCGGTGGGAACGCTCGCCGACTGGACGCGCGAGCGCGAGGCGGACCTCGTGGTCGGCGCCGAGGCACGCGGCTTCTGGCTCGGCCCCGCCATCGCGGTGGAGGCCGGCTGCGGCTTCGTCGCCGCCCGGCGCCCCGGCAAGCTGCCTCCCGAGACGCTCTCCGCGACCTACGCGCTCGAGTACGGACAGAACACGCTCGAGGTCGCCGCCGACGCGATCGCGGGCGGTGCCCGGGTCGTGATCCACGACGACGTCCTCGCCACGGGCGGCACCGTGGAGGCGATCGGCGGCCTCGTCGAGCAGCTCGGCGGCACCGTCGTCGGCGTCAACTTCGTGATCGAGCTCTCGTTTCTCGGCGGCCGTGACCGCCTCGCCCGCTACGAGCTCTTTCCGCTGGTCACGTACTGAGAATCCGCCGGGCGCCGTCCGGGGTCCTCTCTACAACGACGCCATGTACGACCCTCTGACGAGCCGGTACGCCTTCGCGTGCCCGACGCGGGGCGAGACGCACGTGCCGCTCTCGGCCGTCCGCGGCATCGAGGAGCTCCCGGGCGCGGCGCATCCCGCGGTCTTCCGCGTGCGGTTCGACTGCGGTTGCGGGGAGGAGCACGACGGGCTCGTCACCCACGAGGAGCTCGACTGGGCGCCGCTCGGCCTCGACGCGGGCGAGTTCCTCAACCTCATGACGGCGCGCCTCGACCTCGTCGGCCGCGAGCTGGGCGAGATCGCGGCGGGACACATCGGGAACGGAAGATGGCCGTGGAGCTTCTTCTGCTACCCGGAGGAGCGGCCGCGTCCCGTCTTCCCCTCCGCCTTCACGGTTCTGTCGTCCGCGGACGGGACGGTCGGGCTCGCGGTGCGCTGCCCGAGCTGCCGGCGGCTCTCGCTGAACCTGGTCTCGCAGCCGCACGTCGACGTGCCCTTCCACAACGAATGGGAGATAGGTGTGGTGGAACACATGTTCGCCGCCGACGAGCCGGCCACGCTCGAGGATTCCGCGCGGAGCTGTGGTCGGCTCGTTCGACGCCCGGCGGCTTGCACTGGAGTGACCAGGGCTCCGCGCACCCCGTACGGCGCGTCGGCCGTTCAACCGGTATTCGGGTAACGGAAGAGGTGAGAACAGAATGCGCAGCTATGGCACGTACGATGCGTCCCGCGGTCTGACGCTTGCTCTCGCTGCGGCGCTGGCAGGCTTGGCCCTCTGGGGCGCGGCAGAGGTCGGGACCCAGACGACGGGACGCTTCTGGGTCGCGATGGCGATCGTCGCGGGCGCGGGGCTCCTGCTCGCGCTGGCGAACCACGTCGGCACCTGGACGAAGGGGCTCAGGATGCGGATCTCGCCCAGCACGTTCGTCCTCGCGTTCCTGCCGGTGCTCGTCTGCGTCGGCTGGATCCTCGTCGCGACCCAGCCCGGCACGGGCTGGCAGGAGGGCAGGCTCGACTCGTGGAGCAACTCGATCGGGATCCTCGGGCTCGTGAAGACGATCGCCCTCTGGCACGGCGTGCTCGCCTTCGGCCTCGGCCTCGTGCTCGGGCTGTCGTTCGACGGGGTCCCGGCGCCGGTGGAGGAGCCCGGCCCGGCGTACGCCGGCGCGGCCGCGCCCGCGACGGACGAGCCCGTCGCAGCAGAGCGCCGCCGGACGCGCAGGCGCCGTCCGGTGGCGGATGCGCCCCCGGCCGGAGGCCCGGGCCGGCCGACGGACGCTCCCGCGGCGACTCCGACCGACGAGACGACCCGCACGCACAGCCGGGTTCCCGGCCCCTGACCCGCACGACCGATTCCGCGGCCGCTCCCCGGTACCTCCCGAACGGGTGACGGCGGCCGCGGATCCCTGCCGGGAGGGATCACGCTAAAGGGGTAGGTCCCCGATATAGGGAACCGGGATGTACGTGACGCAGCAGACGGCGACCGACCGGGGCACGCGGCTCCTCGTGGCCCATCTCGAGAGCCTGGAGCCCGAGGCCGTTCAGGCCCGGGAGCGGCTCGAGCTCGAGCTCGGGAGCGAGCTCGCGCGGAAGCTCGTCTTCGCGCTCACGCCCAACCGGCCCAGCCGCTGCGCCGCGTAGGCGCGCGCGCGCTCAGGGACCCCGGCGGGGAGTCCGACGGCGCAGAGGCTCCTCGCCACGCAGCCGCACGAGCAGCCAGATCCCGGCGAACGAGACGAGCGCGAGCACGATCGCCGTGGCGCCGCTCGCTCCGACGGCGACGAGGCCGAAGTAGACGTACGTGGCGAGGAAAACCGCCCAGATGAGGGCGATCACGCCCTGGTCGATGCTGGGCGGACGCGGAGGGCGCGGCGGAAACGGCATCGCGGCGATCGTAGTCGAGCCGGCGCCGGAAGGGGGGAAGGACGAAAAAAATTCGCCGAGCCGGTCGCGGTTTCGTCCACAACCCCGGTCGACTTTCCGCTTCGGCCCTTGCGGGCCGCCTCGTACGACCTCCCGGTGCTGCTTCGTCCTACTCCCGCGCCGTGCTCGGCGCATGAGGGAATGTATGGCCTCTCCAGACACGGCGCAAGGGGCCCCGAACCGGAAAATGCCGCAATTTGCGAACGTTGAATAATCAACATTTCCACAGCACTCCGTGCATCCTGTGGATAAGTGGGCGGGAGGGGTCCCGGCCGAATCCGGCCCGCTTCTACTTGACATAACATCGCTTATCGTGCACGGGACTTGATTCCGCGCAGCGCGTCGTGTTTGGGTAGCTTCGGCAGGCGGGAACGACGTCCAGGGAGCGCCGATTGAGGGGGATTCCGTGACGACGGTCGAGATCGAGTCGATCCTCGGGAGCGAGGAGCTGGCGACGCTGCTCGAGGCCGCGGAGTCGAGCGGCCAGCTGCGCCAGGTGGAGCTGGTCGAGGTGCTGGAGCCGCTCGAGCTCGACCCGCTCGAGACCGAGGCCGTGTACCAGGAGCTCGACCGTCGCGGCATCGAGCTGCTCACCGAGCCCGAGCGCGAGCCGGAAACGGAGCCGCCGGCCGAGAAGACTCAGCCGTCGACGCAGCCGCTCGAGACGACGACCGACGCGCTGCAGCTCTTCCTGCGCGAGGCCGGCCGCCACCAGCTCCTCACGGCCGCCCAGGAAGTGGAGCTGGCGAAGCGGATCGAGCGCGGCGACGGTGCCGCGAAGCAGCGGATGATCCAGTCGAACCTCCGCCTCGTCGTCTCGATCGCGAAGAACTACCGCAACCAGGGGCTTCCCTTCCTCGACCTGATCCAGGAGGGCACGCTCGGCCTCATCCGCGCCGTCGAGAAGTTCGACTGGCGCCGCGGCTACAAGTTCTCGACCTATGCGACCTGGTGGATCCGGCAGGCCGTCGCCCGGGCGCTCGCCGACAAGGCGCGGACGATCAGGATGCCCGTCCACATCGTCGAGCGGATGCAGAAGATGAATCGCGCCGAGCGGACGCTCTGGATGGAGCTCGGCCGGGAGCCGACGCTCGACGAGATCGCCGCCGAGGCGTCGCTGCCGATCGAGCAGGCACGCGAGGTGCGGGCCGCCGCGCGGGCCTCGGCGAGCCTCGACCAGCCGGTCGGCGACCAGGAGGACGCCGTCTTCGGGGACTTCGTCGCCGGTGACGAGCCGCTGCCGGAGGAGCGTGTCGAGGGCGCGTTGCGCAGCCAGGCGCTCGCCGTCGCCCTGCAGGCCCTGGGCGAGCGCGAGCGGCAGGTGCTGATCCTTCGCTACGGGCTCGTCGACGAGGAGCCGAAGACGCTCGAGGAGATCGGCAAGCGCCTCGGGCTCACCCGCGAGCGGGTGCGCCAGATCGAGCTCGACTCCCTCCGCCGTCTCGCGAATCTCCGCGAGATGCAGATGGTCGCCGCGCCGTAGGCGGCGCTACTCGGCGCGCAGGTAGTGCTCGAGACCCGGGGCGGCCAGCCTCAGCTCGCGCAGGGCGCGCGTCTCGAGCTGGCGCACCCGCTCGCGCGTGATGCCGAGCTGCGCCCCCACCTCCTCGAGCGTGTGCGGCGGCTCGCCGTCGAGGCCGAAGCGAAGCGCCAGCACGCGGCGCATGCGCGGGTTCAGCTGCTCGAGCGCCCCGGCAAGCTCGCGCGTCCGCGCCTGCTCGGCGGACTGCTCGTGCGGCGCGAGCGAGTGCACGTCCTCGATCAGGTCGCCGTAGAGGCTCTCGCCGTCGCCGACGGGAGTCTCGAGGCTGACCGGCGTCTCCACGAGCCCGAGCAGCTCGCGCACCCGCTCCTCCGACTGCTGCGTCTCTCGCGCCAGCTCGGCCAGCGTCGGCTCGCGGTTGAGCTTCTGCGCCAGCTGGCGGCGCGCCCGCAGCAGCCGCCGCACCTGGTCGGCCACGTGAACGGGAAGCCTGATCGTCCGCCCCTGGTCGGCGAGAGCGCGGGTGATGGCTTGGCGGATCCACCAGGTCGCGTAGGTAGAGAGCTTGTAGCCGAGCCGGTAGTCGAACTTCTCCACCGCCCGGATGAGCCCCAGATTGCCCTCCTGGATCAGGTCGAGCAGCGGCACGTTGGCCTTCGTGTAGTTGCGCGTGATCGCCATCACGAGCCGCAGGTTCGACTCGATCAGGCGCCGCTTCGCCTCCTCGTCGCCCTCGTCCTTGCGGCGCGCGAGCTCACGCTCCTCCTCGCGCGTGAGCAGGGGCCCGCCGCCGATCTGGCGCACGTAGAGCTTGAGTGGATCCTCCGCCGGCGCGTGCTCGGCGGCAGGACCCTCGGCCGCAAAGGAGTGTTCCATCGAGGCATACATCGGCTCCGTCCGGATACGGCTTTAGAAACCCCTAACTCCCTTGGCCTACGGTGGCAGGGAACCGAGACCGATATGGAGAAAGGCTTCGCCAGGACGAATGTGCGGAATCGCCGGATATAGCCTCTCGCCGCGGAGCGGCGTCGACCGGACGCTCGCTGCGCAGGCGCTCCTCGCCGGAATCGCCGATCGAGGCGCCGACGCGGTCGGTTATGCGTATCGCGGCGAGAAGGACGCGTATCCGGTGGTCATGAAGCAGCGCACGCCGGCGAGCCGCCTGCTCGAGCGGATCAGCGTGCCGGCGCACGCGACCGAGCTACTCGTGCACGTCCGCGACTACACGAAGGGCCACCCCTCGATCCCGGCCAACAACCATCCGGTGCGGCACGGACCCGTCGTCGGGATCCACAACGGGATCATCACGAACGACGACGAGCTGCTCGCCCCCCACTCCTGCGCCCGCTCCGAGCCCCGGATGACCGTGGACTCGGAGGCGATCTTCGCCCTCGCGGCCCACTCGCAGAACGATCCGCGGGCGCTCGAGGAGCTCGCCGGCTCGATGGCGACGGCGTGGCTCGACCGGCGAGACCCCGGAACGGTCTTCGCCGCGCGCGGGGTCGGACGCCCGCTGTGGCTCGGTCGGGGGCGTGAAGAGGTCTTCTTCGCCTCGACCCGCAAGGCGCTCGAGATCGCCGGCGAGTTCGCGGGCGTCCGGCTCCGCCTCAGCGAGGTGCGGGACGGCACCTTCTTCGCGCTCCGGGCGGGCTGCGTCGCCCGCACCGCACGCTTCCGCCCCGACCGCAGCTACGTCGAGGACCGCGCGCTCCCTGCGGTGCGCGCCCCCGGGCAGAGCGCCTACTGCCTCGAGCGGCTCGCCAAGATCGCGGCCGCGGCCGCCTAGCTCTCAGCGCCGCAGCGTCCCGTCGCTCGCGACCTCGCGGCCCTGCTCCGCGAGCCGCTGCCGAACGAGGAACTGGAACGTCGACCAGGCGCCGCGCCGCGCGTCGAACATGCGATAGACCTGCCACTCGGTGAGGAGCGAGTCGTCCTGCCGCCGCGCCGCCGCCCAGTCCGCGAACTTCGGCAGCCGGCCGAGGCGCTCGGCGAGGCCCGCGCCCTGGTCGACCGCCCGTTCGAGCCGCTCCTCCCCGACCGGGACGTCGAACCCGGCCTCCCGCAGCGCATTCGTCAGCGAGCCGAACGTGTGCCAGTAGAGCGACTTGGACGGCAGCCGCCCCTTGTGCTCGTCGATGTCGCGCGCCGTGGGCGGGCGCCCGAGCTCCTCGCCGAGGATGCGGAGGAGCCCGAGCAGCTCCTCGCGCGTGGCGAAGCGCCTCGGGACGAGGCCGGCGGCGCGCTTCGCGGCGTTCCACGAGCCGAAGTGCTCGATCACCGTCTGCGGATGCACGGCGGTGTCGGAATCGGAGGCGAACTCCCGCATCGTCGGCGAGCGGCCGACCCGCTCGGCGCAGGCGACGATCTCCGCCACGATCTGCTCGTCGGTGTAGCGCTTGCGGATGCCGGCCTGGAATTCCGCGAGCTCCTGCGGATCGATCGAGGCGAGCGCCCGGTAGCGGGGCTGCTTCTTCGCCATGTCAACAAGTGTAGAGCAGGTTGAGGAATCCGCAAGTAGGCCCGTGCAGCCGTGTCTCGACTACCCTCGCGCGGTGCGCCCCCGCCCCCCACTCGGCCTCGAGATCGCCGCGGCGCGGGCCGTAGGCGCGCTTTCGCGCCGTCTCGGGGCGGGCGGCGGCACGACGATCCCGGGCAAGCTCCTCGCAGAGCTCGACCGGGACGCGATCGACCGGCTCGCGGCCCGGCTGCCGGCGGGCGCGGCCGTCGTCTCGGCGACGAACGGCAAGACGACCACGACGGCCATGGCCGCCGAGATCCTGCGCCCATCGCACCGGCTCGCACACAACGCGGCCGGGGCGAATCTCGTCTCCGGCGTGGCGTCGGCGCTGCTGCGCGGGGGGAACGCCGACCTCGGCCTGTTCGAGGTGGACGAGGGGGCGCTGCCGGAGCTGGTCCGCCGCCTCCGGCCGAGGGCTGTCTGCCTCGGCAACCTCTTCCGCGACCAGCTCGACCGCTACGGCGAGCTCGAGCTCGTGGCGGAGCGCTGGCGGGAGGCGGTCGAGGGCCTCCCGGCCGATGCGCGGCTCGTCTACAACGCCGACGACCCGCAACTCGCCGCGGTCGGCGCGGATCACGCGGAGAGCGTCGCCTTCGGCCTCGACGACCCGCGCGTGGCGCGCCCGGTGCTGCAGCACGCGGCCGACTCGAAGTACTGCGTGCGCTGCGGCACGCCGTACGAGTACGCCGCCGCGTACGTCGGACACCTCGGCGACTACCGCTGCCCGCGTGGCGACCATGCCCGGCCGCCGCTCGCGGTCGCCGCCCGCGAGGTCACGCTGCGCGGTCTCGAGCGCGCCTCGTTCCTGCTCGAAACGCCCGAGGGCTCGCGCCGGGTCGAGATCGCGCTTCCCGGCCTCTACAACGTCTACAACGCGCTCGCCGCGGCCGCCCTCGCACGGTCGCTCGGCGCGGACCTCGACGCGATCGCGGCCGGGCTCGAGCGCTTCTCGGCGGCGTTCGGCCGCTTCGAGCGTGTGGCGGTCGGCGACAAGCGCATTCTCCTGCTGCTGATCAAGAACCCCGCGGGAGCGAACGAGGCCGTCCGCACGCTCGTGGACGGCGGTGCGCCTCCGATGCTCGTGGTCGCGCTCAACGACGAGGTCGCCGACGGCCGCGACGTCTCGTGGATCTGGGACGTCGACTTCGAGCCGCTCCTGCCGGGAGTTCGCACGCTCGTCGCGAGCGGCAGCCGTGCTGCCGAGCTCGGCCTGCGCTTCCGCTACGGCGGCCTCGCCGAGGGCTCGATCGAGCTCGAGCCCGACCTCGCGCGGGCGCTCGACCACGGGCTGGAGCTGACGCCCGAGGGCGGCGAGCTCGTCGTCCTCCCCACCTACACCGCGATGCTCGGCCTGCAGCGGCTCCTCGCCTCGCGCGGCCTCGCCAAGCCGTACTGGGAGCGCTCGGCGTGACGACGGTCCGGGTCGGCCACCTCTATCCGGACTACCTCAACATCTACGCCGACCGCGGCAACATCGCCGTGCTCACTCGCCGCGCCGCCTGGCGTGGTCACGAGCTCGAGGTGAGAGCGCTCGGGATGGGAGACGTGGTCGTTCCGGGCGAGCACGACCTCTACTACGTCGGCGGCGGTCAGGACCGCGAGCAGCTGCTCGTCGCCGAAGATCTCCTGCGCAAGGCGGATGCGCTGCACGAGGCGGTCGCCGAGGGCGCTGCGATGCTCGCCGTGTGCGGCGGGTATCAGCTCCTCGGCCGCGGCTACCGCGGCTTCCACGGGGAGGACATGCCGGGCATCGGGCTTCTGCCGCTCGAGACCGTCGCCGGGGAACGGCGCATGATCGGCGACGTGCTGATCGAGTGCGAACTCGAAGCGGGACAGAAGCGCACGCTCGCCGGGTTCGAGAACCACGCGGGCCGGACGCGCCTCGATCCCGGCGCCGAGCCGCTCGGCCGCGTCCTCGCGGGCTTCGGCAACGACGGCGAGAGCGGCTTCGAGGGCTGCCGCTCGGGCCGCGTGATCGGGACGTACCTGCATGGGCCGCTCCTGCCGCGCAACGCGTGGCTCGCGGACTGGCTGCTCGCCCAGGCGCTCGCGCACCGGCTGGGTACGGACGAGCCGCCCCGGCTGGAGCCGTTGCCGGACGAGCTGGAGCGACGGGCGCACGAGGTCTCGGCGGCCCGGGCCCGCTCGCGCGGCGGCCGCCTGAACTGAGGCTCAGCCGGCCCGCGCGACCATGAGCACCTTCTCGACCGCCGTCCGGAGCGCCTCGGGCACCTCGCCGTCGCGGCTGTAGCGCCGCCAGGCCTTCTGCGGCTTGCGCCCGCGATTGCCCGCGCGCAGCCCCGACAGCGTCTCGAAGTCGGGGGTCAGCACCACGGTGCGGCGGCTGCCCGCCACTTCCCGGATCTGGCGGTTCACGACGCGCTCGGACTCGACGGGTCGCACACCCCGCCCGGCGTCGCGGTCGTGGACGACGACGTACGGGATGCTGCACGCGTTGGCGACCCGCGCGAAGAGCGGCATGTTGCCCTTGCCGCCGCACTCGAGCACGAGGATCCCCTCCTTGTCGGGGTCGACCCCGAGCGCGTCGAACACGAGCGGAAACGTCATCTTCTCGGTGCGTCCCTCGACGAGCACCGCACAGCGGGCGAGGAACAGCTCCGCACGGTCGCTGTCGAACTCGGAGAGCGCACGGAACGTCTCGGCCTCCGCGAGCGGCTCCGGCTGGAAGAGCGACGTGCCGCCCGTCGCCGTGTGGCGGACGAGCGCAAGCTCCTCGAGGCGGTCCACGCTGAGGAAGACCGGCGCGTGCGTCGAGTACAGGATCTGGTTCCCCGCCTGTGCGAGAGCGCGGAGCAGCCCGTAGAGCTGGCGCTGCACGTGCGGCGCGAGGTAGAGCTCCGGCTCCTCGATCAGGAGCACGAAATGGCGCAGGTTCGACGCGAGCAGCCGCTCCATGCCTGCGACGAGGGCGAGCCCGCCGTCGGCCGCCGCCCAGTGACGGTCGACGGCCGGCGGCTGAAAGAGCTCGGCCACCTCGGGGGCGCCTCGTCCCGTGGCCGGCGCGACGAGCGTCCTCGAGCGGAGATTCGCCGGTAGGAAGAGCACCGGAGGCGCCCCGGCCCGGTTGAGGTTGAGCGTGTCCGGCGGCCGGGCGTCGAGGAAGATCGTCCCCCGGGCCACGTCCGCTTCGAGGCGGATCCGCCCGCCCGCTCCGTCTCGCGCAACGTCGTCGATCGTCGGGGGCGGGGCCGCCGCCTCGAGCAGCGTCCAGATCGCGGTGAGCACGGTCGACTTCCCGCTCGACGCCTCCCCCACGAGCGCGCACACCGAGCCGGGCCTGAGCTCGAGCGCGCGGGCGGCGCGGTAACCCTGGATCGAGACGCGTCGGAGCGGAGGCAGCGCGCTCACGGCGCCCAGAGCGCGCCGAGGTAGACGGCTGGGTCGCCGGGCTGCCAGCGGCCGAGGAAGCGCTGGAGGGGCGGGTGGAGGACGATGTCGTCGAGCTCCGCGGGATGGAAGAGCCGGTGCCCCCGGACGGCCGCGTCCTTCGAGGTGACGCGTTCGAGCGAGCGCCCGGAAAGGTCGGCGGCGAAGATGATGTGCACCACGTGCTTTCCGACGAAGGCGCGCTTCGGGGCGATCGAGTCGACGACCGCGACCGGCCCCTCGAACGTGAGGTCGTCGCCGATCGCCACCTCCTCCTCGAGCTCACGGCGCAGCGCGTCGACGAGGCTCTCGCCGGTGTTCACGCCGCCGCCGGGCAGCAGCCAGTACTCGCCGCGCCCCGACTTCTCGTGCCGGCAGAGGAGGACGCGTCCCTCCCAGCGCAGGACGGCGGAGACCCGGATGCGCGGCTCGAGCGGCATCAGTGCGCCGAGCTGCCGAAGCCCCGCTCGCCGCGCTCGCTCGCCGGCAGCTCGGCGACCTCTCTGGGCTCCGGCAGGGCCACCGGGACGACGACGAGCTGCGCGATCCGCATTCCCGGCTCGACGACGAACCGCTCGTTCCGGTCGGTGTTGAGCAGCACGACCTTGAGCTCGCCGCGGTACCCGGCGTCGATCAGGCCCGGCGCGTTGACCTTGGAGATGCCGTGCCGCACGGCGAGCCCCGAGCGCGGGAGGACGAGGCCCGCATGGCCTTCCGGGATGGCGACGGCAAGTCCGGTCGAGACCACGGCCCTCTCCCCCGGCCCGAGCTCGACCCGCTCGCACGCGGAGAGGTCGAGGCCCGCGTCGCCCTCGTACGCGCGCGTCGGCAGCGTCGCCTCGGCGTGGAGGCGCTTCACCTGGAGCTCCGTCACGCGCCCTTCCGGCGCTGGGCGGACTCCGCCCCGGCGACGAGGTACGGCGCGAAACGGCGAAGCTCCCGGCGCGGCAGGCGGGCAGCGACGAGCACGCCGTCCGGCGTGTCCTCGCGCTCGTCGATCGGCGCCCCGAGCGCGTAGAGCTCGTTGAGTCGCCCGCCCTCGTCGTACGGCAGGAGGAGCCTCACCCGCTCGAAGCGCTCGCCGAAGCGATCGGCGATCCGGGCCCGCAGAGCCTCGAGGCCCTCCCCTTCGAGCGCCGAGATCTGGAGGGCGTCCGGATACCTGTTCGCGAGCCGGCGCCGACCGAGCGCGTCGACCGCGTCGATCTTGTTCACGACGAGCTCGACGGGCAGCTCGGTCGCGCCGATCTCGCGCAGCACGGAGTCGACCGCGGCGATCTGCTCCACGAGCTGCGGCTCGGGCGCCGAGCCGTCGACGACGTGAAGGACGAGGTCGGCGACGAGGGTCTCCTCGAGCGTCGCCGCGAAGCCCTCGACGAGCTGGTGCGGCAGACGGCGGACGAAGCCGACCGTGTCGGTGACGAGATACCGCCGCCCTTCGTGCTCGAAGCCGCGCGTGGTGGGATCGAGCGTCTCGAACAGCCGGTCGCGCACGGAGACTCCTGCGCCGGTGAGCGCGTTGAGCAGCGTCGACTTGCCGGCGTTCGTGTAGCCGGCGAGGGCCACCGTCGGCGTCTCGGTGCGGCGGCGCTCCTTGCGCCGGACATCGCGCTGGCGGCTCAGGTTGCGCAACCGCTCGCGGAGAAGCGTGATCCGGCGGCGTGCGAGGCGCCGGTCGGTCTCGAGCTGGGACTCGCCCGGCCCGCGGGTGCCGACGCCGGCGCCGAGACCGCCCGTGCCGCCGCCGAGCCGCTCGAGGTGCTGCCACATACCCCGCATCCGCGGCAGGTTGTATTCGAGCTGCGCGAGCTCTACCTGGAGCTTCCCCTCAGCCGTCACGGCGTGCTGCGCGAAGATGTCGAGGATCAGCTGCGTGCGATCCACGACCCGCGCCTGCAGGGAGTTCTCGAGGGCCCGCTGCTGCGGCGGGCTCAGCTCGTCGTCGACGATCAGCACCTCGGCGCTCGAGTCGGAGTACGCCTGCTTCAGCTCCTCGAGCTTCCCCTTGCCCACGTACGTGCGGGCGTCCGGCAGCCGTCGGTGCTGGACCACGCGGCCAACCGGCTCGACGAGCGCGGTGCGGGCGAGCTCCTCGAGCTCGGCGAGCTCGTCGGCGCCGTCGGCTCCGGGTGCGAGCACCGCGAGTACGAGCCCGCGCTCGGGCTCGGCCACCCAGGAGCGATCGGGCTGTCTTGCCGCCATCCGCCGGTCATTATGACTCCTGCCATGCCCGCCTCAGAGCTCGCGGACCGTACCCTCCAGCTCGTCGACGTTCCTTCCGAGAGCCGGCAGGAGCAGGAGGCGATGGAGCTCGTGCGCAGCCTGCTCCCCGGCGAGCCGCTCTACGACGACGGCGAGGCGATCGTATGGGGCGATGCGGCGGCGACGGTCGCCCTCGCCGGCCACGTCGACACCGTCCCCGGGCAGGGAAACATCCCGGGTCGCATCGAGGACGACGCGGTGCACGGCCTCGGCGCGAGCGACATGAAGAGCGGCGTGGCGGTGATGCTCGAGCTCGCGCGTGCGTCGGCTCCCGCTCGGTACGTCTTCTTCACGCGCGAGGAGATCGCGCTCGACGAGAGCCCGCTCCCCGCGGTCTTCGGCAGCGGCGTCCTCGCGGGGACGGAGCTCGCCGTCGTGCTCGAGCCGACCGACGCGATCCTGCACGCCGGCTGTCTCGGGAACCTCCAGGCCGAGATCGAGTTCCACGGCGAGAGCGCCCACTCGGCCCGGCCGTGGACGGGACGCAACGCGATCCACGAGCTCGTGGAGGGGCTCGCGCCGCTCGCGCGGCTCGAGCCGCGCGATGTCGAGCTCGACGGGCTCGTGTTCCGCGAGGTCGTGAGCGCGGTGGGAGTCGAGGGAGGGATCGCGCAGAACGTCGTGCCCGCGCGCGCGTCGGCGGAGCTCAATTTCCGCTTCGCCCCCGGCCGCTCGCCCGAGGAGGCCGCGGCGCGGCTGCGCGAGCTCCTTCCAGACGGCGAGCTCCGCGTCCTTCACTCGGCCCCGGCGGCTCCGCCCGCGCTCGGGAACCCGCTCGTCGGGCGGCTGCGCGAGCTCGTTCCGGAGGTCGCGGCGAAGCAGGCCTGGACGCCGGTCGCGCAGTTCGCCGAGCAGGGCATCGACGCGATCAACTACGGCCCCGGCGCGACCGCGTACGCGCACCGGCAGGACGAGCAGATCCCGATCGCGAACCTGCACGCGGTGTACGAGACGCTGGCTACGTTCCTCTCATGATCAACCCGGTGCTGGCGGAGATGGCCGCGTACCCGTTCACGCGGCTCGAGGAGGAGCGGCGAAGGCTCCTCGCCGCCGGCGTCGAGGTGATCGACTTCGGCAAGGGCGACCCGAACGAGCCGACCGACCCCCTGATTCGCGAGGCGCTCGTCGAGGCGCTGCCGGAGCGCGCCCCGTACCCGCTCGCGCAGGGCCTCCCCGAGCTGCGCGAGGCGGCCGCCGGCTGGCTCGAACGGCGGTTCGGCGTCGCCGTCGACCCCGAGCGCGGGATCGTGCCCACCTACGGCTCGAAGGAGGCGATCTTCTCCTTCGCGCAGGTGCTCGGGACCCGCGGCCGGGTCGTGGCGTTCGGCGAGCCCGCCTATCCCGTCTACGAGAGGGGCGCCCTCTTCGCCGGAGCCGGCGTGCAGACACTGCCGCTGCGCCGCGAGAACGGGTTCCTCCCGGATCTCGGCGGGCTCGACGACGACGTGGCGCTCGTCTGGGTCAACTATCCCCACAACCCGACCGGCGCCGTCGCTCCACGCGAGTTCTACGACGAGCTCGTCGAGGCAGCCAAGAGGCATGACTTCGTCGTGGGCTCCGACGAGGCCTACACGGAGCTGTGGTTCGACGAGCCGCCGCCCTCGGCGCTGCAGGCCGCCGACCGCTCGCGCCTCGTCGTCTTCCAGACGCTGAGCAAGCGCTCCTCGATGACCGGCTACCGCTCGGGCTTCGTCGCCGCGCCGCCGGAGATCGTCGCGGCGCTGAAGGCGTACCGTCCGACCGTGGGGACCGCGCCGCAGGAGTTCGTGCAGCGGGCGTCGGTCGCAGCCTGGAACGACGAGCGGCACGTCGAGGAGACGCGGGCCCGCTACCGCGCGAAGCGGGAGGTTCTGATCCCGGCGATCGAGGGCCGCGGCTGGGAGGTCGTGGCGAGCGAGGCCACGATGTATCTCTGGGTGCTCGGCCCCGACCCGGGCGTGCTGCTCGAGCGCGGGATCATCGTCTCTCCCGGCGAGATGTTCGGGCCGAGCGGCGCGGGTTACGTCCGCTTCGCGCTCGTGCCGACCCTCGAGGAGTGCGAGCGCGCAGCCGAGATCCTGCGGGAGGCGTGGTGACCGACGTCGAGGCGACGATCGCGGCGCTCGACCGGGGTGAGGTGCGCGTCGCGGAGAAGGTCGGCGGCGACTGGCGCGTCAACGAGGAGGCGAAGGCGGCGATTCTCGAGTACTTCCGCGTCCGGAAGGTCGAGCCGATCGAGGTCGGCCCGTTCGAGTATCTCGACAAGATCCCGCTCAAGCAGGACTACGCCGAGCGGGGCGTGCGCGTCGTGCCCCCGGCGGTGGCGCGGTACGGCTCCTTCCTCTCGCCCGGCGTGATCCTGATGCCGAGCTACGTCAACATCGGCGCCTGGGTGGGCCCGAACACGATGGTCGACACGTGGGCCACCGTGGGCTCGTGTGCGCAGATCGGCGCGGACGTCCACCTCGCCGGCGGCGTCGGTGTCGGCGGCGTGCTCGAGCCCGTGCAGGCGCGGCCGGTGATCGTCGAGGACGGCGCCTTCATCGGGTCGCGCTGCATCCTCACCGAGGGCGTCCTGATCGGGGAGCGTGCCGTGCTGGCGCCAAACGTGTCGCTGACGGGGTCGGTGCCGGTGATCGACGTGACCGGGCCGGAACCGGTCGAACATCGGGGTTACGTTCCGCCGCGGGCGGTCGTCGTCCCCGGCACCCGGCCAAAGGAGTTCCCGGCGGGGACGTACGAGGTGGCCTGCGCGCTCGTCGTCGGCTGGCGCAGCGAGCAGACGGATCTGAAGACGAGCCTCAACGACGTACTGCGCGAGTTCGAGATCGGCGCCTAGGTGCCGTCGTCGCGGGGCACGGCGGGGCCGCGCGAGCCCGCGACGCACCCCCGCCCATAGGGTGGGGTAGCTCTCCCTCCGCCCTCGGAATCGACGATACCCGGAACCCCGTCACGTATCCGTGTCGGCTTCCGGGCTGGAGGCCGGCATTTCTTCGAGCGGTTCCGCGGGCCCGATGAGCCACGCAGCCCCGTCGCGGAGGCGCACCTGGAGATCGCCGCCGGGGAACCGGACGAGAACCTCCCCTTCACCGTGCGTCGCGGCGGCGGCGGCCACCGCGCCGGTCCCCGAGGCGGCCGTCTCCCCCACGCCGCGCTCCCAGACGCGCGCCGTCACCACGCCGGGCCGTTCTACACGCACGACCTGCACGTTCGTGCGCTCGGGAAACCGCATGTGGCTCTCGAGCCGGGGGCCGAGCTCGCCGATGCGCCCTGGATCTCCGACGACGACCGCATGGGGATTGCCGACCCAGACCGGAGTCAGCTCGATGCCGTCCACGATCTCCCTAGCCCCCACCTCCACGCGCCCGAGCGCGGACTCGAAGAGGCCTTCGTCCGTTCGACGCACGTTCACGGTCCGCGACCCCACGTGCACGCGCGCCTCCGCGGTGCCGTTCCTGGACATCAGCCAGGCGGCCGCGATGCGCGTCCCGTTGCCGGACATCTCCGCCCGCGAGCCGTCCGGGTTGACGACGCCGATCGTCAGGTCGTCGCCGTCGACTGCCTGCACCTCGATCGCCCCGTCGGTGCCGGACAGGTCGACGCCCCCCGAGTCTCCCTCAAGGACGAGGTAGACGTTCCCGTGTGCGTGCCAGCGCGACGATCTCAGCTGCGGTCTCCTCCGGCGGCCGGTCGGCCGCGACCATAACGAGCCCTTCGAGCCGCCGCAGCCATTTGCGCTGATACGCGGCGTACCTCCTCGTACGCGCGGCGAGCGCCTCGATCGCCTCTTCGCGCGGCAGCGTCGCAACCTCGCTCAGCCCGATGATCCTTTCCGCGGTCGCGGACGGCCGAACGCGCAGCGCCCTGCGCACCTCGTCCTCGACGCCCGCGTCGAACATCCTTCGTGTCCGCTCGGCGATCCGGCGGTCGAGCTCTTGCTTCGGCACGTCCAGCCCCACTACCAGGGTCGGGTGCCGCCAGGCCCCGCCGAAGAGCGCCTCACGGCGCGGCACGAGCGAGCTGCCCGACTCCGCGAGCTCGAGGGCGCGAACGACCCGTCGCCGGTCATTCGGATGGATCCGCTCCGCCGCCGCCGGGTCGAGCCCGGCGAGCCGCGCGTGCGCTCCCTCGGCGCCCGCCTGGTCGTAGAGGCGCTCCGACCGCTCGCGCGCTCCCGGCGCGGGTGCGGGCGGCAACGCGAGCTCGGCGAGGGCAGCACGGAAGTAGAGGCCGGTCCCGCCGACGACGAGGGGCGTGCGCCCCGAGACGAGAATCTCGTCGACGGCGGCATGCGCGAGCGGCGCGTACTCACCCACGGAGGCCGGGTGGGAAAGCGGCCAGATCCCGACGAGCCGCTCAGGATGAGGCGACCGGTTCGTCAGGATCGGCAGGCCGTCGTAGACCTGCATGGCGTCGGCCGAGACGACCTCGGCCTGGATCAAGCCGGCGACGGCAGCCGCGACGTCGGACTTGCCGCTCGCGGTCGGCCCGTAGAGGCCGATGACCAGCTCAGCCACGAAGGCGCGCGCGGACGAGGTCGAGCTCCTCGTTCGTCACTCCGGCCCCGCGAAGGTACGACTCCACGCTGCCGTGACGACGTGCGAGCTCGGCGACGACACCGGTCATCGACGCCGCCGGGGTCCGCGTGATCCGCAGCAGACGCTCGCGCTCCTCCTCGCTCTCGGCCGCGGCGAGCCATCTCTCGTGGCGCGGGCGCAGCCGCTCCTCGCTCAGCGCGTAATCGGCCGCGATGTCTTCGTCGTCCACTCCGGCCAGGTGGAGCAGGAGCGCCGAGACCAGCCCCGTTCTGTCCTTGCCGCCCGCGCAGTGGATGACGATGCCGCCTGCCGGTGCGTTCGCCACGGCACGGACGACCGCGGCCACGTTCGCCCGGAACCGCTCGAGGAAGATCAGGTAGACGTCGCGCGTCGCGGTCGACACGTCGGGCGCAGCAGCGGCCGCCGCGTCGACCTCTTCGCCGAGCGCGTCGAGGTCCGCCTCGCCGCCGCCCAGGAACGGCAGATGCACGACCTCGACGGGCAGCTCCGCCGGCGGATCGTCCGCGCGCTCGTTGTCTCCCCGGAGGTCGATCACCGTGCGGATGCCGTGATCGACGAGCGCCTGCCAGCCGTCATCGCTGAGCTGGTGGACGCTGTCGGCGCGGACGACGGCGCCGAACCGCGTCTCCCCTCCGTCCGCCGTCGCCAGCCCGCCGAGGTCGCGGACGTTGAGGCAGCCGTCCCAGACGAGGTCTCTAGGCTGCAGCTGCCGCAAGGTGGACACCGCGCAACGTCGTCGAGGTCGCGCTCGAGATCTCGACCGGGACGAGCTCGCCGGGAACGGCGTCGCCGCCGAAGTTCACGGTCGTGTTGCGGCGTGTACGGCCGCGCAGGAGCTCCGGCTCGGTGCGGCTGGGGCCTTCGACGAGCACCTCCTCCACCATGCCGACGCGCGCGCGGTTGCGCTCGGCCGCGACCCGCTGCACGACCTCGACGAGCCGCTCGATGCGCCGGCGCTTCACGTCGTCCGGTACCTGGTCGGGCATCGCGGCGGCCTCGGTCCCGGCCCGCGGCGAGTAGACGAACGTGAAGGCACCGTCGAAGCCGACCTCCTCGACGACCTCGAGCGTCTCGCGGAAGTCGTCCTCCGTCTCGCCCGGGAAGCCGACGATGACGTCCGTCGTGAGCGCGAGGTCCGGGATCGCGTCGCGCAGCTCGCCGGCGAGCCGCAGGTAGCGCTCACGGGAGTACGTCCGCCGCATCGCCTTCAGGATCCGGCTCGATCCGGACTGCAGCGGAAGGTGCGCGTGCTCGCACACCGCGGCGCACTCGGCCATCGCGGCGATCACGTCGCGGCGGAAGTCCTTCGGGTGCGGGCTCGTGAAGCGGATCCGCTCGATGCCCTCGACGGCGTCGACCGCCCGCAGCAGCTCCGCGAAGCTCGAGCCGACGTCACGGCCGTACGAATTGACGTTCTGCCCGAGCAGGGTCACCTCGCGGACACCCTCCGCGGCGAGCCGCTCCACCTCGGCCAGCACCTCGCCCGGTCGCCGCGAGGTCTCGCGTCCCCTGACCGCCGGGACGATGCAGTAGGAACAGACGGAGTTGCAGCCCATCGAGACCTGCACCCACGCCTGGAACCGGCGCTCGCGCCGGGCCGGCAGGCCTGCAGCGAACGCTCGCCCCGCGCCCGTGCCGAACGAGCCGCGCGGGAGCCCTTCCCCCCCGGCGCCGAGCCAGTCGCCGAGGTGCGAGATCGTCCCCGGGCCGAAGGCGACGTCGACGTCCGGGTAGAGCGCGAACAGCCGCTCGCGCTGGGCCTCGGCGTAGCAGCCGCCAACCGCGACGACGGTCCCCGGGCGCTCGCGTTTCAGCTTTGCCGCATTTCCCATGTGCGCCGCGAATCGCGTGTCGGGCTTCTCGCGGATCGTGCAGGTGTTGAGGACGATCACGTCCGCCTGGTCCTGCGAGGCGGCCTCGCCGAGCCCGAGCTCCTCGAGCAGGCCCTTGATCCGCTCGGAGTCGTGGGCGTTCATCTGGCAGCCGAACGTCGTGACGTGGTAGCGGCGCACGGAGGAAGGGTAGCCCTGGCTTCAGGCGGCCTGAATCGGCGAGTCCGCCGTGCGCTCGGGCTCGTCGGCTGCCGAACGTGGCGTGGTCGCGGTGTGGTTCTTCGCCACGTCCACCGCGCGGCTTTCCCGGATCACGGTCACCTTAACCTGACCCGGATACTCGAGCCGGTCTTCGATCTCGCGAGCGATCTCGTGGGCGAGCAGCGCAGCTTCGTCGTCGTCGACCGCGCCAGGGCTGACGATCACCCTGATCTCGCGCCCGGCCTGGAGCGCGTAGACCTTTTCCACGCCGGGTTTGGAGGCCGCGAGCTCCTCGAGCGCCTCGAGGCGCTTGATGTACTGCTCGAGGCTCTCGCCGCGCGCACCGGGGCGGCTCGCGGAGACCGCGTCGGCCGCGATGAGCAGCACCGCCTCCACGGTCTGCGGTTGCACTTCGTAGTGGTGCGCCTCGATGGCGTGGACGACGCCCTGCGACTCGCCGTGCCGCCGGGCGAGCTGGGCGGAGATGAGCGCGTGCGAGCCCTCGACCTCGTGCGTCATCGCCTTGCCGATGTCGTGGAGGAGAGCCGCGCGCTTCGCGGTCTGGACGTTCGCCTCGAGCTCCGTCGCCATGATCCCCGCCAGATGCACGACCTCGAGCGTGTGCTTGAGGACGTTCTGGCCGTAGCTCGTACGGAACCTGAGACGGCCGAGGATCTGCACGATCTCGTCGGGGAACGGCCCGCAGTTCGCCTCGAAGACCGCCTGCTCTCCGGCATGGCGGACCACTTCCTCCACCTCGGCCTTCGACTCGTAGTACGTCTCCTCGATCCGGGCGGGATGGATCCGGCCGTCCTCGAGCAGCTTGGTGACCGTCAGGCGCGCGATCTCGCGGCGAAGGCCGTCGAAGGACGAGAGGACGACCGCGTGCGGCGTGTCGTCGATGATGAAGTCGACGCCCGTCAGATGCTCGAGCGCGCGGATGTTGCGGCCCTCCCGCCCGATGATCCGGCCCTTCATGTCGTCGGACGGAAGCTCGACCACCGTGACCGTCGTCTCGGCCGTGTGACTCGCCGCGACCCGCTGGAGCGCGTCGGCCACGAGGTTGCGGGCGCGGCGCCTGGACTCCGCGCGCGCCTCCTCCTCGAGCGTGCGGATGCGGCGTGCCAGCTCGTGGCGTGCCTGCTGCTCCCCGCGCTCGAGCAGCACGTTCCTCGCCTCGGCCTGGGTCAGGCCGGCGACTCGCTCGAGCTCGGCGAGCTGGTCGTTCCTGGTCTCCTTCAGCTCCTCCTGGAGCCGGCGGACGTGCTCCTCCCGGTCGGCGAGCCCCTGGTCGCGGCGCGCGAGCTCCTCGAGCTTCTTCTCGACCTCGAGCTCCTTCGCGAGCACCCGTTCCTCGATCTTGAGCACCTGCTCCCGCCGGTCGGCGAGCTCGGCGTCGATCTCGCTCCGGAGGAGGAACGCCTGCTCGCGGGCCTCGACCTGCGCCTCGCGCCGCACGGCGTCGCCCTCGCGGCGCGCGTCTTCGAGCAGCTGGTCGCGGATCCGGCGGGCCTTCGTGACGCCGGTCGTGCCGAAGACCGAGACGGCGAGCAGGGTCAGGGCGATCCCTCCCGCGATCCCGATGGCAATTCCGATCCCGATCAGCACGTGCGCAGCTCCTCGGCCGGAGATTCAGCCGCCGTAGGCGGCACGTCCCATGCGGCGCCGGGCCCGCCCGGCAGCTATCCGAGAAGCCGTACTCCGGCAGGCGTGACCCGCCGGAAGGTCGTTGCGCTACCTCGCGCGAGGCCTCCGAGTCGTCGGGGCTGGGTGGTCGATCATCGGATTGGTTTCGGAAAAGCTGCTTTTGCAGGCAAAACGTCGAATGGAACGCACCTCATCGTATCGCGTCTCACGCCTCGAGCGCAAACGAGGCGGCTTCGTCGAGCGTGTCGCGCGAGAAGCCACGGGCGGCGAGGCGTCGGAGCAGCGCCGGCGTGACCGTCTTCCCGGCGAGCTCTCGGCGGGCCCGGTCGAGCTCCGGCTCGAGCGCGGCGATCGCCGCGGAGGCCGCCTCGGCCGGGATCAGCCGCCGTGCCAGGTCGCTCCGGATCGCCGCATCGCCGTAGCCGCGACGGGCGAGACGGCGGGCACGGCTCTCGGCAACCCGCGCGTCGTCGAGCAGACCGGCTCGGCGGAGGGCGGCGAGCACCTCCTCGCGTGCTGCAGCGGAGTGGCCGGCGCGCTCGAGACGCTGCTCGAGGGCGCGCCGGGAGCGGTCGCTCGCAGCCAGGGAACGCGTGGCCGCGGCGAGCGCCTCGGCCCTGCGCACCTCGCGCGCCAGCCGGCGCGCGGTGTCGCGGTCCAGGCGACGCCCCACTCCGAGCCCCGCGCGCACGACCGCGTCCGCAGGGAGCACACGCCAGGGACGGCCGTCGAGCTCGACGGCGACCCGGCTGCGCTTCCGCTCGCGCAGCCCCGTGACGGTCGGGGTCATGCCTCCGCTTCGGCCACCGCGAGAGCCTCGGCCGCCGCGTCGGCCTTCGCCTTGCCGTTGTCGCCCCCTCCGCTCGCCTCCAGAGGCAGCAGCCGCGCAGACGCGACCTGGTCCGGGCCGATCTCCGCCTGGATCTGCTGGAGGATCTGCTGCGTCACGTCGGGATGCTCGCGGAGGAACGCCGTCGCGTTCTGGCGGCCCTGACCGAGGCGCTCGTCGCCGAAGCTGAAGTACGAGCCGGACTTCGTGAGCACCTTCCGGTCGAGGGCCGAGTCGAGCACCGTGCCCTCCCACGAGATGCCGGAGCCGTAGATGATGTCGAACTCCGCCTGCTTGAACGGCGGCGCGACCTTGTTCTTCACGACCTTGACGCGGACGCGGTTCCCGAACGCCTCGACGCCCTCTTTCAGCGTCTCGATCCGCCTGATGTCGAGCCTCACGGACGAGTAGAACTTCAGGGCGCGGCCGCCCGGCGTCGTCTCCGGGTTGCCGAACATGACGCCGATCTTCTCCCGCAGCTGGTTCGTGAAGATCGCGATCGTGTCGGTGCGGTTCAGCGTGCCGGCGAGCTTGCGCAGCGCCTGGCTCATGAGCCGCGCCTGGAGGCCGACGTGGGAGTCGCCCATCTCGCCTTCGATCTCGGCCTTCGGCGTGAGCGCCGCGACCGAGTCGACGGCGACGACGTCGAGGGCGCCCGAGCGGATGAGGAGCTCCGCGATCTCGAGTGCCTGCTCGCCGGTGTCCGGCTGCGAGACGAGGAGGTTGTCGATGTCGACACCGATGCGCTTCGCATAGGTCGGGTCCATCGCGTGCTCGGCGTCGATGAACGCGCAGATGCCGCCGCGCCGCTGGGCCTCGGCGATCACGTGGTAGACGAGCGTCGTCTTGCCCGACGACTCGGGGCCGAAGATCTCGACGATGCGCCCGCGCGGCAGGCCGCCGATGCCGAGGGCGAGGTCGAGCGCGAGCGACCCCGTGGAGACGGCGCCGACCGAGACCGCCGCCTGGTCGCTCATCTTCATCACCGATCCCTTGCCGAACTGCCGCTCGATCTGGCCGAGCGCCACGTCGAGTGCTTCGTGCTTGTCCACCTCTCAGCCTCCTAGAGCGACAGATTCCACGACTTCGTACCGCGCCCCTGTGGGGTGCAGCCGGGATAGGTAAGCAGCCGCGTCGGACGGAACGAACGTTCGTACCGGCGGCGGCTCGAGTTGCAGCCGCGGGCGCTCGCGCCAGCGCGCGACCGTGAGATGCGGCAGCCAGGGCCGGCCTTCTCGGCGGTAGACGCCGAGCCTTTCCAACCGCGCCTGTAGGTCGCCGGCGAGCAGAGCCGCCCTTCCTCCCTCGTCCTCGAGCACGAGCATGCCCACGCTCCGTGTCTCGCGGTAGCGGAGGGGAATGAGGCGGATCTCGCCCGCTCCTGCCGCGGCCGTCCGCAGTGCGTCGACGATCGACTCGAGCTCGCCGGCGGGCCGGTGGCCGAGGAACGCGAGCGTGACGTGCAGGTGATCGCGCGGGACGGTCCGCACCTCCGCGAACCGTTCGCGCTGCCAGCGCTCGACCGCGTCGAGAACGTCGTCGGGCAGGCGCAGCGCGAGGAAGAGCCGGAGCCGTTCATCGCCGCTCACGCTAGCGGCCGGGCTCATGCGACTTCGTCGCGACTTCCGGTCAGAAGCGCACGCAGGAGGTGGAGCGCCGTGACGGCTGCCCGCACCCGGATCTGCTCCCGCTCTCCCGGCACGTCGAGCGTCCGCGCCAGCGAGCCGTCCGGGCCGACGGCATGGAGATGGACGCGTCCGACCGGCTTCTCGGGCGTCCCGCCGCCGGGCCCGGCGACGCCGGTGACGGAGACGGCGACGTCGGCGCCCAGCCGCCGCCGCGCTCCCTCGGCCATCGCCGCTGCCACCTCGGCCGAGACGGCCCCGTGCTCGGCGAGGAGCTCCTCGGAAACGTCGAGCTCGCCCCGCTTCACGTCGTTCGAGTAGGCGACGACGCCGCCGACAACGCTCTCGCTCGAGCCCGCGATGCCCGTCAGCCGCGTCGCCACCATGCCGCCGGTACAGGACTCGGCCGTCGCGAGCCGCAGGCCGCGGGCGCGAGCGAGCGCCAGCACGATCTCCTCCACGCGCCGCTCGTCGCGCGCGAAGAGCCAGGGCTCGAGCCGCTCGACGAGCGCCGCCTCGAGCGCGTCGGCGCGTGCCCCGGCCTCCCGCTCGACGACGAGGTCGACGTGGATCTCGAACTCGCGGGCGCAGATCGTGACCTCGACGCCGTCGCCGTCCCCGCCCGCCTCTTCGAGCGCCCGAGCAACCGCCGACTCGCTGACCCCGAAGAGCCGCAGCACGCGCCGGCCGGGAGCCTGGGTCCTCCGCAGCAGCTGCTGCATCGGCTCGCTCGCGAGGGCGTTCGGCCACAGTCGCCGCAGCTCGCCGGGCGGCCCTGGCAGGATGACGACGACGCAGCCCGTCGGTGCGCGGAAGACGAGCCCCGGTGCGGTGCCGGCGAGCCCGAGCGAGGCCGCCGTGGCAGGCCGGGTCGCCTGCTTCGTCACGCCGGCGGCGAAGTCCGCGTACGGCCTGCGGAGGCGCTCCGCCACGGCGCGGGAGACCGACTCGATCTCGCGCTCGAGATCCGGGTCCGCGACGAGCTCGAGCCCGGCCGCGCGCGCGGCGAGCTCGACGGTGCGGTCGTCGTGCGTCGGGCCGAGGCCGCCCGAGACGAGGCATGCGTCCGCCTGCAGGCCTTCGCGCAGCACGTCCTCGAGCTCCGCGACCGCGTCGCCGACGACCGTGATGCGGGCCGGCTCGAGGCCGTGGCTCAGCGCCTCTGCGGCGAGGAAGGGGCCGTTCCGGTCCGTGCGCTCGCCGCGGACGAGCTCGCTGCCGGTGACGACGACGACCGCGCGCGGCCGGGGCGTCACCCGCGGAGGCGTGTCGTCCGCTGCGGCGTGACGAGATAGCGGCCGTTGTGGACGGCCGGCAGCGAGACGGCACGGCCGTCGAGGGTGATGTGCACCCCGGCGGGATCGCGCACGAGAAGGAAGAAGCGCTCGCCCGGGATCCGGTCGGTCTGTCCCGGCTCCACCGTTCCCTGCAGGTCGACCTTGCCGGAAGCCCTGTTGCGGCGCACCTCCACGTACGTCCCGCGGCCGACGCCGTTCAGGACGAGCTGGCGGGCCGGGCCCGACCGCTGGTGTTTCTGCGCCGTCCCCGTGCCCGGCGCCCGCGTCGACGAGCCCGGAAGCCGGAAGGCCGCGAAGACGAGCGCTCCCACCGCGACGATGCCGGCGAGGACGAGCAGGACCGCGCGCCGCTCGAGCGGCCCCTCGCGGGTGCGGATCCGGTTCCGTTCCCGCCTCGGCGGCAGCTCGTCGCGCCAGCTCGTGATGAAGCGGGAGGCGTACTCGTCGACGTAGACGTCGCCGTCGAGGCCCAGGTAGTCGGCGTACGTCCGGAGAAAGCCGCGGATGTACGCGTCGCCCGGGACCGCGGTGAAGTCCTCCTCCTCGAGCGCGCGGATGTACTTCGCGCGGATCTTCGTCGCAAGCTCGATCTCGGGATAGCCGAGCCCCTGCCGCTCGCGCGCCTCCCGCAGGCTGTTGCCGATCTCGAACACGAGCGGAGTCTACGGCTAGTGCTCGAGACGGAGAAGGAGCTCGTAGACGCCGACCGCGATCGACGCGGAGAGGGTGAAGCAGATCCCGGCCACCGCGAGAATGCGGCCGAGGCGGATCCACGCCTCGCCTCCGACGTGCGAGAGCGTGCGCGCGATCGCGCCGCGCGCGCCACGCGCGAAGAGGAGCGAGAGGATCGCGGCGAGCGCGGCGACCGGAATTGCCCAGACCGCGTCGAGGAGCACGGCGCCGGGGACCTTGCGCGTCAGCTCGATGCCCACCGGGATGGCGGCCGCGGCGACGCCGCCGAAGAAAAAGGCGAGCCACGCCCGGACGTTCGGCCGCCGTGGGCGTACGAGTGTCTGGGTCCGCACCGCCACTAGTGGGCCATTGTAGGCGGCCGCAGGACGGCAAACTGGTCGGTGACCTCGAGCCTGCTCGACCGGAAGCGGTAGATCGTCGCGGGCCGCCCCCCGCCGCGGCCGTAATGCCGCAGCTCCCCTGTGTCCTCGAGGAGCCGTCGCCGGAGCAGGACGCGCTGGAGGTTGGTCGCGCTCACCGGGTGCCCAAGCGCCGCGGCGTAGAGATCGCGCAGCTCGGCGAGCGTGAAGCTGGGCGGCGCGAGCGCGAAGCCGAGATTCGTGTACGAGAGCTTCCCGCGCAGGCGCTCGCGCGCGCTGAGCAGGATCTCCTCGTGGTCGTAGGCGAGCTCCGGGAGCTCGTCGACGGGATGCCAGCGCGTGTCCGCGGGCACGCGCGGGTCCACCCCGCTCGGGACGAGGCCGAGGAACGCCGTCGCGAGCTCGCGCCGGGTCGGGTTGCGGTGCGGGTCGCTCCGCGTCTCGAGCTGCTCCAGATGCGCCACCTCCCGCACGTCCACCTTCTCGGCGAGATGCCTCCGCATCGACTCCTCCAGCGTCTCGTCCGCCGCCAGCGTCCCTCCCGGGAGCGCCCAGCACGAGGCGAACGGCTCGCGCGCCCGCTGCCACAAGAGCGCCTGCAACCGTCCCTCGCGCACCTGGAGGACGGCCGCGAGCACCGCATGCGCGGCAGTTTTCGCCTGGGAGTCGTCAACCGTGTACACTCGGCACCGGAGGTTATCGATTGTGAGGCAAAAACGCGAGAGGCGCGACCTCGTCGTCGTCGGAGCCGGTGTCGCCGGCCTCTCCGCGGCCCTCGCGGCGGCCGACGCCGGCGCCTCGGTGCTCGTGCTCGCCAAGGCCTCGCATCGCAGCTCGAACAGCTATGCGGCCCAGGGAGGCGTCGCCGCGGCGGTAGGCGCCGACGACGACCCCGTCCTCCACGCTTCCGACACGCTCGCCGCGGGCCGCGGGCTCTGCCGGCCGAGCGCGGTCCGCCTGCTGACCGAGGAGGCGCCCGGCCGGATCGAGGAGCTGCGCAGGCTCGGCGTCCGGTTCGACGACGGGCTCGGCCGCGAGGGCGGGCATTCTCGCGCCCGGGTCGTCCACGCCGGCGGAGCGGATACCGGGCGCCACATCGCGGAGGTCCTCGCGGCGCGGACGCGAGAGCATCCGCGGATCCGGCTCGTCGAGGGCGAGCGCATCACGACCCTCGCGGCGCTCCGCGGCTCGGCCGTCGTGCTCGCCACGGGCGGCTACGCAGCTCTCTGGGCGCGCACCACGAACCCGCGCGGCGCCGTCGGGGACGGCCTCCTGCTCGCACACGCGGCGGGCGCCGCGCTCGCCGACCTCGAATTCGTGCAGTTCCACCCGACGGCGCTGCGCGACGACAACGGCCACGACGGCTTCCTCCTCTCCGAGGCGTTGCGCGGCGCCGGGGCGACGCTGCTCGACGACGGGGGCGAGCGCTTCGTCGACGAGCTCGCGCCGCGTGACGTCGTCGCGCGCGCGGTCGCCGCGAAGGCGGGCGCGCGGCTCGACCTCCGCCCCGTCGAGCGCGACCGCTACCCGAGCCTGATGGCGACGCTCGAGGAGGCGGGCTACGACCCCGCCGACGAGCCGGTCCCCGTCTCGCCCGCCGCCCACTACGCCATCGGCGGCATTGCCACCGACCTCGACGGGCGCACGTCGGTGCCCGGCCTGTACGCCGCCGGGGAGTGCGCCTGCACCGGGGTCCACGGCGCCAACCGCCTCGCCTCGAACTCGCTGCTGGAGTGTCTCGTCTTCGGCCGCCGCGCCGGCCTCGCGGCGCTCGACGGCCCCGGCTTCGACGCCGACCCGGCGCCGTTCGCGCCGGCCGTGGACGCGGGCGTCGAGCTCTGGCGCGACGCCGGCCTCATCCGCAGCGCCTCCGGGCTCGGGCGCCTGCTTGAGTCGCCGCATCCGCTCGTCCGCGCGATCGCCGCCTGCGGCCTTGCGCGCGAGGAGAGCCGCGGAGTCCACTTCCGCGAGGACTTTCCCGTCGAGAGCGACGCACTGGCGGGGCACCTCGTCGTCCGTCCGCGCCGGGAGCCGGTGCTGGAGCGATGGAGCTGACCCGGGAGGACGTCGAGCGCGTCGTCGCCGCGGCCCTGGCCGAGGACGTCGGCTCCGGCGACGCGACGACGCTCGCGCTCGTGCCCGAGGACGCGCGATGCCGCGCGGACCTGCTGCTCGAGGAGCCGGGCGTGGTCTGCGGCGTCACGGTCGCCGCCGCGGTCTTCCGAGCGCTCGATCCCGCGGTGCGCGTCGAGCCGCGGCTCGAGGAGAGCGCGGCGGTCTCGGACGTCCCCGCCGTGCTCGCCGTGGTCGAGGGGTCGGCCCGTGCGATTCTCAGCGGCGAGCGAGTGGCGCTCAACCTACTGGCGCGGCTCTGCGGGATCGCCTCGCTCACGCGGCGCTTCGTCGAGCTGACCGAGGGGACGCGCACGACCGTCCTCGACACGCGCAAGACGACCCCGGGCCTGCGCGCGCTCGAGAAGTACGCCGTCCGCTGCGGCGGCGGCCGGAACCACCGCGCCGGCCTCTACGACGGCGTGCTCGTCAAGGAGAACCACCTTCGCCTCGCCGGCGGCGTCGGGGCCGCGCTCACCGCGCTCGACGGCCGCGTCGACGGGCTGCGGGTCGAGGTCGAGGCCGAGACGCTCCCCCAGGTGCGCGAGGCACTCGACGCCGGCGCGCCGAGGATCCTGCTCGACAACATGAGCCCCGAGCAGGTGCGCGAGGCGGTCGAGCTCGCGGCAGGCCGCGCCGAGCTCGAAGCCTCCGGCGGCGTCTCGCTCGCGACCGTGCGCGCCTACGCCGAGACCGGTGTGGACTTCGTCTCGGTCGGCGCCCTGACGCACTCCGCCCGCTCGCTCCACGTCTCCCTGGAGGTCCGATGACCGTCGCCCCGTCCACCACCGCTCTCCACGAGGAGGTCCGCGCGCTCGCGAAGGAACGCGACGCCGTGATCCTCGCCCACAACTACCAGCGGCCGGAGGTGCAGGACGTCGCGGACTACGTCGGCGACTCGCTCGGCCTCTCCCGCCAGGCGGCCGCGACCGACGCGGAGACGATCGTATTCTGCGGCGTCCACTTCATGGCCGAGACGGCGGCGATCCTCAGCCCCGAGAAGACCGTCCTCCTCCCCGACCTCGGTGCCGGCTGCTCGCTCGCCGCCTCGATCGACGCCGCGCAGCTCCGCGAGTGGAAGGCAGAGCATCCGGGCGCGGTGGTCGTCTCCTACGTGAACACGACCGCCGAGGTGAAGGCGGAGAGCGACTACTGCTGCACGTCGGGCAACGCGAAGTCCGTGATCGACGCGATCCCGCGCGAGCAGGAGATCCTCTTCCTGCCGGACATGTACCTCGGGCTGTGGCTGGAGAAGGTCACCGGGCGCAAGCTGACGATCTGGCTCGGCGAATGCCACGTCCATGCCGGCATCCGGCCCGCCGACATCGAGCGCTGGCAGGGCGAGGCGCCCGACGCCGACCTGCTCGTCCATCCGGAGTGCGGCTGCGCGAGCCAGGCGATGGCCTTCGGGAACGAGCGGACGCAGATCCTCTCGACCGAGAAGATGATCGACTACGCACGCCGCTCGCCGAAGCAGCGGTTCCTCGTGGCGACGGAGACGGGGATCATCCACCGCCTCCAGCGCGAGGCCCCCGGCAAGCGGTTCGAGGCGGTGCGCGAGGACGCGGAGTGCCGGTACATGAAGCTGACGACGCTCGACAAGGTGCGCGACTCGCTGCGGGACATGAAGCACCGGGTCACGGTCGAGCCGGAGCTCGCCGAGCGCGCCCGCCTCGCGATCGAGCGCATGGTCTCGATCACGTAGCTACTGCTTCGCGTACGGCTGCCCGTCGGCCTTCGGCGGCACCGACCGGCCGATCACGCCTGCCACCGCGATCAGCGTCAGCACGTACGGGAGCGTCTGGAACAGCGTCGCGGCCGAGCTGGAGTAGACGGGCAGGCGGAACGCGAGCGCGGTCGAGAAGCCGAAGAGAAGCGCCGCGCCCCACGCGCCGAAGGGCCTCCAGTTGCCGAAGATCATCGCCGCGAGCGCGATGAAGCCGCGACCCTCCGTCATGTTCTCCGTGAAGCTTCCCCCGCCGAAGCCGATCGAGAGGAACGCACCCCCGAGCGCGGCGAGCATTCCGGACACGAGCACCGCCGCGTAGCGCACCGCGTAGACGTTGATGCCGACCGTGTCGGCGGCACGTGGATGCTCGCCGCACGCCCGGACGCGCAGCCCGATCGGCGTCTTGAAGAGAACGAAATACGAGAGCGGGACAAAGAGGATCCCGACCCAGATGAGCAGGTTGAGGTTGCCGATCGCGGCCCCGAGGTACTTCACGTGGTCGATCCCCGGCAGGGCCACGTTCGGCACCGTCGACACCCCGGAGGGGATGTTCTTGTTGCCGTAGAGCTGCTCGAAGAAGTAGCCGGTCACTCCGAGCGCGAGGAAGTTGATCGCCATCCCGCTCACGATCTGGTTCGCGCGCAGATGGATCGACCAGTACGCGTGGACGAGGGCGAACAGCCCGCCGGCGGCGAGCGCGACGAGGATGCCCACGACCCAGCTACCGCCTTTGTCGGCGCCGTAGACGCCCCAGAACGCGCCCATGAGCATCATTCCCTCGAGGCCCACGTTCACGACGCCGCTCCGCTCCGAGACCATCCCGCCGAGCGCCCCGAAGGTGAGCGGCGTGGCGAACACGAAAACCTGCGCGATCAGGTCGGCCGCGAAGACGACGTGGAGGTTCGCCGAGCTCGACCGCGTGGCGAGCAGGCCGAGACCCAGTCCGATCACGCCGGAGGCGATCGCCCCCCAACCCAGTCGCCGCGTGCCGCGCGTGACGGCCCAGAGCCCCGCGGCGATCGCGAGCACGCCGATCAGGATCGGGACCAGCGGGGAGCGGGCCGTGAACGGCGGGATGGCGCTCCAGAACGCGGCGAGACCGAGCACGCTCCCGAGGACGGCGATCGACTTCGGGCGGAAGGCCCACTGCGTCGCGTGCATCGACGGCGCGTAGTTCGTCACGTCGCAGCCATCTCGGCCCGGCGTCGCAGCTTCAGCTTCCGGCGGGCATTCCAGATGTAGAGGATGAAGATGTCGGCCCCGACGAAGAGGACGATCAGGCCCTGAATCATCGAGGTCAGGTTGCCGGCGAGGCTCGGGTCGAAGACGTTCGGGTTCAGGCCCCGGGTCGTGCCGTAGAGAAGCCCGCCGAAGAGGAAGGCCGCGATCCCCGTCCCGATCGCCGTGTTCCGGCCGAGCAGCGCGACCGCGATCCCGAGGAAGCCGATCTGCGACGCCTGGACGTCGAGCACTCCGAACTGGAAGAGGTAGCCGAGCATGTCGAGCGCGCCGGCCAGGCCCGCGAACACGCCCGAGATGGCCATCGCCTGGATGTACTTGGTCTTCACGTTGATGCCGCCGTAGGCGGCCGCTTCGGGGTTGAAGCCGACCGCGCGTACCTCGTAGCCGAGCGTCGTCCGGTTCAGGATCAGCCAGAAGACGACGAGGGCGACGAGCGCGACGAAGAACCCGTAGTCGAGCCCCTGCAGAACCGGATTCCCCCAGAACACCGGGATGCGCGCGCTCTGCACGACCGTCCCGGACTCGGGAGCCGCCGGGTTGTACGTGTTTTGCAGCGGGCCGCCCTGCCCGAACAGATACTGGCCGCCCCAGATGGCGATCCAGTTGAGCATGATCGTCGAGATCACCTCGTGCGCACCGGTCGTCGCCTTGAGGAAGCCGGCGATGCCCGCCCAGACCGCGCCCGCGAGCGCCGCGGCACCGATCCCGAGCAGGACGTGCGGCAGGGTGGGCCAGCCCGCGAACGAGACCCCGATCCAGTTGGCCACGAACAGCCCGACGAGGTATTGTCCCTGCCCGCCGATGTTGAAGAGCCCGCAGCGGAACGGGAAGGCGACGGCGAGCCCGACGAGGATCAGCGTCGTCATCGTCAAGAGCGTCTGGCTCAGGTTGAAGGCGTCGAGGTGGACGGTGTTCGTGTCCCACGGGATGTGGAAGAGCCAGTTGAAGCCGGCGCCGTCCCAGATCCCCTTGTAGGCCGTCCAGGGGTTGTGGCCGGTCGCCGCGACGACGATCCCCCCGGCCAGAAACGCGAGCACCGCCGTCAGTACCGGCACGACGAGGCCGCCCGCGCGCTGCGCGGCGCCCAGCCGGACGACGAAGTCGGGCGTCGGCTCCTGCTCCGGCGGGACGTTCGCGGTGGGCTCGGCCTGGCTGCTCACGCCGCGACCGGCTTCCTGCCCCCGAGCATCTCGAGGCCGATCTCCTCCTCACCCGCGTCGCCCCCGTGCTCGCCGACGATCCGTCCCTCGTACATGACGAGGATGCGGTCTGCGAGCGAGAGCACCTCGTCGAGCTCGAGCGAGACGAGCAGGATCGCGTGCCCGGCGTCGCGCTCGGCGACGAGCCGCCGGTGGACGTACTCGATCGCGCCGACGTCGAGTCCCCGCGTCGGCTGAGCCGCTACGAGGACGACGGGGTTCCGAGCGACCTCGCGTGCGACAACGACCTTTTGCTGGTTGCCTCCCGAGAGAGCGCGGGCGAGCGTGAGCGGGCCGCCGCCTCGAATGTCGAACTCCTTGATCAGCCGCACCGCGCGCTGCACGAGGCGCGCGGGATAGAGCCAGCCGAATCTCGAGTCCGGCGGCTTGTCGTAGTCGTGCAGGGCGAGGTTCTCGGCGAGATTGAAGTCGAGCACGAGCCCGCGCCGGTGTCGGTCCTCGGGGATGTGCCCCATGCCGGCGTCGATCATCATGCGTGGGCCGAGCCGTCCCTCGAACTCGCGGCCGCCGACCGCGACGGTGCCGCTCTCGATCGGCCTGAGCCCCGTGATCGCCTCGACGAGCTCCGTCTGCCCGTTGCCGTCGACACCGGCGATGGCGACGATCTCGCCGCCCCGCGCCGAGAACGAGACGCCGCGGACCTTTTCGAGCTCGCGATCGTCGAGCACGTGGAGGTCCTTGACCTCGAGCGCCACCTCGCCCGGAGAGGCGAGGGTCTTGTCGACCCGGAGCAGGACGTCGCGGCCGACCATCATCCGCGCGAGCCCTTCCTCGGTCGCACCCTCCTTCGAGACGGTGTCGATCTTCTTCCCGCGACGGAGGACGGTGATGCGGTCCGCGATCTCGAGCACCTCGTTCAGCTTGTGGCTGATGAAGACGATGGAGATGCCCTCGCGCCGGAGCGTCCGCAGGATCTCGAACAGGTCGGCCGCCTCCTGGGGAGTGAGGACGGCCGTCGGCTCGTCGAGAACGAGCACGTCGACGTTCCGGTAGAGCGCCTTCATGATCTCGACGCGCTGCTGCTGGCCGACGGTGATGTTGTCGACCCGGGCGTCGGGATCGACCGCGAAGTTGAAGGTCCTCGCCATGTCGGCCACGCGCCTCGCCGCGGCTCGCTCGTCGAGGACGATGCCGCTCCGCACCGGCTCGGTCCCGAGCACGACGTTCTCCGCGACCGTCATCACCGGGATGAGCATGAAGTGCTGGTGGACCATGCCGACCCCGGCTCCGATTGCGTCCTTCGCGGACGAGAACGAGACCGGCTTCCCGTCGATGAGGATCTCGCCCTCGTCGGGCTTCGTCAGGCCGTAGAGGATGTTCATGAGCGTCGACTTGCCGGCGCCGTTCTCGCCGAGGAGCGCGTGCACCTCGCCGCGCCTGAGGTCGAAGTCGACGCGGTCGTTGGCGAGGCTCCCCGAGTAGCGCTTCGTGATCCCCCGCAGCTCGAGGACAGGGCTGCGCTCCTCCGCCATCACGAGATTCTAGGCTCCTGAAAAGAGGGGACGGGCACGGCGCCCGTCCCCTCTCGAGGACTGTCGTCTACGTCGGCCCGACCTTCGCACCCGGCAGGAGGCCGAGCAGGTCGGAGCCCTTGGCGACCGGCACCTTGACGGTGCCGGCGATGATCTTCGCCTTCAGCTGGTTCATCTTCGAGATCAGCGCCTTCGGCACCTGCGGGCTGATCTTGCCGACGCCGACCCCGTTGTTCTTCAGGTCGAACAGGAGGTCCGTGCCGCCCTTGAAGTGGCCGGACTTCGCCTCCTTGATCGCGGTGAAGATGCCGACGTCGACGCGCTTCAACGCGCTCGTCAGGACGTGCTTCGCGAGGCTGTACTGGTCGACGTCGACGCCGATCCCCCAGACCCCGGCCTGGGACGCGGCGCTGAGGGCGCCGAGACCGCAGCCGCCGGCAACCTGGAACACGACCTGCGAGCCCTGGCCGATCTGGTTCTGGGCTACCGCCTTGCACTTGTCCTGCGCGACGAAGTCGTTCGAATAGCCGACGAGCACCTTGATGCTCGGGTCGGCGAGCTTGGCGCAGTAGTTGTACCCGACGATGTAGTCGTCGACCGCGGGGATCTCGATGCCCCCGACTGCGCTGATCACCTGCTTGCCGCCCTTCGCCTTGACCATCTCGGCCGCGAGGTAGCCGACGAGGCAGCCGGCCTGGTTCGACGCGTAGACGAGGCCCTGGATGTTCTTGATGCTCTTCGCCTTCTTGAAGTCCGGGCCGTGCACCGAGTCGTCCGTGATGGTGAAGTCGATCTTCGGGAATTGCGCCGCGACCGTCGACAGGGTGGGCGCGAGCAGGTAGCCCGCTGCGGAGATGATGTTCGCGCCCTCACGCGCTGCCGTCGTCAGGTTCGGCAGATAGTCCGAGCTCGAGTTCGACTGCAGCGTGATCTTCTTGATGCCGAGCTGGTTTGCGGCCCGCGTGATCCCGGCGAGCTGGTTCTGGTTGAAGCCCTTGTCGTTGAACTTGCCGATGTCACTGATGAGCGCCGCTTTGAAATTGCTCTTGGCCGGCGTCGTGGTGGTGGTCTTGTTCCCGCTCGACCCGCCACCTCCGCACCCGGCGAGCACGAGCGCCGCCAGCAGCGACAGCCCCGCCGCGACGAGCAGTGATCTCTTCACAAACCCTCCTCAACCGGTAGTCGTTGGCCCTCAGCTGCGGCGAGTCTAACCCCTCGGCGCCGAGCGGTGGGCTTCGCGGAGACGCGCTCGAACGGCACGCGCTAGCGTGCGGACGTGGCCCTCGCACGACCGCGCGCGCTGCCCTTCGACCCCGGCGATCCAACCTTCGTCGCCGACCCGTATCCCAGGCTGGCCGCCCTGCGCGAAGCCACCCCGATCGCCTACGACGATCGCCTCGGGCGCTGGTTCGTCACTCGCCACGCCGACGTCCGCGCCTGTCTGCGCGACAAGCGTCTCGGCCGGAACTTCCGCCACGTGGGCAACGAGCGGGAGTTCCACGCCGAGCCTCTCGACCCGCGCTGGGCCGAGTTCTGGGCGAGTGAGCGCTGGAGCCTCCTGTGGCTCGAGCCGCCTGAGCACACGCGCATCCGCAAGCTCGTCGCGGCCGCGTTCACGCCGCGGGCCGTGGAGAGCATGCGTGAACCCGCGAGACGGCTTGCCCGCTCGCTGCTCGAGAGCCTCGGCGAGACGTTCGACCTGCTCTACGACTACGCGCAGCCGTTCTCGATCACGTTGATCTGCGAGCTGCTGGGCGTACCGACCGACCGCCATCGCGATCTCCTCGACTGGTCCCACGCGATGGTGAAGATGTACGAGTTCGACACGACCGAAGAGCAGGCGGTGGCGGCGAACGCGGCGGCGCGCGAGTTTCGTGCCTACGTGCTCGGCCTGATCGAGGAGCGCCGCGCCGAGCCCCGAGACGACATGGTGAGTGGCCTCGTCGGGGCGCGGGTCGAGGGCGCGCGCCTCTCCGACGATCAGATCGTCTCGACCGTGATCGTCCTCCTGAACGCGGGCCACGAGGCCACGGTCAACACCGTCGGGAACGGCTTCCGCGCGCTCGCCGAGCACCCGGACGAGTGGGGCCGGCTGGCCTCGGGGGAGGTCCCGGCCCTCCAAGCGGTCGAAGAGCTGATCCGCTGGGACCCGCCGCTGCAACTCTTCGAGCGGTGGGTGCTGGAGCACGGCGTCGCCGTCGGGGGCGTGCCGGTGCCCCGCGGCGAGAAGGTTGCGCTCCTCTTCGGCTCCGCGAACCGCGACCCGCGTGTCTTCGCGGATGCAGATCGACTCGATCTCGCCCGCTCGAACGCAGCGGAGCACATCGGCTTCGGCGGCGGCATCCACGTCTGTATCGGAGCTCCGCTGGCGCGCATCGAGCTCGCCGCAAGCTTCGAGGCGCTTGCCGAGCTCTACCCCACGCTTCACCTGGTCGAGCAGCCCGAGCGCGTGCCCGCGTTCGTGATCCGGGGCTTCCAGTCGGTGCGGGTCGCCCGCTAGTCGGCGCCCGCGTACGTGTGGTACTGGCTCTCGTCGACGAGCACGCGACGCGGCTTCGAGCCCTCGTAGCCGGAGATGATCCCGCGCCGCTCGAGCATGTCGATCAGGCGGCCCGCTCGGGTGTAGCCGACGCGCAGGCGCCGCTGCAGGAGGGAGACGGAGGCCGACTGCGTCTGCACGACGATCTCGATCGCCTTGTCGAGCAGCGGGTCGTCGTCCGGGTCGAAGTCCCCGTGCTCGCCCTCGTCGCCGTCCGGCTCCGCGAACACCTCCGGCAGCTCGAGATAGCTCTCGTCGAGCTCCTGCTCGCGCTGGCGCGTCTGCTCGACGACGAGCGCGATCTCCTCCTCCGTCACGAATGCACCCTGGACGCGCTGCAGCCGCGACGTGCCGAGCGGCTTGAAGAGCATGTCGCCCTGCCCGAGCAGCGACTCCGCGCCGCCCTGGTCGAGGATCACGCGCGAGTCGGTCTGCGAGGAGACCGCGAAGGCGATGCGCGACGGGACGTTCGCCTTGATCATCCCGGTGATCACGTCGACCGACGGCCTCTGCGTGGCGAGGACGAGGTGGATCCCGACGGCGCGCGACTTCTGCGCGAGCCGGATCACGGCGTCCTCCACGGCCTGCGGGGCGACCATCATCAGGTCGGCGAGCTCGTCGATCACGACGAGCACGTAGGGCAGCGTCGGCTCGCCGCGCTGGCGGAAGGCGCGGTTCGCCTCGTTGATGTTGCGGGCACGCACCGACGAGAGGCGCTCGTAGCGGCGCTCCATCTCGGCGAGGCAGTTGGCGAGGACGGCGCTCGCCTCCTTCGGGCTCGAGACGACCGGCGTGAGCAGGTGCGGCACCGACTCGAAGTGGCTGAGCTCGATTCGTTTCGGGTCGATGAGGATGAGCCGGACGTCGTCGGGCGTCGCGCGCAGGAGGACGGACGTGAGGAGCGTGTTGAGGCAGCCCGACTTCCCCGAGCCGGTCGTGCCGGCGACGAGCAGGTGCGGCATGCGCGCGAGGTCGGTCCAGACGGCCGCGCCGGAGATGTCCTTCCCCAGCCACACGGCCACCGGGCTCGCCGTCGCCGGCAGCGGCTCGTAGATGTCGCCGAGCGTGACGAGGTTCGGCGAGAGGTTGGGGAGCTCGACGCCGACGGCCTGCTTGCCGGGGATCGGCGCGAGGATCCGGATCTCGGTCGTCGCAAGCGCGTACGAGAGGTCGTCCTTCAGCGCCGCGACCTTGGCGACCTTCGTCCCGGGTGCGAGCTGCAACTCGTAGCGCGTCACGCGGGGGCCCGAGATCTGTCCGATCACGGTCGCCTCGACGCCGAAGTGCGCGAGCGTCTGCACGAGCAGCTCGGCGACACGAGCGGCGGACTCGCCCGACTCGTCGCCGCGGTCCGGCGAGACGCGGAGGACGCCGGGGTCGGGCAGACGGTACTCCGCGTTCTCCGACGTGACCTCGTCGAAAACCGTCGGCGGATCCTCGAGCAGCGCGGGCCGCTCGGTCTGGAGCGGGGCGGGCTGCGCGCCGGCGTGCGGCGGCGGGCCGCTCCCGCCCACCACGTCGGGGAACGCCGAGACCGCGTCGTCGGGCGGCTCGAGCGACGGCGCCGGGCGCACCGGCCGCCTCGTCACGCTCTCGTGACGGTGTCTGACACCGTCACGGGACCGTGACCGCGCCTTGCGCGCGGCCTGGTGCAGGCCGCGTCCCGAGCGGCGGAGCATCGCGCCGAGCGACGCGCCGGAGAGCAGCAGCGAGCCGACGAGCATGAGGAGGACGCCGAGCAGCAGCGACCCCGTCGCGCCGATCGCGATCCCGACCGCGCCGCCGAGCAGCTGGCCGAGGTAGCCCCCCTGGTCCCTGCCGAGCGAGATCATGAGGCCGCAGGCGAGCACCGCGAGCCCCGTGCGGAACGGCCGGACGTCCACGAGCGCGCTCCGCGTCACGACGAGAGCGCCGAGCACCGAGAGCGCCACCGGCACGAGGTACTTCGCGTCGCCGACGAGCCGATCGAGGCCCGCGCCGAGCCAGCCCCCGACGTAGCCGCCGTTCCAGCCGAAGTAGAGCACCGCGCCGAGGAAGAGTCCCAGCGCGACGGAGCCGAGACCCCACAGCTCGGGGTGCTGGCCGCGCGGACGCGCGCCCCGCTTCGTGCGCGTCTTGCGGACGCGGCTCGGCAGCTTGGGACGCAGCTTCGACTTCCGCTTCCGCGGCATAGAGGCCGGTTCGCCGCGCTGCGCTGCCTTCCTTCGAGGCCGAGGCATACCCACCCCGACCCAGCGCGATCCTCAGCGGCTCAGCGCTGCCGTCGCGAGAGCTACGGCTGCTGGAGTCAGCCGACCAGCAGCGCCCGAGGGACATGTACTCGCCTGGGCCGGCGTCCCTTCACGTGACGCCGAGCGGGGTAACCTCGGCGACGAGCATGCCGTAGTACGTCGGCGCCGCGTACGCGAGCACATCGGCCCGCGCCGACTGGCCGACGGCGCCCTGCAGGACGAGGAGCTGCCAGAGCGAGTCCGCTTTCGCCGGCTCGACGAGCTCCGCGAGCGGGAGGAAGTCGAGCCGGTCCGACGCGAGGATCTCCCGCAGCCGCGCGTCGTAGGCGGCCGCGGCCGGGTCGAAGCCGTACGGGCCGTCCGGATCGTGCGCGTGGCCGTGGTCGGCGCTCGCGATCAGGGCCACTCGCCCGGGCAGCGCAGCGATCGCCTCGCCGAGCTTCAGGTGCTCCTCGAGCGGGCGGTCGCGCGCCGGCGAGACGACGACGACGCGCGGGGCGTGCAGGAAGCCGAGCGGAATCTCGGTTCCCCAGTCGAGCGGGAACTCCGCCGTCGCGGGGTCGTTGCCGCCGTAGGAGACGCCGAGGACCGGGAGCGGCGCTTCGAGGAGCGCCGCCGCGACTTCCGCGTCGGTCTGCCACTCCCCCACCCTGGCGGCCGTGACGACGGCGAACTGTCCTTCGACGTGGACCGAGTGGGGCGTCACGACCACCGCGACGTCGGGCGCCGCGGCGTCGAAGCGGCGCCCGAGCTCCTCCATCGCCGACCGCAGCTCGGGCGCGAGGCCGACCTCGCCGTGGGGGGCGATGCAGGCGAAGACGAGACTCACGGCAGCGACTCGATCCGCGACACGAGCAGGTCGAGGAACCGGGCCGCGTCGACGTCCACGCCGACGTCCGCGTTCGGCGCGCGTCCCGTCACGCCCCGCAGGTCGACGACGGTGCGCCCGTCGCAGAGCTCGGAGCGCGTCTCGACGGCGACGTTGGCGTTGCGCGTGGTCAGAAGCGTCGGATCGACCACGTGCGCGACCGCCATCGCGTCGTGGATCGGCGAGCCGTCGAAGCCGTACGAGCGCTCGTGGAAGCGCTGGAAGAAGTCCGACAGCTCCGCGACGAAGCGGCCGGCCCTGCCCGCGCCCCGCAGACGATCGGCGTGCGCGCGGGTGAAGAGCGCCTTGTGGGTCACGTCGAGCCCGACCATCGTGACCGGGATCCCGCTCGCGAAGACGACGGCCGCCGCTTCCGGGTCGACGAACGCGTTGAACTCGGCGGCCGGCGTGACGTTCCCCTCGGCGATCGCGCCGCCCATCCAGACGATGCGCTCGAGCCGGTCGGCCACGTCGGGGTGCCGCTCGAGCATGAGCGCGAGGTTCGTGAGCGGCGCGGTCGGCACGAGCACGACGCCCGGTTCGATCAGCTCCGCGAGGAAGTCGGCCGCGTGCACGCCCAGCGGCCGCGCCGAGGGCTGGGGCAGCTCCGGCCCGTCGAGGCCGGTCTCGCCGTGCACATGCGCGGCCGTCCGGAGCTCGCGGCGCAGCGGCGCGTCGGCGCCCGCGGCCACGGGGATGTCGGCACGGCCCGCGATCTCGAGCGTGACGAGCGCGTTGCGGGTCGTCTTGTCGAGCGTCTGGTTCCCGGCGACCGTCGTGACGCCGATCAGCTCGACCTCCGGCGAGGCGAGCGCGAGCAGGATCGCGATCGCGTCGTCGTGGCCGGGGTCGCAGTCGATGACGATCTTCGTGCTCATCCTCCGCTCCGGCGCCGGCCGGGCCGCCGCCTCCCCTCCCTGGTGAGCTCCGGCCAGCCTACGCTCACAGGAGGGCGTCCACCTCCTCGGCGGTCGGCAGCGAGGTCTGGGCGCCGAACCGCGTGGCGGCGAGCGCGCCGGCGGCGCAGGCGCGGCGCAGGGCCTCGTCCCGCGAGCGCAGCTCGAGGAGCGAGACGACGAGACAGGCGGTGAAGGCGTCGCCGGCGGCCGTGCCGTCGACGGCTTCCACCGCCGGCGGCTCGGCACGAGCCACCTCCTCCCCGTTCTCGAGCAGGACCGCGCCCTCGGCGCCGAGCGTGACGCAGACGAGACCCTGTCGCGCACCGAGCGCCTCGAGCTCGAGCCGGTTCACGATCGTGAGCTCCGCCTCCGGAGCGCCGTCCCGTGCAGGCGCGGCGTTGAGGAAGAAGCGAGGCGCAAGCCCGGCCGCGCACGCGACGGTCTCGGGGGGGATCTCCTGCTGGCACAGCACCGCGTCCGCGTCCCCGAGCGCGAGGTCGCCCGGCGCCAGCTCGCCGTTCGCACCGGGCGCGACGACGATCGTGGTCTCCCCCGCCGAGTCCACGGTGATCAGCGCGACGCCGGTCGGCGCCTCCTTCACGAGCCACCCCTCCTCGACCTCGGCCTCGCGCAAGCCGGCGAGCGCCTCGTCCGCAAGCTCGTCGCGGCCCACGGCTCCGACCATCCGCACCTCCGCCCCGAGCCGGCCCGCGGCCACCGCCTGGTTCGCACCCTTGCCGCCGGGCACGCGCGAGAAGCGGGCACCGCCGACGGTCTCGCCGGCCCGCGGCAGCCGTTCCGCCCGCACGACGAGGTCGAGGTTGATCGAGCCGACGACCGTGAGCCGTGGGCCAGCCACCGGCCGAGCCTAACCCGATGTGTATCCGGGCGTCCGGCGGGGACAGCAGAGGGTCGTGGAGAGCGGGAGCGAGGAAAAGCGCGCGGCGAACGAGGCGACGTTTCGCGACGCCAACGAGCGGATCCGGGCGGCGCAGCGAGCGCTCCGACCGCCGCTCGACCGCGTGCCGTACATCTGCGAGTGCGACGACGTCGCCTGCCGCGATCCGATACGGCTCACCGCGCGGGAGTACGAACGCGTACGCGGAGACGGTGCGACCTTCGCCATCGTCCCGGGCCATTCGAGCCAGGGTGAGGTCGTCGAGGAGCACGACGGCTTCCTCGTCATGCGCAAGCAGGACGGAGCCGGAGACGTCGCCCGCGCGCTCGACCCGAGAGGGGAGGATCCATGAGCGAGGAGCAGGCGAGAAGAGCCGGACTGAACGAGTCGATCTTCCGCCAGGTGAACGAGCAGATCGAGAGCCTCAACCGCGGCTTCGATGCGGCGCCGGGCGAGCTGAGCGTCATCTGCGAGTGCGCCGACGGCGACTGCACCGATCGCCTCGAGATCTCCGTCTCCGAGTACGAGAAGGTCCGCTCCGACCCGCGCCGCTACATCATCGTCCCCGGCCACGAGGTACCCGAGTTCGAGTCGATCGTGGAGCGCACGAAGGGCTACGACGTCGTGCAGAAGCGGGAGGGCGAACCGGCCGAGCTGGCGAGGGAGACGGACCCGCGGTCCTGACAAACTGCGCGTCGGTGGGCGTCGCGCACTGGGACGAGGTCGAGTGGCTGCAGTCCGCGAAGGGCGAGATGGACGCGTCCGTGCAGCGGCTGGGCGACGCCGCCGGCACGCGCGGGGTCGGCGTCAACCGCGTCCGGGTCGAGCCGGGGAGGCTCCCGACGCCGCCGCACTCGCACGGCGCGTCCGAGGAGCTCTACTTCGTCCTCGGCGGGTCGGGCCTCGCGTGGCAGGACGGCGAGGTGCACGAGATCAGGCCCCGCGACTGTGTCATCCACCGTGCGAACGAGATGGAGCACACCTTCGTCGCGGGGCCCGAAGGCCTCGAGTACCTCGTCTTCGGCACGCGCCACCCGACGGAGCTCGGCTGGCTGCCGCGCTCGAGGGCGATCCGGCTCGGCTGGCCCTGGGTCGAGGGACGCGACGACGATCCCTGGGACGTCGAGGCGACGGTCGAGCCGCTCGCCTACGGCGACCCCTCGCCGAGACCGGCGAACATCGTCACCGTCGACGAGGTCGAGCTCGAGAGCGAAAGAAACCAGACCTGGGCCTACCTCACGCCCGACGGGGCGACGACGCTCGCCGGCCTCGGCTGGGAGAAGCTCGCGGCCGGCCGTCGGGGCTCCGTCCCGCACTGCCACTCCGCCGAGGAGGAGGTGTTCGTCGTCCTCGAGGGCGAGGCGACGCTCGAGCTCTGGCCCCGCGAGGGAGGCGTCGAGGAGACGCCGCTCCGCGCCGGCCATCTCGTCGCCCGTCCTGCGGGGACACGCGTCGGCCACTCGTTCCGCGCCGGCCCCGGCGGAGCGACGATGCTCGTCTACGGCACGCGCGACCCGAACGACATGTGCTGGTACCCGCGCTCGGGCAAGATCTTCTGGCGCGGGCTCGGCGTGATCGGACGGATCGAGACGCTCGACTACTTCGACGGCGAGCCGATCGAGGAGGACTGATGGCCTACGACGAGCACCTCGCCGAACGGATCCGCGCGCTCGTCGGCGAGCGCGCCGACCTGACCGAGAAGAAGATGTTCGGCGGACTCGCCTTCCTCGTCGGCGGCAACATGGCGGTGGCCGCGAGCGGCCAGGGCGGGCTCCTCGTCCGCGTCGACCCCGAGCAGTCGGAGGGGCTCGTGGCGAGGACCCCGGCGCGGCCGATGGAGATGCGCGGCCGGGAGATGGCAGGCTGGCTCCGCGTCGACACCGCGGACGTCGGCGACGACCCGGCGCTGGCCGAATGGGTAGGGCGCGGGGTCTCGTATGCCGCGTCGCTGCCGCCGAAGTAGCGCCGGGCGCTAGACCTCGACGATCACCGGGAGCACCATGGGCCGGCGGCGCGTGCGGTCGTACACCACGCCGCCGAGCGCGTCGTGCAGGTGCTCCTGGAGGAGCTTGATCTCGGTCACGTCGTCGGCGAGGAGGTCGCGCAGGACGCGGTCGGCCTCCTCCCGCAGCTCGTCGAGGAGCGGCTCTGCGGCCTCGCCGAAGCCGCGCGCGATCAGCTCCGGCGCCGCCGTCAGGCCCCCTCCGTCCTGGGCCGCGAGCGTCGCGACCACGATCAGGATGCCGTCCTCGGAGAGCCGCCGCCGGTCGCGCAGGGCCACGTCGTGCACGTCCCCCACGCCGAGCCCGTCGACGAACGTGACGCCCGCCTCGACCTCGTCCACGATCCGCGGCACGCCGTCGCGCAGCTCGACGACGCTGCCGTTCTCGGCGAGGACGATGCGGTCCTCCGCCACGCCGCCCTCGCGGGCGAGCTGCGCGTGCGCGGCCAGCATCCGGAACTCGCCGTGCACCGGCATCACCGCGCGCGGCCGGAGCAGCCCGATGATCGTGCGCAGCTCCTCGGCGCAGCCGTGGCCGGACACGTGCACCGGCGCGTTGTCCTCGTGCAACACCTCGGCGCCCGTCTTCGCGAGCCGGTTGATCGCGTCGTGCACCCGTAGCTCGTTCCCCGGGATCGGCTTCGCGGAGATGATCACCGTGTCGCCGCGCTCGACCCGCACCGCGGGATGGTCGTTGTACGCGATTCGCGTCAGCGCCGACATCGGCTCGCCCTGGCTGCCGGTGCAGAGGATCAGCTGCCGGTCTCGCGGCAGCTCGGCGAGCTCGTGGGGCCGGAAGATCGCGTCGTCGGGGACGTCCATGTAGCCGAGGCTGCGCGCGATGTTCCCGTTCTTCCGCATCGAGCGGCCGACGAAGGCGATCTTGCGCCCGCAGTCGAGCGCGACGTTGGCGGCCTGCTGCATCCGGTGCACGTTCGAGGCGAACGAAGATACGAGGATCCGGCCCTCTCGCCCTGGGAAGATCTGGCGGAACGCCTCCCCCACCACCCGCTCGGACTTCGTGATGCCGGGCCGCTCGGCGTTCGTCGAGTCGCCGAGCAGGAGGTCGACGCCGCGGCTGCCGATCTCGGCGAGCCGGCCGACGTCGGTGCGCTGTCCGTCGACCGGGGTGTGGTCGAGCTTGTAGTCGCCGGTATGGACGCACAGCCCGCCCGGGGTCTCGAGCGCGACGGCGGCCGAGTCGGGGATCGAGTGCGCCATGCGCACGAGCTCCAGCCGGAAGGGGCCGATCCGGACCGGCTCGTCGCCGGGCGCGAGTTCCCGAAGCTCGGCGGAGCGGAGGAGCCCGTGCTCGTCGAGCTTCGACTTGACCAGGGCGAGCGTGAGACGCGTTGCGATCACGAGCGACACGCGCACCTCGCGCATCAGGTACGGCAGCGCGCCCACGTGGTCCTCGTGCCCGTGGGTGAGCACGACCGCGCGCACCATCTCCTCACGCTCCCGGAGATAGGAGAAGTCGGGCAGGACGAGGTCGACGCCGAGGTGCTCGTCTCGCGGGAACGCGAGCCCCGCGTCGACCACGACGATGGCGCCGTCCGCCTCGTAGACGGTCATGTTCTTCCCGACCTCGCCGAGGCCGCCGAGCGCGACGATGCGGCAGACGCCCATCGGCGCGGAGTCTATTGAGGGCCATGGCCGGTGCGGCCACGGTGGGCCGTGACCCGAGCCTTTTACGCGTTCGCTGTGGCGAGCAGGCCCGCGCGCTCGAGGCAGGAGCGGATCCGGGCGAGCTCGTCGTCGTCCGGCTCGACCATGGGCAGCCGGTGGCCGCCGACCTCGTGGCCCGTGAGGTTGAGCGCCGCCTTGATGGGGATCGGGTTGACCTGGATCCGCAGGAGGTCGTACGACGGCTGCTGCTCACCGTGGAGGGCGCGCGCCCCGGCGACGTCGCCGTCGCGGTGCCGGCGGATCATCTCCGCGATCTGCGGGCCCCAGAGGTGCGCGGTCACCGACACGACGCCGACGGCGCCGAGCTCGAGGAACGACAGCGTGTTCGGGTCGTCGCCGGAGTAGAGGTCGAGCCGCGTCTCCTCGGCGATGTACCGCGCCTGCTCGGGATCGTCGAGCGCCTGCTTGACGGCGACGACGTTCTCGATCTCGGCGAGCCGCGCGATCGTGGCCGGCTCGATGCTGACGACGACGCGGCCGGGGATGTTGTAGACGACGACCGGCAGGTCCGTCGCCGCCGCGATCTCCTCGAAGTGGCGGACGATGGCCCGCTGCGGCGGCTTGTTGTAGTACGGCGCGACGACGAGGATTCCGTCGACGCCGAGCCCGGTCGCCTCGCGGGTCAGGTGGACGGAGTGCGCCGTGTCGTACGTGCCGGTGCCCGCGATCACCGTCGCGCGGTCGCCGACCGTCTCGACGGCCGCCCGGAAGAGCTCGAGCTTCTCCTCGTCCGCCAGCGTCGGCGACTCCCCGGTCGTGCCGCACACCACGACCCCGTCCGAGCCGTTGTCGACGACGAACGACGCAAGCTCGCGGAACCGCTCGACGTCCACGGCTCCGTCCGCGCGGAACGGCGTCACCAGTGCGGTGATCACGGAGCCGAGCATGTGAGGGATTCTACGAGAGCAGGCCCTGCAACTCCTGCAAGGCGAAGAAGACGCCCTCGGAGAATGTCGGGTACGGCTGGATCGTGTCGACGAGCGTCTCGACCGCGACCTCCGCGCGGACGGCGAGGGTGAGCTGGCCGAGCCACTCCGCCGCCTGCGGGCCGACGCAGACGGCACCCACGAGCACGCGCCGGCGCGGGTCGGCGAAGACGCGTACGAAGCCATCGCGCGCCGGCTTCTCGTACGTCGAGAGGCGCGGCACCGAGCCGAGCTCGATCCGGGCAGAGACGAGGTCGTCGCCGTCGGTGCGGCCGACCGTGGCGACCTCGGGGTCGGTGAAGATCCCGGCTGGGATCGCGCGGTAGTCGGCCTTCGCGCGACGGTTCGCCAGGTCCGCCGCGGCCACCCGTGCCTGGTACTTGCCGACGTGCGTGAACTGGGCCACGCCGGTCACGTCGCCGATCGCCCAGACGTTCTCGCCCGCGCGCAGCCGCTCGTCGACCTCGACCCCCCGCTGCGTGATCTGGACGCCGAGCGCGTCGAGGCCGAGCCTCTCGACATTCGGCCTGCGGCCGGTCGCGACGAGCAGGCGCTCGGTCTCGAGCGTCGAGCCGTCGGACAGGTGGAGCGTGATCCCCGGCTCCGCCCGCTCGATCCCCACGCCGATGCGCACGTCGATTCCCTCCTCGCGGAAGAGCCCGGCGACGAGCTCCCCGGCGTCGGGATGCACGCGCCCCAGCAGGTGCTCGCCGCGCTCGACGATCGTGACGTGCGAGCCCATGCGGGAGAAGAACTGCGCGAGCTCGGCGCCGACGGGCCCGCCGCCCATGACGACGAGGCTCCCCGGCACCCGGTGCGTCCTCGTCGCCTCGCGGTTCGTCCAGTACTCGATCGAGTCGAGCCCCTCGATCGGCGGAATCGCGGGGCGCGACCCGGTCGCGAGCACGAGCCGGTCGTACTGGAGATCCTGGCTGTCCACCTCGACGACGCCGGGCCGCGCGACGCGCCCCTCGCCGCGCACGAGCCGGCAGTTCCAGTCCTCGAGGTAGTGGAGCTGCCCGGAGTCGTCCCAGTCGCTCGTCATCCAGTCGCGCCACGACCAGACGCCCTCGGCCTGAGGCCGCTCGCCGCGCAGTCCGGGCGCCCGCTCCAGCGAGGAGCCGAGCTCCGTCGCCCGGAGCATCGTCTTGGTGGGCATGCAGGCGAAGTAGGAGCACTCACCGCCCACCAGCCGGCTCTCGACGAGCGTGATCTGCGCCTCGTCGTCGAACCGGCGGAGGGCGCCGACGAAGTGCTCGCCGGTCGACCCTCCGCCGAGGACGACGACCTTCACTACTTCAGGCCGTTGGCCATCAGGAAGCCGTTCGCGATCTGCTTCGGGGTCGCATGCTGGACGGAGGCAGCGCGGTCCATCGCCCGCATCGCCTTGATCGTGAGCAGGCTGGAAACCTTGTTGCAGACCTGCGCGAGCTTCGTCCCCTCCGCCCCCTTGAGGAGCTTCTGCGACACCACCGGCGCGACGTTCTGGAAGCCGAAGATGTGCTTGTCGTCCTTGAGCGCGGTGTACTTCTTCTGGTTCTGCTGCGGGTCGGTCGTGAAGCCGTCACCGCCCGTGATCTGGCCCTTGTCGAGCAGCGTGTAGACACTGATCGAGCCGAGAGAGACAAACTTCACCTGCTTGAGCCCGTACACGTTCTTCAGGCCGAGCAGGCAGGTGATGCGCTTCTTGCACTCCGGGAAGCCCGCGTACGAGAAGTGCTTGACCTTCTTCATGTCCGAGATCTTCTTGACGCCGAGCTTGTGCGCCGTCTTGGTCAGCATCGTGAACGTGTCGCTGTCCACGAACGGCGTCCGGCCGAGCAGCGTCAGCCCGTGCTTCTGCTCGTATTTCTTCGCCAGCCGGTAGGTGGCGGCGGCGGTCTTCGGGAACGTCTTCGCCTTCGCGAGGTCGAGGACGATGATGCCGGTGTACTCCGGCAGGAAGTCGATCTGGTTGTGCCGGAGCGCGATGTCGGCCAGCTCGGACGACTTGAACTGCCCCTTGTAGACGACGTGGAAGCCCTTGGCCTGGAGCGCCTGGCCGTAGAGCTGGCCGAGGATGTACTCCTCGGTGAAGTTCTTCGTCCCGAGGACGATCGTCGGCTTCGCCGCGGCCTTCGTCCTCGCGGCGCCGGCGCCGGCGGCGAGTAGGCCGATGAGAAGCGCGACCCCCAGCGAGACCGCGAACGCCGCCTTGGCAGCGCGACGCGTGTGCTTGCGGACCATTCCGTGCCCTCCTTTCGAGTTGCCCTCGCCGCAGACCCTATGCCCTGGGGGCCATCCTGCGGTAGGTCACGTGCTGCAGGAGCCCGAGCGCGGCGGCGACGAGGAGCGCCATGGCCGCGACGCAGTAGGACGCGCCGAGCACCCCGGCCGAGCCGTACGTCTGCTCGTTGGCGATGACGTCGCCGAGCCCCCCGCCGCCGACGATGCCGGCGATCGTCGCGGTCGCGATCACGAAGACGGCCGCGATCCGCAGGCCCGCGAGGATGAGCGGGAGGCCGAGCGGCAGCTCGACGCGCCGGAGGATCTGCGCCTCGGTGAGGCCCATCCCCCGCGCGGCCTCCACGGCGTCCGGGTCGACTCCCTCGATCGCGAAGTACGCGTTCGTGAGGATCGGCGGGATCGCGAGGATGACCAGCGCGACCGCGCACTCCCAGAAGAAGGTGAGGCGGAGGAGCGCGATCGCGAACCCGATGAGGACGATGCTCGGCAGCGCCCGCCCCAGGTTCGACACGCCGAGCGCGAGCAGCAGACCCCGGTGCCTGTGCCCGAGCCAGAGGCCGAGCGGCAGCGCGAGGGCGACCGCGATCCCGAGGGCGGCGAAGGCGAGCTTCGCGGTCCCGCCCGTCTCGTGCAGCAGGAGCGACGCGTGGTGCGGGATGAACCGGAAGGCGTCGAGGAAGAGGCTGCCCGCGATCATCGGACGCGTGTCCACGGCGTGAGGGCGCGTTGCAGGAGCGAGAGCAGCGCGTCGGCGACGAGCGCGAGCAGGACGACGAGGACACCTCCGGCGAGCAGCTCGGTCTTGAAGATGTCCGGCTGCTCGAGCGCGTCGAAGATCGGCTTGCCGAGGCCGTCGGCGACGAGGAAGGCGGCGATCGTCGCAATCGAGATCGTCGAGACGGTCGCGATCCGGAGGCCGGCCATGATGGAGGGCACGGCGAGCGGCAGCTCGACCCGAAGGAACGTCTGCCGGCGCGTGAGGCCCATCCCGCGCGCCGACTCGAGCACCTCGCCCGGCACCGCGCGGAGGCCGGCCACGGTGTTGCGGTAGAGGACGAAGAGCGTGTACGCGACGAGCGGGATGAGGATCGTCGTCCAGGTGATGCCCGTGATCGGGAGCAGGATCTCGAACAGCGCGATGCTCGGCAGCATGTAGAGGACGTCCGTGAACGCCCCCAGCGGCGCGTTGAGCAGCCGGAAGCGGAAGCCGAGAAGCGCGAGCAGGAAGGCGATCCCGAAGCCGATCCCGACCGCGAGGAGCGTGAGGAGGACGTGCTGCACGAGCGCCGGCTGGAGGATGTCCCCCCAGTGCGCGTGCAGCCAGTCCGTGCAGAACCAGCCGTTGTGTTTGAGGCAGGAGCTCGGCTTCCCGAAGTTCGGGATCACCGGTCCGCCGCCGCCGGCCAGGCGCCGGCCGGTCATGCGAGCAGGTCCTCCCGCCGCACGACGCCGAGCGGCTCGCCGTCGGCGCCGACCACGAGCAGCACGTCGCACCGCTCGGCGACGAGGAGCGCGAGCGCGTCGCGGAGGCTCGCCTCCGCCCCCAGCCGCGGCAGGCCGTCCACGTTGCCCACGGGAGCGAGCCGAAGCTCGCCGAGGGTGCGCAGCGCGAGTGCCTTGAGGGCGCGGTCGCGGCCGACGAAGTCCGCGACGAAGTCGTCGACCGGTTGCTCGAGGATTCGCTGCGGCGTGTCGTACTGCGCCAGCCGCCCGCCCTCCCGGAGGATCGCGATCCGGTCGCCGACCTTGATCGCCTCGTCGACGTCGTGCGTGACGAAGACGACCGTCTTGCGCAGCTCCTGCTGGAGGCGCAGGAACTCGTCCTGCAGGCGGGTGCGGACGATCGGGTCGATGGCGCCGAACGGCTCGTCCATGAGCATCAGCGCAGGGTTCGCGGCGAGCGCGCGGGCGAGGCCGACACGCTGGCGCTGGCCGCCCGAGAGCTCGGCCGGGAAGCGCCGCCGGTCCTGCTCAGGGTCGAGCCCGACGAGCTCGAGCAGCTCGCCGACCCGCTCGCGGGTCCGCCGCTTCGGCCAGCCCAGGAGGCGCGGCACCGTGCCGATGTTCCCCTCCACCGTCATGTGCGGGAACAGGCCGACCTGCTGGATCACGTACCCGATCGAGCGCCGCAGCTCGGTCAGGTCGTGCCGGAGGATCGAGGTGCCGTCGATCCGGATGTCGCCGCTCGTAAGCGGGATCAGCCGGTTGACGAGCTTGAGCGCAGTCGTCTTGCCGCCGCCCGACGGGCCGACGAGGACGCAGATCTCCCCGGCAGGCACCGCGAGCGAGAGACGATCGACCGCCGCGCCCGCGCGCCCCGGGTAGACCTTCGTCGCCTCGTCGAAGACGAGCTCGGCCGCCTCGGTCGGCATGCCGTGAATCTTCTACGAGATCAGGGTCTCCAGGCCAATCGTCAGGCCCGGCGGCAGCTCGTCGAGCTTCTCGAGCGCGAGCAGGACGCCGTCCGCGAACGACTCGCGCCCGGTCGTGTCGTGGCGGATCGTGAGCAGCTGGCCCTCGCCGCCGAAGATGACCTCCTGGTGGGCGACGAGCCCGGGCAGGCGCACCGAGTGGATCGCCGGGTCGCCGCCGATCAGCTCCGCGGTCGCCTTCGCGGTCCCCGAGGGCGCGTCCTTCTTCGCCTCGTTGTGGAGCTCGACGATCTCCGCCCGCGGCAGATGGCGCGCCGCCTCGCCCGCGAAGCGCATCATCAGGACGGCGCCGATCGAGAAGTTCGGCGCGACGAAGAGCCGCAGCCCCTTCTCCTCGGCGAGCGCTCCGAGCTCCGCCGGGTCCCAGCCGGTCGTGCCGACGACGCAGGAGACGCCCTGCTCGAGCGCGGCGCGGACGTTCGCCGGGGCGGCGTCGGGAGCCGTGAAGTCGACGGCGGCGTCGCAGCCGCTCGCGTCCGGCTCGTCGCCGAGCTCGATCGGGCGCACCTCGTGCCCGGCGGCCTGCAGGCGTCGCACGATCGCGCTCCCGGCCTTGCCGCCCGCGCCGAAGAACGCGATCTTCACGCTGCGGCCTGCTCGGTCAGGGCCGAGCTCGCGCGGCCCACGGCGGCGCGGAAGCGCTCCCCGTCCGGCCCGACTCCCGCTGCGGCGAGCCGCTCGGGAGGCAGCAGCACGGTTGCGAGCTCGGCGAGCTCGTCCGCGTCGACCGCGTCGATCTCGGCGATCACGCGTTCGAGCGTGAGGAGCTCGGTGTCGGTCACGAGCGACTTCCCGAGCCGGCTCATGCGGTTCGAGGTGGACTCGAGGGAGAGGACGATCCTGCCCTTCAGGCTCTCCTTCGCCCGCTCGAGCTCGCCGTTGCGGAGCCGGCCGGCCGCGATCTCGGCGATCTGCTCGACGCAGATGTCGACGCAGGCGGCGAGGTTCTCCTCGCGCGTGCCCACGTAGAGGCCGAGGATCCCGGTGTCGGTGTACTGGGCGCCGAAGCTGTAGACGGCATAGGCCATGCCCCGCTTCTCGCGGATCTCCTGGAACAGCCGCGACGAGGCCGACCCGCCGAGGATCGAGTCGAGCAGCGACGCCGCGAAGCGGCGGCGATCGGAGCGCGAGATGCCGACCGCTCCGAGGCACAGGTGGTACTGCTCGGTCTCCTTCCGCTGGAAGCGGAGCCCGGGCCCGGGAAGCTGAGCGAGCGGCCGGCGGACGCGCGTGCCCGCGCGCGCCGGCGCCCCCGCGCGGCGCTCGCTCCGCTGCAGCAGCGCGACGAGACGGTCGTGCTCGAGGTTCCCGGCCGCGGCGACGACGACGTTTCCGGGCGCGTAGGCCGTGCGATGGTAGCCGGCGAGCGCGCGGCGGCTGACCGACGAGATGACCTCCGCGGTGCCGATGACGGGCCGCCCGAGCGGGTGGTCGCCGAAGACGGCCTCCGAGAAGAGGTCGTGCACGAGCTCCTGCGGCGTGTCCTCGTACATCGCGATCTCCTCGAGCACGACCTCGCGCTCCTGGTCGACCTCCGCGAAGGAGGGCGCGAAGACCATGTCCGTCATCACCTCGAGCGCCGTCTCGATGTGATGGTCGGGGACGCGGGCGTAGACCACGGTGTTCTCCCGCGAGGTGGCGGCGTTGATCTCGGCGCCCATCGCGTCGAACGTCTCCGCGATCTCCTGCGCATCGAAGCGTCGCGAGCCCTTGAACAGGAGGTGCTCGATGAAGTGCGAGACGCCGGCGCGGTCGGCGCGCTCGTCGCGGGAGCCGACGTCGATCCAGAAGCCGATCGCGATCGAGCGCACGCTCGCCACCCGCTCGGAGATGACGCGCTCGCCCGTGTCGAGCTCGCTCAGCACCACCTTCTGCACGGCCCGATCGTAGGCGACCGCGAGACAGGTCCGGTGGAGCCGCGTCCGGTGTCAGACACCGGCCGTGTCCGATCGAGACGGCTAGGCGCGCGCGACGAAGCGCAGGACGGCGCCGTTCCGCTTCGCGTCGTAGAGCGCCTCGTCCGCGAGCCGGAACAGCGTCTGCGAGTCGGCGGCGTCCTCGGGACAGGCGGCGCAGCCGAAGCTCGCGCTGAGGTCGGCCGCCCACGGCTCCCCGCCAGCCGCGAGCCCTTCGAGCAGCTTCTCCACCCGCGCGACGACCTGCCGCGTGTCCTCCTCGGTCGCCTCCGCGACGACGATCGCGAACTCGTCGCCGCCGATGCGGAACGCGTCGTCCGGCTTGCGCAGCGACTCCGTGAGAACGTTCGCGAAGCCCACGAGGGCCTCGTCCCCCGCGGCGTGGCCGAAGCGGTCGTTGAGCTGCTTGAAGCGGTCGAGGTCCGCGATCACGAGGCCGAACGTGCGGTCGTAGCGGCGCGCCCGCGCCACCTCGCCGTCGAGCCGGCTCACGAACGCGCGGCGGTTGAGAAGGCGGGTGAGCGGGTCGTGGTCGGCGAGGAAGCGCAACTCGCCGAGGTGGCGGCCCGAGACGAGCGCGGCCGCGGCGTCGTTGGCGAAGATCCGCAGCGCCTGCAGGCGGTCGGGCGAGGGCACGAGCCGGTCGAGGGGGTTGTCGACCCAGATGATCCCGAGCAGCGCGCCGTCGCCGTCCCGGAGGGGCACGATCAGCCAGTGCCGGTTCCACGCCCAGGGGCCGCGGCCGTTGAGCTGGGACGGGTAGACGTCGACGTCGCTCGCGAGTCGCGCCCGCGCCTGCTCGTGGGTGAGAAGGTAGCAGCCCTCCCGGAGGAAGATCTCGTCGAGCAGCGGCTCGAGCTGCGCGACGGTGACGAGCCCGCGCCGGCGCAGCTCCTCGAGCCGCCAGCCCGCCGCCGCCTGCGGGACAACCGCGCCCGTGTCCGGGTCGACGAGCGCGGCGCAGACGTTCTGGAAGTCGAGAGCGTCGCGGATCCCGGTGCACACCCGGCGCAGGATCTCGGTGTTGGAGGTCTCGCCGGTGATGCGCGAAGAGACGGCGAGCAGCTCCTCCAGCGCGCGCTGGTGCCGCGCGGACTCCGCTCCTTCGCGCGCCGCCTCGACCGCGAGGGCCGCGTGGTCGGCGAGGGAGACGAGCACGTCGAGCTCTTCGTCCGTGGGCCGAAGGCCGCTCACCGGCTCGTCCACGGAGATGATCCCGAGCAGGACGCCCCGCTGGTCGCGCATCGGCACGAAGAGCGCGTCCTCGGGGTCCCAGGCGTCCGGATGGCAGGCCCGCCCGCCCTGCGGCACGTAGCTCGGGCCGAGCGAGTCCCAGTCGACCGATCCGCTCGGGACGACGTAGGCGCCGTTCCGCTCGAAACGCTCGGAGAGGAGGACCGTCCAGTCGTCGCCCGGGCGCGTGTTGCCGAGCAGCGTCGCCCGGGCCTCCTCGTTGCCGTACACCGTCGTGACCTCGAAGTCGTCCCAGGCGGGCCGGTAGAGGTTGACGGCGACGGTCTGGTAGCCCAGGGACTCGCCGATCGTCCGCGCGACGGCGTCGAGCAGCGCAGGAAGGTCCTCACGCGCCCGCAGAAGGCGGGTCACCTCGACGAGGCCCCGCAGCGGTGAGATGGTCGGAAGGCTCACGTGTTCGGGTTTCGCTCGGATCATCGGCACGAGCGAGACCCGCGATGAGTCGCTTTCGGGTGGACCGCTGACCCGAAAGGGTGATATTGGGGCCGGGCGGGCGGCTCGCGCCGCCCGCCCGTGCTGCTTCGTTACTCGCCGTCGTCTCGGCGCGGGCCGCGACCGCGGCCGCCGCGCCCGCCGCGGCGCTCGCCGCGAGGCCGTTCCTCCTCCGGGGGCCGCGGCGGCGCGTTCTTCGCCCGCTCGATCAGCTCCTCCGGCTGGACGAGACCGCCGTTCTCGTGCTTGGCGACGAGCTTGAGGCCGATCCGGCCCCGCGCCTTGTCGACCTCCTGGACGACGACGTCGACGACGTCGCCGCGGCTCATCACGTCCTCGATGTGCGCGACCCGTCCCGGGCCGACGTTCGAGACGTGCAGGAGCCCGTCGGTGCCCTTCTTCAGCTCGACGAAGGCGCCGAACTGGGTCGTCTTCACGACCTTGCCGGTGAACGTGTCGCCGACCTCGGGCTCCTTCGTCAGGGCCTCGATGGCCGCGACCGCGTCCTTCGCCTTCGTGCCCTCGGTGGCGTAGATGAGGATCGTGCCGTCCTCCTCGATGTCGATCTGGACGTCGAAGTCGGACTCTAGGCCGCGGATCGTCTCGCCGCCCTTGCCGATGACCATGCCGATCTTCTCCTGGTCGATCTTGATCGTCGTGATCCGCGGCGCGTTGTCGGCGAGCTCGGTGCGGGACTCCGGGATGACGTCGAGCATCTTCTCGAGGATCGACTCGCGCGCCCGCTGCGCCTGCTCGAGGGCGTCCCGCATGATCTGCTGCGTCACGCCGGTGATCTTGATGTCCATCTGGAGCGCGGTGATCCCGTTGCGAGAGCCGGCGACCTTGAAGTCCATGTCGCCCAGGTGGTCCTCCGCGCCCTGGATGTCGGTGAGGATGACGTAGTCGTCGCCCTCCTTCACGAGGCCCATCGCGATGCCCGACACCGGCGCCTTGAGCGGCACGCCGGCGTCCATGAGCGAGAGCGTCGAGCCACAGACCGAGCCCATCGACGACGAGCCGTTCGACTCGAGCGTCTCCGAGACGATCCGGATCGTGTACGGGAACTCGTCGGGGCCGGGGATGACCGCCTCGAGGGCCCGCTGCGCAAGCGCGCCGTGGCCGATGTCGCGGCGCTTGGGCCCGCGCATGAAGCCCGTCTCCCCGACCGAGTAGGGCGGGAAGTTGTAATGGTGCATGTAACGGCGCTCTTCCTCGAGGGAGAGGTCGTCGATGCGCTGCCCCTCCTTCGCGGTGCCCAGGGTGAGGGAGGAGAGGATCTGCGTCTGGCCGCGCGTGAACAGGCCGGACCCGTGGGCGCGCGGGTTGACGCCGACCTCGATCTCGATCGGCCGGATCTCCTCCGCCCCACGCCCGTCCGGACGGCGTTTCTCGACGGCGATCTTCTGCCGCACGAGGTCCTTGTAGATCGACTCGCACGCCTTCTTGACGTACGAGCGCGTCTGCGAGTCCTTCACCGCGGGCAGCGGCTCGCCCGTCTCCGGGTCGGTCGAGACGTTCCCGACCGGGAAGGGCAGCTCGACCTCCTCGACGATCCGGTCGAAGAGCAGCTGCCGCTTCGCCGAGCGGAGGGCCTTCGAGTCCTGCTCGGCGTCGGTGAGCGCCTTCAGCTCGTCGCCGAACTGCTCGCGCACCGGCCCTTCCACGGCCCCCGACCGCTGCTTCTCGAGCAGCGAGGCGAGCGCCGAGCGGACCTGGATCTGGCGCTGGATGTCGTCGTCGGTCGAGTCCATCGTGATCGGCGGCGCGAGCTCGGCGAGGAGCTCGTCGACCGCGGCGCCCGACTCCCGGATGCCGGCCTCCTGGATGCGCTCCCAGATCGTGTGGCCGTGGTCCCGCTCGAGCTCGGCCGCGAGCTCGAGATCGAGCCACTTCGGCTTGCCCGCCTGGCGGCGCAGGTCCTCCTGTGCCTCGCACAGCTTCACGATCTCGCCGTGCGCGAGCTCGAATGCCTCGAGGATCTTCTCCTCGGGCACCTCGTTCGCCCCGGCCTCGACCATCGTCAGCGCCTCCTTCGTTCCCACGACGATCAGGTCGAGCTCCGCCTCGTTCTCGCTCTCCGCCAGCGTCGGGTTGACGACGAGCCGACCCTCGATCAGGCCGACGCGGACTGCGCCGACCGGGCCGAGGAAGGGCAGCGGCGACAGCATCAGCGCCGCCGAGGCGCCGTTGATGCAAAGGATGTCGTGCGCGGTGACCATGTCCGCGCTGAGCACGGTGCAGATCACCTGCACCTCGTTGCGGAAGCCCTTCGGCCAGAGCGGCCGGATCGGGCGGTCGATCATCCGCGCGGCGAGGATGGCGCGCTCGGTCGGGCGGCCCTCGCGCTTGAAGAAGCCGCCCGGGATCTTGCCGGCGGCGTACATCCGCTCCTCCACGTCCACCGTAAGCGGGAAGAAGTCGGCGCCCTCGCGCGCCTCCGCGCGCCCCTGGGCGGTGGCGAGCACCATCGTGTCGCCTCCGCGGACGACGACGGCGCCGTCCGCCTGCTTCGCGAGGTGGCCGGTCTCGAAGCTGATCTCCTGGTTTCCGATCTGGACGGAGACCTGCGCCCGGCGCTCGGTCGCGATACTCATCAATTGTCCTCCACTTTGCTTGTGGAGGGCGGGAGCTCGAGCCAGGCCGCCCCTGCTCTTCGGCCGGGCATTGGCGGCTTTGCCGCCGATGCTTCCAGCCGAGTGTCTTCGGGCTCGCTCGAACTTCCACCCTCCGTGTTCTTGGGAGCTAGCGGCGCAGGCCGAGCTCCTTGATGAGGGCGCGGTAGCCCTCGAGGTCGTGCTTCTGCAAATAGTTCAGGAAGCGGCGGCGCCGCCCGACGAGCTTGAGCAGCCCGCGCCGCGAGTAGTGGTCGTGCTTGTGCGTTCGCAGGTGCTCGGTCAGGTCGTTGATCCGTTGGGTCAGCATCGCGATCTGCACCTGCGACGAGCCGGTGTCGGCCTCGCCGCGGCCGTGCTTCGCGATGATCTCCTGCTTTGCTTCCTTGGTCAGGGCCACTGCCCTCTCCTTCCTTCGCCTCCTCAGGCTCCGCCCACGGCGCTGCGTCTCGTCCGAGCGACGAAACGTGGCGCGAGCCGGGCCCGGGTCGCGGGGTAGGGTAGCGGAAAGCGGCATGGGAAGCGCGATTCCGCAGGAGCGGCTGGCCAAGCTGGTGCGTGACGCCCGGGCGCGGACGGACGTGCCCTCCGCCGCCGTCGCGCTTCACGTCGACGGCCGGACAGCGTTCGCCGGCGTGCACGAGCGCCCGTTCCGCGTCGCCTCGATCACGAAGTCGTTCACCGCGACGGCCGTGTCGCTCGCCGGGCTCCTCGACGACCGTCGCCGGGCGTTGCTCTCGCACACCGCCGGCTACCGGCCCGAGCGGGCCGAGCCGCTGCCGCCGCAATGCGAGGGCCTCTGGTCCTATTCGAACGCGGGTTACTGGGAGGCCGCGGCCGCCTTCGACGGCGACTATTCGGCGGCGGTGCGCGAGCTCGTGCTCGAGCCGCTCGGCCTGCGGCGGACGGGGTTCGAGACGCCGGACGACGCCGTGCTCGGGACGCTGCCGGACGGAGTCGTCGCCGATCCGTCGTACCCGGTCGAGCGCCGGCCCAGCGGCGGCCTGTGGTCGACGGTCGGTGATCTCGTCGAGTACGGGCTCGCCCACTGCGCGGAGTGGGCAGATCTCCACGAGCCGGTCGCGCCGGCGCTCGCGGCCGAGTACGCACTCGGCTGGTGGGTGCGCGGCGGCGTGCTCGACCACGAGGGCTCGGTCGGGGGCTTCCAGTCGCTCCTGCTGCTCGTCCCCGAGGAACGGATCGTCCTCGCGGCGCTGACGAACTCCTGGCAGGGCTCGACCCTGATCCAGCGTCTCGTCGAGGCGCTGGAGCTCGTGCCGGCCGGGACGGCCGCGGCCGCCCCGGTCGAGGGGAGATATGCCCTCGACGGCTTCGAGGCGGTCGTCGCCGACGGCTCCGTCGTCGAGATCGAGGAGGATCCGCTGACGGGCGCGCCGATCGAGCGGCGCTACCGGCTGAGCCCCGACGCGACGCTGATGACCTGGCGAAGCGACTTCCCGCGCCCGGACGTCGCACGGATCGGCTGGGTGGCCCTGCCGCGCACCTAGCGGGGGCGGACGGCCTCCCGCGTCCGCTCCACGTCGTCGCCGATCGCGGCGACGAGCTGGTCGAGCGAGTCGAAGCGCCGCTGCTCACGGAGCGCGCTCCAGAGCTCGACGAGCAGCCGCTCGCCGTAGAGGTCGGCGTCGAAGTCGAGCAAATGCGCCTCGACCCGTCGCTCGACGCCGTCGAAGTGCGGGTTCGTCCCGACCGAGACCGCCGCCCGCCGGTCGCGGGCCCAGCCGGCGTACACGCCGTCGGGCGGGACCAGGAGCCCGTCGGGGACGTCGAGGTTCGCGGTCGGAAAGCCGAGCTCGCGGCCGCGTCCGTCGCCGCGTACGACGATCCCCTCCACCTCCGGCGGCCGCCCCAGGAGCGCCGCCGCGCGGTCGACCTCGCCCGCACGGACGAGCTCGCGGATCCGACTCGACGAGACGTTCTCGACCAGCGGCACTCGCCGGACGTCGAAGCCGAGGCGTTCCAGCAGGTCGAGATCTCCCTCGCGGCCTCGTCCGAATCGGAACGTCTCGCCCGCGGCGACGACGCCGGCACCGATCCCGCGCAGCATCCGCTCGGCGAACTCGCCAGCCGAGAGAGCGGCGAGCTCCTCGTCGAACGTGAGCAGAAGCACGTCCTCGACCCCTGCGTCCGCGAGGAGCTCGAGGCGCCGCTGGGGCGTGGCGAGGAGCTCGACCTCGCCGCCGAGCACCGAGCGAGGATGCGGATCGAACGTCACGACGCCCGTCCGCAGGCCGGCCTTGCGCGCCGCCTCGATGACGCGCCGATGGCCGCGATGCACGCCGTCGAAGGTGCCGACCGCCACGGCCCGGCTCGCGTCCGGCAGCTCGGCGGGTTCGCGGGCGACCTTCACGGCCTCTTCGGCGCGGCGCCTGCGGCCTCCACGCGCTCGAGGACGTCGGCCTCCGGCAACAGCCTGTCGGTGGCGAATGCCCCGGGGGCGACCGCATCGGCGACCGAGAACGGCCCTACCTCGGTTCGTCGCAGCGTCGCGCAGTGCCCGCCGAGCGCGATCGCCAGCGACCGGATGTAGGTGCCCGAGCCGACGCGGACGTCGAGCGTCACTCTCTGGCCCGTATACGCGATGACGTCGAGCGCGTGAACGGTCGAGCGGCGAACCGGCATCTCCACCTCGACGCCCCGCCGCGCGAGTCTGTACGCGCGCTCACCACCGACCTTCACCGCCGAGGTGGCGGGAATCGGCAGCTCGATCTCGCCGCGGAGGCCCTCGAGCCGCCGGCCGAGCTCGTTCTCGTCCGGCGGGGGGTGACGATCGACGGGCTCTCCCTCCGGGTCCCCGGTGGAGGTCAAGCACGTGAGATCGATCTCGGTGCGGTAGCGCTTCTTCAGTCCGACGAGCCATGGCGTGAGCTTAGTTGCCCTCCCGGACAACACGAGCAGGAGCCCGCTGGCGAACGGGTCGAGCGTCCCCGCATGCCCGGTGCGGGCCCCCGTCATTCTCCGGATCTGCGCGACGACAGCGAAGGACGACGGCCCGCTCGGCTTGTCGACGAGCGCGACGCCGGCAGGCTCAAGCGCGCGAGGCGGCACGTTGGGCGAGGAAGCCTTCGCGAATCCGCTCGACGATCTCGTTCAGTGGCAGATCCGTGGAGAAGCCGGCGGCCTGGCGGTGCCCGCCACCGCCGAAGCGGCGGGCGATCGCCGACACGTCCAGCTCGTCGATGCTCGAGCGGAGCGACCCCTTGTGCGCCTGCGCGCCTCTGCTGAGCTGCTCGCGGATCAGAACCGCCAGCTCCGCTCCTTCGACGGCTCTCAGGTAGTCGATGATGCCCTCGGAGTACGGCTCCGACGCACCGGCGTCGGCGAAGTCGGCCCGCAGGAGGTGCGACACGACGATGCGCCCGCCCTCGAGCACCTCGGCTCGGCCGAGAGCGCGGGCGAGCAGCTTGAGCTTCGCGAACTCGACGGACTCGTACACCTCCTGGAAGACCGCGTGGATGTCGGCTCCGGCCTCCACGAGCTCGGCCGCGAGCCGCAGCGCCTTCGGCGTCGTGTTGGCGTACTGGAAGCGCCCGGTGTCGGTGACGAGGGCGATGTACAGCGGCTCGGCGAGCTCGGGAGTCAGCTCGAGCCCGAGCTCGGCGAACACGTCTCGCAGCACCTCGGCCGTCGAGGACGCGTCCGCGACGATGAGGTTGACGTCGCCGAAGCGTGTGTTGTCGTGGTGGTGGTCGATGTTGAGGACGAAGGGCGCCCGGGAGCGGATGGCCTCGTCCCCGATCCGGTCCTCCTTGGCGCAGTCGACGGCGAGGAGCACGCGGTCGGCCGCGTCCGCGGGCGGCTCGCGCAGGAGCTCGTCGAGGGGCATGAATGCGTATTCGCGCGGCAGCGGAGTCTGGCCCGCGAGGTACATCACCGCGTCCTTGCCGAGCCGCCGGAGCGCCAGCGTCGACGCGAGGAGCGAGCCGAGCGCGTCGCCGTCCGGATTCTCGTGCGTGACGACGAGGTAGCGGTCGTGCTGCCGCAGGGCGTCTGCAATCGCCGTCAGGTCAGTCGTCTGCGTCATGGTCGTCCGGCGCGAGCTCGTCGATCAGGCGGGTCATGCGCACGCCGCGCTCGACGGTCGGATCGTACTCGAAGGTCAGTTGAGGGGTTCGCTTCAGCCTCAGCTCGCGGGCGAGGCGCGACTGGAGGACTCCGTGCGCCGCCTCCAGCCCGAGGAGGCTCGCACGCTGCTTGCGCCCTGAGCCGAGGACGCTGACGTAGACGGTGGCGTGTCGCAGGTCGGGAGCGGTGTCGACGCCCGTCACGGTGATGAGTCCGAGTCGCGGGTCCTTCAGCTCGGGCAGGGCCTCGGCCAGGACCTGCCTCACGGACTCGTTCACTCTCCGCATGCGCTCGCTCATCTCTCCCATTCAAGCGCCTTACCGCCGCGGTGGCGCCTGGGCAGATGCGCAAGGACGCCGTCGTGTTCGCCGTCACGGCCGCACGCCCCCACCCAAGGGTGGGGCTGCCGTCCCTCCGCCCTCGGCACCGACGCTACCGGGCTGGGCGTCACGAATGAGTGCCGATCGATTGCGAGATGCCGGCAATGCCTCCGCGCGCTCCGCGGGCGTTGCCGGACGCTTCAGCGAATGACGTCCAGGACGAGCGGGCGCGTCTCGGGCTCCTCCCCGATCTCGTAGGCGGCGAGGAGCGCCGCCTCGGCGGCCTCGGCCGCCGGCTCGCTCCGGGCGTGCACCTCGGCCAGGAGCTCGCCACGTTCCACACGGTCGCTCCGCTTGGCGTGGCAGACGACCCCGACCGCATGATCGATCGGGTCCTCCTTGCGCTCCCGCCCGGCGCCGAGCTCCATCGCCACGGCTGCGACCTGCCGCGCCCGCAGCTCCCGCACGAAGCCGGTGGCGGGCGAAGGCACGCGCCGGACGACGCGGGCGCGCGGAAGCACCTCCGGATCGGGGTCGCCGCCCTGCGCGCGGATCCAGCGCTCGTAGGCGGCCAGCGCCGAGCCGTCGGCGAGCGACGCCGTGGCTTTTTCCCGCGCGACGTCCTCGGCGAGCCCCAGGTCCGAGAGGACGAGCAGATGCGTCGCGGCCTCGATCACGAGCTCGCGGAAGTCCGCGGGGCCGCCGCCGGCGAGCGTGTCGCGGGCCTCCTGCACCTCGAGGGCGTTGCCGACGGCGCGGCCGAGCGGCTGCTCCATGTCCGTGAGCAGGCAGACGACGTCCATGCCCGCCTCGACGCCGAGCGCTCGCATCGCCTCCGCGAGCCGCCGCGCATCCGCCGCCGTCCGCATGAAGGCGCCCTCACCCACCTTGACGTCGAGGACGAGGGAGCTCGCGCCGCCGGCGATCTTCTTCGACATGATGCTGGCCGCGATCAGGGAGACGTCGTCGATCGTCGCCGTCACGTCGCGCAGGGCATAGAGCTTCCTGTCGGCGGGGACGAGGTCGGCGCTCTGGCCGGCGACCGCGATGCCGGCCTCGCGTACCTGGTCGACGAGGTCGTCGACCGAGAGCTCGGCTCGGAAGCCCGGAATCGACTCGAGCTTGTCGAGCGTGCCGCCGGTGTGGCCGAGCCCGCGGCCGCTCATCTTTCCGAACGGCGCGCCGCAGGCGGCGACGACGGGGCCGAGCGCGAGCGTCGTCTTGTCCCCCACGCCGCCGGTCGAGTGCTTGTCGACGACGCGCCGTCCGAGCCGCGCGGCGAGATCGACCGTCTCGCCGCTCTGGACCATCGCCTCGGTCAGTGCAAAGGTCTCCGCGGGCGACAGGCCGCGGAACCAGACGGCCATGAGCAACGCGGCCGCCTGGTAGTCGGGCACCTCGTCGCGCGCGTACGCCGAGACGAACTCGCGCAGCTCGGCCGCAGGGAGCTCCTCGCCGTTCCGCTTCCGCTCGATCAGCTCGGCCGCGTGCATGCGCGCGAGCCTAGTCCTCGGGATCGACCACGAGCCGGTCCGCCAGCGCGACCTCCCACTCCTGCCCGCGCAGCCAGCGCTCGGCTTCGTCGAGGAGCCGCTCCACCTCCCGGTGCTCGCGCGCCACGCACGCAGCCGTGATCCGGGCCCGCTGCCAGACGTCGTGGTGGTCGACCTCCGCCACCGAGGCGCCGACCCGGTTCTGCAGCTGCGCCTTCGCGGAGCGCAGGTGGTGACGCTTCTCCTTCAGCGAATGCGCCTCGGGGAATCGGAGCTCGCAGGTGAGGATCCCGATCCAGCCACTCGCCACGAGTGGCATTCAAACCGATTCGAGCGAGCGTTCGACCACCGTCGCGGCGGTGCGTATGGCCTCGACCTCGGCGTCACTCGCGCCTGCAAGCAGCCGCTCGAGCAGGTCCAGCCTGCGGGCTCGCCCGCGTTCGAGGATCCGGCGGCCCTTGGCCGTCGCGTCGAGCCGGATCGCCCGCGCGTCGTTGACATCCGGGTAGCGGCGCACGAGCCCCTCCGCTTCCATCGCCGCGACGAGCTTGCTCATGGTCGCCGCCGTGACGCGTTCGGCGGCGGCGAGCTCGCCGAGCGACCGCGGCCCACCGAACACGAGCACCGACAACGCTGATGCCCGCGCCGGCGTGATCCCCATCGCCTCGGCGTCCACCTCGCGCACGCGACGCAGGAGGTGGATCGCCGCCGAGTGGATTCGATCTGCCGCTTCTCGTCTGGCCGCCGGCATCTACTTTGTTAGGCTAACTAAAATCTCTCGTCTCGCGAGGAGGAAGTCATGGCAACGCAAGCTCCAGCAGCTCTCGAGCCCAGTCTCGTCCAGCGCTTCGTCGGCAATGCTCACGGCGATCTCGACGCCGTTCGGGCGGCGCTCTCCGACGAGCCGATCCTGGCGAACGCCGCGTGGGACTGGGGCGGCGGCGACTGGGAGACGGCGGCGGGCGCGGCTGCGCACATGGGTCGCCGGGACATCGCGGAGCTGCTCCTCGCCCACGGCGCTCGCCTCGACGTCTTCGTCGCCGCGATGCTCGGGGAGGTGGACGTCGTGCGCGTCATCCTCGAGGCGCAGCCTCAGGCACGCGAGGCGAAAGGGCCGCACGGGATCCCCCTCCGTGCGCACGCCGAGGCCGGCGGCGAGCAGGCTGCCGCAGTCCTCGAGCTTCTCGACTCGGGCCGCTAGGAGGAGGCGGCGGGCGCTTCGTCGAGCGACGTTCGCTCTACCTCGCGCGTCTCGAAGATCTCGAGCACGTCGCCTTCCTTGACGTCGTTGAAGCCGTCGAGGAGGATGCCGCACTCGAACCCCTCCGCGACCTCGCGGACGTCGTCCTTGAACCGCTTCAGCTGGGCGATCGTGGTCGTGTAGATCACGGCGCCTTCGCGGATCACGCGGACGTTCGCGTTGCGGCGGACGACGCCGTCCGTGACCATGCAGCCCGCGATCGTGCCGAGCCGGGAGACCCGGAAGAGCGCCCGCACCTCGGCCTCGCCGATCGTCTCCTCGGTGGTGACGGCGGCGAGCTTGCCGACGAGGGCCTGCTCGATGTCCTCGGTGAGCTTGTAGATGACGTCGTAGGTGCGGATCTCGACGCCCTCGCGGGAAGCGAGCTCCCGCGCCTCGGCGTTCGGGCGGACGTTGAAGCCGACGATCAGGGCATCGGACGCGGAGGCGAGCATGATGTCGTTCTGGGTGATGGCGCCGACGCCCTCGGCGATCACGTTCAGCCGGACCTCGGGATGCTCGAACTTCGACAGCTCCGAGACGACGGCCTCGACCGAGCCGACGACGTCGCCGCGGACGATGAGGTTCAGATCCGACACCTCGCCCGCCTGCAGCTGCTCGTACAGGCCTTCGAGCGAGACTCCACTGTCCGGGCGGACCGCGGCGAGCTGCTCGCGTCGGAGCCGCTC